>JANMHS010000055.1:0-130546 GCA_031375385.1 Synechococcales cyanobacterium OTE_70_metabat_200 | reverse complement strand
CAACCTTTCTAAACTGATCCCTCTAAAATTCTCATTCTTCTCCGGTTCCCCCCAGAATTGGGGGGTTAGGGGGGCGAAGTTGACCGGATACAAAGCTACAAGTAGGTTGCAGCTCCATAGCTTATCCCGAACTCACGTTAGATCTAGCGTTGTCGCGCAGTTGCGGCCTCCAACCCAACTCAGCAAAATCAACCCCTACGTGGGTGGTTTGGAGGGCGGCGTAACGCCCACGGGCTTCTATAGCCGCCCGCAGGTGGCGGCTCCAGCCCTTTCCAATCGGGGTCTGGGGGGCGACCCCCCCAGAATACGGTTTGCCAAGTACAATCAATTCCAAATTCGGAATTGATTGTACTTGGCAGACTGCTTTTTTTCGCAGTTAGCTATAGCGATCGCAAAGAAGCAGCTATTTGCTGAAAATCTGCGGCTACGGAATTGCTAGCCCCCTTTTCTGACGTAAACGTCAGCAACCAAAACTTGCCGGCATCGCTGGTAATATAGATGGTCACTGCCACCGATGTTTTCTGGGCGACCGCCCGAATCTTGGCAAACTGGCGGTTGCCGAAAGTAATTTTCTCCTGCTGCTGCACTTGCCAATCGCCAGCTAATTCTCGCACCGCACCGGCCAGATAACTATCTAAATCCTTGGCCTGGGGTTTGCCATCTAGGGCTAGGGAGAGATTTGTCGGGAAAGCCTTGGTGAGGGTGGTGCGATCGATCGCAAACAAATTCGTCGGCCCCACATAGCGACCCAGCAACTCCACTAAGCTCCCTTGATCCAGACCCGCTTCTGGCAGTTGGGCAGCGATCGCCGCCAAATTCTCTGGACTACCACCCACATAGCTGGGCGGCACCGCAATCCTAGCTCGCCCGCCAGAAATCCATTGCCAACCAGCCGGAATAGCTGGTAACAGATTAGAGGATGTAGCTGAAGCCGAAGGCGTTGTCGAATTCTTGGCCTCCAGCGGCGTCCCACTAGACGGAGACTGGGCTGTTTTTTTTGATTCCGTAGTTTGGCCGCAACTAACTATAGTTATTAATAATAGTAATAACGATAATTTCTTAATCACAATAAAGAAATCCCTGAGAATTGTTGAAATAGACGAGTGGCATAGGAATCAGTCATTCCCGAAATAAAATCTGTCACTTGTAGTAGTTGTTGATAACTATCTCCACCAGGAGCATGCTTCGGTAACATTTGTAATACCAGTTGGCTCTTGGGATTGGTGGGCTGGCGCAGGGCATCGGCAAACTCATTGAACAGTTTACCCAAAACCTCATAGCCTGCAATCTGCACACCTACCACCAGGGGATGCTCAAAAATAGTGCGCCTAGCCTTATGGTGAATGGCTCCCAAGGCTGCTTGGTGATGACTGAGGGCCAAGAGATCGCCGGTGAATTCCCCGCGCAAAATCTCTGCTTCTCGTTGTAAAAAGTTGGTAGCCGCTTCCCGCACCAGAATGTCGATCGACTTGGCCCGCAAATGGATCACCTGTTCCGCCTCGGCTCCTAGCTCTAACCCTAGATCCAACTTGGCGATCGGGTTCAACAGTTCAGCCACCTCCCCAAAACTCAGGTAGCCCATCTGATAGCCATCCTCAATATCCACCACCGAATAACAAATATCATCCGCTGCCTCTACTAGATAAGTCAAAGGATGACGACACCAAGCTAATCCCAGCCCGCCATGGGGAATCAAGCCCACAGCCTCGGCCACGGTGCTAAACAGCTCTCGATCGGCCTGAAAAAACCCATACTTCTCCGCTAGACACGGAGTATTAGTACCGGAGAGCAACCAAGATTCCCTCGGATACTTAGCAAAAGCCGCGATCGTCGGACAGGTTAACTGAAGGCTACCGGGCCGATGAGGAATCTCTAGGCGAGCGATCGTCCGAAACCCCTGGGCATTGCCCTCAAACCGCTCCAAATCCGCTTGTTGAGCTACCGTCAGACCCAAATCTGCTTGCCGACTTTGCCAAGCCTGGAAACCCGAGCGGATGGCGTTTTCGCCAGAGTGACCAAAGGGTGGATTACCAATATCATGGGCAATGCAGGCCGCCGCCACAATATCACCCACATCCGCAGCGGTGACATAATCCAAGCCCGTCTCGATCTGTTCACCCACGACCCGACCGAGGGAACGACCGACACTGGCTACCTCCAGACTGTGGATCAACCTCGTGCGCACATAGTCATTCTGGCTCAGGGAAAAAACTTGGGTTTTGTCCTTCAATCGCCGAAAAGCAGCTGAAAAAATCAGCCGATCGAAGTCTCGCTGAAAAGGAGTGCGGGCCAGACTCAGATCTTCGCTGACGGTCTTGCCCAAGCGTTGGGGGTAAAGCAGTCGCTGCCACTGCATCATAGCGCTGGGCCTAATCTTGAATGTATTCCGTACCGGCTAACATCGCTGCCTCGGCCCGCTGGGCTTCGCGGCCAATGTAGGCAGCATGGTCGAGCATAGTCACCAAGCAGGGTGAGGTCTGCTCGAAGATGGCCACACAAAGTTCCTTGGCGGTGTGGCCGGTAAAAATGGTGGCGGGCTGACGCTCGACTTTGCCTTTAGCTGGGATCACCTTGCCAGTTGCCGGATCTACGGCCAGTCCTCGATCGTCGATAACATTGGTGAAGTGCTTGGCGCAGATGGTTTTGGTGGCCACATCGATGTAGATGATCAAGTAGCCGCCCGGATCTAAGTCGATGTGGCGATTGGATAGCGCTCGATCGATGGCTTGGAAATCTACGTCAGTCATAGGCGAAGCAGGGCAAAATCTCTGTATCCCTCAATACTACGTCAAAATCTTGCCCACTGCCGCTTCTAGATGGCTTGAATCCATTCCTTGACTTCGTACTCGATCCAAATCTGGTGCCGCCAGTAGGGATCGGCTTCTACGAGCTGCCGTACTTTGTCAATGTCTGCGGCTTCGTAGATGGCAAACACCTTGGTCAGATCTTGGGTGGGGCCGATCGTCACCAGCATGCCATCGGCCTTTTGTTGGTGCAGTCCATCCAAGTGGGCTTGCCGATGGGGTGCACGCTTTTCCAACACATCGGCGCAGTAGCTGCCCCACATCACATACTTAGTCATAGTCAGTTCGCTGAAATTTGCGATCTCATCATAGAACCAAGTTTGCCCTTAGCCCAGCAGGGCTCCTCGACAGAAACCCGACTTCTAAAACGATTAGCTAGCTGCGCAGCTAGCTAATCGTTTTAGAAGTCGGGTTTCTGGCTCATTGGCTCGGCCCAACTGCTGGGATTCCAGAGAAAAGACAAGGGATCGCTCATGTTTTCGGAGAATCCTAGGATGCCTCGATCGCGATGTTCATACAGCAAGTTGCTGCCTTGGCCATCAAACAAAAAAGTCCCCCCACGCTGGGTCAAATAGGCTCCATCGGGCACATAGCCGCCCCAATCTTGCAACACCTCCACCATATTGCGCAACCGCAAGGTCGCTAACTCAAAGGGTCGCTGAAAGCCTCGACCACCGGCCAGATCGAAAAATGAGCCTTTCAAAGTCGGCAAAGGAGCCGCTTTCACCTCCTCATCCGCGCCAATCAGCTGGGGAGCCGATCGTTGGCGACAGCCCGTATCGCCCAAGTACCCGCGCAAAACTTCCCGCAGGGTGCCGGGACTGCCAATCCCCGCGCACATCAACATCAAATTCAGCCAAGCATTCTGACTCGGCCCTAAACCGGGAATTCGCCAGGTCAATCCCTCATACAACCCCAGTTGACGGTGGAGTTCCGCCGTTCGATCGATCCAGAGGGCCGCAGGATCGAAGCCCGTATAGGCGCAGAATTTCTGGCCTGCGGCCCGATCGCCAATCCCGATCGCCCTCACTGTCACCCCCGCAGCCAACAACCGCTCTCGCTCCCGCCGCAACCACCAAGCATATTCCAAGCTATCGAAGTCACCCAACTGCGACCACACCAAAACCAGCTGAAGACCCCCTGAACTCCCCAGCAACGGCCCTGTTTCTCCATCGCTCACTCGCTGTCGCTGAGCATCTCTTAAAATTTCGTAGGTGGAATGCATAAACTCAATTTCTCTAAACGAATCCCAGATCCTGACCCCGTCCGGCATGAAACAGAGCCAACTTGGCATATTTCTCCGCATGGCTGATGCCATCGGCCACCTCTGCATCGCTCAAGGTACGTAATAGCTTGGCTGGGACTCCTACCATAAGCGATCGAGCCGGCACATCTTTGGTCACCACAGAGCCGGCTCCAATAATGCTGCCGGTACCCACCCGCACCCCATTCAAGACGATCGCCCCAATCCCAATCAAACAGCCCCGCTCGATGTAAGCGGAATGTACCACCGCCCGATGGCCGATCGTCACATAGTCTTCTAGCACCGTGGGCAGTTCCGGATCGCCATGGAGCACGGCTCCATCTTGCACATTGCTATAGTGACCGATGGAAATTCCCGATACATCCCCACGGACTACGGCGTTGTACCAGATACTCGCCGCTCTCCCAATTAGCACATTCCCCAATACAGTGGCATTATCCGCCACAAAAGCGGCTTCAGAGTAGTCGATGGGTGGCCATAAATTATCAATCATTTTTCTGTTTGGCTCGTTGCCGAGCAGCTTTCTTCTGCCTGATTTTTACGGACAGAGCAGCTCGATCGATCGGGAAGCCCGCGATCGGAATTTCTTGGAACTCTCGCTCGGCCTCTAACTTTTTCAATTCCGTATAATCCACCCACTGAATACAATTCACCGGGCAGGTATCGATCGCCTCTTGCACCGTATCCTCATCGTCACCATCCTGGCGCACCACCCGCGATCGACCGTAGTCCGGCTCGATATAAAAGGTGTTCCGGGCCACATGGGCGCAAAAGCGACAACCAATACAGGTCAGCTCGTCCACATAGACACCCTTTTGGCGGACGATCCCGCCCAGTTCTGGCTCATTACCCGATCTTTCGTCTCGATCGCGCCACAGACCACCGAGTTCCGGTGAATTATCAAAAGATTCCTGCATGGTCGCTCCGGAGTAAACGCCGAGAAATTAGTGGGAGGTGTGCAGAAACAGGCTTAAAAGCTGCCTCCACACACCTCCACCGGAGGATCCTATGCAGTCCAGCGCTGGACGACTAAGCGGACTGAACCATCTTGATTATTATGTTCTTCGGCTACCTGGAAGCCCTGCTGGGCAGCGGATTCTTTGACTGCATGGTAGGCATAGCGCTGGGTGATTTTATTCAGAAATCGATCGACCGACCAATTTTGTTGCCAAAACTCCAGATCCGTCACCAGTTCATATTCCTGACCGTTGTGACTGAAGCCCACATCGTAACCATTTGCTTGGGAAATCACCACATCAGCAGTCCGAGTTTCACCTTGATAACCACGCACTTGGTGCGGCCCACTTTTCCAGCCCACACCCAAATCATCGAGGGCGGCGGAGAGAAATTCTACCTTGCGAATTTGGGTTTTGATCTTGCTGAAGTGGGACATAGGAGTAGGGGTAAAGTTTAGATAAAAATTGGTTACCAGGCAGTGAGGTTGCTATTACTAGCTGTTTGGGAATTTTCCTGGGCAAAGAACTCTTCCGTGGTCTGGTGTGACAGCACCCGACCGATCGCCTCTTCGATCTCGGCAGTTACCTTAGTGCAAGAGGTACCGGTCACCCCAGTAACTTTTTCTTCTACCCTGCCATCTGGGTAGATGGTGAATTCCAGTGTTTCTATGGCCATAGAGGGAGGAAAGCAAAGATAGATATTGATTGGAGCAAGACAATCGCTGGGGACAGAGGAAATTTCTGCATCTTTACAAAAGTCTTTACCAAGTGGGGTAGTTGCTCTCTTCGGTTAAGTTTCGCCCAAGATTCGCCACGAGTCAAGGAGATTGTTAATTTTTTATAAGATTTATGAGTTGTGGTCGCAGCAGTTGCTGTTAAGGGATTGGGGAGATCGATCGAAACCGTTGCGCCGCCCTCACCACCCTTGGCCTAAAATCTTAAGCATTAGTTTATGTTTCCAACCCGTGACCATTCATCTTCAAGTTAACGGCGAATCTCAGACCTGTCAGGAGCCAACAGACCTGCCCACATTTTTGACCCAGATCGGCCTAAATCCGCTGCTGGTAGCCGTTGAGTACAACGGGGAGATCCTCCAGCGGCAGCTGTGGCCAGAGACTTTGTTGGCTGCAGGAGACCGATTAGAGATTGTCACGATCGTCGGCGGCGGCTGAGCTAACTGCACATTTCGGGAATCCCCCCATGCCCTCCCCCTCACCAAAAATGAGAGATTCAAGCTAGATTGAAGTAATAAATCCATCGATATAGCAAGCTGGAGCGCACAGGATTATGGTGCCAATGTTCAAAAAAGTTTGGGCCGCAGTTCGGACCCTTTACAAGCCACTGATAGTTTTGGCTTTGTCTTTTACACTCGTTTTTAGCAATGCTCACGATGCCTGGGCAGCCCGTAGTGGTGGCCGGATCGGCGGTGGTTCTTTCCGGGCACCCAGTCGCACTTACCGCGCACCAGTGGGCGGTGGCAGCAACTATCGAGGTGGTGGGTACGGTGGTGGTTTTGGTTTCTCGCCTTTCATGCCTTTCTACGGCGTCGGGTTTGGCGGTGGTGGTCTGTTTTCGATGTTAATCATGATGGCGATCGCCTCCTATCTCTTCCAAACCTTCCGCAATAGCTTTGGAGACGGCGCTTTGGCCGACAGCGAGAATCCCACCATTTCGATCGCGCAAGTCCGGGTGGGCCTAATGGCCCAAGCCCGCAGTCTCCAAGTAGATATGGATCGGATCGCTTTTAATGCGGATACTGATAGCAGCACCGGTCGGGCTAAGGTACTCCAAGAAGTCAGCTTGGCCCTGTTGCGCCACCCCGAATACTGGGTTTATGGTTCCGCTGCTACGGAGCTACCCAAGCTCAGTGGAGCCGAGACGGTCTTCAACCGGTTGGCCATGAGCGAGCGCAGCAAGTTCACGGAAGAAACTTTGGCCAACATGAATGGCAAGGTGAGCAGTCCGAAGCTGGCCGGTGCGACGACTACTTCGATCGTCCCCCAAACTCCGGCAGAGCTGGTGGCCATGAATGGTGATGCAGAATATGTAGTGGTGACACTCTTGGTAGCTACCCAGTCTCAGCTGAAGTTCCCCAAAATCAACAGTGAAGCTGATATGAAGCAAACACTGAACCAAATTGGGAGCTTGCCCGCTGCGGATGTGATGGCGATCGAGGTGGTCTGGACTCCCCAAGCCGATGGTGATAGTCTTAGCTCCGATGACATTATGGCCCACTACCCAGATTTGAAGTTGGTATAGACCGACTAAACATTGGAGATCAGAAAGGGGAGGTTGCAATCACTGCAACCTCCCCTTTCTTTGTGTTGGAGTCAAAATAGTCTTGACGAACTACTTATTCTCTGGGATTGTTGGATGTCCACCGCTGCGCTAAGATGGATCGAGACCTAGGGTGAATAGCTCAGCCGGATAGAGCAGCTACCTTCTAAGTAGCTGGTCGGGGGTTCGAGTCCCTCTTCACCCATTTTTTTCTTTACAGCACCGGATACTGCGAGACCTAACGATATCGTCATAGGTTTCCTCTTGGTGAGCCTAGATCCCATACATAATTGCAGCCTAGATGATGGTGTCGTTGGCGATAATGGCGTTTTTCAGCACCACTACAATCCCGCTGCGGATGTAGAAGCCTTCATCTTCACGTTGGGCATCTTGGACATTGTCCTTGTTGATGATTTTGACATTGGTGCCAATGCGCGCGTTTTTATCGATGATTGCCCGCCGGATAATACTGCCAGCCCCCAGCCCGAGGGAAACTTCGCCCCGTTCTGCTTGGGAGACTCGCTCGCCAAAGGGTTCGTACATATCAGCCCCCATCATCATGGTGTCTTCCACCACGCAGTTTGCACCAATACGCGATCGCACACCCAGAACCGAATGGTGTACGGTGCAGTTCTTCAAGATACAGCCTTCGCTGATCATCGACTCGGTGATCTTGGCATCGAACATCTTGGTAGGCGGTAGATAGCGCGATCGAGTGTAGATCGGCGCATTCTCGTCATAGAAGCTGAAAGGCGGTAGGGGTTGCTGGGTCAGAGCTAGGTTGGCATCGTAGAAAGACTCGATCGTCCCGATATCTTCCCAATAGCCATCGAAGAGGAAGGCTTGCAAATTGTATTTACCCGACGCGCCCGGAATAATTTCTTTGCCAAAGTCGGTCTGGTCGATCGAATTCTTCAGCAAGTCGATCAGTACTTGTTTCTTGAAAACATAAATACCCATGGAAGCAATGTAGGGCTGCTCCGCCGCTTGGGCCGCAGTCAAGCCCAAAGACTGAGTATCCACCCGCATCGCATGGAGTTCGTCGCCCTTGGGCTTTTCACTAAAGTCCACAATCCGACCCTTGTCATCGATCTTCATCAGACCAAAATCCGAGGCCCGCTTCTCATCCATCGGTACCACCGAGATCGTAATATCCGCATTGGTTTGGCGGTGGCGTTCCACAAACAATCGGTAGTCCATCCGGTACAGGTGGTCGCCCGAGAGAATCAAAAATTCATCCACATCGGCTTCTTCAAACAGCCAGAGATACTGACGCACCGCATCGGCAGTGCCCTGAAACCAATTGGGATTGTCGGGAGTTTGCTGGGCCGCCAACACTTCCACAAAGCCCTTGGTAAAGCCAGTAAAGTTGTAGGTGGCAGCCAAGTGGCGATTCAGGGAAGCGGAGTTAAATTGAGTTAAAACATAGAGGCTAAAAATCTCGGAGTTAATGCAGTTGCTCACCGGAATGTCGATCAGCCGATACTTACCAGCTAAAGGCACAGCTGGCTTGGCCCGTCGCTTGGTCAAGGGATACAGTCGAGTGCCCGCACCGCCCCCCAAAATAATGCTTAAAACTCGTTTCACAGAGACCTCTATCTAATTAACGCCTACGCCATTATCATCGGCTATGGGCGGTAATTAGATCAACCTTCCGCTACCATTGGCGGCATAGTTAAAACCGCTGCTGCACTATCAGATTGCGCTGGAGCCGTATCTGCCATGGCCAGCAGCCGATAGTAAAACTGCGAAACCTGGGTAGGAGGCGTAAAGGTCTCAGGCAAAGATGGCGCACTCCGGTCATCATAGTGCTCATCCCACCGATCGTCCGGTTTGCGGAGAGGCAGGGGGGGATATTGGGTAGGAATCAAACTAGCCGACATGGCCGAAGAAGTATGTAACGCCTGAAACTTTTCACCGTCTTCAGCCAAGGCCGGATCGCTCAGATCGAACACTGGTGCTACGGTATCTTCTACAACCGACTCCGTATAGCTGGTGATTTCAGCATCTAGTAAAGATTCATTAAGCTCGCTTTCTTCCAACAGGGTCGGGCTAGCATCAATTTTGCTCAGCACCATGGCAGCAAAATCCGCCTTAAACCTGGGATTAGCCGTGCCAGACCGCTGCCAACTCGCCAACACCTGTTCCACTGAAGCAGATTTATAACGACCCCGATCGAGCGCTTCGATCACCGCCGGCAACAGCCAACTGGGATCGAATTGGCGGCTCCAAGCCCGCACCAAATTGGCAGCCGTTTGGCCACCCAGATCAAATCCATAGCGGGAGAGCATCTCCGCCACTGCACTCTCATCATTCAAGCTCATGGGGTGAAAAACAAAAGAATCACAATTCTTGTAACAATATGCCCATGGTATAGCATTTCGATAGCATCCTAACGGTCTCATATTATACATTCTTGCATTAGTATTGATGCACTATGCCATGGCCAATAAAAAATCCCCCTTGGAAACAAGGAGGATCTAACTGAGAACTGTGACTTCTACTTCTAGCTTTCCCTTTCTTTTGGATTAATTAGTTCGCTCAGTCCTTCGCCTAGTAAAGAAAGTCCTGTAACCATTGCAGTGAGCGCCAAGCCAGGAAAAAAAGTTGTCCACCAAATGCCGGTGGAAAGTGCCGGCAGGGCTTCTCGCAGATCGTGACCCCACTCGGAAATCTCTTCGGGTAGACCCAAACCGAGGAAACCCAGACCGCCTAAAACTAGAATGGCATCGGCAGCATTGAGCGTAAACAGCACCGGTACACTCTGGATGGCATTGGCAAAAAGATACTTCCAGAGCACCCGTGGAGTGGAAGCTCCCAAGGCTTGGGCGGCTTCTACGAACATTTGATTCTTGAGGCTGGCCGTTTGGTTCCTGACCACCCGGTAGTACTGGGGAATGTAGGAAATACTAATGGCGATCGCCGCATTAAAAACACCCTTGCCCACAATAAAAGACAGCACGATCGACAGCAACAATCCCGGCAAGGTGTAGATGGTATCCATCAAAAACAGCAAGACCCGATCGATGTTGCCGCCCAGATAAGCGCTGACCATGCCCAATGGCACCCCAATTAACAGGCTCATGGCCGTAGCCGCCAGCACCACCTGAAAAGCCGCTTGGGTTGCGGACAAAGTTCGGGCAAACACATCGTAGCCTTCCCGACTGGTGCCAAACCAATGGGCCGCCGAAGGAGGTTCATGAATGGCGTAGGTAATCGAATCCTGGGGGTCGATCATCAGCCCCAAATTCACTAGGAGCGGAGATAGAAGAGCGATCGCCAAGAACAGGATCGTGGTGGTCAAACCGATCGCCATCAGGCGACTGGAAAGCTTTTTCTGGCGCAGGACGCGACCAAAGAAGGCCAGATTAGTTTGGACTGTCATAGGATTTGCAATAGGAAGCAGAGCGGCAGACTTCCACATTCTGCCATGCGGGGGTCGATAGGTGCTAATGCCAGGGCAATAGGTACTAGCGTTTCCTCTGGAATGCCGCACAAACAGTCCAGCGCTAATGGGAGCGGCACTACCCCAAATCTTGCTGTTTGTTAAAGATTCTTCAGAATCCCACCAGAATTTGCTATATGGTACTTGGGAGAACTGTCGAGATCTGGCCGCCCCGAAGTGCAGGAGTTTTTGCAATGCCTAAGTACGAAACTATTCTGAACAATTCCGATGAGTTTACGGATGTCAAACTCACCCCAGCCGAAGGCATTGCGGCGATCGCGGTGATTGCGCTGTTGGCCGATCGACCCGATGCGGAGATTCCAGCAGAAGACCTGATCGACATTTTGCAAGATTTCGAGATTTTTGACGAATACAAAGAGGCGGAACTCTTCGGGATCATTGACAAGCTAATGGAAATTGTCGAGGGCGAAGGTCTGGGAGCCTTGTTCAATGCCGCCGATGATGTGGAAGTAATTTCCGATGACTTGGTGATCGATGCCTATGCCATGGCCGTAGCCACCTTGATCGATGAGAATACCCTGGAAATCCCCCCCAGCAAGCAGGCCTTTATGAAAGAACTCCGGGAAGCCTTGGATGTGGACAACGATGAAGCGGCGGGCGTCCTAGAAGACGTGGTGAATACGTTGAAAGCTGCAGATGTGGAAGAGACTAAAGTCTAGATGGTGAGCCAGCGGTCTATTGATGCCTATTTGGTGATGGCCAACCAGATGAAGGCGATCGAGCGGCGCATGTTTCAGGCCGGAATGCCCCTCGCCGCGCTCATGGAAAAAGTTGGGATCCTCGTCGCCCAAAGGATCCAGGCTCTTTATCCGCCTACCGATTATCGCCGGATCGGGGTGTTAGTAGGACCCGGACACAACGGTGGCGATGCGCTAGTAGTGGCTAGAGAACTCCATTACCAAGGCTATGAAGTCAGCCTGTATCGAGCAGCCAGCTCGGCGAAAGAACTGACGGAACAGCATTGGCAATACACCACCACCAGCCTGGGCCTCAGCGTAGTCACTACCCCCGCCGAGCTAGGGGCCAGCAATGCGATCGTCGAAGGACTCTTTGGCTGTGGCCTCAATCGATCAATCTCGGCCCCCCTCTCCCAGGTCATCGAAATAGTTAATGGTTTACAGAAACCGATCATCAGCATCGATCTGCCGGCCGGCATCCAGACCGATAGCGGCGCAGTGCTGGGTACGGCCATCCAAGCTACCCACACGCTCTGTCTGGGTCTCTGGAAAATGGCTTGCGTCGCCGATGCAGCCTTGCCCTACTTGGGTCAACTAGAACTGATTGACTTCCAGATCCCCCTCCCAGATATCCAAGCGGTGCTGGGCGAACGGCCCCAGCATCAACTAGTCACTCCAGCATTCGCTGCTGATCGACTGCTCCAGCCCCGTTCGCCCCTCACGCACAAATATCAGCAGGGTCATCTCTTGTTAGTGGTCGGTTCCCGCCAGTATGCCGGGGCAGCGATTTTGGCCGGACTGGGAGCCAGAGCCACCGGGGTGGGGATGTTGTCGATCGCCGTCCCCCAATCCCTCCAATTCCTGATCCTCCAGCAACTGCCGGAAGCGGTGGTCATTTCTTGTCCCGAAACGGAACGCGGCGCGATCGGCGAACTCCCGGCCTTGGATTGGTCGAAATATGGGGCGATCGCCTGTGGCTGTGGCTTGACGAAGGAGCCGAGGGCGATCATCGAACGGCTTTTGGTGGTGGAAAAACCTTTGGTGCTGGATGCGGATGGGCTGAATATTTTGGCGGAGCTTGGTCTGGATAAACTGCGTCGGCGCAGTGCCCCCACGATTTTGACCCCCCATCTAGGCGAACTGCGTCGACTGTGGCCCAATATAGCCCTTGGTTCTCGGCTGGAAGTAGCCCAGCAAGCGGCAGCGCTCGGGAAATGTATCGTGCTGTTTAAGGGGGCGCGGACAATCGTGGCAGATCAAGATGGCTGTACTTGGTCGATCGGGGATAGCACCCCGGCCTTGGCCAGAGGCGGTAGTGGCGATGTGCTCACGGGTCTGATTGGCGGCTTAGTCGCCCAAGGTGGCGATTATTTTAGCGGAGCGGCGGTGGCGGCTTGGTGGCAAGCAGCGGCAGCTCAAGCCGCCGTAATCGATCGGGGCGAAAGGGGTTTGGAGCCGGGAGCCGATTACCTGAGACCTTTCTTGGCTGCATTGAGACGCGAAAAAGCCCGATCGACAGAGGCTGTCGGCGGGCCAAGAAATAGATAGGATTTTCTACTAAAAAAGATTAGTAAGCCAAGCCCATGCTGCGCGTGGTTTCGGCACCTAAATATACCCGAATACTGAGGAAATCCGTAGGGCAAGCAGTTTCGCAACGCTTACAGCCAACGCAGTCTTCAATACGCGGGGAGGAGGCTATCTGAGCAGCTTTACAGCCATCCCAGGGAACCATTTCCAAAACGTCGAGCGGGCAAGCCCGCACACACTGAGTGCAACCGATACAAGTATCGTAAATTTTAACGCTATGAGACATATGATATTAAACCCCCAACAGGTGAGTCTAGAGTATGACTAGAAACTCATAATCAAAGCTCAGTGTACCGCAGGCGCTCCATTCTGCTCCGCAAAAGGGAAATAAGTTAAAAGTTTGTAACCTTATTCAAAAAGTTTTGTAAACCTCCGCCTCTTCCAACTCCATGACTCACCCTCAATCTTTTCTGGTTTGCCAACATCTGACCTGTCGAAAACAAGGTGCAGCACAGGTGCTAGTGGCTTTTCGATCGATCGCCTCCAGGTCTAGCGATGGCTCGGGCTGTTTGGGTCGCTGCGGCAATGGCCCAAATGTATTGGTGCTACCCAGCCAGACTTGGTACCACCGAGTCCAGCCAGAGCAAGTGCTCCAGATAGTTGCGGATCTGCCCGAGGTGGATGGGTACTAAGCGTTAGCCATGAGCCTCACGGGGGCTGTCTATAATCGGAAGTGACTGGCGATCAATATGGAACGACAATGAGAAAAATCACGAAAAATTGGCTGGGCTGCTTTTGGGCCTGCCTCGTAGCTATTAGTCTGATTAGTTGGGGCGGAAATCGGCAATTTTCGATGTCCCCCGCCGAGGCCCAGAGTCCAAAACCGGTTTTTCAGGTGGCGACTCGACTACTCCCACCCTTTGCCATGGAAGATCAGGGCAAGTACAGTGGCTTCAGTCTGGAACTCTGGCAAAAGATCGCCGAGAAGCTCGATGTGGAATCCAAGATTACGGCCTACCCGACGGTCTCGACTATGCTCAAGGCCGTCGAAGAGAAAAAAGTCGATCTGGCGATCGCGGCTATTTCGATTACGGCAGAGCGCGAGAAAAAGCTGGATTTCTCCCATCCAATGTTCAATGCGGGTCTGCAAATTATGACCCGGATCGGCCAAAAGGTCGGATTATTTGGCACGCTGGTACGGGATTTATTGTCTCCCACGTTTTTGCAAATTATTGGGTTGGCGATTGGCCTGGTGACGATCGCCGCCCACATCATCTGGCTACTGGAGCGGAAATTGCCCGATAGCCCAATCGCTGAATCCTATTTCCCAGGAATTTTTGAAGCTGCCTGGTGGTCGGCAGCCACCCTCGCGACCCAAGCAGAACAGATGCCGAAGGGAGCCGCAGGTCGGGTCATGGCCGTTTTCTGGATGTTTATTGCCGTCCTGTTCGTTTCCTACTTCACGGCAACGGTGACCGCTAGTATGACGGTGCAAACCCTACAGGGAGACATCAAGAACCTAGGAGATCTCCAAAACAAGAAGGTGGCAACTACTGCTGGCAGCACCGCTGCTGAATTCTTGAAAGAAAAGCGGATCGAAACTTTAGAGGTAGACAAGATCGAGAAGGCTTACAAAGAACTGCAAGATAGCAAAGCAGACGCAGTAGTTTTCGATTCCCCGGTATTGATGTATTACGCAGCCAACGAAGGCCAAGGGAAAGTGCAGTTGCTCAATGGTCTTTTGCGCGAGGAAAGCTATGGTATTGCCTTGCCGACCAATAGCCCCTACCGTAAATCCATTAACAGTGCTCTCTTGCAAATCCATGAAGAAGGCACATATCAAACAATCTATGACAAGTGGTTCAAGGTTAAAAAAGATTGAAAGCCAAATCTGGATGTCATAGTTCAGATCTTGCTCGATGCCTAAAGGCCCGCAAATTAGTTGCCAAAAAAATGACCCTAGGGCGTTACAGCATGATTAGAAACCACCTTGGCAGTTACGCCACCATTAGGGCCGAGGGTGACTCCGCGCCGGATTGGGGCGATCGGCAACTTCCCAGTAAGCTCTAGCTGACAGTTGCGCAGGACTTCCACCAGCACCAGCTTGAGTTCCTGTTGAGCTAAGGCCATGCCAATACAGCGCCGCGCCCCACCACCAAAAGGATAGAACTCGTAGGGAGAATATTGCCGATCGATAAATCTCTCTGGTTTAAAAGATTCCGGGTCTGGGTAAATATCCGATCGATGGTGGGTGAGATAGATGCAGCCGACCACCGGGGTGCCAGCAGCAATATCGAAGCCCTTGAGCTGGACGGGTTCCTGAGCGATCCGCGCAAAGGTCAGCATACCCACTGGATGAATCCGCAGAGTTTCGGAGCAGACGGCACTCAGGTATGGCAGACGGCTCAGGGCCAGCGCATCATCTCCCGCCGTGGCTAGTTCGGCCAGCAGTTTTTCTCGGACTTCCGGGAGATAATTTATCCAATAAATTGCCCAGGAAAGAGCCGTAGCAGTGGTTTCATGACCAGCAAACAGCAGCGTCATCAATTCATCATGCAGTTCTTCATCAGTCATCCCTTGGCCTTCGGCATCTTGGGAGCCAATTAGCATACTCAGGATATCGGAGCGATCAACCCGGTGCTGATCGTTCCGGCGATCGGAAATTTCGGCATAAATCAAACGATCCAGCTCCGCCCGCTGACGCACAAACCTCCCCCAAGGACTCCTCGCTCCCCAATCTTTTTGCAGGCCGGGGAAAAAGAGCAAACCGGAGCTGACCGGTGATTCCACCAGGGCCAGGACTTCAATTAATTTGGTTCTAATTTGTTCGTAGCGATCGCCCTGATAGACTCCAAATACCGCTTGCAGAATCACGGCCAGGGAGATGGATTGCATTTGCTCCCGCACATTAATTGTATCGCCCACTTGCCAGGTGCTGACTAGTTCCCGCGTAATATTTCGCATCAGATCCGTATAGCTCTTGACTTTATCGCCATGGAACTGGGGCATCAGCAATTGTCTACGCTGCCGATGTTCGTCACGCTCTAGCAGAATGACCCCTCGATCGCCCAAAAATGGTTGCAGGATTTGGTTAGCCGCACTGAGGGACAAGAACTGTTTGGTGTCGTTGGTCAGCACCTGCTGCACGACCTGAGGATCGCTGGTAAAAACGGCTCCGCTAAAGATTCCAGACATGGTCAGGCGAAAGGTGTCACCGCATTGATCGTTGTAGCGGTGGAGCAGGTCGATCGGCTTGAAGATCCACTGGAGCAATTGCCAGAACTGCGGAGCGTTAATGGTAGGAGGTAGATTCATGGAAGGCTTGCCAGTCACAACTACCCCCATGATAGAACAGGCTCCTCCAGGCTGTAGTAGTTCAAGCTGGTGATATTAATCTAGAGAAGCTGCCATTGACACTAGTCTGGGCAATCGCCTGTATCACCCGCCCCCCTGATTCCCGCCGCCGTAGAATCCCCCACCCTCAAAACCAAACTCCAACCCCGCAGCGGCTGGGTAGGCATCTTCCACCAAGGAGCCTACATCGTCATCTATCGTCATGACTTTAAGGTGACCGATGTGCAGACTACCCAAATGCTCTCGCTGTTGCCCTTGCGGCTGTGGCAAAGCCAGATGTTCGGCTGGCTGCAAGCCCTGGAGCTAGCCTATAGCAAAGATGCCCCTCTCACGGTGCGCCTCTATGGAGCCAGCAGCGCGTTGGCATAGCCTCTCGGTACGAGAATCGTTCGCACCCAAACTAAGCGCCGGCGGGAGATCCTGACCCTAGATCCAGGGGTGGAAGGAGAGTTATTCGCGGATATCGATCGCTTCCTGACCAATTGCGAACTCTACGATCAGCGAGGCATTCCCTGGCGACGGGGCTACTTATTTTATGGGCCACCGGGTACGGGCAAAACCTCCTTGGTGCAGGCGTTCGCGGAGCGTTCCGGTACGGAAATCGCCTCCCAACTCGATCGACAACTGGTGTCCCTCACCCTGACCGATATGGACGACAGCGATTTGCTGCGCGCTTGGTCCGAAATCAGCGCCAACTGCGTGATTGCCTTAGAAGATGTGGACAGCGTATTCGAGGGTCGCAAATCCCTAGGTAAACTATCTTTCAGTGCACTATTGAACAGTTTGGATGGGGCGGGAGCGGTGGAAGGCAGTATTTCGATCCTGACTACTAATCACCGAGAAAGATTGGATCCAGCTTTGATTCGGCCTGGTAGGTGCGATCGAGAATTCGAGCTAGGTTATCTGACAGCAGTCAGCTGTGAGCAAATGTTCCAACGTTTTTTTGCGGATCCGGTATTAGCACGGGCAGTGGCCGATCGACTGGGTGATTTACAGGTATCCCCAGCGGCATTACAAAGCTATCTCCAGCGCCAAGAGAATGCCCAGATAGCAGCAGCAGAATGCGATTTACGAAAGTTGGCTAGTTAGACCGTTTCCATGAAAAAATATCCCAAAGATGTTCAAGAATTTGCCGTATTCCTGAATCCATTGGTAGGGGCACGTTGCCACGTGCCCTACCAATGGATTCCAAAGATCTCAATGTCTCTAATATTCACGCCAGAGGCCAATGCAACAATGGTTCTGATGACAAACAACGGTTCCAATGATCGGTTACTAGCAGCCCTGAAATCGATGGTCAATGGGTTGTAGCATAATCAAAGATTAATTTGCGTCTACCATAATGTTAACTTCCTCAAAATCAGCCATACATTTGCCCATTGCCCTGCTGTTGCTTTTTGGCTTTGGGCAATCGGCCCAAGGAACTCTCGCCGCTCAGATTAATATGACTCCGGCCTTACCGCCACCAACATTAGCTGAATCCCTGACCACACTTGGTATTCAAGTTGCAGCGAGTCCAGATCCCCAACTGGCTGAGACCCTATTTGCCAGAGCTATTCAGATCGCCGAAGCTATACCAACACTCCCAGAGCGAACTCAAGCTTTGCTCACCATTGCCCGCAGACTCCGCGCAGCCAAACAAACCACTAGATCTCAGAAATTGGTTGAACGGGTCATTCAACTAACCATGGACTATGCAGCAAAGCCAGTCCAGGAGAATTATGAACAGGACGGAAAACAGAGAGAACTAGCGGTCATCAGTGGTCAGATAGCAGCAGCTGGAGAGGTCGATCGCGCTCTGCAATTAGCCAACAACAAGATTCCCATCCAGCTGCGCAAAGGCCAAGCACTCAATAACATTGCTGCCGCCATCGCTCGCCAAGGCAACACCAAAAAAGCCAAAGAGCTATTGAATGAAGCCGTACGATCGGTGAAAGGCGATCGGGAAGACTATGTCTATGAATCGAATGGTAGCTGCGGCAATGAGAAGTTTGCTGTTTTTTCAGAAATCGCCAAAACCTTAAGTTTAGTCTCGGAGCTAGATCCAGCTTTAGGAATTGCCGAAACCCTATGGGGCTGCCACTCAGCCAGTGGAGATGCCGCACAACAGTATCAAGCTTGGGCTTATTTAGGTATTTTGAGTCATCTGGGAACCGCTCAACAACTCCAGCGCACCTGGAATAGTGCGCAGAGAATGCCCCAATCACCTGGTATCACAGCAGATCCAGTAGAACGAATCATGACTTGGTATGCCATTGCCGATAAATTGATTGATGTAGGAGAAACCCCACTCGCTTTATCGATCGCCACCCAAATCTCTACAGCCTCAAAGATCAAAGATAATGGGGGGATGTCGATCAATCCTGATTATCCATTGCAACTGGGGCAGGAAAATTTGCAAAAGATCGCCCTGAAGCTGGCTCAGCAGCAAAAATTCGCGGCTGCTTTGCAAGTGACCCAGTTGCTAGCAGGAGCCCCTGCTCGGCAAGATATTGCCCGCAAAGAAATTGCCGGTCAACTGGCTCGCGCTAGACAACTAGACAAAGCATTGCAGGTGGCCGAATCAGCTGCGGATCAAACCATGAAAACCAGAAGCAAACTGGCGATCGTCCAGAATTTGCAGAAAATAGGAATGACGGCTCCAGCCAAGGCTTTGTTCGAGACTCTGATTCCATCCCTATCAGCGGGAACTGCTCCTGAGCTAGTGGCCATCGGACAAGGCGATCGCGCCCTCAGGTTGCTAGGCCAACTAATCAAACGAGATAAAAGCATAGGCAACAACGAACAAGTTTTTGCAGAGACAGCGCTGCAATTTGTAGAATTGAAACAACTGGAGCCAGCTCTAACACTCTCTGACTACATCAAAAATGATGAAATTCGCCAGCCCCTGCTCCTGGTGATCGCCGCCCAACAGGTCAAGCTTGGACAACTTGATCGAGCGTTGGAATTAGTATTATCCCTGAAACAGAGTAACTATTGGGACTTACAGTCTCAGCGCGATCGGCTGCTGACTAGCATTGCTAAGGAATTTGCTCGATCGGGACGGTTAGCCCAGGCCCGTCAAGTGGCAGAAGCGGTTTCTGAGAAACTAGTAAAAGTAGAGTTGCTCTCGGAATTAGCGGTTCTAAAGTAGCCGCATCTCCAGCGTTACGAACACCACGGCCCAAAGCGGCATCGGGAAGAGGCCTTGGATCGCCTGCTTGCTCTCATTTTGAGAGTGGCGATCATTGCGCTGCCACGCAAAATGCGAACCCCCAGCCCAGGACGGCGAACGAACCAAATATTAAAATTGTTAAGATTCTATACTGCTACTTCGGTGAATTGGATAGGGTGTTATGCTGAACTTCGTCAGCCTAATCCCCTAATGAGAGGTGTTAGGCCGACGGATTTCCACCTAATCCCCCCCAGAGGTGTGTTAGGCAGAAAAATTGCGATCTATCATCCTGTTTTGGGGTGTTAGGCGGAATGGGTTCAGTCTAATCAGTTGTTAGACTGCACTTTCAAATCAAAGGAGAGGTTGAAGAATGAGCCAAAGTGTCAATAATGATGAAGATAAAAGATTGAAATTTTTTGGCTACTCTTTTTCTGCGATATCTTTTTTCGTGTTTATATATGTACTTGTATTTCCAGTTGAAAAAGAACTAAAGCAGCAAGCAACTTATTGGTTTACCTCTTCCTTTGTTGCAGCTATTCTTCCTAGTGTTAAACAATTTAAATTCAAAGATTTCGAGATTCAGTTTTTTAAGGATATCGAGAATCAGTTACAGGGAATATCTATAAAAATAGAAGAAAGCAAAAGCCTTATAGAGAAAAAGAACGAAGAACTAAAAGCAGATCTTCTCTTAAGTCTTGATTCAGTAAGAAAACGTGAAGAATCATTGTCTGAAGAACTTAAATCACAGAGAGAGTCAGAATATCAGATGTATATGGAAAAACTAAATAAGCTTACTCCAGAAGAGAGATTAAAAGAGCAGAAAAGATATACTGAATTTGATTTGAACACTGTAGGTATGAGTATAGCTAATTTAAAAACCATGCTACAAGAGACTGGATTCTATCAAGGCAATATAGATGATGCATTCAATTTAGAACTAGCACAATCTGTCAAGACTTTTCAAGAAAAGTATGAAGTAACACCTTTTGATGGGATTGCTGGGCCAAAGACTTTAAGCAAACTTAGTGAAGTTATTGGTTACTTATATATCAAGTCTGACAAACATTCGACAGCATCTACCTGAGTTTAAAGTGGTTAAAAGCTAACAGTCTAACAAACCTGTTGCACGCCGACTAGAAACAATCTGATGATCCAAAGACACTTTAGTAGCGGGTGAACAGGAACGTTAGACTGAATTTATGGGTTGTTGTGACAGAGCAAAACGTGGTATATGCAACTATTTTAGTAGTCAATTCGTTGAAGCCAAGATTAAAGCGTGAGCTATGTGGATTTTATTGTTCGTGGTGATGGTGATCGGGTTAACTGTATTTGTAGCAGTCTTAGCCTCCACAGCAAGAAACGACTCTGACCGTTGGAAAGCAAGGCAGCAGAGAATTATGAAGTTAGATGTAGTGTACTCTAGGAATTATGGAGGGTACGTAATTCCCGTTGAAATTGTAGACTCCTCGTCGGAAAACTTACATTGCAAGGTAAGGGTATTGAGAGTATAGCTGTATGAACAACGTGCAGTATATAGCGATACAGATGTAAGTTTAAGTAACACTTCATCATATTATTGTGACATTGACGAAAATCGCGACGAGGAAAATTCTTGGGCTATTAAGCAAGTTTCAAGTATAGCTAAAAAGCTGGTCGTTGAAATCAGACCTCAAAACAAAGAGCTACAAACAAAATTTAGCGAATTAGAAAAACTTGAAAAACTCGCCAACTCTTCTGACTTGTATACTTTGCAATCAAATCTGTATCGCAGAGCTAAAGAGCAAGTTGCTATTTTATTAGAAAGTAGTAAGGCATTGGATAAGGAATGCGACAAATTTGTTCGTGAAACTTTGATTGGTGAAGAATTGATGAAGTACAACCCTGAAAATATACCGGACATTGCGGCTGTGAAGCTCAGCTTGGACTATCAGTGCGATCTAATGTCCGATGAATATCAAAAAATAAAATCAGAGATACAAGCCTATAATAGCTTGAAAAGTTAGCTGGCAATGGCTTCGCGATTTTCACAGCATATTGGGCGGATTTAGCGGTTGTGGGAGGGGTCAATTTGCCCCTTAGGAACATGGGGAAATAGCGAATCAAAGCGTTGGTTAACCCAATCAAGCCTCAAATAAAGTAGGTTATTAAAGCCATCCTCACTCCACCGCATACCAACACCTTTAAAACGCTGCTGAATCAACCATTTACAAGCACTCTCAATCATACCACTACCAAGCGGACAGTCTTTTTGTTTGAAGTATTGATAGCGAATGTGTTGACTATGCTTATCGAAATAATCTCTAACCTGTTCAAGTGTCTCCAAATCCTTGCCATGAAAGGCATTGGAGTTAACTAGATAGCCCAAAGATTTTAGGACGTATTGATTCTGACCATGCCTGAGTTGAGAACGCCAGTTCCTAAACCATGCTTTGGCCTCAGAAGAGCGACCATCCAATATGGCTGCGGTAGCACGCCATAAATGTCCAGCAGCATGGTAAAAATCCAGAATGCCAACGGCACGATGAGAAAAGCATTCTCGGTAAACTCGCCAAAATCCCCGCCCTCCATCACTGAGCCAGATCACTTGTGGCGCAGTTTCCCATGATTGTAGATGAGCTTCCAATTTCATCAGTGGAATGAAAGCATCCACATCACCCAAGATAGCTACTAAGCGACGATGGCATAACTTTGTAACCTGTGTGCCAGCGCGGGTAAGATGGTTTCCTAAGCGGGCAAACAGTCCCACTTTGATTTCACGCCATTTGGTTTTACCCTTAGGTGTTTTGGGATAAGGGCGAAAAGGCACCATCACACCGTCTGCGGCAATGGCTAGACGCAATGTTGCAGTTATCTCATCCAAGGTTTCAGCGGTCACTGTTTCTCCCTGTCGATATTGCTCTAGTTGTTCATCCAGCCTGGATTTGGCAAGTTGACCATACTTCTCCACCCAGTTCCAGAGAGTGCTGGCACTCACCTGAATACCTGTGCATTGATGCAGCATCCAGCTTGATAGCTCATAGGGCATGACAATACTAAGCAAGCATCCCAAACGCATGAGTTCCTCGCTAGTTGATTGGTAAGATGAAATCCCTAATGCTTCATCCAAAGGCACACTCAGACTTACTTTACAGTTTTTGTTATGGCATCTGCCCACTCTTCGCTTTCAGTGAATAGATCCAATTAAAGTCTCCATTTGGCGTGGGCGAAATCCTTTAGAACGAACACTTCCCTGACAATTAGGGCAGCTTGGCCAAATAGTTGGTATTGTTGCTCGACTGTCTAATTCCTGCTCTAGAGCCAATCTTGCAAATAGCAGTCCAATTTGTAATGCGCTCCACACTAGTTCAGACATTGTGACAGCCTTTCGTAGCTTTTCACAGAAGGATGTCCATTCAGCTTGCTCTGGATATAGGTTCTCTAAATGGTGTAAATTCATAATCAAACATTTTTTGTGGGTGGGATAATCATCTCATCCTTTTTTCTCATTTACCATCCCACATCCTCTGGATGCGCCCCAGCATATTGACATTATCAGTCTAGCTCAAGTAAGTTATTCTCCTTGATTTTTAACTTTTCTAGAATGTCTACTTTTTTTGATCGTGGTCACTGTTGCAATCACTGGAGCAATGGAGTTAAAATAGTCGCATGACCTTTCAATGGAACCCAGACAAAGCGAGTACCAACATCGAGAAACATGGTGTGTCTTTTGAAGAGGCCATCACTGTTTTCGGAGATCCATTGGCTACAACGATTTCTGACCCCGACCACTCAGTAGGCGAGTTCCGCTTTCTGACAACGGGGCAGTCTGCTTCGCAGCGTCTTGTGGTTGTGTCCCATACGGAACGAGAAAGTGAAGTACGCCTAATTAGTGCCCGTCTAGCCACTCGGCAGGAGAAACGAAGCTATGAGTCAGGAACCTGAAACAGTTGTCGGTGAAGACGAAATGAGACCTGAGTATGACTTCTCAGGAGGAGTTCGTGGCAAGTATTACGAAGCCTACAAGCGATCTACTAATATTGTAGTTCTCGACCAGGATGTAGCAGGAGTTTTTCCAGACTCAGCTTCTGTTAATGAAGCATTACGATTGATTGCAAAAATTGCGAAGTCTGTTGCAGTCTAACAAACCTGTTGCACGCCGACTAAGACAAAATTGATGACCCTAAAGATCCTCTAGTGGCGGGTGAACAGGAGCGTTAGACTGACTAAATCAAAGCCTAAAGCTTACATAGAGTGGCAATCATTAATACTACACAATCAGTTCTTCTGGAGACTTGACGAGTTTGCTCCGTGTAAGGCTTCAATAGCACTTGCATACTTTCTTAGGTGGCTGATACCGTCAAACCATTGTATTAAAATACTAGTTTCTCCGAATCGAATCATATCTATAAACTATGTTTTCATCAGTTAATTTAAAGACAGTAGCGTTATCATTAGTTTTTGCTTTCATGGCAATTCCTTCCTTTGCCAAGCCCAGTAATTGGTCGTTTAGATTTGATAGGGGTGGCTTTCCTCCTATACAGTTCGATTTCACAGGATGTTCTACTAGTAACTCCGATGTGGTTTGCACTGGAAATTTTCGTGGTTTAAGAGGAGAAACAGGCTTCAATATGAGAACTGATGGAATTGCAATTACTGATTCCAAAGGAAAGGTATACCAAGCTGATAAAATCACCATCGGTAACTATTGGTCGTGTCTTCCTGATTTGTTGGGGTCATGTTCAATTACCCTTGTAGAAGGAGTTACTTATAAAACTTCCTTCGTTTTCCGTGAAATTTCTTTGCCATCTAAGAAATTATCCTTATTTAGGCTGTACTCATCTTGGAGCGGTGATGAGGCGAAGGTGAGAAACATTGAAGTTGTTGATTCAGATAGAGTTTCACAACGGAGTCAAAATACTCCAGTAAGACAAAAGCCAGTTAATTCTCCCGGACAAAAGAAAAGCTCATCACACCGTCTAGGTTACTATAAATCTATAAAATTTGATTTTCATGGATGCTCCAAGGCGAACGGTAGTGATGTTGTCTGTATTGCTGATTTTCGCAGCCTCAGCGGAGATCAGGAGATTGTGGCTGGTCCGAGAATGTCTAATATAAATAGAACAGGGGCTAGTCCAGGAGTGATTATTGTTAATTCTGAGGGGCAATCTTACCTAGCAAGTAAAGTTAGTATTAACGATAATTGGTCATGTAGTGTTGATGCATCTTGTCCTGGAGGAAGCTATAATCCTGGGACAGGTAGGATTACATTAGTGGAAGGAGTAACTTATAAAACTACCTTCACTTTTAGTGATGTTTCTTTACCATCACTAAAATTGGCTCTCTTTTCTTTTACCTCTCCAGATGATCTTAGTATTAGAAATATTTACATTTCTGAGTAATGAGTATGGCAAATGGTATCAAAGCATAGGGAAAATGCATATATTTCTTCACGCTTTCATATGCAGTCCGAAATCAGATGCAGAACTAGCTTGTTTCTATGCAAGACTTTGAGATTACTCTAATCCGCCAAATTATTTAAGATTGCTATAATAAATATGAAATTCACAAAGTGGAAAATCCATAAAGCACCCAACTTTTGTTCTCGATTTTTACTGTTTTCTTTGCTTGTATGTTCAGTAATTCTTACAAGCAGTTGTGACTCAAAGGTAACAACAACAAATAAAAGTGGAATTTGTGTTGGTGAACCTGGGACAGGTGCCGCAGGTGATTGTAGTGGTGATTTGAAAAATGCTGTTTCACCTTCACCTTCAGCAGAACCTATCAAATATAGCGTGATCTGTTTTGCTCAAGAATATTCAGACAAATGTGGCGATCAGTACTACAAAATTGAAGAAGGAACTACAGTAGAGGTCTTTTTAGAAAAAACAGGTGGTGGCATCAGTGAAAATCTTGGATACAGATCTACTTTTAAAGCATTAGGCAAGCAAGAAAATATTACAAAAAATGAAAGTGATGCACTTGTTAATAGCGGTTCAAAAGCTTATAAAATCGCGCCTTTACATGTGAAATTTTTTGACGCTTCAATTGGTGATTTTATAGATATATCAGGTTTGAAAAAGCCTAAAAAAGTGAATGGAGAATATAATTTCACCGAGAAAATTATATTCTCCACCGGTGACAGTTTTGAACTGGTAAAAGTTGATTTAGAATACTATGATAATGATCCAAATCGTAAAAGAGCAAATTGGTTCGCTGACTATCAAGATAATCCAGAATATAGAAATGGAGACTGGATTTGTGAATACAAGTACTGTAAGACCAATAAATTAGTTTCATATAAATTAACATCTAAAGTTGCGGAAGTGAGTCCATCTAGTTCAGAATCTATTTCTACTCATCCTTCAGCAGCAGAATTTATTCAGTCTTATTATCAATTGTTGAACGAGCGTAATTATACAGACTCTTGGAATAAGTTATCGACAAGCTTTCAGCAGAAATCTCAAGACTATAAACAATGGTGGGGCAAAGTGAAAAATATTCGAGTAAGCAAGGTTGAAAATATTTCACAAGATGAAAATAGAGCTACTGTTGAAGCCCGAATTAGCTATGAACTGAAAGATGGTAGAGTAAAACAAGATGACAATAAGCAGATTTATCTAGTTTGGAATAAAACAAAAAATGAATGGGAAATAGATAGGTGATAATTTCATTATCATTTAGTTTGTGGTAATAGATAGATCTAAAATTGGTGCCTAGAGTTATCATGGATTAAAAAACTTCCGCCACTGTTTCCAGTAGCACATTCGGATTCGTTGCCTCAGTCAACATTACCGTAACAAAATCAACAGGTGTACGAAGGAGATCATCACAATAGACCATCCCCAATTCTGATAGAGTAGGTGAGCAGCAACGGACTAACTCCTGTGAGTCAATACAGACACGATCGCTTTGCCAAACTCTATGTCAAAGCACTCTACAAAACTAAAGGCAATGTCCGCGAGAACATTCCCGTCCGCCGTGACGAAGACCTAGCGATCGATCTGCTCTTTGTTGCCGATGACCAAAGCCTCGCATGGCAAACCGAAGACCTCGGCTGGTTCGATAAACTCATGGCCGTGCATCCCACAATCATTGTGGAACATTACAGCGGCTACCTTAGCCTTGACCATATTGATCGTTGCCAAACCCGCCGAAACCTTTACTGGCAGGAGCGATCAAAAGAGCTAAAGCAGACCCTAAAAAGCGGCTCTGCATACCAAGAAGCCCTCAAACGCGAAAAGCCCTTTACATGGATTCTCGCAGTCAATTGTAGCCAGAACACACTGAGGAGTTGGGCAGCCCAACCAGATCCCGATCTAGGCGAAGGTGTCTACCGCCTGCCTCCAGCTACCATGATGGGCATCGTAGTTCTGGAAGAACTGCCCGCTGGCTCCGAGACCCTGTGGCTGAAAATGCTCAGCTCCGGCCAAAGCTGCCAGCAGGCATTCAGTGCGATCGAGCAACTATCTGGTAGTCGCCGGGAAAGAAACGATATACTCAGAGTATGTGCCCAGTACGCAGCCTACTTAAAAGAACGAAATCCACAAGAACTCACAAATGAGGAAAATGCCATCATGAAAACCCTAGAACAAATAGATGCCTTTTTTGATGTGGAACTTCCTGCGGCGGAACAGCGAGGGCTGAAGCTGGGTGAGCAACAGGGTAAGTTTCAGACGGTGAGTTTACTTGTACGATCACGCTTTGGTGAACAACCGGAAGTGGAAGCTGCATTAGAAAGAATGGCTGTGCTGACTAGTCAGCAGTTAGACGCGATCGCCACGGAAATCTTCCAGTGGCAAACCTTGGCTGATGTGGTTGCTTGGCTAGAGCGGCTGGAGCCTTAAACCGTCTCTGTGGGGCGCAATACCCCCAACTTTTCGCCTTTTGGCTGTGGTGCATCATAAGCGTAAAGCTTGGCATTAGGTCGATCTACAGTAATAGGCGGCAGTCTAACAAACCTGTTGCACACCGACTAAAACCAAGTGAATGATCTCAAAAGTCCTCTAGTAGCGGGTGAACAGGAACGTTAGACTTTTGTTCCAGTAAATCAACATAAATTTAATGCGCAACCCCTTTAATCCAATCGGCGTTGGAGCAGCCACCCTTGGCAGCCGAAATCAGTGGCCCCTTGGTAATCTTCTAATTCGCTGTCGCCGATATGCCAGATCGTAGATAGATCTGCGCTCTCCACCGATCGCCCAGATACCTGACAAGCCTGAGTTATGGCCCGCTGAAAAATCTGGCCAGCGGGCTTCGCCGCGCCTACCTCCGTCGAGATCGTCACCGTATCAAAAAAGCGATCGAGCTGTAATTCTTGCAAAACCCGATACAGGCGGGTATCAAAGTTCGATAGTACCGATAGCCTCCAGCCTTCTTGCTGCCAGCGTTCCAAAGCTGGCACCGTATCCGGATAAACAATCCAAGCCTCAGCAGTCGCAAAATAGCTATATAGCTCCCCAAAGAAAGCCTCAAAGTTCGTGAACTGATCGATTTGGCCCAAATCCCCAAAAGTTTGTCGATTAATTTCCTGCCACCAGCCGTACTCCAGATCGGGAATCGCCGCTCGATCGGCTCCTCCAAAGATACCCGGATCTGCGGATTTAAAAGCTCGATAGAAAGCTTGCTCGATCGCCTCCGCCTTACAATCCACCCCATAATCCAAAGCAAACCGCCGATAGATCGCTCCGACCCCACCGCGCACCCCAAACAACGTGCCCACCGCATCTAAAAACACCAGCGGCGGCGCGCTCTCCGGCAAAGGTATCGCCAATAAATCCGGATAGGAATCAATCACCACTACATCATCCCCTTAAACAGACCTTGAGGCCGCACCAACAAAGTCAATACCATCACCAACAGCGCCACAC
Organism: Synechococcales cyanobacterium OTE_70_metabat_200; assembly: GCA_031375385.1. GTDB lineage: Bacteria > Cyanobacteriota > Cyanobacteriia > Cyanobacteriales > Chamaesiphonaceae > JAAFHZ01. The sequence continues at coordinate 102,221 of JANMHS010000055.1, read as the reverse complement.
CCAGCTTATAATCGGCCCCGACGATTGGGAAAGATAATTCTTGGGCCAAGCCAATCACAAAAGACCCAGCTACTGCTCCATAGGGATTCCCAATCCCCCCTAAAATCACCGCTGCAAACATCGGCAGCGTCATATACCAGCCCATATTCAACCGCACCGCCTCCAGACCATAAAGACCACCAGCCAAAGCCGTCAAAGCACCGGTCACGATCCAAGTCCAGAGCACCACCTGTTTCACATTGATGCCAGTTACCTCCGCCAAATCCGGATCATCAGCCACCGCCCGCATCGCCTTACCAATCTTAGTTTTTTGCAGCAACAGGTGGAGGGCCACGATCGCCAAGCCAGATATTACCAAAGTAATCAGGCTAGAGCCTTTGATATTCAGTCCACCCACCACTAGCGGCTCCGCCAAGTCCAGGGCATACTGCTGGGGTCTCGTCCCCCAAATAAAGGCAATCCCATTCCGCACAAAGAGACCCAGACCGATCGAAGCAATCATGATCGTAGTAGTCGAAGCCCGCTTCTGCCGCATCGGATTCCAAAGTAACGCCTCAGAAATCAGCATCGCCAGAATCGTCACCACCATTCCACAGCCGATCGCCAACCAAATATTCACCCCAGCCAGGTTCACCACCCAGGCGATATAAGCGCCCAGGGTCAGAAAATCACCATGGGCAAAATTAGAAAGACGCAAAACCCCATAGGTTAAGGTCAAGCCGACGGCAGCCGGGGCAATAATGCTGCCCAAGGCGATACCGTTGATCAATAGCTGTGGATCCATGAATGTTGTCGAGCACCAAAGGCTGAGTTTTTATCTGTGGCAATTTAACCACAATTTGGGCCGAGGGTGCTGGCTGCTACATTACATTACAATGGAAAAAGTCGCCCCTGCCCTAGCACCCATCGCCCACCCATCCCTATGTCTACCCAAGTCACACCCAGAATCGAAGTCGCCGGTATTGGATTGCACTCCGGAGCGGAGACCAAAGTGGTCATTCAGCCCACCGCGACCGGGACAGGCCGAGTATTCGTGCGCGTAGACCTACCCGATCGACCAGCCATCCCCGCCACCATCGAATCGGTCCATAGCACCACCCTCTCTACGGAACTCCGCGTCGGCGCGGCCAGCGTGCGCACGGTGGAACATCTCCTCGCCGCCCTCACCGCCAGCGGTATTACCGATGCCCGGATCGAGATCGATGGGCCAGAAGTCCCCCTGCTGGACGGCTCGGCCCAGTCTTGGCTGGCCGCAATAGCTCCACTGCCCCAGGGCGACCTGGAGATCGGCGAAACCCTAATGGAAGCCATCTGGATATATCAAGAAGATCAGTTCGTTGCCGCTGTCCCTGCCACAGAACTGCGCTTCACCTATGGCATTGACTTCGACCTGAAGCCGATCGGCAACCAGTGGTTTAGCTGGCAACCGGATCGGCAGAGTTTTGCCACCGAAGTAGCGCCAGCCCGCACCTTCGGCCTCGCCCATCAAATCGAACAACTCCGCCAAGCGGGCCTGATTAAAGGCGGTAGCCTAGACAATGCCTTGGTTTGCGATCGCGATCGCTGGCTCAATCCACCCCTCCGCTTCGAGAACGAACCAGTGCGCCATAAGCTATTGGATTTCATTGGCGACCTCAGTCTACTGGGTTCCTTACCCAAAGCTCACTTCATTGCCTACAAAGCCAGCCACGATCTGCATACTCAGTTGGCTCAGCGGTTGCGAGCGGCAGGTTTCTAAGACCATCTGGTAGCACAGAGCCAGACAGCATTGCCCGAAAATTCAACCCTGCGGTACACTTAATCTTGGCCGCAAGTGTAGGAGCAGCAGATGTCCGCAAAGATATTATTAGTAGACGACGAACCTGGAGTCAGAGAATCGGTTCAAGCCTATTTGGAAGATAGTGGCTATCAGGTAAGGACCGCTGCCGGCGCAAAAGAAGCTTGGGAAATTTTGCAGAAAGAGCCATTGGATTTGGTGATTTCCGATCTAATGATGCCCCAAGTGGACGGTCACCAGTTCCTGAAGCAGATGCGCGACGATCCGAGGTTCGTGGCCATGCCAGTGGTTTTCTTAACGGCTAGGGGCATGAAATCCGATCGGATCTCTGGCTACCAGGCGGGCTGTGATGCCTATCTTTCCAAGCCCTTCGACCCCGAAGAATTGGTCGCGATCGTCCAGAACATTTTGCGGCGGCGGGCTAGCGGCAGCCAAGAAGTAGAAGGCATCGCCAAGCAAATTGCTGCGGAACTGAAGGGTATGCTAGGGACGGGTAGCGCCATTTCCGTCACGCCACCACCGATCAACATCGATTTTACTCCCAGAGAGCAAAGCGTCCTGGACTTGGTGGCAGCGGGTCTCATGAATAAAGAGATTGCTCGGCAGCTAGAAACTAGTGTGCGCAACGTAGAAAAATACGTCAGTCGTCTTTTCAGTAAAACCGGCACCAACAGCCGCACGGAACTGGTACGCTATGCCTTAGAACATGGTCTCACGAAGTAAAGACGGTTAACCACTCCAACTGGCCTCCCATCAATGGGTATTCTGCCTAAAAAAGTTGATGCCACTGCTTCGGCGGATGCTAGCAATACCAGGGTTGAACGGAACCGCTGGTGGAAAACTGGTGCCAAAATTGGGCTAGCCCTGCTGGGCTTAGGCGGAGTCGGGTTCATTGGCATTAGCCTCTGGGTTTCCCAAAACCTCTCCACCACCATCGCCGAACAGCTCACCAAAGCCCTAGAGCGCGATGTAAAAGTCGGGAAACTAACGGGCATCGGCTTCAACGAAATCAGCTTTGGGCCTTCTAGTCTAGCGGCCACCCCCGAAAATCCCAGCAAAGCTTCAGTCCAAGCCATCAAAGTGGGCTTCGACCCCCTAGCGATCCTTTGGCAACACAAGCTCAAGCCCAGTATCACGCTAGTAGAGCCGGAGCTCTACTTAGAGCAAAACGCCCAGGGCAACTGGCTGAAGCTACCTGCCGCTAAACCACCAGAAGCACCGGGATTTTTCAGCACAGAAATTCAACAGGTCAAAGTCCAACGGGCCAAGGGGACAATCGTCCCCTACCGCAGCACCGGCCAACGCCCCCAAATCTCCTTCCAAGCTGTAGACTTCCAGGCCAACTTTAAAAATCGAGACCGGGCCTTGGAATCGATCGATTTTAACGGCAGCGGTCAAATAGGCAACGGTGCCACCCTCAATATCAAAGGCTCCACAGCGCCGACGGCTGGCACCACCAATCTAGATATCGCCGGAGCCGGAGTAGATGCCCGCCAAGCCAGCGACCTGCTGCAACTACCTGCCGTCAGCTTCCGGAGCGGCGTAGTGGATGGCAACATTCGCCTGGATATCAAGCCCCGCCAGCCCCTGAATTACCAAGGCAACTTTAAGGTAAAGCAGGCTACGATCCAGGTGATCAAAGTTCCCGAGCTGTTCCAACAAACTAGTGGCGACTTGACCTTAGATTCCCAGATGTTGCGCTTCAGCAATGTCTCCACGGTCTACGGCAAACTGCCAGGCCAGATCGCCGGATCGATCGATTTCCAGAAGGGCTATAACCTGACAGCCCAAATCCCAGCAATGCCCGCAGCACAGGTGCTGGCCACCCTCAAAACCAAATCGCCCGTAGCAATTAGCGGCAAATTCAGCACAGAACTCAGCCTCAGCGGCGCCCTCAATCAACCCATCCTCTCCGGCACCGCCCGCAACGCCGGAGCTGTGCAGATCGATAAACTAGCCCTCAATCAGCTCAGCGGCGATTTTTCGATCGCCAATGGCAGTATCTCCCTTGATCGCTTAGTAGCCAATCCCAGCGCCGGTGGTACGTTGCAGGGCAGCGGGACTCTAGTGATTCCCGCCCAGCCCCAAGCTCAGCCCCAGCTAAATCTCACCTTCCGGGGCCGCCAACTCCCCGCCAACCTCCTGGCCCAACCATACCAAAACATTTCCCTGCCATTGGGACTGGTGGATAGCACCGCCCGCATCACCGGCCCGGCGGACAATATCAGCACCAATTTAAGCCTGCAAGCCCCCCAAGCCCAGTATCCCCTCCAAGCGGATCTAACTATTTCGCCCCAGGGCGCGATCGCCCTACGTCGAGGCAAAATCAAAATAGCTGGCCAAGAGATCAGTGGCAGCGGTAACCTCAATGGCGACAGCTGGCAGGCCCAGGTAAAGGTACCGGCGATCGATACCAAAGCCCTGGCCGCCCTCTCCAATAGCAAAGACACCAAAATCCCCGACTTCTTGCAGGGCCAGGTCAGCGGCAACCTCAACCTTCGGGGCAACCTCCAAAATAGCGAGCGCATCGATGCCCGAGGGCAGCTCCAACTAGCTACGGCAGCGGGTATCCTCAGCGCTACCAATCTACTGGTCGAGTTTCCTTCGGAAAAGCTCCGCAAACGAGGCAAATGGCAGGCGGATCTGCAAACCAGCGGACTCCAGATGGCCAAGGTAAATCAGCAAATCCCCGGTCGGCTCAGTGGTAAATTTCAAGTCATTGGCGGTCTGACTGCTGCCACCAAAATTAGCGCTAAGGGCAGTGGCGCTCTCGATCTGCCCAGCGGTCGCCTGCTGGGCCAAAACTTGATTTTCCGAGAAGACAAATGGAGCGGTGATTTTAGTAGCAGCGGCATCGACCTCACCCAGCTCGACCCCAAGCTCCGAGGCAAAGCCAGCGGCCAATTTGCCATCAATGGTGATCTGCAAAACACCACCAACATCCAAGGTCAAGGCCAAGGGATGGTGCAGCTCGCCCAAGGCCGCGTGGTCGGCAAAAATCTCAAGCTCGATCGAGGCCAATGGCAAGGCGAGTTCCAGCCCGAGGGCTTAGAGATTAGCCAATTCAATCCCGCCCTGCGCGGTAAGCTGAGCGGTCAGTTCAACCTCGCCGGTAGCCTCGATCAGCCCAGCTTAGATCGGCTCCAGGGCAACGGCCAAGGTCGCCTAGACTTAGCCGCAGGCAAAGTAGTAGCCACGGATCTGCAACTGCAAAATGGTCGCTGGCAAGGCAACCTCGCTCTCGATCGAGTGCGCCTTGGTCAGCTCTCTAAAACGATTCCCACAAATTTCCAGAGTGGGCTGCTCAACGGTCGTTTCCAGGTCGCTGGAGCCGTCAACAAACCGGAAGTGACCCTGAGTGGCGATGGCCAAATGAACTGGAATGGTGGCCAGATCGTCGCCCAAAATCTGCAAGTCAAAGAGGGAGCTTGGCAGGGAAATTTTGCTTTCCAATCGGTCGCTCTTAATAGCCTTCCCCTAAACTTGCCCCCGGCCTTCCGCGCCGGTCTGGCCGATGGTAATGTGGCGATGGCCGGACGCTATGACAAACCCAGCCTCCAGACTGCCAGCGGCAACGGTCGCCTGCGCTGGCCCGGCGCTACGGCGATCGCCCAGCAATTCTCCCTCAATGGCGAAGAGTGGAACGGTCGCTTCCAAGTTAAGGATCTGCCAGTGGGCCAGTTTGCCAATCTCCCCAAAGAGTTGGCCAACAGCCGCATTACTAGCATCTTCGAGCTAGCCGGAAATCTGCAGCAGCCTCAAAAGGTGAGCGGCTCCGGAGCAGGGCGGGTCGTCTTCGGGTCTAGCCAAGTGGAGGTGCCCCGCTGGCAACTGGGCGATAATCGCTGGCAAGTTACCGCCAGTACCAATGGTCTAGATCTAGGGATTTTCCCGGTGCCAGGGGATTTGCAAGGCAGTCGTTTTGTCGGCCAGGTGAATCTGAGTGGCAGCATGGATCGACTCGCGGCCAATCAAATCGAAGGTCAAGTCAATGGCGCTCTATCTCTCTGGGGTGGTAATCTAGCCCTCTCTAATTTCACCCTGGGTGGTGGGCGCTGGCAAGGACAGTTTGCAGCCCAGGATTTAGCGCTGAACCGCCTCGCTACCTTTCTTCCCAATCAAAATATCCGAGTCATCGCCGGTCGCATCTCTGCCCAAGGCCAAGGCAGCGGTAGCTTAGATCGCTTCTCTCTGAAGGATTTTAGCTTAGATAGCGATCTTGCTTTGAAGGGACTCCAGTTGGCCAAAATCCCCGTGGAGCAAAACTTGCAGGGCCGGATCAAAGCTGACAGAGGCAACTTAGATCTCCAACTGGCCGGTCAGCGCGATCGGCTAGCCTTGAATCTAACCGATCAAGGCATAGAGTTTGCTGGCAATTTGGATACGGCCAAGGCCCAAGGTCGAATGGTGGGCGATCTCCTCCAGGTAACGGCCAGTGGCCTGCCGATGGATTTGATTTTGGGCCTGATGCCGCCACTGCCCCAGCTGAAAAAACAACAGGTCGGTGGCATCATTGGCGGCGAACTGAGCGTTAATTTAAAAACTGGCTCCATTACCAGCCAAGGCATCACAATCGATCGGCCCCAGTTTGGCATCGTGACCGGCGATCGGCTCCAAAGTGGTGCGTTAAGCTACGCCAATGGAGCGTTGGAAATTAACAATAGTCAGTTTCAGCGCGGCAAATATAGCTACGAAATCCTGAATGCCAGGTTCAGCACCAATAGTTCCCAGCCCGAGTATCAGTTCGTACTCAATGTGCCCAATGGTAGTCTGGGCGACGTGAGTAGTTTGTTTCAGATCTTCGATCTGGAGGATCTGCTGAATCCTTTTGGCGATCGGGGTTTCGGTCGAGCCAACGATCTCCGACCAGCAGAGTCCAATAGCGAAGCAAATCTCAACGATCGGCTGCAGCGCCAATCCGAACTGAATCAACTCCAATCCATGCAGCAGAGCCGCCAGGAAGAAAATCCCTTGCCCGATCTGCGCCGCTTGCAAGGAGATTTCACAGGGAAGATTGTGATTAGCAATGCTGCCAAGCAGGGGGTTTATGTCAGTTTTAACGTCCAGGGTCAGGATTGGTCGGTAGACAAATATCAGCTTGCCAAAGTAGATCTTCAGGGCAAATGGCAGGACAATGCCCTCACCCTCGGTAACCTAGAAGTGTTCGCCACCACTGCCAAAGTCAAGATGAATGGAGTATTTGGGATCAATCGCCAGCAAGCCGAAATCGAAGTGGACAATTTCCAGGCCGAAACCCTCAGTCGGCTCCTACGACTACCGGTGGAAGTAGGGGGAGATGTAAAGCTCAAAGCAACCCTGGGCGGGGATTGGCTCAATCCCACGCTGAAAGGTCAGGCATCCCTACCCAATGGCAAGCTCAATCAAGCGGATCTGCCGGAAATCGATACCAATTTCAGCTATACCAATTCTCGGTTGGATTTCAATAGCAGTAGTATTTTGAATGATAAAACTACTGTCAATAATATCAATAATGTCCAAGATCCCCTCCTGATTACCGGCAGTATTCCATATCAATTGCCATTTTCTTTCCAAGCACCCGATAACAAAGAATTCTGGGTGGATATCAAGGTGAAAAACCAAGGACTCCGGATCCTGAATATTCTCACCCAGCAGCAAGCTGATTGGGTAGATGGAATCGGTGAAGTCAATTTGGGCATCCAAGGCAAAATCAATGATACAGGCAATGTTCGCGACGTAGTTGCCAGAGGTGAAGCCAATTTCCGCAATGGTGTGGTGCAGTCGATCGCCCTCCCAGATAAACTAACAGCAGTCACTGGCAAGGTATCCTTCGATTTAGACCGCATCCAGGTAGTGGAGTTCAAAGCTAAGTACGGTCAGGGTGAGGTCCGAGCCAAGGGGGGCATCCAGATCAATGCCCCCCAGCGCCTCTCGGATCCCCTGGAAGTAAATCTAGATAAGCTCCAAGTAGATCTCAAGGATAAATATATTGGGGGCATTAGTGGTCGTCTAGTTTTGGGCAATGGCTCCCTCCTGCAACCCTCCCTCAGTGGTGATATCGACTTATTTAATGGCCGCATTATTTTGCCGGAGACCACTAGCAGTGGAGCTAGCAGCACCGGGGAAACCGGCGAGTCAACCACGATTCAATACGATAAATTAATTGTCAACCTGAAGGAAAACGTGCAGGTGGATAAACCGCCTATTTTGAGCTTTTTAGCCTCCGGGAAAATCGAGCTGAATAGTTCCGGCGGTAAACTCCAGCCGGAGGGCACAATTACGCTCCAAAAGGGCCAAGCTAATCTGTTCACCAGCCGTTTTCGCTTAAAAGGCGATGGCAATACGGTCACCTTTAGCAAAGAAACTGGCACCGATCCCATATTGAATGTATTGCTCACGGCCAAAGCCCTGGAAACGTCTCGTCCACCAACTTCAGTCGGCAACGAACGCACCGAAAAGACCGACCTATTTAGCACTAGCCTCGGTCAAGTGCAAACAATTCAGGTGGATGCCAGGGTCGTAGGGCCAGCTTCCCAAATCAACGAACGGCTGGAGCTGAGTAGTAAGCCGCCGCGCAATCGCGATGAAATCTTGATTCTGTTGGGTAGCGGTTTGGGTCAATTTTCTGGCAGCGAAAATGCCATCGGTCTAGGTCTGCTCAACTTAGCCAGTTCCACTTTTCTCAACAACATTCAAGAGTCTTTGGTGGACCTGTTGGGCCTGAGCGATTTCCGGATCTACCCTTCGATCACCACCGCTTCCAACAACACTTCGGTTTTGGGATTAGCAGCGGAGATCGGGGTGGATCTGAACAGCAATTTTTCCGCTTCGTTGTTCAAAATCCTGACCAGCGCTGATGCTCCCCAGTACAGCATTCGCTACCGAATTGACAATAACTTCCTGCTGCGTGGCTCCACCAACCTGTCTGGAGATAATCGCTTTATCCTGGAATTCGATCAGCGGTTTTAGCGACAGACCAAGGTTGCCAAGGTTGGAGTTCAATCAGCTCCGTGGCCAAACCCCGATCGCGGAGCATTTTTTGGAACTCTGCTCCAGTCCCCTCGGCCTTGAGCACCTGCATGAGCCAACCAGAGAAATCCACATCACCGCCAGCAGCGGTGGGCAGAATAAATCTCGGCTTCAGGGTCTCGCAGACTTGGAGGGCGCTCTCTTGCCCCTTAATTACCGCTCCGAGCAAGGGCAGCATCAAGTTAATGGTGGGCGTAATAATCACCTCGATCGGTCCCTGATCTGCCAAAGAAGCATGATGATAGCCATGGGGTTCGTAATAAAGACTATGCTCCCCTTGGCGCAGAATGTAGCCATTCTCGATTGCCCCCGGCCCTACCGGCGAACCGGGCACGGCCTGGATCTCGATCCCGGCCCAGTGATGACTTTCGCCCGGCGCGATCGCCGTCACCTGCTGGTAGCCTAAAGCTCTCGCCACCTTAGCCGCACTGGGTGAAGCTAGCACCGGAATCGATCGATCCAAGGCTTGCAGGGTCGGCAGGTGGGCATGGTCTGGCAAACCCTGCGATAGCAAGATCAGGTCGATTTGCTCAGGAATCGCTCGCGCCACTGTCTTAGTCCCCCGAAAGAGCCATGGCAAGTTGCCAAAGGTTAAGTCGCCCACTAACCAAGGATCCAATAGAATTTTTTGTCCGCCCAGCTCGATCGACCAGGAATTACTATCCAACCAAGTTAACTGCATCATTTCCCCCTTTTTACTTTTCTTAATGTAGTACATAGTACTGAAGGTTGGCTACTCAGCCATTCGGCCAGAGCCGCTGGCTGATTCGGGGAAACCCAGTATCATGGGGAAAGTACGTCGAAAACAACAAATCAATCTAAATATTCGGAGAAGTCCCCCATGAAGTTGCTAGCATTTGGTCTGATGGCCACCTTGGTAGCGGTAGCATTACCCGTGAATGCTGAAGTCGGTAATACAAATAAACCAGTCAAGACCGAGCGCCTAGATGGTGCCCGGTGCTTTTCGCAGATCACCGAAAAAGGTAAGCCCCCCGTGCAGGGCAATTGTCACCATGTGGTGCAAACCACCGGTGAAAGTTCTTTGAACTTCCATTTTGATTCCGAGAAGGAAGATGACGGAATTACTTATGTTGTCAGCGGCAAAATGGAGCGCGACAAGAAAGGTGCAACTTATTATCCATTGTTAGCCATTGTGGTTCGTAGCGATGGAAAGGCCAGTCAGCCGATCGAAGCCAGTGGAATTTGCACCACCGATAATAAGGAGATGGAGAGGCTAGCTGTCGGCTGTCTGGCAGAACTCAAAGATGGCACGAAAGTTCAGTCGATGCTGATCAAATAGCGATCGATGAATCAATGAACCAAAATCCCGACTTCTGATTACCCGACTAATGGATATTTTCAGAAGTCGTAATTTTGTCAATAATTCGGCTGTCTGATATCGTTGCTGTATAATGCCCTAGTAGCAGAATCCCCAACGCCTCCTCAGCCATGTTTAAGCGTTCCACCACTCCTTAGCCCACAGCGAATTATCTTGTTCCTGACGGGCGGCTGGATTGTTTTATTTTTTTCACGTTGTCGATCGGCTGAGGCTGCACAGTTTCCACTGGATTGGCCGGAGGAACTAGGGGTGGGGCTGGATTCAGCCAGCTATCGATCGTCCGGACGATCGCAGTAGGAATCCCAAAGATAGTGAGGACAATGGCAATCAAGGGCAGAAAAAGAACTGCTCGCAAACCCCATACTTGCCAAGCAGCCAGCTTGCCGGTACTTTTCTGGGCCTTGGCTGTGGAGATTTCCACGAGTCGAATGGCGCCCGCATCGGCTGGGTCGAATTCGGGAGCTAGGATGGTCTCCGGTGCCCCAACGATTGGTGGCAGTACGTTTGCTAGTTTGGTTTCTGGGACTTCTGTGGTTTGCAGTAAAGTTGCCGCTTCGGTTTCTGGGATTTCTGCGGTTTGCAGTACGGTTACCGCTTTGGTTTCCAGAACTTCCAGGGTTTGGGGGGCAAATGCTGCCGCATTTTTAGGGACTGCTAGTTGCTGATCGTGTTTTTCGTGGGAATTCATGGGTGATAAGGATAGAAGATAATAGAAATCGGATTTCTGAGTTGGGTAATGAAATTTACGGGAAAGCTGACAACAAGGCTTCCTTGAGGGCGGCAGCGGTTTGGAAATGGGTGCGGTGTCCTTGTTCCGCATTCTTAAAGTTATATGCCTGCCGCCGACACATAAATTGATAGGTAACCAATGTGGTGTTCTGAGCCGTTTGCAGCCTCTACGCCCAAAGCTTTCGATAGGCCGAAGTCACTCCAGGAACCGCCGCGCAGGAGCCGGGAATAATTATCTCGCCGATACGGGAGTACCCGTCCTACGGGATCGACCCAGGCACTACCATCGATCGGGGCGATCAATCCACTCTTGCACTGGGTAGTATTGATCGCGTAAGGTTTTCCCTACTAGCATAGGCTAATGTTTTTCCGAGAAAAGTACTTCCCATCTTGCCATAGATCTCTTCGTTTCATGGCGATCGCTGAGCCAGAAGCCCGACTTCTCGAAAAAGTTGGCCACTGCCGCAGTTAGCTAATCGTTTTAGAAGTCGGGCTTCTGTCCACAGTGCTAAGCTAAGTCCTAGAGGCGCAACACACTACTCGAAATCCAACATCGTCGCTGCTATCGTAATCACTGCTGCGACAAGCAGAGCGACAATCCCTAGGACTATAGTTCCAGGAGCCGCCCCGTATTACATGACTAAAATCTTCTCTATCTTCCCAAGAAGTGCCATCGACAGGAGCATTTTCATAGGAATCATACTAACTATCTTGATACCACTCCCACACATTCCCATGCAGATCATACAATCCCCAATCATTGGCTGAAAAGACTCCCACATCGGTAGTCTCTTCCCAATACTTGGTCTTGGGGATTAAGTGCGGCCAATTCCTGCTCGAACTCTCTTAGCTTAGTTTGGGTAATTCGATACTGGCGTTCATTTTGAATCATGGTTGTTCTCCTTGTCCTGTCATCATTTTCTTGGGATCCAATACTACCTCTGTCAAGGTGAATATCCATACTGATTGACGCTGTCGCGCCATCCTATTGATCGTGGTCGAAGAATTTCAGTCCATTTGATCGACTAGTACAAAAATTCATCTTCACAGGGGTAGATCGATGAGCCAAGAATTCGGCTGCTCGCGGTTACGAACTGCGTAAGCTAAACTAGGGAGCAGACATAATCTAGTCAGAGGTTCCCGATGACTGCCATTACCATTCCTTCATCCACCACCGACAGCGGTGATGTGATCGACTATCCTAGTGGGGACGGACAACCCGTGGCCGAAACCTTTGCCCATCTTTATGCAATTCTGATGACGATCGAGCTGCTGCGCCTCTACTTAGAAAGTCAGCAAGCAACAGTGTTGGGGAATCAATATTTGTACTACTCTCAGGGATATCCCAAACTACGAACAGCTCCAGATGTGATGGTAATTTTTGGCGTAGAGCCGGGAGGTCGGGATAACTACAAGATTTGGGAAGAAGGCCAAGTCCCCAAAGTAACTTTTGAAATGACTTCTCCCAGCACCCGTCACCAAGATGAGGGCTTCAAAAAAGATCTCTACGAACAGATGGGCGTAGAAGAGTACTGGCAATTCGACCCCAAGGGCGAGTGGATAACCGATGGCTTACGGGGCTATCGACTAGTGGAGGGGGTGTATCAGCCGATCGCCGATAGGGTCAGCTTGGCTCTGGGCTTACGCTTAGTACCAATGGATAGTCTGATTGCCTTTTATCGACTAGATTCTGGCGACAAGCTGTTGCTACCGTCGGAACTCAAGGCGTTATTAGAGAGAGAAAGCGCCGCTAGAATTCTGGCCGAAGAGCGAGCCCAAGAACTGGCCAAAAAGTTGTCCGAATATGAAGCTCGCTTTGGTCCATTGAGTGAGTGATTTTGTGAAATTGGGTGACCTTCTGTGGGGGAGATACGGAGTTTGTTAGAATCGATCGCAACACCTGAGAACAGCGATCGCCTGCGTCATTCAAAATATGACAGTGAATCCATCAATTTCAAAAATTTTCAACAGCCTCGAAATTCACCACCGATTCGGTGAATGCCATTGGTAGGGCGCATCGCTTGCGCCCTACCAATGGCATTCTAAGAGAAGCTGAAGCTATTGGCTGTCAGAGAAGTGCTAGTAGTGTTCAGCAACACCGCGATCGATTGGCCGCCAGCGCTAATGGTAGTATCAGTGCCGACCTGAGCGATCGACAAATTACCAAAACTGCTAACTCCCGCAATCCCAGATAGCTCAATCAAGTCCTTACCCACCTCAAAATCCGAGATAGTATCCGTTAGATCACCAAAGATGCTAGATAGCACAAAGCGATCGAGACCTTCACCGCTGCTCAGATAATTAGCACCCAGACCACCATGGAGAATATCATCACCACCCGCTGCAAACACAAAGTCATCACCAGCTCCAGCGAAAATAATATCTTTGCCACCACCAGCAGCGATCACATCGTTACCGGCACCAGAACGAATGATATCATTACCATAGCCCGACCAGATTTGGTCATTGCCGCTGCCAGACAGAATGACATTATCACCCTCACTAGCATCTAACTGATTATTGCCATCGCCACCGTTAATGGTGTCGTTGCCTTCACCACCCCAGATTCGATCGTCACCATTACCAGCCGTGAGCGAATCATTACCCAAGCTACCTTCAATATCGTTATTACCATTCCCAGCATTAATTGTATCGTCACCGGCACCGCCCCAGATGATATCACTGCCGCTACCCGCCACAATCAGGTCATTGCCATCCTGACCATCCAGTTGGTTAGTGCCGTTGCCACCATTGATCGTGTCATTGCCGGTACCACCCCAGATTCGATCGTCTCCATTACCAGCGGAGATCGAGTCATTGTCATCACCACCATCCAGCTCATTCTGGCCTTCACCACCAACAATGGTGTCAGCACCAGTGCCACCCCAGATGCGATCGCCATCCTGACCGCCAGTAATCAGGTCATCACCGGCCTGACCATCCAGCAAATTGGCTCCATCACCACCATTAATGGTGTCGTTACCGGCTCCACCCCAAACATAGTCATCGCCAATGCCAGCGTTAATAGCATCATTGCCTAGACCACCATCGATACTATCATTACCAGTATCGCCGCTGAGCAGATCATTACCAGCTCCGCCCCAAACACTATCATCGCCATTACCGCCTTTGACAGTATCGTTACCATCGCCGCCATCCAAACCATCGTTACCATCACCACCACTGATCAGGTCATCGCCTAAATAGCCCCAAATCTGATACGAGCTGCCGCTCAGGCTATCGCCAACGGCTGCGCTAGTGCCAACCAAGTCATCGGCCAAATTGCTACCGTAAATATCTGCCATTGTTAAGAATTCCAAAAATTTATTTAATTGGCCGACCGTAACCACCAAGATTTAATTTGCCAAGGCTGTACTATTTGGTCGTCCTCCTCATTTTCCAGGGGTACTTCCAATAGGTCAATTGGCCGATCGACGGAAAAATTCAGCATTCCAGCTAATTTTAGCTGCGCCTTTTGACCGGATGTTTCATAACAGCGCAGCACTAATTTACCCGCACAATCCATTGAGGGCTGCAAAGCCATCAAAACCAGGTTGTCCGCACCAAGATCCAGAAAACTGCCGATTGGGGGCAAGGTCGCGGCAGCATCTTGCTGCGCTCTGGAAAATTGCAGGGGCTGATTCAGTTCATAGCCCTGATGGACTACCTGGGCAGTCCGCCAGTCACCCTGATGAGGATAAAGAGAATAAGTGAACTGGTGAAGGCCGCGATCGGCTGACCGATCGGGCCAGGTGGGTGCGCGCAGCAAAGTTATTTCCAGCCGATTGGGTTGATAGCTATAGCCATATTTACCATCATTGAGCAAAGCCAGACCGTAGTTCAATTCCACCGCAGTAGAATCCAGCCACCGATGTACAGGCACTTCCCACTTAGCCTTCTCTAGGGGGTTCGTAGGAGCTGTCGATCGCTCCATTACACCACAGGCCACTTCCGTAGTCACCTGCTCCGTACTCCAAGCCAAGGGGAAAACAGCTTTTACCAAAACATGACGCTCTTGCCAATCCACAGTAGTTTCGATATCTAACCGCAGCGAATCACTTTGCAAAACATAGATCTGAGTAAATCGAGATTGACCAATTTGGCGGATTACTTGTAATCGTTGTTCTACCTGATCATGCTGCAGCCATTGAATAGAAATCATTTTTGCTGGCGGCAAAGGATGCTGAGCGTATTGCGGATCGATATTCCAAGCATCCCAATACTGATTCGCATCAGTAAAAGCCAGCAGCTGATTACCAGGAGCCGAGCAGACTTCCATCTGATGTTGTTTATCCCACAGATTTTTGATATCACCAGTATCAGCATCGATCACCACCCGTAATCGATCGTTCTCCAGCAGCCAGCCCTCTGCTGCTCCGCTCGCCGCCAAGCCCCCAGCCCCCAGCGGCTCTCCAGGAATCAACCACAACAAGCAATAACCAATACTGGTCACCTCCGGTACCGAAACCCTGAGATAACCTTCGCTCCAACTAGATGCCAGCAATTCACCCCCAGCATCCAGCGCTTGCCAATTTCTATGCTCACAGGGCCACCGCAGTACCCCAGTACGATTCCAGTTCAAACCATTGAAAACTACTAGAGGCCAAGCAGTGGCGTCGGGGGCTGGCGGTAAGGCAATTTGGGAGGCGATCGCCAGCAAAGCTCGACTTTGTATATCATCAGTAATTTCCTTCGCCATCGCCCATTCTCGATCGGCCTGTACATAGACTTCCGCAATCGCACTGCCGGGCAAAATATCGTGAAACTGCTGAAATAAAACTAACTTCCAAGCCTCTTCTAATTGGGGGGATGGATGTAAATTCACCGAGCAATTGGCGATCGCCTGGGGAATTATATTGGCAATCGTACTCCATAGCTCCGCTTGATAGAGATCTCGCTCTGCCAAACGATTGGCTTTTTTCTGTTCAGAGTGAGTAGTATAGCAGCCGCGATGAAACTCTAGATACAATTCATCTTGCCAAACCGGTAGATCGGCAGTAGCCCGGGGTGCTAGGTATTCTGACACAGTAGTGAATTCCAGAGGCGGACAGAGCTGCGAAGTTTGCCAGCGCTCTGTCACCTCCAACATATCCCTAGTCGGCCCACCGCCGTGGTCACCGACGCCTAGCAGCCAGAGAGCTTGGTTATCGCTAATATCCTCTTGCCATTTAGCACCATAGGCGGCAATCTTCATCGGATCGAAGCCTTCACCGATCGGGGCGGACAGATAGCTCAAAACTCGGGAGCCATCGGGACTCTGCCACCAGAATAGCTCGTGGGGAAAGGGATTAGTATCGTTCCAACGAAATTTCTGAGTCACGAAGTATTCCATCTGACCCAGCTTCATCAATTGGGGCAACTGTTGACAGAAGCCAAAGGTATCCGGGAGCCAGGCGACTTTGCTGACCTGACCAAATTTAGCCCGCACATAGCGCTGACCGTAGATTAATTGACGAGCGATCGATTCCCCACTAATTAAATTTAAATCCGGTTCCACCCACATCCCCCCAACCACTTCCCAGCGTCCGCTACGGGCCATGGCTTGCAGGCGATCGAACAACTCGGGCCGATGCTCTTCCATCCAAGCATAGAGCACCGGACTGGTATGACAAAAGGTTAATTGGGGATACTCCGTCTGCAAAGCCAACACCGATTCAAATGTGCGCTCGGCCACCGCCCAGGTTTCCGACACAGGCCACAGCCAAGCTAAATCCAAGTGGGCATGGCCCAGCAGATAAATCCGGGCATCGCCAGAACTGAAGCGATCTTGTAGCGCTCGCCGTATGCCTGAGAGCCGTTGCTGAAAGTCCAGCACCGCGATCGATGGCGGCCATTGCAAATCCTGCAGCAGCTCCGTGGCTTCAGTCAGACCATAGTAACTGGCCATCGCGATTTCATCAGCAATGAATCCTGGCTCCGGTTGCTGCGGATCGTTAGATTCATAAAGGGCGATCGATTCGATCAAAGCTCCTCGATCGTGGCCGGGAGATGCCAAGCGGATCCGCACATCCCAAGTATCCCCCACTCGGACGGCAGCACCGAGCAACACCCGCGCCCGAAAATCAAACAGGTCACCGGCCTGCACTAATTGACCATTGACATAAATGCGCGCATCGATCGACCACCACACCAAAGACAGCCGCAGGCTGTGACCAACTACCGGATAACTATTGAGATCTCCAGGTACTTGAATAGTAGTGGCGAACCAACGGACTTCTCCAGGTTGCCAACTCCAATATTTTTTGTCGTCTCGATCGGCGATCGGCCAATCCTGAATATCTTCAGTGAGCGCAGTGGTTCGATCCATGGATTGCCAGCGCCAATCAGCAATCTCGATCCGGCTGAGACTGCGTAGCCGTTCTAGTTGGGCTAGCAGTTCTGGATTTGCCGAGCTATCCATGGGGAGACACCGATCACAAAGGTCGTCCTTAGTGTAGGCGATCGATGGGGATGATGGGATATTAATTGAGGCTAGCGGTAACGGCTGGGCTGTGATCCACCGCAATCAATCTAGCCAAAGTAGCCAACATATCGGCTTCGTTAAAAGGCTTCGCAAAATAATCAGCAGCGCCTAGATTCATCGCCAGCTTACGATGCTTTTGGCCGCTTCGGGAAGTCAGCATCACCACCGGCACATGTTTGGCATAGTCGATCGCCTTCACATTCGCCAAGAAGCCATAGCCATCCATTCGAGGCATTTCCAAATCGCAGATCACGGCGTTGGGTACGAGACCAGCTTGAACCTTTTCCAGGGCCTCCAAACCATCCTTGGCCTGTTCCACCCGATAGCCATTCCGCTCCAGGGTCAGGGCCACAAAGCGCCGCACGTTAATAGAATCATCTACAACCAGAATCAATTCTTCTTGATTATTGGATAAAGTTGCCAGATCGTCAGGCTGGAGGCTAGATTCTGTCTTATTGTCTAAGCTTTGGAGCAGAGCGAGGGGATCTAGCAGCGGCAGCACCCGCCCATCACCCAAGATCGCACAACCCGAAAGGCCCGCAGGCATCGGCAGCGTACTTTGGGGTTGACGCACCGTTACTTCTAGTTCTTGCCAAAAGCGATCGATTTGCAGACCGACTAAATTGTCATTCTTAGATACCAAGAGTAGTGCCGGTTGATCGATCTTGGGAACACCAATGAAGTCCGGCGAACCAACTGGGCTATGGGAGCGGAAGCAATCATGCATATCGATCAAGCGGACTTGGAACTCTTCCCATTCCAAGAACTGCTGATCATCACGGTTGACCACCGCCGAGAAATCGGGTACCAGCATTTCTTCTACAGCATTGATCGGCACCGCGAACAACATTTTATCGCTTTCTACCACCATGACCTTGATCACCGAGAGGTTGAAAGGTACGGTGATGGTAAAGGTACTGCCCAGACCGGCCTTAGTGGCAATTTCCACCGTGCCCCGCACCTCTTGGATATTGGTTTTCACCACATCCATCCCTACACCCCGACCCGATAGATCGGTGACCTGTTCGGCCGTACTGAATCCCGGTTCAAAAATCAAATCCAGCAACTCTTTTTCACCGGCCTCGGCTAGAGTCTGGTCGTCGATCCCCATCTTGATGGCCTTGGCTCGGATCTTATCCAGATCGATACCCCGGCCATCATCGCTAATTACGATCACCGTTTGGTTGCCGCGATAGAAGGCATTGATTGAGATGGTGCCACCGGCTGGCTTACCGACCAATAGTCTTTCCTGAGGCTTTTCCAGACCGTGATCGAAGCAATTCCGCAGAATATGCATCAGGGGATCTTTCAACACATCTAGTACGGTGCGTTCTATTAGTAGATCGCCGCCACCAATTTTCAAGGATACTTCCTTGCCATGCTCCACAGCCATCTCTTGCAGAGCGCGGGGAAAGCGCCCGACGATTTCCTGGAAGGGTAACATCCGAATACCGGTAATTCGGTTCTGCATTTGCTTGGTGGTGCGATCGATATCCCGACTCACCATTTCCGTTTCATTCAAGCGCAGCTCGATATCCACAACTTTTTCTTGAATCTGTACGACAGACTCAATTACAGATTGGGACAGAAGATGGAATTCGCCATAGCGATCCATTTCCAGTAAATCAAAATCATCTGTATGACTTTCCGCTGGCATCGTTGCCAAAGGATCAATCATTGCTAAGGTATCGACCATCGGCTCATTACCACCTTGGGTAGAGATCCGATCGTAGGCATTACGCAGCTCCATACTAGCGGCTTCTAAATTGCCAACCTTTTCGAGCAGACCTTCCAACAAGGAGCGAATCCCACCAATTTGCAAGTTCAGACCATTACGACCGATATTGATTTCGCCAAAGAAATCGCTAATTTCGGCCAATTGATTGACCCCAATCCGCAGGGTTTGCTCCGGCGCAGCAGGCTGATTAGCCAACGACTCCAGCTCCAGCGCACCAGAAGTAAGGGCTTGGGAATCGTCTAGAATATCGAAATCAGCCAACATCCCGCTGGGATCTACTGGCGACAGTTGGGCCGACAACAGATCCAATGCACCAAAGAAATCATCCACATCCAATGCTGTTTCCGGAACGGCTTGCTCCAACCATTCCAAGGCATTCGGCTCTTCGATCATCGGTAATGTATCCACCAGATCCGGAGTCTCTGCTGATGCGGATTGGTCTAGAGTATTTAAATGAATATCATCCAACGCCGCATCGATCGGCAGGGAACCACTATCGGCTAGATCGATCGCCCCCATGGCACTAATCGGCCCACCGGATAACGGCTCAGCAAAGGGCTGCATCAACAGCTCATCGAAGGAGAACAATTCGTCGATCGATGGCTCATCTATTTCCCGACCACCCAATTCCAATGCCGAAAATACCAACGAATCGTCTACATCCTCCAAATTGAATATTTCCAGTTCATCGGAAGCGCCGACCGAGGGCATGGTATCGGCCAGCAGCAAGTCTTCCAAAATAGAGCGATCGGAAATCACTGCTGCGGTGTCAACAGGGAACTCAATCATTTCCACACCAGAGGTTCGCAAGATCTCCCCAGTCTGCTCCACACCACTCAGAGCATCGATCGCCGTAGGCAAAGTATCCAAATGGCCGATCAATACCAAAGACTGGGAGCGTCGCCAAGCGGCCACTGCCAACTGAGCCACTTCCAAATAGCGATCGGGGTGGGTTGTGAGCTTCTGACTGATATCTTGACAGAGGGCCGCCATCGCAGGCAGTTCGACCATTTCGGCCAGACCATTCAAGGTTTCGGTAGTGATCTCTAGTTCCGAATGGAGCGATGGATGGGCTGGGTTGGATAGAATCTCTTCTATGTGCTGGAGAGCCGTATCCACTTCCGATTCAAACAAATAGACCAGAATATCATCTTCACCTTCATCCTCACCCATCAAGCTGGTGTCATCCATGGCCTGGGGTTCACCCAGACGTTGGAATAGGCTATCCAACAGCGGCTCCACTTCGCGAGCCAACCAATCTGCCGGAATTTCTTGACCGCGCCGGTTATAGTCCATCACTTGGCGCATCCGACCGACCACCAACAGCATCTCTTTTTCGAGCTGGGCATCGACCACTTCGGCCATTTGGCCATAGCGGAGTACTTTCAATGAATCTTCTAGCCGGTGGCCAATTTTAGATAAGGTGCTAAAACTCATCATGGCTGCGCCACCCTTGACGGAGTGGGCTGCTCGCATCACCGCGTCGAGCTGCTTGCCCTTGACCTCGCCTCGGCCAAGACCGATGAGGCCAGATTCCATTTGTTCGACGTAGTCTTGGGCTTCCTCCAGAAACTGGAGGCGTACTTGCTGCTCTTGCGCTGAAATAGTCATCGCGGTGAAAAGGTAGAGAAAGGGTAGATGCGGGATTTAAAAGTGGCTCGGCCTCAGCAATTTATCCAACCCTAGCGGGCTTAAAGAAATTGCCACTAGGCCGAGCAGGCTAACAGCCTAGTTTTGTTCGTTGCTGACTTTGAATTTACCAACCACTTCTTGCAGCTCGCGAGTAATAGATACTGTGGCTTGCAGAGAGTTGGAAACCTGCTCCGAAGAACTAGAAGTGCGGTTGGAGACTTCGGCAACGGAGGTCATTACCTTGGTCATAGACTGGGAAGCAGCTACCTGAGCTACGGCAGAATCGGCGATCGACTGCAAGAATCCATCGATTTGCTTAGATTGTTCGATAATTTCCTTCAGGCTCAGCTTAGTCAGTTCCACAGACTTGGTACCTTCCACAACTTGGCTGGTACTGAGTTCCATCGCCTGGGTTACTTCGTTGGTTTCCCGTTGGATAGTTTCGACGATTTTTTCGATTTCTTTGGTAGCTGTAGCAGATTGAGCAGCCAATTGGGCTACTTCTTCGGCAACTACCGCGAAGCCTCGACCTTCTTCGCCAGCTCTAGCCGCTTCGATACTAGCGTTAATGGCCAGCAGGTTAGTTTGCAGCGCAATTTGGTTGATCAAACCAATTACCTTGGAAATCTGCTGAGAAGATTCGCCCAAGCGTTTTACTTTCTTGGCCGTTTCTGCCACCGTTTCCCGTAGTTGGTTAATGTTGATTACGGTGTTATCCATCGCTCGACCGCCTGTTTCGGCGTTCGCGGTGGCCGCAGTCGCTACGGCGGCTGCTTGGCGGGCACTTTGGGCCACGGCCTGAATCGAGACCGTACCAGCTTCTACTTCTTTTAGAGTCAAATTAATCTGCTCGGCTTGGGCACTAGCGGCCACGGCTAGTTGCCGAATTTCCGTTTCGTTGTCGCCAACGTAGTTGTTTACTTGAGCAGAGGAAGTTTTTACGGTGGTTACAATGTCTCGAATATTTTCAATAATCGAGTTAAAGAAGTCGCCGACGATCGCGATTTCCCCTTCATTGATTTCCGATCGCACCGTCAAGTCGCCACTGGCTGCGCCTTCAATTTCGGTCAGCAATCGAATCAATTCCTGTTGACGGGAAGCGTTTTCAGCTCGGTCGTTGTCGGCAGCATATTTACTGCGTTCGGCGGTAGCAAAGCTGAGCATCGGTGTGAATAAATTGGTTGCCAAATCAGTCATGGCCTGAATTTCGATCGCCGACCAAGCATGGGTGCCCTCACACTGGTGTGCAACCAACAAGGCCAACAGGTTACCATTCTGGGCGATCGGCACAATTAGGTTGGATTTGACGTTCAAGCGATCGAATAGCTTGACATGGTCTTGATGGTAGCCCACATCGACCAGGCTATCGTTGGCCACCACATGT
Source organism: Synechococcales cyanobacterium OTE_70_metabat_200 (assembly GCA_031375385.1). Classification (GTDB taxonomy): domain Bacteria; phylum Cyanobacteriota; class Cyanobacteriia; order Cyanobacteriales; family Chamaesiphonaceae; genus JAAFHZ01. Next base: position 80,151 of record JANMHS010000055.1, on the reverse strand, counting down.
CCTTTGGCATAGCGCTCGCGATAGGCAGCGGGGATACAAGCATCGGTGATTTTTTCTTGCAGAGCACTAGCCTGACCGAGCACTACGGATTCTCCGGCAATATGACCACCCCAGTTGGGAGTAAAGCGGTAAACTACCAGGCGATCGGCTCCAATGAATGACCGAGCTTCAGCCAATAGGGCATTGAGAGGATCCACAAGCTGGGCTTCGCTCTGGGACTGAGAAATTGCGGCAAATAACTGAGTCTTTTGCAGGGTTTCGGCTTGGCTGGCTAGCAGATTCTCTAGTTGTCCGGCCATCATATTGATGTTAGTGCCCAGAGTACCAATTTCATCGGTGCTATTGGTAGTAATTCGGGCGGCCAAATCGCCTCGACCGATTTTCGATACGGCATCGGCGGCGGCGACAATCGGCTTGGCTGCTCGATCGGCAAAGAAGGTCGCCAAGGCTGCCGTAAATAGCGCCGTCAGACCAGCACCGGCCAGAATGGTCAACAATAGTCCAGACAGAGATGCGTTTGCCGCATCTTCATCGATCGTGATGACAGCGGCCCAGGGCAATTGTTGCATACCTTCTAGCTTAGTAAAAGATGCTGCCGTAAAGAATTCGGTGTGATCTTTTTCCGTAGCTTTATTGCTATCGGAAGCGCCATCAGCCCCCTTTTTATGGTCGGAAACCTTATTCAAGTGGGGCACCAAGGTGCCCTTTTCGCGGGCTTCCTTCATATCGGGAGTTTCGGGCTGATTGGTATATTCCCCATTCGAACTCATGAAGATTTTGCCAGTCTTGGTATCAAGGATGTGATAATCCTCGGATTTGTTGGCAAAGTCTTTGATCGGCACTTCTAAGCGGTCGATCGGTGCTCTAGTCCGCATCACACCGATGGTTTTACCCGTAGTGGAATCTTTCACTGGGGCGGCAAAGTGGACTGTCATCTTGCCAGTACTTTTGGATAACTCTGGCTCAGAAATTACTGTCTTGCCGGTTTTCAAGACTTCCTTAAAATACTTGCGATCAGAGTGGTTCCCTACTACAGCTCCCTTACTCTGGGAGATCAAATTCCCGTTCAAGTCGAAAATTGCGATGCTGTCATAAACCTGATAAATCTTGACATACTGCTCCAATAAATCAGCTTTCCTCTCTGCCGAAGCCGCGGCCGAGAGCTTGGCATCGGCAAACACCGGCTGAGCGGCCAGGGCTTCCACGTCACCATTCCGCTCGAACACGAAGCGGTTCAGCTTATCGGCTACGGCCTTGGCTCTAGCAACTTGAGTTGTGGTAGTCTCCTGTTTGAGCGTATTACTAATCTGAAAATAACTAAAGCTTCCCACCGTCGCGATCGGTACGATCCCCAGCAGAATTCCGAGGAGTGTTGCTTTGGTTTTAAAACCCAGGTTACCCCATGCGGAGTTGGAGGTTGGGTTAGCCAGTGGCAATGGGGCGTTCGAACTAGCTAACAAGGGAGCAATATTCGTACTTTTTTCAGGCAGAGGTAGATCCAAAAAAGAGCTGGGTAGCTCGGAGCTTTGGGGCGCTTCCCAGGCTTGAAGATCTTGAGGCTTTTGTGGTTTAGTCATGATTAGTTCGGGAATGGTGATGCAAAATCAAGAGAACAAAGTAAAAGGAGCGTAGCAAGTAAATATAGTGAGAATTGCCAAATTCATTTATATTTTTTGTCCGATCAGGGGAGCCGTAACTAGGGCGCGAGCGCTGAGCACCAGCAAAATATCGCGACTGTAGGGCAGCCACCCTTGTAAATAGGGCACTAGCTCGGCACTGAAGTTGCCCAGGGGTGAAATCACCTCTTCGGGCATAAAGCGCATGACGCTATCGACGCGCGGTACCAAGCAGGCTAGCATTTGCCGTTCGACTTCCAGCAGAATCACATTGAGCCTGGGCTGGCGCAGGTTGACAGGGGTCAGATTCAGCATCTTGGCCAAGTCAATTGTCCAAATCACCCGGCTGCGATGAGCCAACATCCCAACCACATGGCTAGGCATATTGGGCATCGGGGAAATCCGGCTGGGTTCGATCGCCATGGCCGCATGGGCGTGATTCATCGCAATCGCCGCAGGCATTTCTCGATCCAGCCATACTTTGAGGTGGGGGGTACCCAGCTTTTTCTTTTCGGGGGCAGATAGCTGCAGAATATCTGATACATTCATGATGAATTAGCCTGCTAACGCTTTCACGGCCCGGACTAGTTCTTCACTGGTAAAGGGTTTGCCCACATAGGCATCTACCCCTTGCTTCATGCCCCACATCCGATCGAGGTCCGTATTGCGAGAGGTACAAGCAATCACCGGGATTTTCTGGGTATCGGGGTTTTTCTTGATAGCCCGACACATTTCAAAGCCATTCATACCTTCCATAACCACATCGGTTACAATCACATCCGGTCTATCTTTGGTGATAGCTTCCAAGCCATCCTTGGCATTACTAGCAGTGGTGACGCTGTAACCACCTTCTTTCAGATATAAGGTAATCAAGTCCATTTGGGCTTGAGTATCTTCGACCACTAAAACTTTCACCATGGGATCATCAACTCCGTAAAAAATTCAAATCTCTCGTTAACATTCAGTTTTCCCTAAAAATCTCGGGAAAAGCGCATCATTCTTGGGTTCTAGTCCAGAATATGCTTGAAAACCGCTTCGATGAGTCCCGCTTGGGTAAAGGGCTTAGTCAGATAGTCGGTGCAGCCAGACATTTTGGCCTTGGCTCGATCGATCAAGCCGGTATTGCCAGTGACCATGATGATCGGTATTTTCTTGAATGCAGAGTTGCGGCGCAACATCGAGCAGAGCTTGTAGCCATCGATATTGGGCATGCCCACATCCATCAAAATCACATCGGGGGCAATGCGCATGATTTTCATCAGCGCCGTCGCCGAATCGACGATCGGGAAAATCTGGAAGACATCGCTATCCAAAAAGCGATTGATCTCCCGCAGTACCGTGGGGCTATCGTCTACGCAGACAATTTTGTAGACTTTCGCAGGGAGGCTAGAGGAGTTTTCATCTTGGGCCGGGGGCACTTCATTGAAAGAAGTAGTAATCTCGTTAGCTGAGAGTGTGTAGGTGCGGGGCAACCGATCGAGGGGTTCGCGGGGTTCCCAGAGGCCCACTACGCCAGAACCGACTAGCTTGTGCAAACTTTTGGCAATTTCCAAGCTGTCTTGATTGATCACCAGAGAAAGTTGATGAAAATCGAAACCTACCAGGATTTTGTTCAGTCGATCGCGGACTTCTGGGGCTAAGTTTGTGCCCCCATTGATCAGGTAGGGCCGCTGGTAGGAGCTAGTGATCACTGGGCCGAGAGCTTTCCAGGCATCATTTTCGTCTTGGCATTCTTTGATTTTCAGCAAGAAGTTAGTAGACCAAAGAATCGGCACTTCGGCAATCCGGGGAATAAACTTGCTGGTAACATTGCTCAAGAGTAAGAAAGTCCGCAGAGATTCTTTGGTAATAGCTTGAATAATGTTGATCGCATGACCTTGGCTCAATTGCTTCTGGTTGACCAAAGAGCAGATAGCTTGGTAGTCACAACTGGGATAGAAACCATCCAGTTTATTGCTGGAAAAATATTCCCGTAGATCTAAATAAATTTGTTGATCGATTTCTAGAGCGAATTTTTTACCGATCCGTCTGAGATGTAACTCCAAACGTTCGAAGGGTTCCAACGAGTGATTAGCATAAAAGATTTTGCCTTCCACAAAGTACACATACCAAGTGGTTTCGTTGTGAGTAGCCATTAAGAAACCACTAGCACTACTCTGGGCCAGTTTTTCAATGACCTTTACAGGCGGCAAAACATCTACGGTTTCACTTGGCGGATTAGGATTGGTAATAACAGAGTCCATTGCAGCATTGGAATTAGCTAGTGGTACAAAGCTGTTCAAAAGAGTTGCCAAAACCCCTTCAGCCAAACAGCTTATTTTTAAACTGCCCAATCCTGTGGAAAAATTCATCATTGCACCAGAACAGATTCTTGACCGGAAGTCCCGATCAAAATCTGGGTACTCTAAGTGAAGTCCTTGTTGACACTTTTTATATGGCTATTTTTTCTCCCTTGCGCATGCGGCGCAAGGCCGATCTATCCCACTCCGAGACCCAACGCTTTATTACATTCCAAATTGGCAAGCAGCAATGTGCCTTACCGATCGACCGGGTAATCAAAGCAGCCATGGTCGAATCGATCTATACAGAACCCCAGCATCCCCAGTTGTTCATGACTCGCTACAAGGGTAAAGAATTGTTGCTGATAGACTTGGGTCAGGAGATCTTTAATGAGTCTTCTTTGGCGCGACCGGTGGTGGATCGGCATATCCTGATCGTGAGCACCGCCGCAGACCAGGTAGCTGGATTGGCCATTGACTCTGCGCCCCGCACCTTTAACATCCCCACCGACACCATTCAAAAAGCTCCGGCCAAAATGCCGCCGGCCATTACGGGCTTTTTTACGGTTGCGGAAGATATTAGTCGCTATTTTGTCTTAAATTTGGCTTCCCTCTGAGGTTTACGGTAAAATCGGGTGACTGTACACCGGATTTAAGATGGCTCGGCAAGCTTGCATTTCTATCGGCATCGATCGCTACCAATTCTTTCAACCGCTGAGTTTTGCCAGCGCCGATGCGCGCTCCATCCAAAATTTTTGTACCAATGAGGCCGGTTGGAACCAAGAGCAATGTTTGCTCATGACCGATAACTCCACTGCCCTCAGCGACCACTCGACCCTACCTAACCGGGAAAATATTCAGCAACTGCTCGATCGGTGGTGTTGGGAAACACTGGCATCGGGCGATTTTTTGTGTTTCTTTTTCAGTGGCTACGGAGTGAGCACCAGTGGCGGAGAATACCTGTTGCCGATCGATGCGGATCCCCAAAGAATCGAGCAAACCGGACTCTCACTAGCCCATCTCTATCGCCAATTCAGCGCACCGGGTATTTCGGTGCTGGTTTTTTTGGATGTTAACCGCTCGGGGGGATTCAACCAGGGCTTTGGCCAACAGGCCAGTCAGTTGGCTCGGGAATTCGAAATTCCCACTTTCCTCTCTTGCCAGCCCCAAGAGTTTTCCCATGAGGCCATGGGTCTACGCCACAGCATTTTTACGGCGGCTTTGTTAGAAGCGCTGCGCTTCAATCCGCATCTAACTTTCGACCATCTCAAGTCTTACTTGGCCAGTCGGGTGCCAGAACTGAGCGAACACCATTGGCAACCGGCCCAGCACCCCTTAGCCTTGCTACCGAACAATCCCACCATGCTCCGCCCGATCTTTGCGGATAGTCCGCAGAGCAGTCAGTTAGTGACCAGATCGGGCTTTAGCCAGCGGCCAGCCCGGCAGACAGCCAGCAACTCCCAGTCGGCGATCGTCCCTTACCAGTCCAACCGTTCCAAGCAACAACGGCAGCCCAAGTCCCCACCCCAGCCCAATCGGGTCAAACCGATTCTGATTGGTTTCGCCGGTGTGGCCATTACTGGGGGAGCAGTGCTCAGTACGGTGATGTTTCAGCAGGCTAGTAAAACACCAGAAACTGTCCCGCCAGTGGCTGCAAATATACCTGCGCCCTATGTGCCCCAAATTCCCCGTTCGGCTAGTTCTTCACCAGCAGATCCCCAGAGCCAACAATTAATGGAAGCCCAGCGGACGGTGCGGGCGGGAGATGCTACTTCCTATGTGACGGCGATCGCCCTGGGCCAAAACATTCCCCAGGAACACCCTAAATACAAACAAGCCCAAGGACTGATTGCCGATTGGGCCAAGGAAATTTATTTGCTAGCCAAGCAACAGGCGGCTCAAGAAGATTGGGGTAAGGCGATCGCTATTGCTAAGCTGGTGCCCGATCAGGCTCCCATGCACCCAGCTGCCCAGAATGCCATTCGCCTCTGGGAACAAAAACAAACCAAAAAATCCAAGAAACCCACCGGGTAGGGGCGCAGTGCTGGCGACCTGACACCAGCAGATGCATGGAAAATTTAGGATCTAAGCACGATGATCGGGATCTAGTTTCAAAACCAATACCCCCAATGGTGGGAGACATAGCTCGATCGAGTGGCGTTGATTGTGAACGGACCATTCATCGGCCCATTTGCCCCCGAGGTTACCCATGTTACTACCGCCGTAGGTTCCCGCATCGCTGTTAAAAATCTCCTGGTAGAAGCCGTGTTCCGGTACACCAATCCGGTAATTAGATTGAGGTTCTGGGGTGAAGTTACAGACCACCACCACAAATTCGCTACTATTTTTGGCCCGCCGGATAAAGGCCGCAATGCTATGGCGACTATCGGAACAATCTACCCATTGAAAGCCACCTTCCTCGAAATCTTGGCTGTATAGGGCTGGCTCGCTACGATAAAAGGTATTGAGAGCCGAGACAAATTGCTTCAGTTGCTGGTGCGATTCGTTTTGGAGTAAGCCCCATTCCAGATCATTCCACACATTCCACTCACTGCGCTGGCCAAATTCCATGCTCATGAACAGCGTCTTTTTGCCGGGGTGGGTGATCATGTAGGCATACAAACAGCGCAGATTGGCGAACTTCTGCCAGTCGTCACCGGGCATCTTGTTCAGCATATTGCTCTTGCCATGTACCACCTCATCATGGGACAGAGCCAGCATAAAGTTTTCGCTGTGGTGGTACCACATACTAAAGGTCAGGTTGTTCTGATGGAACTGCCGGAACCAGGGATCCATGGAGAAGTAGTCCAACATATCGTGCATCCAGCCCATGTTCCACTTCAGGTTGAAACCCAGACCACCCACATAGGTAGGCCAGGAAACCATCGGCCAAGAAGTGGATTCTTCGGCAATACTCAGAGCCCCAGGGAAATTGCTAAACAGCGTATGGTTGACCTGACGCAGGAAGTCCGCAGCTTCGATATTTTCCCGACCGCCATATTGGTTGGGCAACCATTCACCGGGCTCCCGGCAGTAATCCCGATACAGCATCGAGGCTACTGCATCGACACGGATACCGTCGATGTGGTATTTATCGAACCAGAAAAGCACATTGGCCACCAAGAAGTTCCGCACTTCGTTGCGACCATAGTTAAAGACCAAGGTACCCCATTCCTTATGTTCGCCTTGGCGAGGGTCGGAATGTTCATACAAATGAGAACCATCAAAGAAGGCCAAACCATGGCCATCCTTGGGGAAATGACCTGGCACCCAGTCCACAATCACCCCAATATTGGCCTGGTGACAGCGATCGATAAAGTACATCAAGTCTTGGGGCGTGCCGTAGCGGGAGGTGGCCGCGTAGTAACCAGTAACCTGATAACCCCAGGAACCGTCAAAGGGATGCTCGGCTACGGGTAATAGTTCGATATGGGTGAAACCCAGTTCTTGGACGTAGGGAATCAGTTGATCGGCAAGTTCTCGGTAAGTTAAGAAGCGGGCACCGGGTTTATTTTCCGAGACGATCACCGTCGGTTCGGTGGAACCATCGGGGAGCATGGCAGGTTGATCGGCAGCGCCATGCAGCCAGGAACCAATATGGCATTCATAGACGGCGATCGGTTTGGCCAGAGTATCCGCATTGCGCCGATTTTCGAGCCAGTCTCCATCTTGCCACTGGTAGCTGGCCAGATCCGTGACAATCGAGGCGGTCTTAGGCCGGACTTCTTGCTGAAAACCGTAGGGGTCGGATTTTTCGTAGGGGTGGCCGTCCTGGTTTTTTACTTCATACTTGTAGGCAGTGCCTACGCCCAAACTGGGGATAAAGAGCGACCAGATACCGTTACCACCCAGGGCCATCTGGTGCAGTCGCCCATCCCAGTTATTAAAATCTCCCAGGATCGAAACGTTGCGCGCATTGGGTGCCCAAACGGCGAAGTAAACGCCCTGGACTCCACCCTGCTCGATTAGGTGGGCACCCATTTTTTCGTAGATGCGGTGGTGGTTCCCTTCGCCAAAAAGGTGAGTATCGAAGTCGGTCAAAACTGGCGAAGTAAAGGCATAGGGGTCGAAGACCACCCGCTCATGATCACCTTCTTTGATTTTTAGCTGATAGTCCCCTAGCTGAGCCACATCGATCGAGCATTCAAAGAAGTGGGGATGGTGCTGGGTCATCATGGGGTATTCCCGCCGTTCCTCGGGTAACAGAACCCAGACGGCGCTGGCGTTGGGTTGATAGGTACGCACTACCCAGTAGGATTTGCCTTCCTTTTCTACCTGGTGCGGGCCGAGCACTTCATAGGGGTTTTGGTGATGGTTCTGGACGATCCGATCGATCTGGTCGGGAGCGGCGGTGATGGACATGAGGATTACTGCGGGCGAGTTGGGCAGGGCCGCCAAGACGGTGAGGACATTTGGCAAACCATTTGACAGCCATTATCCCCTAAATTCTTGCGGTAATGACATAATCTCTAGCCATGTCCGCTCGAAGATGCGGCAACAGGGACATATACATTGTGGCTTCTGAGTATATATACAGATTTCTGAGTATATATACAGATTATAGTCTTCTTGTTCTGTTATTGATCTCATTTATCCCAAAAGACTTCTTTTTGGTGTTTTACACATAAAATTTTATTAATTTATAATAAGTATCCCCCACAGCGGTTCTTCTCCATCGGAGGTACATGAAAGGTTGCCATGTAAGAGATTGAAGCCCAGGACTGTAACTTACCAGGTACGAAACCGCTACAACTCAAATATTTTTTTCACTGATATGAATCCATTTCGTGTTTTGAAGCGTATACGTTCTCAGTTGGCACAAATAGAGCTAGCTCTTATAGGATTTGGTTCTTTCTTCGGGTCGCAAAATGGTCTACATCATGAGTGCTAATAATATAGGGGGTGATTAATGGAACCATTAAATAGGTGCTCAAGTTTATTAGTGAGTCTGCTAGATCGACTGGAAGATGCTGCCCTATTGATCGATACCCAGGGGTACTTCATCTATGGAAATCCATCGGCATGTAAGTTTTTAGACTGCTCCGGTACAGATCTATTAGCCATGACGGTACAAGCATTACCATTGGTGAATTTCGCTCAAATCTGGTCGACACGAAGCTCTCCAGAACTATGTTTTACCGACCGACATGCCACAGCAATCGATAGTGAGTTGATGTTAGAAATCACCCTGATTCAAGAGCAGAACAGCGATCTTTCCTTTAATTGCTTACTGATTCGCCCAGTGGAGACAGCTGTGGAGCGAACCGTGCGCCCCCAGGAAGAGTCGGTTTTGCCGAGCGTTCCGCAGCTAGAGGAAGTATTTCGGTTTATTGAAGAAAATTATGCTCGCTCCATTAGCCTGAGAGATGTGGCCACAGCTATCGGCTATTGCCCATCTTATTTAACCGATTTGGTACGGCGTTGTACTGGGCAAACTGTTAACCACTGGATTATCAAACGCCGAATTGCCCTAGCTTGTCATCTGCTACGAGACACGGATCAGAGTGTCAATCAAATTGCGATTGCCACTGGCTACCAAAACGAAGGACATTTCTTTCGACAGTTTCGCCAGCATTGCGGCACTACTCCATCGATCTGGCGCAAGTCTCAGCACAGTGGAAGTACACCATGAAATTATTTACTAAATTATTCTACCAAAATTGGTCGATCGCCTCCAAAATCGCCATAGCCATGATCCTGTCAGTGGTTCTGCCCATGGCTATTTCAGCCTATTTTAATTTACAACAGATCGCGACTATTAGTACAAATAGTGCATACCGTCAAGTGGAGCTATTGGCTAGCAATGCTGCCCGGCGTTTCGATCACCTCCTATTAGAACGTCAACATTTGGCTGAAACAATTAGTCGGCGGATGGATGTAACTAAATATATAACAGCGCCGTCAGCTGCTTCGCCAGTTTTACCCCAGCTGACAGAAATCGTGGCTGCCCATCAGGATGTAGAGGCTATTCTGCTTCTCGATCGGGAGGGGCACTGCCTGACAGCCACTATGCCCCAGTTTATTGGGCGGACTTATAGTCTGCCGGATCGGGAGGTGTTTAGCCGCCTACATAGCAATGTGTGGGACTATCCGGGCATGTTTGTGGCTCATCGGTTAGGTTCTGGAGCCGTGCTATTGAAGTTGCGCGGGGTGGAAATTTGGACTGTGGTGAATCGTGGAATTGCGCCTGCAACTACCGGTCAATTTTTTTTGGTGGACGAACAAGGCACGATTGTCAGCCACCCCCAATTGCCTTTGCTCTACCAAAAAATAGTCGATGCTGCCCCGGACTGGCTATATGTTTTGGCTACTAAGAGTTCGGGATACCTGCGCAGTCGGCCTTCACCCGATCGTAGCCCCCAGATTATTGGCTTCGCTACCTTGAGTACACAGCCGTGGGTACTAGGGATCAGCCAGTCTCAGAAAGAGTTTCGGGCACCATTAGTAGATATTACCTGGCTGAATTTACAGGGGGTAGTTAGTGTGAGCCTGATTGCCGCACTGACAGCTTTGTTGCTAGGGATCTGTATCTCGCGACCGATTCAGGGGTTAACGACCGCCGCCCAGTCCTTAGGAAAAGATGATGAAGAAGCTTCAATAGAGCAAATGCATCAAGATTTAGCAGAGTTTGCCGCAACACCTGATGATTTGGGACAGCTCGTGCGGGCTTTTCTAAAAATGGCCGATGAGTTACATCGGCGGAGTCGCCAGCTCAAGACGCAGGTGCAGTCACTGCGAATTGAAATTGATCGGACTTGGCGTGATCGAGATGTGGCTGAAATTACCGATAATGATCGTTTTCAGCAGCTTCAGCTGAAAATTCAGCAACTGCGCAAGCACGAGCGGAATGGGGCTGAAACGGAGACAGATTATTTTCAACGGTTGCAGCAACAGGTGCAGTCCCTGAAAGAGCGGGTTTAGCTAGAGTTTTAAATACATACAGAATTCACGATCGCAACAGCGATAGGAGTCAACAATGGCAGAAATTATTGCAGTACATTCGTTTCGGGGCGGCACCGGAAAATCTAATTCGATCGCCAATTTAGCAGCGCTGGTTGCCATGCAGGGGCAGCGAGTTGGCATTATCGATATGGATATTCAGTCACCGGGTATTCATGTGATTTGGGGCCTACAACCAGCAGAAATGACCTTTACACTCAATGACTATTTATGGGGACGCTGTGGCATGAAAGATGCAGCCATTGATCTCACTCCTGCACTGAAGACTGCTTCGGGTAAAGAAGTCCGAGGTGCTCTGCATTTGGTACCGGCCAGCATCAAGGCCAACGAAATCGCCCGGATTTTGCGGGAGGGCTATGATGTGGTGCATCTTAACGATGGTCTGCAAGATCTGATTCGAAGTTTGAAATTAGACTATTTATTTATTGATACCCATCCAGGGTTGAACGAAGAAACACTGCTGTTGATTGGGATTGCAGATTTATTGCTAATTATTCTGCGCCCAGATAGCCAGGATTTTCAGGGCACAGCGGTGACTGTGGATGTGGCTCGTAAGTTGCAAGTAGCTAAGATGGCCTTGCTCATTAATAAAGCCCTACCAACGATGGTGACCGCAGACCTCCAGCAGCAGGTAGAGGAACTTTACCAAGTTCCTGTGCTTGGAGTGTTGCCTTTGGCGATCGAGGTGGCCCAGCTGGCTAGCCAGGGCGTTTTTTGCCTGCGCTATCCCCAACATCCTATTTCCGTAACTTTGCGGGCAGTGGCTGATCGATTGGTGGGAGTGAGTGTGTAGTGACAACTCTCACCGCTAACCTGACGGTGTAGCGGGAGATTCTAACCTCGCGATTAGAGTTTCTTGCTTCAACGGGTGAGTATCCTCTAGCCCTCCACAAGCAGCAACGATGTGTCCTCACCGTCGTTTGTAAAATCAATTAGGTAATCTAAATGTTTACACCTATTTCCGTACAATGTTTTACCTCAAGAACGGGCCTACCAATTGGTAGCTCTCCTCTTGAGAACCCCATACATTATGTTGTCAAGGTACTGGTTGCTTGCAGTGCGTATTACCGCTGGACAATAAGTCTCTATTCTGCTTGCATGTCTATTTTAACAAAGACCTTGCACTTTTGCTCACCTCCTCATCCGCCTTTCCGTTGCTCTGTGGAACAAAAGTTTCACTTTAGGCGGAATCGTCTATTCGCGCTCCTATCCCCCTCGCCGCCAAGCGCTAACGCGCTCTGGCGGGAGTACCCCGGAGATTAAGATGGCTACAACAGCACTATCTTGGTTCTTGGCTACTGCCCAAGAGCGCTGGACACAGCGCCATCGGGTGCTAGTAGATTATGGGGCGAATGATGCGGAGGCTTTAGAGTTATTGGCCTATAACCAGAATATTTTTGTCCACAATGAGGATGTAAATCCGGAACCGGAGCTGCATGTATCAGTCTGGCAAGAGTATCTAGCGGCTGCCGCTGATCTTGGGGTATGGGAGAGCTTGCGCCAGCGCTTAGTGCAGTTAAGATGGCCGATTGAAGCTGGTTTATCCCAGCGACCCGAGTACCTAGATAGTACGCGCCGGGGTTTGCCGATGCCAGCGGGAATTCTGGGCTTGGAGCTGCGATCGCCAGAGCAACTGGAGCTATTCATGCAGGAGAGCTGGGCTGGGCCGATTCCGGTGATCTTTACGGGCGATCGAGGGGATTTTGAGCGATTGGTGCAGGCTTTGCTGCGCCGTAATGAACCTCAGCCTATTCCAGCAGCGATGGGCGCCTGTATGGTAGCGGGTTTTAATAATTGGGATCGGGTACAGCGCTATCGGACAGATTGGGAATCTGGGGAACAGATAGAGAGGTGGGAAGTGGCTTGGCAACGGCTATTACCCCAAAAAGAACTCTATCAAGATCGGTTTATGATTTTGAGCAATAGTCCTTATAGCAATGTGGCAGCGGAGGCCATGGGCTGGAGCGAGGAGGTCTGGCGGATGCGATCGCGGCAGATTAGATTGGAACATGAATCAATACACTACTGGACAAAGCGCTGTCTAGGATCGATGCAGAATAACGTCTTAGACGAGCTAATGGCCGATTACTGGGGGTTGGTATCGGCTACCGGAGAGTATCGGGCTGATTGGTTTCTGCGTTTTTTGGGGTTGGAGAATTGGCCCTTATATAGGATTGGTGGTCGGTTGGCTAACTATCGCGGTCAGCCAGCTCTTTCTGATGGAGCCTTTGACTTGCTCCAACGACTAGTTGTGGCAGCGGCTAGGAATTTGGAGCAGGCTCATCGTTCGATCAGTTATTTGGAGGGATCGGAGACCACTACGATAGCCCGCAATTTAGTGCGGGCTTTGAGTTATTTAACCCTAGAGGAGATTGCGGCTAGGGATGGGGCTGAACTCTTAGCAGTCTTGGTGACGAAGTTAAAAAATAATCAATTTATGAGGGTTTAAGTGATGACGGAAGTATTGTTGCAGGAATTGGCAGCGGATGATATTACTTGGTTGAAGCAGGCCGGAGTGCAGGGAACAGTGTCAGCGGGGACAGTGTTGGTTTCTGCTGGGGGGCTAGAAGATTGTCTTTGTTTGTTACTGGATGGCCGGGCAGCGGTAATGCTAGCTACGGCGGAGTTGAATCCTTTACAGCGGGCTTTTGCCTCGATCGAAGGGGCCGCTGCGGAGCAAGAAATTGCCGCTTTGGAGGACGGGGATGTGTTTGGGATGTTGCCTGGTTTGGTGGCACCTTTACCGATGGGGGCGGTGTTGGCCAAAACTGCTTGTACGGTTTTGGTGGTGCCGGTGGCGGAGCTGACTGCCAGGCTTCGGGCTGATGTGGGCTTTGCCGGAAGGTTTTATAAGTTTCTGGCGATTCTGTGGGCAGGGCGCTTACAGGTAATGCTGCACCGGTTGGAGCGCCGGAATTTGGCCCAAGGGAAGCTGCTGCGTGATGTGTGGCTGGTGTTTGGGGAGTTTCATGATAGCGATGTGGAATGGTTGATGGCGATGGGCGAGTTGCGGCAGGTGGCAGCTGGTGAGGTGTTGGTGCGGGCTGGAAGTGCGATTGAGTCTTTATTTTTGGTGTTGGATGGCAGTCTGCTGATGCTTTGGGAGGAGGCGAAAGTAAATCCTTTGTTGCAGGCTTTTGCGGCGATCGAGGAGCGGGAGCTAATCGGTCAGGCGGTGGCTCAGTTGGGTCAGGGGGCGTTGTTTGGGGAGTCGCCATTTTTGGATGGCCGGTTGGGACGGGTGACGGTGCAAGCAATGACGGCGGTGGTGGTGTTGGCGGTGCCTCGGCGGCTGCTGTTGGCAAAGTTGCAGCAGGATGTGGGCTTTGCGGGGCGGTTTTATCGGGTGCTTTGTGTGGTGATGGGTTATCAGTTGCAGGGGGTCTATGGGCGGCTGGGCTATGGGCGACGGGTGTATGTGGGGGGGGAGGAGGATGAGTTAGATGTGGAGACGATCGATCGGATGGGTCTGGCGGGGCGGCGCTTTGAGTTGATGTTGGCTCAGATGGTGCGAAAGTTGGAGTGCGGCGCTATCTAGATCTGCTAGTACTTTTTTTCATGGGGTGAAATAACCTAAAAATAAGAGAGCATCGATCTGTGAAAAATGCATTGTATGCATTGAAGAGGCAATGTAGTATTCAATCTTGTATACTTGTTTGAGTTAGGTGAATCTAAATGAGCGGACAATCTAAAGAAGATAACAATCAACCTCGCAAAAATCCCGATCATCTGGCTGACGAAGGTGTTGATGAGCTGCTGGATACAGCGATCGACAATGCCAAGGCCAGAAAAGAGTTATCTGAGACTGAATTGGATGAAGTCTCCGGCGGGATGCCACCGATTTTCACACTTCTAGGACTTCATCGTGAATAGAATACATCAGGACTGAATCACTATTATGTCGATTTACCTATCGAGATGTAATCCTCGGATTACATCTCGAGTGTGGATTAGCAGTGGTTTGAGATGAGTCAATACCTTGAGACCATTAACTAAATGGGGGTCTGATTTATGATAGATGAAAAGAAAGCCAAGATTCATTCTCTTTGTCCAAGTGCTCGATCTGATTCGGAGGGAGGTAAAGCTTTTGGAGTGGCTGGAGGCACGGTTGATGCGCCCAAAATCAGCTATTTCAGAAGAACCCATCCGTCACTAGAGTTCAGGTCGAGGGTGGGTAGTGAAATTGCATTAGAAGAAGTTCTGCGGATTGCTGCTCCTTGCGAAGAGAGTGGCTGTCAACATTTTGATGGCCAGGATTGTCGGTTGGCGAAGAGGGTGGTTGAGGATTTGCCGATCGTGGCAGAAAACTTACCTCCTTGTGCTATTCGCCGCGATTGTCGGTGGTGGAGCCAAGAAGGGCTGTCTGCTTGTCTGCGTTGTCCGCAAGTTGTCACTCGCAATTATCGGCCATCAGAGCTAGCGAAAAAAGTCGCAATTCCCTGACGTTAGTGCGATCTTGAGCCCTATTCTGTCAATAGGTGATTTCGAGCTAGCAAGCATGATAAGAATGGAGGAGTATCCCAATGACCATGGTCTCGACAACCAGCTCCTCTTAATCTGGTAACACTAAATTCCATTGATTCAATAACTAGGTGAAGGCATGAATACTTCTGTAACCAGAAAAGAAATAGAACAACAGTTGATCGATCGCTGTTGGCAAGACTCAGCCTTTAGGCAAGAGCTGATTAATGATTCAATCTCAGCCTTAAGAAAAGAAAAAATAAATTTACCAAGTAGTATTAAGCTGCATGTAGTCGAAGAAAGCTCTGACGTTTTTTACTTGGTTATTCCAGCTCAGCCAGTTAAAACAGAAGAGTTATCTGATACCGAGCTGGAATCTGTTGCTGGTGGTGTTAACCTATGGCCTGCCGGTTGGCTGTCATAGGTCAGCAGAACAGTGAATATATCCAATAATCAATTGAGTTAAACAACATGAGCACTCCAATGACTAGAAAAGAAATAGAGCAACAGTTGATTGATCGCTGCTGGCAAGACTCGAATTTCAAGCATGAACTGATCAATGATTCAAGCTTGGCATTAAAAAAAGCAGGGGTGAATCTGCCAGACAGTATCGAACTACACGTACTTGAGGAAAGTGCTGATGTTTTTTACTTAATTATTCCATCCCAGCCAATTATATCAGAGGAGATGTCTGAAAATGAATTGGAATCTGTTGCTGGTGGCTGGGGAAGACCCGGCCCTTACGGTTGGATTCCTGATTACCAGTAAATCAAGAATTCTCTAGCTCAAAATCAAGAGGTTTTTGTTATTTTCAATGGTGCCTTCATGGTGCAAAGTATTTCACTGCATTGCAAAGGTGTCTTTTTTATATCAAAGCAAGAATAAAGAGAGTGCTCACCCAAAGAAAATGCATTGCAATTCTAGAATGGGAAAAGTATTATTTTGATACAGCCATTCCATTTGGCACCTAAAACGCAATGAAGTTCTGTCCGTCGCTCCTTCTGTCCTTTAGATATAGCGCGTGATCTTCACAACGTTGCCTTGATCTTCAACTACCAACTCAATAAACAGGTAAGAAAAATGAGTAACTCAATGACCAGAAAAGAAATCGAAGAACGCTTGATTGCAAAATCTTGGCAAAATCCGGCTTTCAAGCAAGAATTAATAACTAATTCAAGGTCTGCCCTGATAGAAGAAGGTATTAGTCTGCCAGACAGTATCGAGTTGCGAGTGCTTGAGGAGAGTTCCAATGTCCTTTACTTAGTTATCCCTCCTCAGCCAATTCAGGAATCAGAATTATCTGAAGCTGAGCTGGAATCTGTTGCTGGCGGATGGGGGCCGACTGTAAATATTGGCAATTGTGGTGCAGCTCACTAGATAGAGCGGCTTCATTCACCCAATTTAACCATCATCCCTAATGATCTTTTTTCGAGAGAATATGAGAAGTGGAGTCCTGGAATTCCACTTCTTACTTTCTTTTAGCCATTAGCCATCAAGCACCTTGCAAACCTTTGCTCTATAAAGGAAAAATGAAAAACTCCCTAGAAAATTCTGTTTCGATAACAAGTCCTTGGCTGAGTCCTGATATCACAAGTATCAATACCCTACAAAAAATTCTAGAAATATCACGGGAGCTACTAAATCTTCCGACTACATCCGAAGCAGGATTCGAATGCCATCTTGGCAAAAGTGGGGATAGGACAGATTTTTGCATTTGCTTGAGTCCACCCAGCAAGGATAGACAACTTTGGAGTGAAAAGATCAAAAGCATTCAGTATTTTTCTGGCGACAGCCCAATTTGGAGGAGCATAGAGAGTTTTATCAACAGCTGGAATCTTGAGCAATCTATTTTGCATCAAAAAGTAAGAAATGCTTGGCTGGAATTTGATATCAATGATTCCGACAAGGATACACCAACACCAAGTTTCTTCTTCTCCCCTAACGGTATTAACGGTGGGTATCATAAAGATACACCTTGGAAAACACCCGAGAGCTTTGAATGGGTAATCGATAATGCGCTTGAGCCACTGATGCAAGAGTCTCTAGAAGACGCAACCAAACAAAGACTGAGAAAATGCTTCCAGCTTTTACCTGACAAAGGCAATGTATTCCAGATTGGTATTATGTTACCAAGGCCATCCGAGTCTCAATCAGTCAGAATATGCATAAGTGGAATCGAGACACTAGAAATACCAAACTATCTAAAAAGTATCGAATGCTTGGAATGCACCAAAGAAATCGATTCCATTCTAAATGAGATAGCAGGCTTCATAGATCGGCCGGCGGTCAGCATCAGTATAAAAGATAGCGTTTATCCCAAGATCGGAATTGAATGCTACATCAATGACAATACTAAGCACTCTCCAAAATGGCAAGCTTTTCTTGAATTCTTAGTTCAGCATAAATTATGCACAGCCCAAGAAATGAATGCTTTGATCAACTGGATTGGCTACTCAGAAGAGAAATCATGTTCAGATATATGGCCTGATGATGTAAGGTTGGGTGCATCATTTCTTTACCCCACCTTTAGAAGCACTATTGTCAGGACACTACACCACATCAAGATTGTTTATGAACCAGGCAAACCATTATCGGCCAAAGCTTACTTATGGTTTGCACATCGCTGGCTTGCTGCCGATGGAACATTGGGGGTGTAATCGAGATCCAAGCCACAACCGCATCCCAAACACCTTATTATCACAACCAATTAATTCAAAGCTATGAAAACCCTGAGTAATCCCATTATTAATTCTGCAGCCATTAATAATTTTGGCTTAGACGATCGAGGTAAAGTGACCATCGAAAAACCTCAAGATCTACCAGGAATGAACAGAGCACTCACATCCAATCGTCTTCTCTCACTAATTATACTGCCAACAGAGAATTGCAATTTCCGCTGTACATACTGTTATGAGGATTTTGCGGTTGGGCGAATGAAAAGTTCAGTTCTTAGTGGATTAAAGTCTTTTCTTGATAGACGTTGCCCAGAGTTGGACTATATAAATGTCGAATGGTTTGGCGGAGAGCCACTCATGGCCAAAGATGTTATTCTAGATATTTCTCATTTTTTAATGGCAAGGACTTATATCTTCCCTAATCTACAATACAGTAGTGGCATGACTACTAATGCTTATCTTTTGGATCTTGAAACAGCATCCAATTTGTCAAATGCTGGTGTTAGGACTTACCAGATCTCACTGGATGGGCCGAGGGAAGTACACGATCGGAGTCGCCTCCGTGCTGATGGGGCAAGTACCTTTGATCGAATATGGTCTAATCTATTAGCCATTCGCGATAGCTCACTGCCAGTCAACATCACCTTGAGGCTTCATGTCACTGCTGATACCTGGACTCTTCTAGACCCATTGCTTGAAGATATCAAGCGAGAATTTTTACCCGACTCTAGATTCTCAGTTTTCTTCAAAGCGATCGAACGACTTGGTGGAGCTAATGATAACAACATCAAAAGCCTTTCACATTCGGAACACGATCTAGTAATGACCACTCTAAAAAGCAAACTGTTTGGAGAACATAGCAATTCCCCTCAAAACGGAGACCTGCCAAATGACTATATTTGCTATGCTTCTCGCCCTAACTCTCTGATCATTCGGGCTAATGGTGATGTGGGTAAATGTACCGTTGCACTCTATGATGAACGCAACAAAATTGCCACATTACAACCGGATGGCACACTACAAGTGATTCCTGGTCGCTTAGCACCTTGGGTCAGGGGTCTAGAAACACTAGATCCTATTACTTTGGCTTGCCCTCTAACTAGCCTACCACTTGATCAGCACTAGAATACAGTTCGGGGGGAATAATTGCCAACAGCCGCATCAATGTCTTGTAAAAATTCAACATGAGAATGAATCATTTAGCTCACTGGAATACTTCATTGCTTCATGCAATCAATTTCTTGTATTGCAATCAGCTCAATCATGGTGAGTTCGAGACCAAGGTTTCACCAGAAAGCTCCATGACGAAATCCAAGTCTTGCCCAGCCAGCTCTCCCTACGTCACCACCTTTATTCTATATTCAATTTCGTCTATCAGGGGTGATCTCAAAGTGGATGACATGATCAAAAAATCATTGGATTTCTTGCTAAATACTATGGAGGAACATAGCACATGGAGATTCTACTCCAAGAATAATTCAAAGATCATTTACATGAACGGTCTATTCAGACGTATCGACATGAGGCTAGCCCCCGATCTCGATGATACAGCCTGTGCATCTCATGCATTAAAACTAAACAACATTGATTTTTCGGACAACCAGGCACTTTTTTATGAATCCATGGCAACTGAAGGAGTATTCCCTACATGGCTTTTAATCAGAGAATCATTGCTCGAAGAACAAGACAATGTCCCTCTCTACAATAATATTTGTTGTGGGGTTAATGCCAACATCCTTCTGTATCTAGGAGATAGTTCAAAGACAAAGGATACAAGCGACTATATCAACAACGTTATTGTTTGTGGCAAAGAAGCTCAATCATGCGACTATTTCCCCAATTCGTTCGCTTTCTATTACTTGGTTTCCAGAGCCTATGCATCCGGAGCTTACTCCCTAGAGCCATCACGAAATAACATCGCAGAAAAAATACTGCGTAGTCTTAACACAAGCCAATATCCTTCGGATATATTTTCAATCATCCTGGCGATCGCCTCATTACTAAACTTCGGCAAGTTCACCCATGAGCTTACAGAATGGATCGAAATAATTATCGATACCCAAAGTGCTGATGGCTCATGGCCGACCAAGTCTTTTTTTGTGGATACTACGAACCATTATGGCTCTCAAGAACTCACGACAGCGATCGCCATAGAAGCCATTGCCAAAGCATCATTGCTGATGAGTTCTTAGCAGGATTAGTATACACCCCATTATAATTATGCTCAAATCCAAGCGCCAGCTTTTCCGTGACGAATCACTAGAGAGACTTTCCTCTCCAGAAGCTCTAGATCAGCTAATGAAGGTAATTAGCCCTAAGAGTCTGTTGCCGATCGCCGCGATCGCCCTCACCACCATCACTGGCGGAGCCTGGAGCATCCTGGGCCGCATTCCAGTCACCGTCGATGGGCAAGGCATCCTAATCTATCCTAGCAACGTAGTGCCCCTGCAAATCAAAAGTGCTGGACAGCTCAGCACCCTCACCATCAAAGCCAACGATACCATCAAGAAAGACCAAATTATCGGCACGATCGACCAAGGCGAACTGCGCAAACAGCTCCAACAGCAGCAAGCCAAACTCCAAGAACTTCAAAGCCAAAACCAAGCCAGCAAAACCTTGCAGCTCAACGGCATCGATCGAGAAAAACAAACTATCGCCCAACAGCGCCAAACCACCAGCGCCCGCATCCAAGAACTGCAAGCACTCGCCCCCACCCTCAAAGCCAAAAGCCAACAATTCATCCAACAGCAGCGCCGCCAGCTCCAACAGAAAATCACCGGACTCCAAGAACTCAGCCCCATCCTCCAACAAAAAGGCCAAGCCGCCATCCAACAGCAGCGCACCAGCCTCCAACAGCAAATCGAAATAGCCACCAGCCAACTCCCCATCCTGCGCAGTCGCGCCACCAAATTCAAAGAAATCTATGCCCAAGGCGTAATCAGTCAAGAAGTATACCTACGCGCCGAGCAAGAATATCAAAAAAAACAAGAAGATATCGCCCAACTCAACACTCAATACAAAGAAACCGATACCAAAGAAAATGATATTCAAGAGCGCTATATCAACAACCAAAACGCCATTACCAGCAGTCGTACCGATCTGCAAAAACTCGAACAAGAAGAATCCAGCATTCAAGAAACCTACCTGCGCAACCAAAACGAAATTGTCAAACTCCAAACCGAACTAAAAAACCTCGATAGCCGCGAAGCCAGCCAATCTAAACAAAACTATCAAGACACCACCAGCCGCACTAACCAAGTGGCTGAACTCCAGCGCGAAATTGCCAAACTAGAAGCCCAGATCGGCAGCAGCAGCCAAATTATTAGTCCCCATAGTGGCCGCGTCCTAGAAGTCACCCAACGACCGGGCGAAGTCGTTGCCGCTGGCGGGCGGTTGGCCACGATCGAAGTCGAAAACCCCAGCAAAGACCTCTCCAGCATCACCTACTTCACCATCGCCGAAGGCAAAAAAATCCAACCCGGCATGTCTATTCAGCTCACCCCCCAAACCGTCAAGCGGGAGCGCTTCGGCGGCATCGTCGGCAAAGTCACTGCCGTCTCTCGCTTTCCGATCACCAGCGCAACCGTCGCCCACGAAATTGGCAACCCAGACCTAGCCGATGCCTTGGCCAAAAAACGCGAAGGATTAATCCAAGTCACCGCCCAACTAGCACCCGATCCGAACACCGCCAGCGGCTACCAATGGTCTTCCTCCACCGGCCCTGGGGGCAAAATCACCCCCGGCACCACTACGATTGTGCGGGTCAAAGTCGAAGAACGCGCCCCCATCACCTTTGTATTACCAATCTTGAGGAATATCAGTGGCTTGGACTAATACCACCAGTATCACCGTGGCCACCCCCAAAATCCTCCCCAAAACGAGGCGGGTGCGGACACCCACCGTCCTGCAAATGGAAGCCGTAGAATGTGGAGCAGCTGCCCTCGGCACCATCCTGGCCTACCATGGCCGCATTTTGCCCCTGCCCCAACTGCGGTATGACTGCGGTGTATCTCGGGATGGTAGCAAAGCCTCTAACATGATCAAAGCCGCCAAAATGTACGGACTGGAAGCCAAGGGTTTCAAAAAAGAGCTAGAGCAACTCGCCGAATTGACCTTGCCCTACATTATTTTTTGGCATTTCAATCACTTTATTGTAGTGGAAGGCTTCCGGGGCGATCGAGTATATATCAACGACCCGGCCAGCGGCCCCCGCCAAATTACCAGCACAGAATTCGACGAAGGCTATACGGGCGTGGTACTAACCTTTGCCCCCGGCCCAGAATTCCAAAAAAAAGGCAGCAAACCCAGCATGGTTGCGGCCCTCTGGAAAAGACTCCGGGGATCCCAAGGCGCACTGCTCTATTGCACCATCACTGGTTTCTTTTTGACCCTGATCGGCCTAGTGATTCCTGTTTTCAGCCAAGTCTTTGTGGATGAGATTTTGGTGGAAGGCCGCCGAACTTGGCTGTTTCCGCTGCTTTGGTCTATGGGCATCGCTGCTTTCTTCCAGGTGGCCATTACCCTGCTGCGCCTGCGCTACCTGCGTAAACTGAAAGTCAAACTAACCGTGGGCATGTCCAGCCGCTTCCTCTGGCATATCCTGCGCCTGCCCATGAGTTTCTACGCCCAGCGCTTCGCCGGAGAAATTAGCAACCGTGCCCACCTGAATGACTTTGTTGCCGATATCCTCTCGGGCAAACTAGCGACCACGGCGATCGATACCCTGATGGTGCTTTTTTATGCAGCTATGATGGTGCAATACGATTGGGTGCTAACCCTAATGATTATTAGCTTTGCCGCGATCAACATCCTTGTCCTGCGCAAAATATCTCGGCAGCGGATCGATGCCAACCAGCGTTTAATGATGGAACAGGGCAAAGCTATTGGTGTGTCGATCGCCGCTCTCCAAAGCATCGAAACCCTCAAAGCCTCGGCCTTGGAATCGGATTTCTTTGCCCGGTGGTCTGGCTACTACACCAAAGCCCTCAACTCCCAGCAAACCCTAGAATCTACGAACCAAGCCTTCTCCGTCTTACCCGTGCTGCTTTCGGCTCTCTCTTCCGCTGGGTTACTGATCATCGGCGGCTTCCGAGTGATGGATGGACACCTCTCGATCGGTATGTTAATTGCTTTCCAGGGTCTGATGCTGGGCTTCCAACAACCCGTTAACAACCTAGTCAGCTTTGCCACCACTCTCCAAGAACTAGAGGGCGACTTGGTACGGCTAGATGATGTGCTGGATAACCCGATCGACCCCCTCCTGGCCACCAAACATCCCAACCTCCAACCGGCCCTCCAATCGGCCACCCCCAAGCTCCAAGGCCGGGTAGAACTGCGCCAACTAACCTTTGGCTACAGCCGCCTCGCCCCCCCGCTGATTACGGACTTTAATCTCACGATCCAACCCGGTCAACGCATTGCTCTGGTAGGCAGTAGCGGCTCTGGCAAATCCACAGTCGCCAAGCTAGTCAGTGGACTTTATCAGCCTTGGGCCGGGGAAGTAATCTTCGATGACCAACCCCGATCGACTATTCCCCATCAGATTCTGACTAACTCCGTCTCCATGGTGGAACAGGATATTGCACTTTTTGGCTGCACGGTGCGGGACAACTTAACCCTGTGGGATACCACCATCACCCAAAAACAAATCCAGGCGGCCTGTGCCGATGCGGCGATCGAAAGTACCATCTTGGCTCTAGCGGGTGGCTACGATAGCCAACTCAGTGAAGGCGGTGTGAATCTCAGTGGAGGCCAACGCCAGCGCTTAGAAATCGCCCGCGCCCTAGTCAACAATCCTAGTATTTTAGTGATGGACGAAGCCACCAGCGCCCTCGATGCGGAGACGGAACAAATTATCGACGGTCACCTGCGCCGCCGGGGCTGTACCTGTATCATCGTCGCCCACCGTCTCAGCACTATCCGGGATTGCGACGAAATTGTGGTGTTCGATCGAGGTCAGGTCGTTCAGCGCGGCACCCATCAAGATCTCTGGTCTGTACCCGGTGTTTATGCCAAATTAATCAGCACTGAAGGTGGGGCAATATCATGAGCAAACTGCGCGGCACCAACCACCAGCGGCATGGCTATCAGCCGCTGGTTCTCCAGAATCCCCAGCAAGTTTGGGTGGTAGAATCTGGAGCCGTTGCCATTTTTGTGGTCGCCACTCCATCTGGCGATCCTCCAGCAGATACCTCCCGGAACTACGGGCCACGCCAATACCTATGCACCATAGAATCTCAGGCAGCGATGTTCGGAGCCAGCGGTACCTCCGCTCAACTTCTCGCCGTCCCCCTTGGTACGGCCCAAATCCTCGCACTAGATCCGGAATGCTGGCAAGAACTCTGCGATCGCGATGACCCATCCATCGCCGCTTGGCTAAGGGGCTGGTTCGATCTGTTAGCCCCCATCCTGGCGACTCAACCGTTTCCTAAGGATCCCATGCCAGCCAATGCTGCTGCCTATTACTCCTTAATCGATCGACAAACTCTCCAAACCACCGAAGTTTGCTGGGTAGAAATGCAAGCGGGCACCGCCTGTTGGCAAGGCATCGATGAAATAGCTCTGACTGCCGAAGCCCTGCTTTTGCCAGCCGATGTTTGGTTATCTTCTCTCGGCGAAACCCAAATTGCGACTTGCCCGATTGCCAATGTTCCGGCAACAGCACTGCTGGCTGGGTTAGAACGGTTTCATCAATGCCTGTTTCAGAGCATCCAACTCAGTAATATTCGTCAGCAGCAAGTAGAGCAGGAGCGCCTAACGGCTCGCGTTCAGCTCAACGAACAGGTCACCCTCGATACCCTCGAAACTCTCGCTGGCACCTTACCAACTCCCCAGCGGCGCTTTGCTACCACTGGCGATCCACTGCTGCACGTGGTGGGCGCTGTCGGGCGCACCTTAGGCTTAGAGATTCGACCACCAGCTCCAGCGGATCGATCGATCCAAAGCAAAGATCCCTTGGCTGCCATTGTGCGGGCTTCACACCTGCGGATGCGCCGGGTGCTGTTGCGCGATCGTTGGTGGGAGCAGGATCATGGCCCACTGATTGCCTATCTCAAAGATGAACCCCAACCAATTGCCCTGCTACCCGCCAAGGGCCGTAGATACGAAGTTTTCCAGCCGCCACATCATGGTGTTCAACCAGTCAATGAATCTTTAGCTACCATGATTTCGCCGGTGGCCTATATGTTGTATCGTTCTTTACCAGATCGAGCAATGCGGGCGATCGATATCCTCAAGTTCAGCTTGCAGGGTCGGCAAGGCGATATCCTGGCCATTGCTTTTACGGGTATTGCGGTGGCTCTGCTGGGATTAGTGACTCCCCAAGCCACTCTGATTATTATGGATAGTGCTATTCCCGATAGCGATCGCGGTTTGTTGCTGCAAGTGGGGCTGGGACTGTTGGTGGCGGCGATCGGCACGGCCTGTTTCCAACTGGCTCAGGGGTTTTCTTTGCTCCGGTTGGAAACCACTACCGATCACAGCACCCAAACTGGGGTCTGGGACCGACTATTGAATTTGCCAGTTACTTTTTTCCGGCAATATACCACTGGCGATCTCCAATCTCGGGTATCTTCGGTCAGCACCATTCGCCGCCAGCTCAGTGGCCGCAATTTAGTCAACTTGGTTGGTAGTTTTTTCACCTTATTCTATCTAGCCCAGCTTTTTTATTACAGCTACGAGTTAGCCTTAGTTGCCGTTGGGGTGGCCCTGGTGATGATTGTAGTTACTACCATTTGTGGTATTTTGCTGCTCGCTAAAGTCCGCCCTTTGCTAGAAATTCGGGGTGAAATTTTTGGTCAAACCGTGCAACTGATGAACGGTATCGCTAAAATCCATATTGCCGGAGCCGAGGAGCGAGCTTTTGCGGCCTGGAGTAAGAGGTTTGCCCAGCAGGTCAAGCTAGAATTGAGCACCCAGTCGATCGAGGATTTCGTGGTGCTGTTCAATACGGTGATGCCGATCGCCACTTCCGGACTACTTTTTTGGTTTGCGATTCGGATGTTAGATCGCCCAGTGCCTGCTGGTACCGAGGCGGTCGCCTTTTCCCTGGGCACCTTTTTGGCTTTTAATAGCGCCTTCGGTCGCTTTACTCAAGGCACCACGCTGCTGAGCAATACGATCACCGAAATTCTCCAAGTCATTCCTCAATGGCAGCGGACTCAACCCATTTTGCAGGCTGTCCCAGAAATTGATCTGACCAAGGCCGACCCTGGTAGATTGTTGGGGAAGATTGCGATCGAGCGGGTTACTTTTCGCTATCAGCCAGATGCGCCACTAATTTTGAATGACATCAGCATCCAAGCTGCACCAGGAGAATTCATTGCTCTAGTCGGAGCCTCTGGTAGCGGTAAATCGACAATTCTCCGGTTACTGTTAGGGTTTGAAGCGCCCCAAACCGGTGCGATTTTTTATGATGGTCAAGATCTAGCTGGTTTAGATGTGGATGTGGTGCGCCGACAGTTGGGGGTAGTGCTGCAACAGGGTCAGCTGACTTCGGCATCGATCTTTGAAAATATTGGCGGTAGTGGTCAAATTACTCTAGATGATGCCTGGGCGGCAGCGCGGATGGCTGGTTTGGCTGAGGATATCGAGAAGATGCCCATGCAGATGCATACAATGGTTAGTGAGGGCGGCGGCAATATTTCTGGCGGTCAGCGGCAGCGCTTACTAATTGCTCGGGCACTGGTACATCAGCCTCGGATTCTGTTCTTTGATGAGGCCACTAGTGCGCTGGATAATATGACTCAGGCAATCGTCAGTGAGAGTTTGGATAAACTTCATGTGACGCGGGTGGTCATTGCCCATCGATTGAGTACCATTCAAAATGCCGATCGCATTTATGTGTTGCATGGTGGTCAGGTTGTGCAGCAGGGAAGTTTTACCGATCTAGCTGCCGATCCAACTGGTTTGTTCTCCAAATTCATGGCTCGACAAATTGTTTAATTAGGCAAGATGGAATCAATATCTAAACTAAAGCATGTATAGAAAACTGCTCTAGTAGTTGTAGACTTGCCGTTAGCAAAGCCGTTGCAGATTCAGAGTTAGTAGTGGTGGATGGGGACAAAACCGTCAGTGATAGCCGATCACCCCAGGTGGATACGCCCACCACTTGTTCTTGATCCATACCAGTCATCACCGCTGGCCCATAAAACTCTGCGATATGAATATCACCAAATCGTTGTTCCAAAGGTAGTCGTCCCAAATTTGTCAATAATAAATCATAGCCATGTTGCTGCTGCATGGCTTGCACAACGGTTGATGCCTCGGGCAGTGTTGACAAAAACCGTTGCCGCTGCAGTAGTTTGTCAAACAGCAATTGGAGAGTAGATAGCTGGGCCAGCTGGGCTTTGATTGATCGAGCAATTGTCCAAAATGATGAATCAGAACTCAGCTCATGCTGGGTCAAACCATAGTTAATATAAAGCCCTACGTCCTCTGGACTCGATAGGGATAAGTGCGATCGCACGTTGATGGGCGATAAACATTTGAGCTGACTGGTCGCAGTTTCCCCTTGTTGGGCCAAGGCTAATAGAAAAGCCGCACCGATCGCTCCATGCACGGTAGTTTGCTCCTGGCGGCTTCGGATGATTAAATGCTGGGTCAACTCGGCAGATAGGAGGGCCGTGCGCACATGGGGTAAGCTTCTGGTCGCAACAGAATCAGCGGATTCCATGACATAATTTTGGCCTAATACCTCGGAATCGAGAATAGATGAATTCAACAGGGTTTTTTCGATCGGTAAAGCTGCCGATAAAGATTGATACTCTGTTCGTTCGTCCCTCAGCCCCCGGACAAGATCACGGAGCATCAGCGCACCCGATAAACCATCGCCGACCGAATGGTGACAAGATAAAATTAATTCCGCATCCTGACCTGCTTGCAAAAGCACTACTCGCACTAATGGCGCAGTTCGCCAATCGAACGATCGGGACATTTCCACCGCTAGTTCTTGTTGCCATTGGTCTCCATCGGTTCTAGTCACTACCCGCACCGGAATTTCGGCCCATTGTTCGACAAATTTAGGCTGGCCAGTGGGGTCGAGAACAATCCCCACGCGCAATAGGGGGTGACGGCGCTGGAGTCTGGCGAGGGAGGCGCGTAATTGCTCCAAGCTAAAAGAGCCTTGGAGCTTGGCCGTACTGGCAAAATGCACTGGCCGTAATTGGT
Source organism: Synechococcales cyanobacterium OTE_70_metabat_200 (assembly GCA_031375385.1). Taxonomy (GTDB): domain Bacteria; phylum Cyanobacteriota; class Cyanobacteriia; order Cyanobacteriales; family Chamaesiphonaceae; genus JAAFHZ01. The sequence continues at coordinate 51,993 of JANMHS010000055.1, read as the reverse complement.
CATATAGCCAAAAAGAATGCTCGAATGCTCCTAAAAAACGTTCCATAGTTAATGATTGTGATCGGTGAAGGTACGGTGGCCAGCAGTCTCTTTCCCGTGGCTGCTGGTTGACTGGATCTACGCTGGGCAGCATGGGGTGGATCTGTTGGGGAAAAATAGCTGCAAAAATTTTTAGGTAGGACAGATCCAATCATCTCCATGGTTCGTATACCTAGAAAAGCCATTCCAAGAGAGGGATTTACTGTGGATTCTCAAGAACTGATCATTCAAACTACCAGCAACCGCATGTCTCGCCGCGGCATTTTGCTGGTGGGCGCGGCTACGGGACTAGCCACTGCCATGGGCCTTCCTATACTAGGCTCTGCGGTGCATGCCGCTCCCAGCAAGAGCAAAGCTCAGGATCGCAACAACGATATTAAAGTACTAAATAACGGACTTTACTACGAACATCAGGCTATCTGGGCATACAACTATGCCGCCGGGAAGCTGAGTAACACGGATGTGGGTAAGGCGGTTTTAAATGTGGCCGTGAGCAATCTCAAAGATCATGAAAAGCATCGAGATGTCCTGAGCAAAGCAGTAGCTAGCCTTGGTGGTAAGCCAGTGAAAGCCGAATCTAGCTACGATCTCTCTGCCTATATTCAAAAGGGTGAGGGGAATGTGGATTCTGATGTAAATATTGCCAAACTAGCCCTAGCCTTGGAGACCGATGCAGCGATCGCCTACACCCTGGAAGCTGCCAAACTCAAGACTCCGGCTTTGATTACAGCCGGAGCTAGCATTGGGACGAATGAAGCAGCCCATGCCACAGCCATTCGGGCTGCCTTCGTGACTTTGGGCGTAAACATTCCCGTGGTACCAGCTGCTTTCTTCAGTGTCGATAACCGCTCGGCCTGGGTACTGCAAGTTTAGTCCGGTCACAGAAATGTGTGGAGCTGATACTCCACACAACAATTCATCAGATATTTCGAGAAATCATCATGGATACTATTGCGCACCACCGCATTCGCTGGCAGCAGGTCTGGGGACTGGCAGCCATGGTAGCTGCGATTGTCTTTAGCTGGATGGCCTACGGCTTTTATCAGCCAGTGATTTTGAATCAATTGGGGTTCACTGAACTGGCCGATAGTTTAGCGATTATTCAAGGCTTTTTAGGCGCAGCGATCGAGCCTTGGGTAGGAGCAATTTCTGATCGCTTTCTGTACCGAGTCCGTGGCCGTTTACCCATGATTGCCACAGGTGTTACCTTGGCAGGCCTGTTGTTTGTGGTGATTGGTTTACTGCTGCTGGGGAATTTACCCCTTGGTCTGCGCTGGATTGTACCAGTGCTAATGACGTTCTGGGTGATCGCCATGATTATTTTCCGGGGCCCAGCGGTCGCCCTGTTGCGGCAGTGGTTACCGATCGAAGATCTACCTGCTGCCAATAGCATTATCACCCTGGTTTTTGGTTTAGTGAGCGCCATGAACCCAGTTTTTAGTCGCATTATTGGTTTCCTAGGATCCGGGATAACATTTTTACTGGGAGCCATAATCTTGATCCTGGGTGCGGCATTGTTGTGGTCGGTGCAGCTGCACTCAACGCTGGGGCCGATGCTCATCAGTATCGATGGACCTCAAGTCCTATCATCACCAACTGGATTGCAAAAATCTCGCATCAAGATTTTCTTGGTAGGACTCATCACCGGGTTATTAGTGAACATGTCGCTGCGGATATCGCCCCAATTTTTGCATCAAACTCTCACGGCCATTGCCCCGGAATATTTGGCGGCGGCAATGCTGCTGATTGCGGCGGGGGTAGCACTCCCCCTTGGTCGCTATGTTCGAGCTGGCCGCCTGAACCAAACCATGGGCATGGGCCTAATTGCAATTCTGACGGCCATTGGGGCCAGCGGTATTTCCAGTCATCCATTGCTGGCGATCGTCGTCTTAGCTGTTAGTGGTGTAGCTCTTGGATTACTGTTTATCACCCAAATTCCTTGGTGCTTGAAAATGCTCCCGCCCGCCCGAGCAGGGTTAGCAACGGGCTTGTATTTTGGTGGCATGGGCGCAGCAACGGCGCTGCTCAGTTTGCTATTACAGCACTGTCAACTCCCATCTAACTAGAAGCACTCGTATAGAAGCGCAGGGCAAACCGCCAAAAACGATTAGCCACAAATAACAGCAGCACAGCCAGCCCGATCGAGCTACCCACACTCCACCAATTGATCGTCCCCAAAAAAGTTTCCGCTGGAATTGTCGTAATAAAGCTGACAGGTACTACAAAAGTCAGGAAAAATCGATAGGCCACCGGATAGGCCACCAGCGGATAGCGCCCCGCCTCCAGCAAACCCCGCAGCACCTCCGTTACGTTGTAGATCTTGACGAACCAAATACTCGTCGCCCCCAACATAAACCACAGACTATATAAAATCAAAAAAGCCGAAGTCAGGGGAATCAATCCCCAGAAATAGTTCTGCAGCGGCAGCTGCAGCTTGCTCCCGGCATAGCCAATCAGCGCCAGCCCCAGCACCACATCTGGCAGACCCCAAGGGGAAATCGAGCGAGTCGAGAGCCAGAACTGACTACTAATCGGCTTCAGTAGCACAAAGTCCAGCGTGCCCTTCTGGATCTGCTCCACAATCTTGCTCAGATTCGGACTCAGGAACGCAGCGGAAATTCCCTGAAAAAAGGTAAATACCCCCACCACCACCAGGGCCGAGTCCCAAGACCAACCCGGAAACTGATAGCCCCGCCCATAGAATAGATAGAGACCAAAGAGACTGCCCCCAAAGTTGCCAATGCTAGTGACTGTCTCCAGCCAAAAATTTAGACGGTACTCCATTTCGGCAGCGATCGCCGCCGTCCAAAAGCGCTTGATCAGAGAAAAATAACGACTCAGCAATTTCCTACACCCAGAGTATTTGTTGATTTAGCGATCGAAACCTTCGGCAGGCAAAGCATAAAAAAAACTTATGGTTCGCAGCAAAATATTAAAATCTAAATCTATTCCTTCGCTGCTATAGTTAGTACTTGCAAGATACAGCTAACTAGTTCCTAAAGGTAGGAAGAATATGAGTAACACCCAAACCCTGTCCCAGTCCAAGTCTGGATATAAGGCAGGCGTACAAGATTATAGATTAACTTATTACACCCCCGATTACACTCCGAGAGACACCGACGTCCTCGCAGCGTTTCGCTTTACGCCCCAACCTGGCGTTCCCCCGGAAGAAGCCGCAGCAGCAGTAGCCGCTGAATCTTCCACCGGTACCTGGACAACTGTATGGACAGACCTGCTGACCGATCTCGATCGTTACAAAGGCCGTTGTTACCACTTGGAGCCAGTTGCCAACGAAGATAACCAGTACTTCGCTTTCATCGCCTATCCTTTGGATCTGTTCGAAGAAGGTTCTGTTACCAACCTTCTGACTTCTTTGGTCGGTAACGTATTTGGCTTCAAAGCTCTGCGTGCTCTACGGTTGGAAGATCTGCGCGTCCCCGTAGCTTACCTCAAGACTTTTGAAGGCCCACCACACGGTATTACCGTAGAACGCGACAAACTGAACAAGTATGGTCGTCCGCTCTTGGGTTGTACCATTAAGCCCAAACTCGGTCTATCTGCGAAGAACTACGGTCGCGCCGTTTACGAATGTCTCCGCGGCGGTCTGGATTTCACTAAGGATGATGAAAACATCAACTCCCAGCCATTCATGCGCTGGAGAGACCGTTTCTTGTTCGTTCAAGAAGCGATCGAGAAGGCTCAAGCCGAAACTGGCGAAATCAAGGGTCACTACCTGAACGTTACTGCTCCTACTTGCGAGCAAATGATGGAACGGGCGGAATTCGGTAAGGAAATTGGCACGCCAATTTTGATGCATGACTTCTTGACTGGTGGTTTTACCGCCAACACTACTTTGTCTAAGTGGTGTCGGGCTAATGGCATGTTGCTGCACATTCACCGTGCCATGCACGCGGTAATCGATCGGCAAAAGAACCATGGTATTCACTTCCGCGTTTTGGCGAAGTGCTTGCGGATGTCCGGTGGTGACCACCTTCACTCCGGTACCGTTGTAGGTAAGCTGGAAGGCGAAAAGGGCATCACCATGGGCTTCGTTGACCTGATGCGCGAAAACTACATCGAAGAAGATCGCTCACGCGGTATTTTCTTCACTCAAGATTGGGCCTCCATGCCCGGTGTAATGCCAGTGGCTTCCGGTGGTATCCACGTATGGCACATGCCCGCCTTGGTAGAAATCTTCGGCGATGATTCTTGCCTGCAATTCGGTGGTGGTACTTTGGGTCACCCATGGGGTAACGCACCAGGTGCAACTGCTAACCGCGTTGCTTTGGAAGCTTGCGTCCAAGCCCGGAACGAAGGCCGCGACATGATGCGTGAAGGCGGCGACGTCTTGCGTGAAGCTTGCCGTTGGTCTCCCGAGCTAGCTGCTGCTTGCGAACTCTGGAAAGAAATTAAGTTCGAGTTCGAAGCTATGGATACCGTGTAAGATTCGTTACTTTTCTGGTTGCGGTCTGGCAGCAAAAATGTTGCTAAACTAGACCCAACCTGAAATCTGAGGATCGATGGACATTAAAGCAATTGCTAAAAGTTCCACGTCGGTATTGGCGAGTTATCTCACATACCAAGCGATGCGTACGGTATTAGCCCAGTTGAGTGAAAACAACCCACCACTGGCTCTCTGGCTCCACAGTTTTTCCGGTCAGTCTGTCTTGCAAGATGGCGAAGCCTATTTGCAATCCTTAATGGCTGTTAACCAGGAGCTAGCCTTGAGAATCATGACGGTGCGCGAGCATCTGACTGAGGAAGTGGTAGATGAACTACCAGAAATGGTACGTCGTCGGATTGCCCAGCAAAACATGGAACACCGCCGCCAGCAACTGGAAAAATTGACCCAATTGTCTTTGTCCGAAACGGATACCAAAACCGATTCACCGTAAATATCTAAAATTTCAGGCTAACTAAGCAAAATGCAAACTCTTCCTAAAATTCGTCGCTACGAGACGCTTTCTTACCTTCCTCCTCTGACTGACGAACAAATCGCCAGACAGGTACAGTACATCCTCGATAAGGGCTACATTCCCGGTGTGGAATTTAGCGAAGTATCCGAGCCTACTCAGTCTTACTGGACTCTTTGGAAGTTGCCTTTATTCCACGCTAACTCTACTTCAGAAGTTCTGAGTGAAGTTAGGTCTTGCCGCAACGAATACAGCGACTGCTTCATCCGCGTTGTTGGTTTCGACAACATCAAGCAGTGTCAAGTATTGAGCTTCATCGTTCACAAGCCCAACAAATAGTTGTTCGCTTGAACTTAAATGAATTTTGGAGGCTTATGCCTCCTTTTTTCATGGAAAAATATGGTCAAATTTTTAGCATTCTCTGGGCAGGCGGGTATTCATTCAGCTAACAGAATTTGATGACTAGATCTTGGAATACTTTCCAGTAAGTAGGTGCGGCTAATTAAACTTAAGACAGCTTCAGTCTGGACAAGGGTTTTAGCCCTGTTGGTGTTACATTTAATTACCCACGGCTACTTAATGGTTCAACTAAAATCCTACTTTGTTGAGATCGCAGCCGCTTCCTTATATTTCAAGGCCACCGCTGCCGGATCGCCGCTAAAGGGGAAAATCAGGATTGCCTTGATTTTGGGGTTCTTGATCAGTTCGGGGACGTGGCCGAGCTGTCGATCGGTCAAAGCAATACCCCCATTAGCCTCAGCATAAGCTAACTCTTCTTTGAAATTAGCCTCATTATAAGCTTGAATAAAAGCTCGATCGATCTGCCAGTTTTTCCAATCTGCTGCAAAGTAGCGTTTGGCCCAATAGGGATTGTGGTGACAGATATCAAAGCTCACCCCTGGATTGGCCTGCTTCATTTCCGTGATCATTTCTTGGGCAAACTTGGTAAGCTGGGCCGTCCGATCTACAGCTCCCGGTAGCTCTGCATGGTAGCCCAGATAGTCATCCCACTGCACGGCCTTAATCTTGGGATACTTCTGGACGAACTCGGCCACTACGCCCTTAAAGAGGGCCGCAACTTCCGGGATTTCCACATCTAGGACATAATGATCGATGCCGCTATAGGTTTTATCTATCCCTGGTACCAGCCACTTTTTGGCCACGGCTGCGGCGTAAATTGGACTGTTTTTATCGATCTTGATGCCCTTCTCGAAATAGCCATGCACTTCCATTCCCTGTTTCTCAGCTTCATCGATCGTCCAATCCAGCCAGCGATCGTTGAATTGGTTCGGACAGCTTGGTTGGCCTAGCAGCTTTTGGGTCACGGCACTTTTGTACATGGTGCAGCCATTACCCCAAACACCATGGAAGATCGTGTTGATGCCTTGGCTGCGGTAGAAGCGGACGCGCTGGCGAATAGTCTGCTCATTGGCATTGTTGGTTACTTGATAACGGCTCAGATAGATGCCGACGATCGCTTTGCTGGGACTGGGTGCTACGGATTTACTGGGGACTGGAGTCGCAGATTTACTAGGTTTGGCCCCAGTCGCTGAAGTTGGCCTAGGAGAGTTAGCAGGTTGAGCTATGGCCGACTGAGCTGGTAATGGTGAAGCAATGAGCGTTGGGACATTGCTGGGCAAAAGTTTGCCAAGCTGGTGCAGATTGCCCGATTTCCATAACCAAAAACCACCGCCGCTGAACAGCAGCAACAGTGGAATCAAGGGGATATTGGCACAGCCACAGCCTTTTGGTTCGGACTTGTTAGAAGCCATGGAATTTGCCAGGAAGAATAGGTGAGGGTGGATCCAAGCCGATCGCAGAGCATTGCGGATCGCCGGTCTTCCCACTCCCTCATAGTTCCCAGGCTGATTAGGGAAATCTTTAACAGTACGCCTGTTCTAATAAATGCTGGAGCTGTTTGGTTGTGGGCTAGAGCGATCAATTGGTTGGGAGGCTCAGCATGAATTGTACACCATTGAACTTTAGATCGATTCGCCAGCAAGACACTACGGACAGGACTGCGCTAAGATCTCCATAATTGCTTACATTACGAGTTCCATGTCTCTTCCTACTAACCGAGCCACAGATTTAGCCACTGCTTACAAAATATCTGACGTGCAGCCATTAGCGGGCGAAGACCTCGATCGATACTATGTGGATCTGGGGGCAGCCCGGAAAAATGACGCGATTATTAATATTAACTCTACTCTAGAATTACAAGAAGCTGAGCAGCATAGCACAATGCTATTTACTGGGCATCGCGGCTGTGGCAAAAGTACCGAACTACGATTGCTACAAAGAAAATGGCAGCAGCATTTTCATGTGATTTATCTAGAATCCGAAAAAATAACTGATATTAATGACGTTCAGTACACCGATCTCTATTTGTTGATTGCCCAATATTTAGAATATGAAATGCGTCAGTTGGGAATCAAGCTGAACAGCAAAATCATCGAAGATGTAGAACAGTGGTTTGCTGATGTCATTAAAGAATTGGAAATGCACAAAGACATTGAAATTGCAGTTGCAGGTGAAATCACTGTTGGCAGTAGTAGCCCTCTGCCCATACCATTATTAGCCAAGTTTCTGGCTAAACTAACTTCGCAGATCAAGGGCGGTACTAAAGACAAAACCACTATTCGTCATGTAGTTGAAAAAGATCTGTCTAGATTGATGACCAGTGTTAACTTCTTACTCCAGGATGCTGAAAAAAAGTTAATCAAGAAAAACCTAGATTGCAAAGGGTTGTTGATTGTATTTGATGGTCTGGATCGCTGCCCACCCCATGTAGCCGACAAACTGTTTTTTGACTATGCTGCTCAGCTTCAGGCGATCGATTGCAACATTGTTTACACAGTCCCCATCACTTCGCTATATTCTTCACGAGGCATTGCTAAAATTTTCGCCAGACCATACACAGTCTCGATGGTGAATATCTATGAATATGAAGACCGGCCGGATTTATTGAATTATGTCGATACGGGCTTGGATTCACTGGTAGAGTTGCTAGACAAACGAATTGATGTTAATCAAGTCTTTGCGGATCGGCAAATTTTGCTGGATATTATTCGGGCCAGTGGCGGACATGTGCGAGACTTAATGCAAATGGTGCGGCAAGCTTGTTTAACGGCGATCGGACGCAAGCATACTCAGGTACAGGCCGATGATGCTCTCTATGCGATCAATCAGGTTCAGTTTAGCTTTGAACGCGAGATCCCTGATACTCATTACCCAATTATTGCCGAGACTTTTTTGAAGAAGCGGGCACCAAGCAATGAGGTGGGGCAAGATTGTTTGTTCTACACTTACGTTTTGGAGTACAACGGTGATCGACGATGGAATTATCCTCATCCTATGGTAATTAAAATCAATGCTTTCCAAACAGCCCTTACTTATCTCCAACAGCAGCCATGAAGAACAGTTCTTACAGCGTAATGCTGAAGAACTAGCAAGCATTGAGCTATTTGCCGAGCTATCGGCAGGGTTTACGATCGCCTTTATGGAAGTTAATTCTGATCGTGATCGCAAGATAGCTATTAAATATCTCAGAAATAGCGATCAGTTCCCGGCTGTACAATGGGTACCGATCACTTTGGCCGATGAGGATTTGCAATATTTTGGCTTGGAAGTGCGCGAACAGTTGCAGGATATCAAGCTCATTAGTGATCGCCGCCCAGTATTATTAATTTCGGGCTTAGAAAGATCGATCGGTGCGGCTGGCGAATATCCAAGGGTGTTGAGTAATCTGAATATGGAACGCGATAGCTATCCGCGCATTTTACCCTATCCGATCGTTTTGCTTTTGCCCAGCTATGCAATTACTCGTTGTGCTCGCTATGCCCCGGATTTCTGGTCATGGAAATCGATCGAGGTGCGCTTACAGAGCGACTTACCCCGCCCAGAAATCAGTGTTAGGACAACTCCAAGTGTCACCGCTGCCGTCCCTATCAAGTCGGTATCTCAGTCTCGCTTCGATCTACTGGCTGAATTGCTAGCAGAAAACTCAAAACCGACGATCGACAGAGCCAGGTTACTCAATCAGCTCGGTGATGCCTATCGATCAATCTATAAAAATGATGAAGCTGAAGTGTCCTATCGGTCAGCTCTGGATATTTACGACAATTTTCCACCTAGTCTCGATCAAGCCAATACTTACGACGGTTTAGCGAAATTGTACAATCTACAGGGAAAATATACAGATGCTCTTCAGCTATGGCAACAATCCTTAGAAATTCAAGAAGAAATCAGTGATCGACGAGGGGCAGCAGCTTCTCTCCATTATTTGTCGATGATTTATGAAAGCCTAGGAGATTACCCCCGAGCTCTCACTCTCTCCCAACATTCGATCGAGATAGACAAAGAAATCGGCGACCGCCAAGGGGAAGCAGCTTCTCTCCATCAATTGTCGATGATTTACCAAGCCTTAGGCGATTATCCCCAAGCTCTCTCCCTCTCCCAGCTATCGATCGAGATAAACAGAGAAATCGGCAACCGCCAAGGGGAAGCGGGTTCTCTCCATGTATTGTCGATGATTTACCAAGCCTTAGGCGATTACCCCCAAGCTCTCTCCCTCTCCCAGCTATCGATCGAGATCATCAGAGAAATCGGCGACCGCCAAGGGGAAGCGACTTCCCTAGCCCAGATGGCAATGATTGCCTATCAACAGGGTGACAATGCCCGAGGGCGCGAACTCCGGTTGCAATCAGCGGTCATGAGAGGTTCCATTGGTGACTATGGAGGCTTAATTATCACTCTCTGGAATTTAGGGGCTACCAATGAACCCGATGCTCTCGGATACCTCGCCCAATCTCTCTGGCTCACCGTTTACTGTGACACCAACCTTGAAGATGCCATTGACCTCATCTCCGTCATCTATCAAAAAGTCCCGGCTGGTGACAGCCTACAATCCTTACTTGGTGCCACTGCCCTCCATTTTTGCCAAACCCGCTCCCACCCAGAAATCACCCAGCTCCGCGAACTTGGTAGTCAACTCATCACAGCTGCCGCCAATCAACAGGGCATCGCCACCCCAGCAGAATTCGATCAATGGCTCATTGCCGAGCATCTCAACGATCCAAAGTATTTTTTGCCCGCTCTGCTCCAAGAATTAGAAGCAATTATTGGAGATGGCTGGTTATTCGACAATAGAGCAATACTACAACAGTCCAAAGAACAACTTCAGCATATTTGAAAAACTTATTATGATATGGAGACATTCATGAAAGTGGGGAATTACAATTAAAGGTAAGAGCATTGAATTTACAAATAACATCCCAACAAGCCTCAGGCTAGTTCCCAATGTAAATCACATGGTGATTCTGACCTAGATTATTGGGTCGATCGATGAGGAGCAATTTCACATGAAGTACGCCGAACGCATGGTTCATTTAGGCACCGAATCGGCCTTTGAAGTGTTGGCCAAGGCCAAAGCTTTGGAAGCCAAGGGCCGATCAATTATCCACCTAGAAATCGGTCAGCCAGATTTCCCAACCCCAGTACACGTTTGCGAAGCCGCCTATCGAGCCATGCAAGACGGTCACACCGGCTACTCCCCTGCCGCAGGCATTCCAGAATTACGACAGGCGATCGCCGACCACATTTCCCAGACTCGCCAAGTAGCGATATCGCCAGCCCAGACAATCGTCACCCCAGGGGCCAAGCCCGTGATTTTCTTCACCCTAATGGCCTTAGTGAACCCCGGAGACGAAGTAATTTATCCCGATCCGGGGTTTCCCGCCTATGCCTCCCTAATCGACTTCGCCGGGGGGAAGGGAGTGCCGCTGCCCTTGCGCGAAGAAAATGGCTTCCGGTTTCGGCTGGCAGATCTAGTCAGTGCCATCTCCGATCGAACCCGTCTCTTAATTCTCAACTCTCCCCATAATCCCACCGGTGGGCTGTTAACGGAGGAAGACTTGGCAGCGATCGCCCACCTGGCTAACCAGCATGACTTTTACATTCTGTCTGACGAAATCTACTCCAGGCTGATCTATGAAGGAGTCCATCACAGCATCATTGAAATGCCCGGAATGCTAGACCGCACCATTTTATTGGATGGTCATTCTAAAACCTATGCCATGACCGGCTGGCGCTTGGGCTATGCGGTGGCCCCCGTGCCGCTGGTGGAACAAATGACCCGGCTGATGATTAATTCCAACTCCTGCACCTGCACCTTTACGCAAATAGCTGGCATCGCGGCCTTAACTGGCCCTCAGGATGCAGTGGTAGCCATGAGAGCCGCTTTCCAACAGCGTCGTGATGTATTGGTAGCAGGCTTAAATGCCATTGAAGGCATCCAATGCACCCAGCCTGCTGGAGCTTTTTATGCCTTCCCAAACGTCACCCAGTTGCCTTTATCCAGTGATCAATTGGCAGATTATTTACTGGACACGGCAGGCGTTGCGCTATTATCTGGTAACGCTTTTGGGCAATGGGGCCAGGGCTATCTGCGTCTTTCCTACGCCAATTCCCTAGAGAATATCAATGAAGCCCTAGGACGCATTCAGTTGGCATTTAGTCAGCTGCAATTATTACTGTAATGTTTCTACATCAAATACCGTTTCCGCTCTGAGCCTCTGCTAGCGGATATTAGAGCATCCCAGCAAGTAGCCCCATGGCCAGCACGGGAACAGTAAATCGCACTCGAACATCGAGTATAATAAAGCTAGGAGAAGCCCATCACTGACATCAAGAATTTTCTTGGACGGTATTAGGCAATCGCGTTCTTTTCCTACCTGTTTTTTGGAACAACTAGGAGGTTATTTATGAACTCGTCATCCTTTGAACTGTCGCTCGAACAAGAGTTTCAGATGAAGCTCTTCGAGCAAACAATCATGAAAATGAGTAGCGAGCAAATGCAAGATATGCTCATTCAAATCACCCGCATGATGCTGATCAAAGACAACTTTGTCCGCGATCTCGTCAAACAATGTGTGATTGGCCCAGCTTTGTGAGATTTCAGGAAATCCAACGTTTTTTCAAGATAGATAATTAGTTCGAGGCATCTTTCGATTGCCCCCAGGAGGATCCGATGATATCTCTCGATTTGGAGTGGATTCGCGCTCAGTTCCCAGCACTTTCCCAAGCCGAAGGCGGTCATTCGGTGGTGTTTATGGACGGGCCTGGTGGCACCCAAGTCCCCGGAGCGGTGATTGATGCGATCGCCAAATACATGACCACTTCCAATGCCAATTCCCATGGCCATTTTACGACCAGTCGGCGCACCGATGCCATGGTAGCCGAAGCGAGGCAAGCAATCGCCGACTTGCTGGGTTGTACTGGGTCGGAAGTGATTTTTGGGGCAAACATGACGACTCTGACCTTTGCCTTCAGTCGAGCCATTGGGCGCGCTCTCCAGCCAGGGGATGAGATAGTGGTGACCAGATTAGACCACGATGCCAATGTATCGGCTTGGATGGCGCTCCAAGAAAGAGGCATCAAAATTCGCACCGTAGATATCCAGGTGGCAGACTGCACTCTGGACTTAGCTCATTTGCAAACCCTGCTCAACGAGCGCACCAAGGTGGTGGCCGTATGCTATGCATCCAACGCCGTGGGCACGATTAATGATATAGCCAAAATCAGTCAGCTAGCCCATGAGGTGGGCGCTTGGGTCTACGTGGATGCGGTTCATTATGCACCCCATGGTTTTATCGATGTGCGCGCCTTGGACTGCGATTTTCTGACCTGTTCGGCCTACAAATTTTTTGGGCCTCATTTGGGAATTCTGTATGGCAAACGAGAACTGCTAGATCGATTATCTCCCTATAAGGTCAGACCGTCCTCCAATGAAAGTCCAGACCGATGGGAGACGGGTACCTTGAGTTTTGAAGCCCTGGCTGGCACGATCGCTACGATTCATTACCTAGCCAAGCTCGGTCGTCATTGCCAGCCAGGGGTCGCTACCCAGCGCGAGGCGATCGGTGTGGCCATGGCAGCGATCGGCCACCACGAGCAAACTCTAGTGAAATACTTGATTTCCAACTTGTTGGAAATTCCAGGAATGCGCGTTTATGGCATTACGGATCCGGCTCACTTCGATCAACGCACTCCTACGGTAGCCATCCGGCTGCCAGGTCAAACTCCGGCCGAAATTGCCCAAGCCTTAGGCGATCGAGGTATCTATACCTGGCATGGTAATTTCCATGCCCTAAACCTTACGGAAAGACTGCAAGTGGAATCATTAGGCGGATTTCTGCGCATTGGCTTGGTTCATTACAACCGGCTCGAGGAGGTGCAATATTTATTGGATGCACTACAGGATATCGCAGCACCGGTGGCCATGAGTTTGCGGTAAACCGGCAATTTCAAGCAATAGTTCGATCATCTTATTCTCCAATAGGGAGGTAAATATGTTGTCGATTCAAACCCAAACTTTTAATTGCAATACGGATTATGCAATAGAAGCGCTGAACTCCATATCCACAGAAAAACTCGGTGCTTGTTTTAAAAATCTCCCGATCGATCCCTATTTAGACGGTGGCTATCGCTTTCGTCGTCTCTCTCGCTTCCGAGTTCATGACAATACTATTACACAACTAGCTCATGGTCGATTCCTCCAAACCAAAGCCTACAATCCCCTATTGGGTGGTGTGGTGCGCGAATTTGCCGACATCGAACCAGCCACGATCGATCTCGATGACTTTCAGAAAATTTGTCTGGAGTTTTTCGATTTCTGCCGGTTGTGTACATCCCACACGGAAATCGACGTGCATCAAATCCAAACTGTGGCCCTCCCCCATTCGGTCGGTCATCCCGCCCCGGAGGGCATCCATCAAGATGGCGTAGATATCGTTGGCATATTTTGTGTGACCCGCCAGAATATTGATGGAGCTGAAACTTCCCTGTTTACATCCAAAACAGCACCTCCAATTTTCACAAAAGTCCTGAATCCTGGCGAACTCCTGGTCTTCAATGACAAGCAGTTTTTCCACTTCACCTCCAGCCTGACCACTAATAGCACGGCTCCTGGGATTCGCAATGTATTTGTCCTGACTTGTCCGGGATTGTTTGTGCCAGACAAGCTGGAGCTGGTAATCAACTGACTTCGATCGAACCCAAATCAGATTGATTAATTAGGAGATAGAACGCAGATCTGCTAGAACTTTTCCAGCTGCCAAGACTTCTCGTTCGTGTCCCGGCTCTCGCCAAGTTTCTTGCAGGCCAGCAGCCTCCCATTGTTGCATGGCTGGCAGGGCCAGGAGTTGTTGGATGTAGGGACTATGCAAGGGTAGCTGGTAGGTTTGGGCCCGGAAGGCGATTGGACAGAAGAAGGCATCAACGGCAGTGAATTCTGGGCCAGCCAGGAACGGGCCACCAAATTTTTCGAGTCCCGATCGCCAGAGTTCGTTGAGTCGTTCACGAAGTGTTACGTTAGTAAATTGAGGTCTTTTTGCGCATCAACAGACTTGATCTAGAGCTTGTCTCTCAGCCCCAGCCAATAGCTAAACTGATGTTTTCGATAGACTTAACTCTTATGAATTAAATAATTGTAACAGTTGACGTTAGTTGCCTGTGCATGGGGTGCATTCACTTTCGGCTTTGACTCTACTAGGCAGCAGTCTTGCCCGGGGCATGTATAGTATGCAACAAAAACAGCTATTAGTCTGGTCTCGACAAAATGTATTGACAGCCTATTAACGATTGCTGTAGTATCTAGTTACACTACTCACAGCTAGGCAGTCATAAGCCAACAATCAAGTTGCTGGAAGCCTGCAATGCTATAGTTCTCAGCAAAAAGATAGATTTCACACTTATCTTTATTTTTACAAAACTTATTTTTTCACATAAAAGTTGCTTAACCACCAGCCACGTTTTTTTAGTTATAAACTTATAGCTGCCAAAGTGTAGTCACTAATTTTCATGGCCTCAAGATTTTTATAATCTATTATTATCAATGTATATGGTAGGTACCTATGCACGCACTTATTTCATCCCAGTGCGACTCTAGCTCTTTGTTGGAAACTACTGAGCTGTTGCTTCGTAAACATCAAATGCGTAAAGGCGGGCTGACGGAGTTAGAAAAACTAACCCTAGATAGCGTGGCCCAGGGAAAAACTTATAGGCAAGCTAGTGAACAATATGCTTATACCGAAAGCTCCTTCCAAAACGCAGCTTCGCGGCTGTTTCGGGAAATTTCCATCGCCACTGGCCAGACAGTCAGGCGACGCAATTTAGTAAATACATTGGAGCAGCAGGACTTAGAACTGCGCATCCAAGGTGGTTTTCGAGAAAATACCTTCAAGGAGAGTAGCAGTCAGTTTTGGCTCCGAAATGGCCGAGCAGCAATAATTACTATTACCTACAAGGCTGACGGCATTCTAGATATCAACGACTACTTGACCGAATTTTCTCAGCATTTCACTGCGGTTCACTGTCTATCCATAGTGGCCGAAACTAACCCTTTACAATTTCTGTGGATGCTTTGTAATCACTTGGATATTCCTTTACCCAAGATGCACAACAACGTTTCAGAGATAATCAAGAGTATTGTGGCAGCTCTAAAGGCCCGCAAAACTCTCATGATTGTGCGCTTTGATCATCCCGGTGGAGACCCGTCGTCATCAATGGGTGTTTCTCAACAAGAGCTGCGATCGAACCTCAAAGCTTATGCCGCTGCGATTACCGAAATCGGTATCGCACGTACCAAGAGCTGCTTCCTGATTCTAGATAACAGCTCAATCCAGCCCTATGCTGCCAATCCAGAGCTGGTCACCTACCATATCCGCCAAGAGTTAAGTGGCAGTGACAATCTTCGAGTAATTTCACTAAACAACAGCATGCCAGACACTTGGAAACTACTGCAAAGCCAGTTCAGGGCTTAGCATGCGGCATTTTACCATCACCAATAGCCAAGCTTGTAGGCTCCTAGGGTTTCTGGGGGCCTACAAGCTGTAGATTGCTGTTCAGCCTAGCTTTCTTGATGTGAACATGCAACACTTTGCCCAGCCAGAAACAGGAGGATCAGCCAACGTGCTGATCGACAGGATGAGTCCTCACAAAACTCATAAAATTAGATGATTTTCAGTGATTTTGCATGAGGACTTCTAGGTGAATTGTTGTAGATGCAACCGATACATAATGTTATTTTTGATACCATCATGTTATCAGCTTGACTAGCGACAGTAACTATTTTGGATTTTAGAAGGCCGCAACAGCTACGCCTCAAATTGTTGTCAGGCAAGAAGCATAGCAGCAAAAACCACATCTTATCCAGTAATGCTAATGATGTTTTAGTGACCACTGTCATTATGACTATCACTTTTTTGTTGTCTCGGCGATCGCCTGGCATTGTAAACAAAAATGTCATGAGGATCGCTCCCATAAAATCATCTTGAGTTTCGGTTTTCCCTGATATCTTCATATACATAAGGCAACAAGATACAGTCTTGGTTTGAGTTTCATAATAATGAGCAGAGTTCCAAAACCTTTTTGTTTGCTTCGTCAACACTTCTACAACAACTATTCTTGGAGACTAATACCATGAAATTTTCTAAGTTTTTCGCTACTGCTGTAATCGTCTGCTCCTCTACGTTCGCTGGCACTGCTGCCTTCGCTGCACCTACTCCCACTCCTCCTCCTCCTCCTACTACTCCTCCTTCAGCTTGTGATTGCGCCACCTCGGCCAGCCTTGTATATGTTAGTAAGAATGGTTCTTATGGTACCGATGAGACCTTAGCTGCATCCATCGCCACCGGCAAGGATGCTGCCGCCACGATCGCTGGTGTGGGCAAAGATGGTGCTGCTTTCACCGGTGGTGCTGCTACTAATAGGATGACCGGTCAAATCAAAGTTGATGGTGAAGGTGGCGGTACTAAAGTAAGTTCCATCGTGAACTAGCTTGGAGTGCTATGACCTGCGCTTATTGCTTGCGCAAATGATATAGCGGTTACTGGCTTGCTCAAAGATATTGGCAGGCCAGTAACTTTTTATGTTCTCCAATAGTGCCTGCATAGCAGAATCGCTGCTTTCTATCTCCATCCGGTTAAAATCTATGGCCCTCACCCCTCAAAATTATGATCATCTACCCGCTACTCTGGAAGATGGCTACCCAGTGATAGTCAGGCAACCATTGCCGATATCATGGTGGCTTTGGGGTGGTGTGTTTGGGGGAATAGTCGGGAACGTCCTCTGGTTATCTCCAAGCTGGTCTGCTCCCCTATCTGATCAGACTTCCCACAGCGCTGTAGCACTCAATCAGAATAACCCTGGGCCGATCCTGATTCCCACGGCTCCACCTAGCCCCATTACTCCACCGCTCCCCACAGAAAGCCCCAGCAGCCGTCCTTACCTACCCGAGCAGCCCAGACCTTCAACCAGTCCAACACCTAACCCCGACACCACGGTGCCCCCCAGTCCCCGGCCCAGTGACCCAACACCTACGCCGTCCCCCAGTACCAGCAGCATTCCCGCCCCCCCCGCCCCCGGTACCAGCCGTCAGCGCGATCCCCAAACCCTCAGCCCCACCTCCACCCGGATCTCTGTGGATGGGGCGATCTTCACCCACTTTAGCCAATACGAAATTGGGGCGGGTCTGAATACCGGTAGTCAGCGTTCCACCAATGGGGTAGGTGATTTGCGTGCTCTGATGGGTGCCACCATTACCGAGAGCACCCGCCGTGATGGGGTGTATCGGCGAGACTATCAAGCCTGGTTTGGCCGAGTGCGATCGATCCAGCAACAGCGCATCATCAATACCCACCTCGAAGTGCAGGAAACAGCCATTGGTTTTCGCCAACAAATTTCCCTGATGGCCGATTGCCCCAACGGCGTTCCTCTAGGCCCTGATGGTCAGCCCCAGACCTGTACTTACATCCCCGGTCGCAATACGGCTCCCGTGGATCCCAACCCTCCAGAA
Organism: Synechococcales cyanobacterium OTE_70_metabat_200; assembly: GCA_031375385.1. GTDB lineage: Bacteria > Cyanobacteriota > Cyanobacteriia > Cyanobacteriales > Chamaesiphonaceae > JAAFHZ01. The sequence goes on along the minus strand of JANMHS010000055.1, from coordinate 34,188 downwards.
CTGACTAACCCACCCTTTGTACCCACCTCCTCTGTGGGAGAAATCATTCCCCCGGCTGATGCGGCGGCGATCCGCCAACCTGGCTATCAAGGTGGCACCGATAATCGCTATGGTGTCGATCTCTATGTGCCGCTGGTGAGCACCCGCGAGGGCAATACCCAAGGCAATAATGGGACAGTAGAGCGACAAGAATCGATCACCACTGGTCTAACCTTTACGGTGGGCCGCATGCGTCAGGTGATTTTGAGCAATGGCCGAGAGAATGCCCTAGCCCGCACCATTCGGGGCTATACCTATGTGGCTGGCGATCCCAGTGTCAGCAGCCATGGTGTCCTGGCCGCGGCGGCTAGCCTCTTGCCCGATGCCGAACCAGATCTAGCGGCGGCTAACAATGGAGGTAAGCCTAGCTTCAGTTCCACGCTATTTACGGCAGCCAATAATGCCCGCATCCCCGATAGCAGCTTTACAACCTACCAAGTAGGCTGGGGCCGGGGCGCTGTGCCCACTAACCCCGCCGATTTTCCGGCGGCTAACTACCACAGTATCTGGGTTGGGCTATCTCCCGTCACGCGGCGGCGATTTAGTAGTCGCACGATCTTTATACCCACCGGGCCGGAGCGGGTCACTGGTGTCCAAGGCAATGAGGGGGGCAACAATGCAGCCATCAACGTGGATGCGATCGTCGATGGCCAACGCTTCAATTCTGCCGGTCTCAGCAATGCCTATTCCCAGGGATATCTCACTACCTATGAGCGAGATGTGAATCGGATTACTCGATCGGTTTTTCAAGAACAGACCCAGTATTTTCCGCACCTCAGCTTCACTGGCAACATTACCACTGCTGATTCGGTACTACGTTACTACACCGGAGCGATGCTGATTTCTGCCTATCAAAATGATCCAGAAATTGTCCGAGCCTACGTGGGAGTAGATTATACTCGCTCCCATGGGAGTGGCTTAAGCTATGGTCTGGGGGCGATCGCCTATGCCAACCCTGATCCAGATAACTACAGTCGCATCCAGGCCAATGTGGCCCAACGGATCCCGCTGGGCGCCAGCTCCAGTAATAGCCTCACGCTGTCGAGTAATTTTGTCTATGCCATTGACGGGGCTAGTAATATCGATAACACCTTCTTTCAGGCTGGTAACAGCTATGTCAACGTGGGCGCAGCGCTTGACTTGGGAGCTGTGGGACTGGGAGCCACCTATTTTATTCCCACCATTCTACCGAACCCGGTGGAGAGCTTGTTATCCGCTAGTCTCTCTTGGCGCATTGCCAATAACCTAGCCATTGCAGGCTACTACACCCCCATCAACGACAATGACTTTCGATCGCCCTTCGGGGCTAGCCTCGCTTGGCGCATTGGCCCAGATGCCAATAGCCCCTCGATCGCCCTAAGCTGGAGTCGCAACGAAATCAGCTTCCGCCGGGGCAGCAATCCGATCGTCTCCCAAGAGGATCTCTATGGCATCTACTTCCGCTTTGGTGCCCCAGCGAACCCCTTGACGATGCCCCGCCGTCCCTAGCCATGTCCTCATCTCAATTACCATCATCCTCGTCATATGGGCAGTCGCAAGAAAGAACCTGACCATGACACACCGGACACTCCTCACCGTCACAACCGACAACGTGAAACTGACCCTTGATGACTCGGCAGTCGTGACACGGCTGGCGGTCTGCTCCACAATCGTCCTGCTCGTCGCCGTAATGAATGCGCTGAATCTCTTGGCCTCCGATGCTATAGCTAGTCAGAAACTGAGCCGCCTGATAAAAAAAATGCAAATGGCTCAAAGTCAATGCCCTCACCATCGGTAAAATCATACTCCAGCTCATTCAGCTTGCTCAGTGGCAGCGGTAATTTGGTGTTCCAGTTATTCATGAGCTTTCCTCCAACAAGGGTTTTGGTGCGATCTAAGGGCTGAATTAACTATAAGAGATTACACTCAAGGATTATTCACCTCGACTTTGCTGATTCGTGGCAAGCTCATGCACATGTTCTTCTGACCAGATGTAAAGCATCGCCAGGGGATCGACCAGTGTTTCGCCTAATGGTGTCAGAGAGTAATCCACCTGGGGAGGCACCACTGGATAGACAACCCTCAACACTAATCCACAGGCTTCCAATTTTCGCAAATTTTGAATCAGCATTTTGGGCGATATCCCTTCGATGAGCTGCTGTAGTTGGCTATATCGCTTTGTACCTTGAGAAAGGGCATAGACGATCAAAATGGCCCATTTACTGCCAATTAGATCCAGCACTTTTGGAACCGAACAGGCGGAACTAAACCCTTTCTTCTGAGCGAGAGAGGCTTTTGCCTGTTGAATGGGAGGGATTTCCATTCTGTACAATCCTTGTGTATCCGTAATTTTTACTTTTTAGTGAGTATAGCACTTTTAGGTAAATACTTACCAAATGCAGGTTCATTATGTTTTGATTAGTAGGTACTTAACATAGGCTGATGACCGGAAGAAATTTATGAAATTAGCGGGAAAGGTTGCACTGGTGACAGGTGGAAATAGTGGGATTGGATTGGCAACTGCAAAATTATTCAGTCAGGAAGGAGCTAAGGTAGCTATTATTGGCCGCGATCTCAACACTTTGGATGAGGCGACTTCTGCAATCGGCGGCGATGTGTTAGCGTTGCAAGCTGATCTGGCAGATTTGAATCAGATTGATCGACTCTACAGTGAAATCTCTGCAAAGCTGGGGAAGATCGATGTCCTGTTTGCTAATGCGGGAATTGGCAGGTTTACTTCGCTGGAGGATAACACCGAAGCCATCTATGACGAAGTGTTTGCAATCAATCTGAAAGGGCTATATTTTACGGTTCAAAAAGCAGTTGCCCACCTCAACGATAATGCTGTGATCGTTCTCAATACTTCTTTTGTCGGTAGCCTCGGCCTGCCCAATACCAGCCTTGTAGCGGCTAGTAAGGCCGCTGTCCGATCGCTGGCTAGAACATTTGCGGCAGAGCTAGTCAGCCGTGGTATTCGCGTAAATGCAGTGAGTCCAGGGGCGATCGCTACGCCTTTTCATAGCAGAACTGGTTTGTCTGAGGCAGCGGTAGCAGCAAGTGCCGAAAGGTTTGTGGCTCAAATACCGATGCAACGCTCTGGCACTCCCGCAGAGATTGTCAAGGCAGTATTGTTTCTGAGTACCTCTGATGCCGCTTACATTCTGGGTGCTGAAGTTGCTGTTGATGGGGGGATCGGTCAACTCTAATCCTTAAGCGCTTGATGGATTCGATCAATTGGTCGGATTGTTATAAAAAAAACTCCATATAGATGGATAACTGGCAGATCCATTGTGCCGTCATCCAATCCGACAGATATTATCACTAGCAGAACTCAACCAATTCAATCGCGGAATAAACATTAAAGATTGGCGGCATCAGCATAGAACACAGGGCCGATGCCCCTTTCCCGAAACCACTTGGTGATAATAATCTTGTGTCCCTCTTCCACCGGCAGACCACTATGGAGCGTATTGGGGTTCGGTTGGCCATCTGGCAGCAGATTGTTCCAGGCGATCGCCCTGCCTGTTTGGGGATAGAAGATCTCGTTGATTCTCGAGAACTGAGTGCCACCCCCCCGCATCCCCTCATTGAGATAAACCATGAACGTCCAGGTGCGTTGCCCCCGGTGTGCAGCGTAAGTCTGGTAAGCCTCTGTCCCCGGATCGAAATAATCTGTGTGCGGCTTGAATTCCTGCCCCACTTCGTAGCGTTGAGCCTGAAGGCCTTCTCCATAGGACAAAGTGATACCAAGAGTGCGGGCGATCTTCTCATCGATCGCCTTGATGTAGTTGTGATTGAGGAGACTTAGGTCGCTGGTGCTGCTGGTGCGGTAGCCCTGTTTATTATCAGTCGTTACGGTGGAAGGGCGTAAATGCTGGTTGGCAATCTCGATCACCCGACCGCACTCCCGATCACTGAGAAAATTGTCTAGGATAAAAAGCTGTATCTTCTCGGTCACAACTTGCTGGGCATTGAGACCAGAATCAAGACGGGTAATGCGCGTCTGAGCTAGAGCTGGGTAGTCAATTTCCAGGATCTGGGGCTGGTAATTGAGGTTCTTCAGCAACGGCGAATCCAGGGGAAACAGCAATCCCATGTGTTCCTGAACTGAAGCCAGCCCAAAGCCGTTTTTTAGCAAGATCCTCAGAAGTTCTTCCGGATCGCATTGCCGATCGAGGTTTTCTCTTAGCCAATGGAGCCAAGTCCCATCCAGTTTCTTATTTCTCAATCTGCCCTCCATTTTTTATGTGGCATAATCTGTGGAATTTCAGATTATATAACCAAAATTATTGTCCACGTCCCGGCTTACAATTTTCCACAAATTAAACTGTCCTAAAAATATTTCAATTCTTGAATGCTCGTTTTAGCTGATTCCAATGAAAGTAATGCCAGTCTAACGTTCCTGTTCACCCGCTACTAGAAGATCTTTAGGATAGTCAACTTGATTTTAGTTGGTGTACAACAGGTTTGTTAGACTGCTAGATCAACTTGCTTTGACCAAGGGACGAACGGATAAAACTTCATCAGAACGCAGAGCCTCTACCGCAGAAATTGGAACAGCGATCATGGTAAGAGATTCACCAATGGCATTAAAAACTTCCAGCACACAACCTTCTTCTCCGCCACCTGGATGAGGAACAAAATCAATCAACATGGCAATGTCGCCAACTCTCAGGTCATGCTCTGGCAAGTCACGAGTTAATGCAACTTCTTGATACAACTCTACCTTCATGTTAGTACTCCTAATTGGGTTTGAGCGTCACAAACTGAAATTTACCATCTATCTGTCTTTGTAGCCAAACGGTAATGACTGATAGGCTAACACCATTTACACCGGTTAATTCTCCTGCAACTTGGTAAAAGGTGCCATACTCATTACTTTTCTCTTCGATCGCCTCTTTGTCCATTGCTTGACTTTGAATCGCCAACTTCAGATCTTCTGGATTTTCTTGAGTAAACCCAGCCTGAGCCAAAAAACTCGATTTATCATTCCTTGCCTTTAGAACTAACAGGTACTGAGTGATTTTAGCATCTGGGATGATTAAATCTTCAAGAACTCTCATCTCAGAACCACTTATACTAATGATTTGATGCCAGCAATGATTCTTTTATTGATTGCTACAAGCTTACCATGATTGCCTTCTTCGACTTGTTATCACACCTGAGATGCATAGATCTCGTCACCACCTTGGGCAAACGCTTCTTTGCTGTAACATCGACCGGTATAACCTTTAACATTATGTTGCATAATTCACTTTTGCTACAGTCCAACGGTATGGGGAAGCATACTCCGCCCAAGGTATTAGATTCTCATTCTGTTCACGAAGTGTCTGTCTTAGCAGAGAGGCTCCGCCAACGGGTGAGTCAAGCCATTCGGATCAAACATTATTCCTACCACACATGCCAAGTACTCTATACCTGAAAAATTGGTTCTTTTTGGGGCTGCGATAGCTTAAAATCGTTGGTGGTAGAGCAGTCTATAAATTGTCCGTACTCGCCGCTAGATACCCGCTCGCCCAGACATCCATGGAAGAATCCTACGGTATTGTAGTTACCACCGTTGCCAGTGAAGCCGCAGCAGCACAGTTGGCACAGCTATTATTAGCCCAGCATTTGGTCGCCTGCGTCCAGATCGAACCCATTCGTAGCTACTACCGCTGGCAAGGAGAAATCCAGGTCGATCCAGAGCACCGCCTTTCTATAAAATGTCGCTGCAGCGACTACCCAGCGATCCAAAGCTTTTTGCAGGCCCATCACAGCTACGAGAATCCCCAGATTATCCTAGTGCCAATTGCCGATGGTGCACCAGCCTATCTGGCTTGGATCGATGAGGTCACCCAATGACCCCTGCTGCAGCCGCCTGCGCGATCGGTCTCGGGAGCAACCTAGGAGACAGCGTGGATATTTTGGACCGGGCGATCGATCAACTAGTCGCTACCCCCCACATTCACCACATCCAAGTAGCCCACTACTACCGCACCAAACCCGTCGGTGGCCCACCGCACCAACCAGACTACCTGAATAGTGCTGCGATCTTCACCACTAGTCGATCGCCTTGGCAGCTATTGGAGATCTTGCAATCCATCGAAAACCAGGCCGGTCGCACCCGCATAGTTCGTTGGGGCGCACGCACCCTCGATTTGGACTTGCTAATTTATGGAGCTTGGGACATTGATAGTCCGCACCTCCAAGTCCCCCATCCCCGCATGGCCGATCGAGCCTTCGTGCTCCGGCCCCTCGCCGAAATTGCGGGCACATGGGACTGTGGTGGCCAAACGGTGCAGCAGCTCCTTTCGGGGGTAGACTGTTCCGATGTAGTCCTCCATTGCTGACCCATGCCTCTCGGAACCGAACCCGCCACCATTCTCCATCCCCTATTTTTCTATCAGGCTCGTAAGTTTGCTTTCCATGGCAACCGGATCCGCCTGCCCAATGGAGCCGAGGGAGATTTTACCTACGTGCAGCACCCCGGTGGCGCAATGGTAGTGCCGGTGACTCCCGATGGACGACTGATTTTGTTGCGTCAATACCGCTTTGCGGTGCGCGGTCGCCTCTTGGAATTTCCGGCGGGCACCTTGGAGGTGGGTGAAACCCCGTTTACTACGATTCAGCGAGAAATTGAAGAAGAAACAGGCCACCAAGCCAGCCAATGGCAAGACCTCGGCGAATTTTTCCTGGCTCCCGGCTATTCCGATGAAATTATCTATGTATTTTTGGCGCTAGGGGCAACGCCGATCGCCCACCAGCCTGCCGGTGATGAGGATGAAGATATTGAAGTGCTATTAATGACTCCAGCCGAGTTTGAGGGGGCGATCGCTGCCGGCGAGCCGATCGATGCGAAGACTTTAGCTGCTTACCTCAAAGCTAAGCCCCATATCGGATTCAATGAACTTAATAAGTCCTAAGAAGGCATGGAATTTTAGGATTTATGGAATCTAATATTCACCACAAAACCCAATGGTATAGGGCAAGCCTTGCGCCCCTACACATTGGGTTTTAATGTATTTAATGAATTATGGGATTTGTTAAATCTTTGGCTCTTAGTCGTTCACACCCCATTCTTTTAACTGGTTAGTGGCTGTTTTGACGAACTCGGTTTCGCCTTTGGCTTGGGCCATTTGCCGGGACTTGCGTAAATCGGCAATCGCACCGGGCTTATCGGAAATTGTATAGCGCACGGTACCACGGAGAGCGTAGACTAAATAGTCTTCCTCGATCGCCAAGGACTTATTAAAATCGGCCACAGCACCTTTCGGATCGCTTAATTTCTCGAATTTAATCACCCCTCGGAAAGTATAGGGGGCTGCATATTTGGCATTCAGAGCGATTGAACGATCGAAATCCATCACCGCACCTTTGTGATCCTCGAGTTTTTGATATTTCAGCAGACCTCGGAAAAAATAGGCTCGATAGTTGTTGGGATCTGCCTTAACGGAGTGATCGAGATCGGCTAGAGCCCCCTGGGGATCCGTATCTATTTTTCGGGCCGCACTCTGAATATAAGAATTGGAATCTTGCTGAGTCAGCGCAATAGCTTGGCTCGCAGCTAATCCTTGGGTGGCTGGGCTGGTTTTGGCTACGGCAGCGGTCGCACACATCAGTACAGCAGTAGTACAACCCAGCAGGATGGAATATTTCATGATTTATGAGGGTGATTGGTTTACAGCGGCCATCTAGCCAGTTGACCGAGAAAAGCCAACGATTTATTTGCCTACAATAGGCGATCGAGTCATTCCGGATTCTACATAATTTAAGTTATGTAGACTCAACCTAGGGCGAGATCGAGCCGATCGTGATCAACTGGATTTGCTGATTGCCGTTAGTATATCTCAAATGAAAATAGGCCTGAGGTGATTCATAGCGATCCCAAGCAAACTTAATCGGCCCTTCCTCGATTGGGTCACCAATGCGGTTCGGTTCGCCTAGATGCTCCCGCACATCCGATCGGGACATCGAAAACAGCAATCCACCAGGCAAAGGTTTTTGATACTGGCTAAAACCGTCTACGTCATCCCCATAGAGAAAGATCGTCTGCACAGCCAAATCTTGATCGAACGTAAAGGTCAAGCCCTCCGCTGGCACTTCTAGATACTTAGTTCCTTCCACATCGGTCAATCGCCCGGATGTGAAATCCGAGCGGAAAAGATCAATGCGATCTAGGCGCTGGTTGAGATAGCCAAAAATTGGGGATTCAAAGACCTCAGACATCGGAAAATACACTTCAGCACAACATTCCTAGCATACGCAAGAACGCTGCGATTTGCTGGTGCGACACTCCGTCAACAGCTGAGAAGTTCACTGATACTGGAAAAGCTAAGGGCAAAGCCTTACAGGCCTGGGCGTTAGCGGAGGATCAGAGGTCGCTCTGTGGGAGTAGCATCGCGATCGAGTTGTTCTTCCTGATATTGTTCTGAATTTTTCAGCTCTACCGGTTGCTCGGCGATCGCTGGCAAAGGCTCCGATAGCTTGGTTAACTTTACCGCACAGGCTTTCAGCTCCGGTTGCTTAGAATCGGGACAGCAGTGATCGTGAGTCATGGCATTGGCCTCCGCTCGATCGGCCCACAGCGCTCCCCAATGCATCGGCACAAACACCGTGCCGGGCGGAATGAAATCGGTGACCTTGGCGGGGAACTGGGCCAGACCACGAGCGGACTCGATTTTCACCATGTCCCCATCCTCAATATTCAGCTTACGAGCATCCTTGGGATTGATTTCCACAAAGGGCAAGGGATGCATCTGCTGAATTTTGGGAATGCGGCCCGTACGCGTTTGGGTGTGCCAATGGCCATAGAGCCGACCGGTGGTCAGCACCAGAGGATAGTCTGGATTTGCTGGTTCCGCTAGGCCCCGTGCATGGAAAGCAGCAAACTGGGCTTTTTTGTTGGGGGTATGGAAGCGATAGTCCGTATAAAGCCGCTTGCCATGCCGCTTGTCTGTATACTCCGCAAAAGGCCATTGGGTGGGTCCATTCTCGGCCAATTCTCGGTAGCTGAGACCAGTCGAATCGCAGGGACGACCGCGAGTGAGCTGAGTAAATTCTCGATATACTTCCGAGCTATTGCCAAAGTCAAACTGCCGCTCAAAGCCCAAGCGGCGGCCCACTTCAGCAAAGATTGCCCAGTCCGCCTGAGCTTCGCCGGGAGCTACCCGAAAGGCCGGACAGAGCGTCACCATGCGCTCCGAATTAGTCATCACCCCAGTCTTTTCACCCCATTGGGCTGCTGGTAACAACAGGTGGGCATAGGCCGCTGTTTCTGTGGGGTAGTAGGCATCTTGGCAGATGGTGAAAGGGGATTTGAGCAAGGCGGCCTTGGTGCGCACTAGGTCTGGCAGGCTGACCGCTGGATTGGTAGCAGCGACCCAAAAGACCCCCACTTCGCCGTTTTCCAACCCGGTAATCATCTCTCCAACGGTGCGACCGGGAGTGCTCTGGATCTTGCCCGGCGGCAAGTTCCATAATTGCTCCACTGCGGCCCGGTGTTCAGGGTTTTTCACCAGCCGGTAGCCCGGTAAAATATGCGATAGACCACCTGCTTCTCGGCCACCCATGGCATTGGGTTGGCCCGTGAGCGAAAATGGGCCAGCACCGGGTTTACCGATCTGGGCGGTCATCAAATGCAAATTGATAATATGGCGTACCTTGGCAGTGCCTTCGCTGGACTGGTTGACGCCCATCGACCACATGGAGAGTACCCGTTTAGAATCGGCCCACCAGCGAGCGGCTTTGGTCAAGTCCTGGACGCTGATGCCACAGGTAGCAGCAACTTTTTCCGGTGGATACTGGGCGGCCACCGCTGCAAAGTCCTCAAAGTTATCGGTATGCTGCCGAATAAAGCCCAACTCGATCGCCCCCCAGCTAATCAACAAATTTGCCATGCCATTCAGCAGGTCAATATCCGTACCGGGTTTAATGGCTAGATGCAAATCCGCTGCTTCCGCCGTGGGCGTGCGCCGAGGATCTACCACCACCATTTTGACGGATTTGTTCTTTTTCTTGTGCTTATGGAGCCGGTTAAACAGCACCGGATGGCATTCTGCTGCATTGGCCCCAATAATAAAGGCATAGTCGGTCACATCTACATCGTCGTAGCAACAGGGCGGGCCATCGGCTCCGAAGCTCTGGATATAGCCGGAGACCGCCGAAGACATGCACAGGCGGGAATTGGCATCGAAATTATTAGTGCTCAGACAGCCCTTCAGGAGTTTCTGGGCCACATAGTAGTCCTCTGTCTGGAACTGGCCAGAGCCGTACATACAGATGCCATCGCCCCCCTTCTCCATCATGGTTTGGCGAATTGACCTGGTGATTCGATCGAATGCCTCGTCCCAGGTCACCTGCCGAAAGGGTTGGTCTAACCGATCGCGCAGCATGGGGTACAGCAGTCGCCCCTCGTCTAAGGCTTCGGAAATGGTTGCCCCCTTGACGCAGACCATGCCTTTGCTGGAGGGGTGGGATTTGTCGCCCACTACTTTCCAAATGGGCCGACCCTTGCTGTCGCGATTCACTGGCCGACCGGGGCGAGCAGGCGGCGACGCTTCCAGCCCACAGCCAACACCACAATAAGGACAGAGGGTTTTAGTGAATTCGGTCATAGGGAGTAAGGAAATTCCTACAGAGTTTCTAGGGTGGCCTATGGAGACCAATGGATTCTGTATCGACGAGTACTACTTCGGATTCGTAGAAGCATTGGAATCGGAGAGAATCACCCTGGATGGCAATTGTTTCGCTGATATCCACGACGAACGAATCACAAAGCCCCCTGGGCGGGGGCAGAGATTCCTGGCAGGACAGAACAAGGACTAACTACTAGATTTGGGCACCTAGGGTACCTTCGGCCAGAACATCGTCTTTGCCGAAGGAATTGCGGGGTTCCTTGAGGAAGAAGGCGCAGCAGAAGGCACAGATTAATGCGGAAATCCCCATGGTGGCAAACAGCGTGGCATCGTTGGTCAAGCTATGAATAGTCAGATAAACTACACCACCGAAGTTACCGTAGGCTCCCACATTGCCCGCAATCTGGCCGGTCATTTCTGGCTTAATGAGAGGGACGATCGCATAGGTGCCACCACAGCCTGCTTGGGCAAAGTAGGCCGTAATCATCATCACCACTACCGCTGCCGCCAAAGGCCAACCTTTGTTGATGGTCGAGGCGACCATGTAGCCAAGACCGATCGCCACAGAGACAATCGTCATCGTCCATTTGCGGCTACCAAATCGATCGGAAATAAAACCACCGCTAGGCCGAGAGAACAAGTTCAATAGGGGATAGGTGGAAGCAAGCATCGCTGCCGCAGCATGCTCTAGGCTAAAGGTCTTTTCAAAGAACAGGGGCAACATGGAAACTGCTGCCAATTCCGAGCCGAAGTTAGTGATGTAAGTAAACTGGAGGACAGCTACTTGGCGAAAGTTATAGCGCTCTTGGGCCGTGTAAACCTTTTTGCCAGTCACCACTTCTTTGTTGACTTCCCAAGCTTGGTACGTTTGGTAAGCGTAAAGTCCAAGTAATCCGGCCCACACTGCATACATACCAGCAGTATTTAGGAAGTGAATCTTGGGTTGAGCCAAGCGCCAAGCCAGCAAACCGAGGGCGAAAATCAGACCGAAGTTCATGATCAACAGACCATAGAAACCATTGGGGCTAGTCACAGCCATCGAGCCATATTTCTTGGGCCGTAGGTATTCCTTGCCAGCGGGCGTATTGGTCACGCTGCGATAGTAAATCAGACCATAGATCGCAGCTACAATGCCAGTGGAGGCGATCGCAAAACGCCAGTTGTAGGCACCACCCAGCACCGCAGCAGCACTAGCCACTAAAGGCAGAGCAAACTCGGCCACAAAGGCTCCAAAGTTGCCCCAGCCCCCATAAATACCTTGGGCCATGCCGATATCTTTGGGCGGAAACCACTCGGCAACCATCCGAATCCCTACCACAAAGCCAGATCCAACGATCCCCATCAGCAATCTACCGATTACCAGTTGGTTGAAGTCGCTGGCAGTTGCCGTCACCAGACAGGGTACTAGGGCAAACATCAACAGACAGCTATAGGTAATGCGTGGGCCGAAGCGATCGAGCAAGGCTCCAATCACGATCCGGGCCGGAATCGTAATAGCTAGGTTACAAATCGCAATAGTCTTGAGCTGAGCACCATCCAGATGCAGCTCTTTGCCAATAATCGTAGCGAAGGGAGCAAAGTTGAACCAGCAGACAAAGGTGATCAGAAAGGCTAACCAGGTCAGATGAAGAATCCGATAGCGATCGCGGAAGGAAAACAGGTTTTGCAGCATAGCGAAGGTAGCAGAGAACGAAAAGGTGGCTGTGACCACTTGAAGGACAGATTATGAGGATCTACCCTAGGGATTCGTATCAACAACTACGAAATATTACAAATCCTGCGTTTATGTCAATTCTGCTATGCGTTAATTGCAAGATCCTCTGGATATTGCCAGATTTTGATGGTGCGGCTCTCCGCCTGGTAGGCCAACTCGACCTGCCAGTAGCGCTCCGGCTGCTGCTGCAGGCGCTCTGGCCACTCGATCGCCACAATCCCCGGCTCCACTTCCCAGGGATCCCAATAACGGTCTATTTGCAGAGCAGCAACTTCCTGGGGGGTCAAGCGATAAAGGTCTAAGTGATAAAGGGGGATGCGCCCCTGCAGGTATTCGTTAACGATCGTAAAAGTCGGGCTGGACACTGCATCGATAATACCCAGCCCCGCAGCCAAGCCCTGCACTAGAGAGGTCTTGCCGCTGCCCAGATCACCAACTAGGAGCAAGATACTGCCGGGGGTGAGCCGATCAGCAAGTTCGCAGCCAAATTGATAGGTAGCAGCGGCATCAAGGAGTAACTGCTCGCGGGGTAAGTTGTGGCCGATCGTGGACATAAACCTAGAATGCATGGGTACTGATCAGACAGGGAGTACCCCATCAGACATGAGGTGTAGCACCAGCAAAAGAATCAAGCGGATTTCCGGGTATCTCCGACTTCGGCCTTTTGTTGGCGGTACCAATGCATCAAGGCCCGACCGAGGCGGCGGGAATCGTGGCGGAGGGAGCCCATCTCGTCTTCTTCCATGACGTTAACCGGCACAATTTGCCGTCCCAGCTTGCGCACCACCTCCAGATCCAGCTCTACCAAATGGGAGCCTTGCTCGGCATAGCGCTGCAAACAAGCTGCCGATGGACTGTTCTTTTGGACCAACACCGCATCGAAGAGTCGCTGACGGCAAGCATGGTCGATCGCCTTTACATGATCGCTGACCCGGTAGCCAGTGGTTTCGCCGGGCTGGCTCATAATATTGCAAACATAGATGCAGGGCACGGCACGCTGAGAGATCGCCTTGGCAATTTCTGGCACCAACAGGTTCGGGATCACGCTGGTATAAAGGCTACCAGGGCCGATCACGATATATTCGGCCTCGGCGATCGCCTTCAGGACTGCTGGTAGAGCTGGCGGGTTATCGGGAATACAACCAATCCGCACAATCTGGCCGTTGGCTTCGGTGATCTGGGATTCCCCTTCGATGTAGCGGCCATCGGCCAGCTCTGCCCAGAGATCGACGTGGGTCAAAGTAGCCGGTAGGACTCGGCCCTGAATAGCTAGCACCTTGGAGCTAGCGGCAATGCCCTGCTCCAGGTCGCCCGTAATATCGGCCATGGCTGTCAGAAAGAGGTTGCCAAAGCTGTGACCTTCCAGTCCTTCTCCGGCCTGAAAACGATACTGGAACAGCTCGGTCAACAACCGCTCTTCGTCCGCCAGAGCCGCAATACAGTTGCGAATATCCCCCGGTGGCAACACCCCAAAATCCCGGCGCAGTCGGCCGGAGGAGCCACCGTCATCGGCCACGGTCACCACGGCCGTAATATTGGCGCTATAGTACTTCAGTCCCCGTAGTAATGTAGAAAGCCCGGTTCCTCCGCCGATCGCCACGGTCCTCGGCCCGCGCACCTGCCGCCGCTTGGTCATCAACATTTCTAACAGGGTGCGATCGCCTTGGGGACTGAGGGCTCCACTCACTGCTTTCAAAGAGCGCATCTGGCCCCAAAATAGTAAAAACAGTCCAGAACCCAGCAGAATCGGGCCGGAAACCCTGTTGGGAACCACCTTGGAGATGGTAGTCAAACCATCGTCGGCCAAGCTCACCAGCGATCGAATAGGCATCAGGCGCACCCAGATGGCCACCCCGAGGCCGATCATCAGCACCCCCACCATGGTCACCATCAGCCAACGTTTCACAAATAGTCCCGGAGCCATCCACTGCATGGATTTTTTGTATAACCCCGTGCGTCTGCCATGGCGCTCTAGATCGGGATTGAGGTTCTGTCGCTGGAAACGATCCAGAGCCTGACGCATGATGTTAGTCATTTGGGTGACCGGAAATTATAAAAAATGATTAAAAAAAAGTTCAATTCTTGGTGTGTAACAAATTACACTTCTCCACCGGAGACACATTTCCATAACATAAAAATAATTGTACTAAATCCAAAATTCCTAGGGAAGATGGAACTCGTTAAGCTTTATGTTGGGGTCTTCACTCCATCCTCAATTTGTTCTTAAAGTGCCCAATCTTCTACCCTTAAAACAGCAGAGAATCCTAGGCATAGACCCCGGTCTAGCTACCGTGGGCTTCGGTGCAATCGACACAACTGGCCCTAGCCAGCCAGTTATTTTGGTGGATTTTGGCATTATTCAAACCCCTGCAAATACAGAATTTGGCTTAAGACTAAAAACCATTTATGAAGACCTTTGTACGGTTGTGGACGAATTTCAGCCCCAGATAGTTGCGATCGAAAAATTATTTTTTTACCGCATGGCAAATACTATAGCAGTAGCTCAAGCCCGAGGCGTAATCCTACTTGTTTTGGCTCAGTACGGATTGCCCTATCTGGAGTTTACCCCCGCCCAGATCAAACAATCGATCGCTGGCCGTGGCAATGCCGATAAGCAAGAGGTGCAAGCAGCGGTGGCCAGAGAACTGAGCTTAGACTACATTCCCCGTCCGGATGATGCCGCCGATGCCTTAGCGATCGCCCTCACCGGCTGGATGCATCTATAGGCCTACAGTTCCCATTAACATTTCGTTAGCTTCCGATCGCCAGCAATTCGGTAAGATCTAATGAGCATTTTTATAGCAAGGAAATTTTAAAGATGGTTGCTTCTTTTCTGCCCCAGATCCTCGTGCCTTTGGTCGGCTTGGTATTCCCTGCCGTAGCAATGGCCTTCTTGTTTCTGTACATCGAGCGCGACGCAACGGCATCGTAGCTTCTATTTAGTCGCACAAAAAAAGCTGGGTCGAAGGCCCAGCTTTTTTTACACGTTCTTCCAAGTTACATGGAAGAACCCAAACCGGCATAAGCGCCGTAAAAGAACAGGCTAACAACGCCAATGACGCCAAAGCCAGCGATGGTTCCAACTAACCACAAAGGAATTCTTCCTGGTTCAGACACGATCGATACCTCTTAAGAAATAATTTTATAGAAATTTTTTAGCCAGCCCTAGTTGAAGAAGTAGCTGGTAAACAGAATGCCAAGGGTGAAAACCATCAGCAATCCGAGGAACAGAGAAGTTCTGTTCAGTTCCACGGGCTGACTGTTGGGGTTAGGATTACGTTCCATGTTAAGTGCCTATCTTTGGATGAATTGCATGGCCGCAATAGCGCCAATAAAAAATACGGTCGGTACGCCCAAGCTATGTACTGCCAACCAGCGGACAGTAAAAATCGGGTATACAGTAGGTTCGTTACCAGTTGTCATAGGGGAAAATCCTGCTAGTTACTTAAGAAATTTCTGAATTTGATCTTTGGACTCAAAGCGATCGGAGACGATCGGCAGTTCCTGACGGTCTTGAGTAAAGTATTCGTTAGGACGAGGGGTACCAAAAGCATCGTAGGCTAAGCCGGTTTGCACAAAGAGCCAGCCTGCAATGAACAACGCCGGAATAGTCAGGCTGTGAATTACCCAATAACGAATACTGGTAACGATATCGGAAAACGGACGTTCACCGGTAGTTCCTCCAGACATAGAGCTTCCTCCTTAAAGTTTTGTTGAAATATGCTAATCACTAAGTTTACAACATCTATATTGCGGCTGGGCAAAACTTAGCTAAAGACTTTCTGAGAGCTTAGGCAATCGGCGATGAACTGTTTCTAGTACCACTGGGCGGCAGGATAATCTCACCCCGCAACAGCTGCTCAAAAGCAGCTTTTTCCTCCGCCGCACCTACCACCAGACAGCGATCGCCATCTAGTAAATAGGTGTCTTCATCGGGATAGGCCAACTCTTCGCCATCTTGCCGCCCGATCGCCAAAATAGTCACCCCGGTCAAAGAACGCACGTTGGCCTCAGCGATCGACCGACCACTGAGGGGTGAAATACTCGGAATGTTATACCAACGAGTATTCATACCCGAAGCAGCGGCCAGCACATCATCGGAGTCATCGACTCCTTCCGGGCGCAGATCCAGATAGTGGGAGCTGCGGATCGCCGAAATTTCTTTCTGGACGATCGCTGGATTCAGTCCCATCCGGCGCAGTAGGTGATCGGCCATTTCCAAACTAGCCTCAAACTCTGGCTGCACCACCTCTTTGCCGCCCAGTTGATAGAGCAGCTCAATATCTTTAAACTGGTTGGCTCGCACTACTACATCTAGGTCGGGAGCCAATTCCAGAGACCGCTTCAAGCACAACCGCGTACTCATGCTATCTGGTAAAGCAATTACCATGGTCTTGGCCTTAGGGAGATTGGCTTGGGCCAACACATGCAGGCTGGCGGCATTGCCATAGACGTATTGGACTCCCGCCTCCCGCAGTTTTTGGATGGCTGCTTCGGACTGCTCCACCACCACGATCGATTTAGTATGGGGCTGGAGAATCCGGAGCAGATTTTGACCACTGCGCCCAAAACCACAGATCACCACATGGTTTTCGCATTCTTCTTCCACGGCCACATCCAAAGGTGCCTCCGCCGGTTCTAGCAGGGTCCGAATGCTGGGAAAGCTCTCCAGCCAATCGAAAAGCCGCGGGGTCAATTTCAATACGAAAGGTGTTACCACCAGAGTCACCGCCGTCGTCCCCAGCAGCAGCAAATAGACCGGGCGAGAAACAAAGCCTAAGGCCTGACCTTCGCTGGCCAATACAAAGGAAAATTCTCCGATCTGGGCCAGCCCTAACCCCACCGTAATTGCCGTCTTCCAGGAATAGCCAAAGGCTTTGACTACAGGCGTAATAATCAGCCACTTACCCAAAAACACCAAACAGACCAAGCCGAGAATGAGCTGCCAGTTTTGCCAGAGGAAAAAGGGATCGATCAACATCCCGATCGAAGCAAAGAACAAAGCCGCAAATACATCCCGAATCGGCTCCACATAAGTTAAAGTCTGGTCAGCGTATTCCACCTCGGAGACCATCAGACCCGCCACAAAGGCTCCCATCTCGATCGACAAGCCCAACTGCTCCGTCAACAACGCAATACTCAAGCAGAGCGTAACTACGCCTAACAAAAACAGCTCTCGGCTCTCGGTTTTGGCCAATAGCCGTAGAAATCTCGGTACGACCCAGAGTCCGGCCACGATCGCCGCCACCGCAAAAACAGCAATTTTAACCCCCGCTTGCAGCAACGCCTCACCAATTTCTGCTGGAGGCCGATTCAAAGCTGGGAGAATGGCTAACATTAAGCCTAAGGCTAAATCCTGCACCACCAAAATACCCAGCATCACCTGGCCGTGCAGACTATCGGTTTCGTTGGCCTCCATCAAACATTTCAGCACCACCGCCGTGGAAGAAAGGGAGAGAATTGCGCCCAGGAACACCCCTTGCTGGGGGGTCGTCACCCACCCTACGCCCACGGAGACTAAAGTTGTGACCAGCATCGTCAGCAAAATTTGCAGACCGCCACCGCCCAAGCTAATATTTTGGACTTTCTTGAGTTCGCTAAAAGAAAACTCTACGCCGAGGGCAAACAGCAGAAAGGCCGCACCAAACTGGGCGAGGGTTTCCACCTGCACCAGTTCCTTGATCAGTCCCAATCCGGCTGGCCCCACCACCATGCCGCCCAAAATGTAGCCGAGAAGAGCCGGTTGCCGACAGAGCCCAGCTAAGATGCCGCCGGTGGCAGCGGCAGCCAGGACAGAAAACAAATCTACTATTAACCGAAAATCTTCTTGCACTGGCGAGGGATATGAGAAACTTTATTAAAATTGTTTAACTTAATCTACAAGCATAACGATTTTTAAAGCTCCCGGTTCGCGTTGGTAACAATTTGCACAAATTTATTCTTATCTAAGAGGCTTCTACGGATGTTTGCTCGTTTCGCTCTGACCACTTCCACTGTTACGTTAGGTTTAGTCTCGATCGCTCTCCCTGCTCTGCCGCTCCAATCCAAGCTAGTTTCCGATACCCTGCGGATTGGCGATACGGCGGCGATTCAAATTCAGGTAGACAGTCCCAGCAGTAAGCCAGTGGTTAAGCTCAATGGCAAAAACTATGGAGCCTTTGCGATACGAGCTAACGCTCAGGCTGGCGCCAACGGCTCCAATCGCTATCGCGCATTAATTCCCTCTACGCCTTTAGAAAAACCGGGGGTGCGCAACGTCCAAATTACTGCCGATGGCAAAACTCAGACAGTGCCCGTAACCTTCTCCACCAGGAGTTTTCGCACCCAGCGGATCAATCTACCACCGGGTAAAGCAGGCGTCCAAGCCACCGCATACGAACTACAAAAAGTAGCAGCTTTCAAAGCTTTAGTGACTCCTACTAAATATTGGGATGGGCCATTTCGCCATCCCAGCAAGGCTTCCACCAGCACACCCTTTGGCGTAAAACGATACTACAATGGTAAATTTGCTGACGATTATTACCATCGTGGCTTGGACTATGCGGGAGCTAATGGTTCGCCAGTAACTGCTCCGGCTGGCGGGAAAGTAGTGCTGGTGGGCTTTGTGAAAGATGGTTTCCGGGTTCATGGCAATTGTGTTGGGGTCGATCATGGCCAAGGTGTGGTCAGTATTTTCATGCACCTGAGCCGGGTCGATGTGGCCGAAGGAGATATGGTCAAGACCGGCGATATGATTGGGGCGATCGGCCAGACGGGCGCTTCCACCGGCCCACACTTGCATTGGGGTCTTTATGTGAATGGGGTAGCGATCGAGCCATTGCAATGGCTGGCTAATTCTTTTGAGTAGGATAACTACTTCTGATACCTTACTGGGTACAATAGCGTTGTGTTCGGCACAGCTCTACCCAGATTAAGAATTCCCCTCGTCCATGATGAAAATTAAGGAAATAGTCGATCAAGCTCTCGAAGATGGCTATCTTACTCCAGCGATGGAAGCGGAAGTAGGACGCATTTGCGACAGTGCGGAAAACCTTTCGGTAGAAGAGTACATGGCTCTCGACCAGTTGATGGGCGCATTGCTCGCCGGTGAGGTGGTCACTGTCCCCCGCAAGCAGTTTATCAATGTGATGGAAGAACTGGTTCTGACGGAGGCGATCGGTCAGGTGGCTGTTGTAGAAGTCAATCAACAGGAACTGCGCTTGGATGTGGGCGACATTGCGGCCTATGCCCTGAACCGCTTGCCCCCCCTTTATGCCACCTCTGAAGAGGGCGCGAGCTACCAGCGCCAGCGCGCCCAGAGCGAAATGATGGAGCTGGTGCGCCAGCAGGTCAAGGAAGGCATCGAAAAAAATCTAGAGCGCCCGGATTTCTTCCCGGAACGCCAAGCGATCAAGCCGGCCACCGGCAAAGAAGTGGTCGATCAGGTCAGCTCTTTGCTGCAAGCCTATGCTCCCAGCTTCGAGACCGGCGACACCAACGGCAAAGAAGAACACAACTAAAACGAATGGGGGCGCAAGCATTGCGCCCCCATTCGTTTTACCGACTTATTGAATTCACGTTCTCCCGGAATCTCCGAGGATCGGCATCGGTGTGCGCCGATCGATCTTAATTTGGCAGCGGCTTCACGGTATACCCAGCTTTGCGTAGTAGGGCAATGACTCCCTGCTGGCCGGGCAGGTGGGCGGCTCCAAAGCCGAAAAAGGTGGGCTTCGATCGGGCCGCCTTAGTAATAATTGGCACCCACTTCTGGTTGCGCTGGTCCAACAGCACCCGATTGAACTTGCGACTGCTAGGGTCACTATTCATGATTTTTTGGAGCTGGACGAGGTCTTGATTGTTGTAGGCGCTCAGTAGCAACTGAAAGCTTTTGCGGCTGACCGCTGGATTGTCGATGATCGCCATGAGCATATTGGCTTCTTCTTTCAGCGACATAGTCTCGAACACAGCGAACTGCTCCTTGACGGTTTCTAGTCCTCGCACGGGCATCTTGCGCTGCTTGGCAATTGCCGTCAAGACTTCTTCCCAGGAGCTGGTGGGACACTTCAGGCCACTGGGCGTAGCCAGAGCAGCTAGGACAAAGGGCTTCGTGGTACTGAAAAAATCCAGCGGCAGGTTCAGATTTTTGGCGAAATACTGCTGGGCACGGCGGTATTTTTTCGGCCCCAGCAACTGTTTGAGATTTTGGCCCCTGGGCATCTGGGTGTATTTAGAAATTTCCTGCTTCAGATTTGGGTCATCAAAATTCAGCTCCAGAAAAAGCTGCTCGGTGCTATTGAAATACTTCTGACGGTTGGCCGAGAAGGCTAAGCGGTCTTTGCATTGGAGGTGAATGGTACCGAAAAGATAGGAAGGCTTGGCCAAGCCATTACCAGATAACTCCCACAGCAGAGATTTCTCCGTGGGCACCAAGCCCCCCCAAGCCGGAATCACGGCAATCCATAGGGCCAGCCCAGCAACGAACAAGTACCCAAGGTATTTCAGGGCCCGAGATTTCAGGTTGCCAAAAATTCTTGGCAACCTGAAATCTCGGTATGAGAATCGCACTAGCGCTGACTTGTTGGTTCGAGCCATGAGGAAAGCCAGAGATACATAATTCTTAATTCTCCCCGAGGAGGGCAATTTTGGGATCCACAACACCGTAAATGTTTATCGATCACCTTTTGTCAAACACCGGCCGAACTATGTAGCCCTCCGCTTGCAACAAAGAAATCAGTCCCACCTCGCCGCCGAGGTGACCGGCACCGACCCCAAAAAAAGTGGGCTTGGCGGCCATGGCTTGGCGCATATTGGGGATCCATTGGCGGTTGCGCCGATCGAGCAGCGCTTGCCACATGACCCGATCGCTAGAAGTACTAGTGGGATCCTCGGCAATCAGCCGGTGGAGAGCAGCAATGTCTTGTTGGGCATAAAGTTGGTTCAGCCGATCGGTCTCCTTGGTGGGAACTTGATAATTGTCGATCGCCTGCAATAGCAAGGCTACTTCATCATGCATTGGAATGCTGTTTTGGACATCATTAACTTCTTCGGGGGTTTCCAATCCATGGACTTCGATCTTTTGCTTTTTGGCCGCCCGCATCAAAAAGTTTTCCCGGGAGTCGGTGGCGCAGTTGGTTGTGCGGGGCTGGCTAGTACCAACCATCGCAGAGAGATAGAAGGGCCGAATATTAGCTAAAGTCCACATCGGGATGCCCCGCTTGCCCTCAAAAAATTTCTTGACTTTGTGGTATTCTGCGCCGGTCAATACATCACGCAAGCTCTGGCCACCAGGCATCAGCATCAAAGCCCCCGCACCAATATAGGTACTGGTATTATTCAAGTCGATTTCTAGATAGAGCTGCTGGGATTTGGCGATCGCCTGTTGTTGTTGGCGGCTGAGAACCAGAGTCTTGGCACAGCCACTGTGGATGGTGCCGAAAAGATAGGAGGGCTGGGCCAAGCCGTTGCCGGAAATTTCCCAGAGCAGCGTTTTTTCAGTGGGAGCTTTGGCCGCAGCAAAGTTGGGAGTCAATCCCATTAGCAAGGAAGCTAGCAAGGCAGTGAGTAAGTGAGGGCGTTTTCTAGCCATGGTTTTTGACTTAAGTCTGTCAGTTTCTTCATTCTAAGCCACAATTTTGGGGATGGACTTCCCGGAAAATGAGATTTCTGATAGCTCTGGGGTGATTTCAAGGACAAAATCCAGTCTCCAACAGAAAACCACCAAACCTTTCAGGTTTGATGGTGAGAAAATGTCGATTCTAAAAAGCGGGCGGTGGGAATCGAACCCACAACAACAGCTTGGAAGGCTGTAGTTTTACCACTAAACTACGCCCGCAACGAAGGCCATCCTAGCACAAAAAGGCAGCAGGAAGCAAAATTCTTGGATTTGCTTCCTACGGGGCTACCATCGGACTACAGAACCATGAGCGGGCGAGCCACCGGGGTGCGGCTAGCTTGGCTGTAGCTGCTCCAGAAACTGGCAAACTCTCGGGCCTTTTCTTCCCAGTCGGGATGGATCTTGTACATCCGGCGCGGACGGCCACGGCCTTCCACTTTTTTCCAATAACCCGAGATCATTCCAGAACCTTCTAAGAACTTAATGGCACTATAGAGCACAGTGTCCGAAAGCCGAAAAGTTTCTGAATCCTTCTCTAGGCGAGAGATCAGTTCGGTGCCATAGGAGTCACCGTCCATCAAAATGGCTAGGATGTAACAAACTGCCAGCTCTTGATTCAGGTAGAGTGGCGGTGGATTTCTAAAGAAACGGTAAATATCATCAAATTTCATGGGCTTGACCACATATAATGCTTTTGGGTACAGCGGACTGAATAGACCTGATCTCGATCGAGTGACCTCACACACTTATGAGTTGCCTGTAAAAGCAGCAGTGCCATTCGGAGCACCTTAGCTTCACCTGAAATTCATAGACCCTATAATTCGTCCCTATTTTAGCGATCGAGTTGTATGGCAGAATCGAGTAATTAGATTGCCTATTTCAAGGTTAGCTCGATTATCCTTCCTATTACGCGATTTCAACATATACTTTTTTGTCGATTTACTAAAATTTCTATGGCAGACACTCTCAACAACGGTTCAACTCCTGTTGCAGTCAAGAAAATTGCCACCAGCCTCCAGCGTTTAGGTCGGCTCGGGTTCCTGCTGCAACTCTCTCTGGCAGTTGTCTCTGGCATTTTGCTCCTGGCTTCCTTTGCCTGGACTGCGACCCACGGCACCATCCGGAACACCGGTGGCGGCTTAGTCCTTTCTACTATTTCTTTACTGGCCTTGTTGGCCGGAGTGTTCTGGTTTTTCCGTTATACCCAGATCGCTGGGAAGTTCCGCGATGCCACCACGCGCCCCAGCAAAGCCGATACCATCAAGCTCCTGCGGACTGGCGTGCGGATCAACACCATCGGCCTGATCTTTGGTATCTTAGCCGCTGAAGCTCTTACTCTGAGCTTGTTTCTGAAATCCCTGACCGTCTTAAATCCCTTTGCGATGATGTCGGCAACCTACAGCAGCAACACCTCGATCGCCCAGATTGTGGTGCAGCCGATCGATGTCTCTATTCCCTTAGCCAATGCCCAGACCATCTTGGCCCATCTCATCGCCCTGATTTGCTCCCTCTGGTTGATTGATAATGTGGCTAAGCAGAGCAGCTAGGCTGTTTTGTTATGTTTTATTACTGTTTATGAACACTGTTGGCAGGTGCCCCGCACCACTACCTCGTAGGTTTCGGCGCGGGCGGCCACTTGGCTCAGGTCTAGATCGGCAAAGGCTTGCCAGGGGATATCTTCGATCGAGCTACAACTGTTGCAACAAAAATGGTGGTGGGGTTGAGTATTGGCATCGTAGCGGCCGACCCCTGTTTCGATATGCACTTCCCGCACCAAGCCAGCGGATTCTAAGGCTTGCAA
Organism: Synechococcales cyanobacterium OTE_70_metabat_200; assembly: GCA_031375385.1. Lineage (GTDB taxonomy): Bacteria > Cyanobacteriota > Cyanobacteriia > Cyanobacteriales > Chamaesiphonaceae > JAAFHZ01. The sequence goes on along the minus strand of JANMHS010000055.1, from coordinate 10,447 downwards.
GGAACTATAGATAGTAGCCTGAGAAGATACTGGGCCTTGGCTATTCAACTCCAGCAGCAGTTGGTCTACGGTGGGATGATCCTGGCGACCGAGGAGGTTGCTATAGACAGCAAAGCGCTGGGGCGTGACCCTGAGGCCATGCTCCTTTAAGGTACGCACAATCACATCGACATTCGCAGACATAAGGCTCATTGGAGAGATATGGTGAAGATTATAGCTTTTCTTTTTTGGCCATGGCTATTAAGAAATAATTAATCTCTTTTTTGAGTATTTATTACTATTGATTTATTCTTAATTCAGAACTATTCTGAGATATGTCCAGGCTTAACCCAAGATAGAGAGTTAAAAGATTTTCCATGGCTGTAATTACCACTGTTCCCGATGTAACTTTTAAGACTCGCGTGCGCGATGAATCCGTAGGTGGAGAAAATCCTTTCCGCTGGCAAGATGTCACAACCAAAGACCTGTTTGCAGGCAAGAAAGTTGTGGTCTTCTCGTTGCCTGGCGCTTTCACTCCGACCTGTTCTACTTCCCACCTGCCTCGCTATGAAGAGCTATACGCAGAATTCAAGGCTCAAGGCGTAGATGCGGTGATCTGTATTTCTGTGAATGATGCTTTTGTGATGTACCAATGGGGCAAGGCTCAGGGTGCTAAGAACGTCTTCTTGTTGCCCGATGGCAACGGTGAGTTCTCGCGCAAGATGGGCATGTTGGTAGAAAAAAATAACCTGGGCTTTGGGATGCGTTCTTGGCGCTATTCCATGGTGGTTAATGACATGGCGATCGAGAAGGTCTTTGCTGAAGCAGAGTTCGGCGACAACTGCCCCACGGATCCCTTTGAAGTTTCCGATGCCAACACCATGCTGGCCTACCTGAAAGGCGCTAAAGCTTAGGGTTTTGATGGTTTCGGGAACCTAATGGTACCCATGGTAGGGCGCAGGCATTGCGCCCCTACCATGGGGTTTCTTGGGGGGATCTCGATCCAATGAATTTTTTGATTTTGGTGAATGGGTTGGGGCAATCTGCCAAAGATTGCCCCTTTCGGGCCTTGATGGTTTCTTTATTCAGAGGTACATGTTATGAGCTATGACTACGATTTATTGGTGATTGGAGCTGGTTCTGGTGGCATCGCTACCGCTCGGCGGGCCGCTGAATATGGAGCCAAGGTGGCCGTGATTGAATTTGATCGGCTCGGTGGCACTTGCGTGAACAGAGGTTGTATTCCGAAAAAATTGATGGTCTATGCCGCCCATTTTCCGGGATTGATGGAAGAAGCCGCAGGCTATGGCTGGAGTAAGGTGGAAAGCCAGTTGGACTGGAAGCAAATGGTGGAGAAGGTGAACGGCGAAGTTCATCGGCTGAATGGTATTTACCAACGGATGCTGGATAACTCCAAGGTAGAAGTCATCATTGGGCACGGCAGCTTTGTAGATAGTCATACGGTAGCAGTGGGCGATCAAAAATACAGTGGCGAACGGATTTTGATTGCGGTGGGTGGAGAGCCGGTGAAGCCCCATATCCTGGGCATCGAACATGCTTTGACTTCCGATGAGATTTTTACGCTGCCCAAAAAGCCAGAGCGGTTGGTAGTAATTGGGGGCGGTTATATTGGCTCGGAGTTTGCTGGAATTTTCCAGGGCTTGGGCAGTGAAGTCACTCAAATTATTCGTCACGACCATATTCTGCGCGGCTTCGACCAAGATATTCGGGAGGAAGTCCAAGCTGGAATGGAGCGCCATGGAATTCGAATCCTGAAGAACAGCAGTTTGATTGCGATCGAAAAAACCCCAGAGGGCGTGCAGGTCTCCGTCGGCCAAGGCGATACGGTGGAAACAGTGGTGGCCGATGCCTTGACCTTGGCCGCCTTAGGCCGGAAGCCCCGCCTGGGCGGTTTGGGGCTAGCCAATACCCAAGTGAAACTCCATGATGGAGCAGTGGTGGTCGATCAACACAATCGCACCAACGAAGAACATATCTATGCGCTGGGTGACTGTACCGATCGGATCCAGCTCACTCCAGTGGCCATTAATGAAGGGCGGGCTTTTGCCGATACGGTCTATGGCAACAAGCCCCGGCTGATGAGCTATAGCAATATTCCCACGGCGATCTTTACTCATCCAGAGGCCGCAACGGTGGGGATGACCGAGGCGGAGGCCAGAACCCTCTACGGACAAGATGCGATTAAGATCTTCCGCAGCAAGTTCCGGCCCATGTACTATGTGCTGCCGAATAAGGAAGAGAAGACGCTGATGAAGTTGGTGGTGGAAGTCGCCACCGATAAGGTACTCGGTGCCCATATGGTAGGGGACTATTCCGCAGAAATTATTCAGGGGGTGGCGATCGCCGTGAAGATGGGGGCCACCAAGGCTAATTTCGATGCCACCGTGGGCATTCATCCCAGCTCCGCCGAGGAGTTTGTGACGATGCGCTAGCCACCAGGTGACTATTCACCAAAAATGATGCCGAGAAAGTGCCATGCATTTTTTCGGCATTTTGGCTGGGTCGGCAAACTACCTCCTTGGGAATCCTGAATTTGTTAAGGTGGTGAAGAAATCAGATCCAATGTTTGGATCCTACCCAATAATTAAGGAGTGAAGAATGGCTAAGGGGAGTGGAATTGCGGCAGCATTATTAGTTGTCGGGGCCAGCGGCGCAGCTGGATATTATTACTTAAACAGTAGAAACACGGGCGATCGACCCGAGCAACTGGCCCAAGCCATTCCCGACAGCGCCTACGCCGTAGGCTACGTGGCCACCGATCCAGCCCTCTGGAGCAAGCTGAACAACTTTGGTACGCCCGAAGCCAAGCAGTTGATCGGTCGTTCGTTGCAACAGGCCCAGAAAGAAATTCTCAGTCAGGACAACCTGGATTACCAGAAAGACATTCAGCCTTGGTTGGGCAATGTAATGGTGGCGATCGATAGCAGCGCCAAGCCCGGCGAATTTTCGATTCTGGCCGTGAGCAAGGTCAAAGACCAGATCGGCGCGTTCAATTTCTTGAACAAGATCAAAGACAAAGCTAAAACCAAAGCCACAGAATCGTCTTACAAGAGCGCTAAGATTTGGTCTAGCGGTACGGGGAAAGACGAATCTCATGTGGCCTACATTAATAATTGGTTGATGGTTTCCAACAGCCGCCAGAGCATCGAAAAGTCGATCGATGCGGCCAATGGGGCAGCTTCTTTCAAACAAAAAAATGGCGATAGCTTCTTTGCTAGCGACAGTCTGAGCGTTACCAACCAAGTAGCAGCGGGCTATGTGGACTTTGCCCGGCTAGTACCAGCCTTGAATGCTGCGGATACGGGCAAGACTAAGTTGACCGCCGAACAGCTGCAGCAGCTTGCCGATCTGAAGTCCGTTGCTGGCTCCATGGGCATTGATGATAAGGGCATTCGCGCTAAGGCTCTCACCCAAATGAACAAGGTAGCGGTGAAGTTGCCGACAGCCTCCGGTAAGGTCTTGAATACTTTCCCAGCCAACACAGTAATGGTCACCAGCGGCGTGAATTTGAAAGATCTATGGACGGAGACCACCAAGCAGATGGCCACCAATCCAAAGTCTCAGGAATCTTTGGCCGCCTTACAGACCTCTTTCCAACAGAGCACGAAGCTGGACTTGAGTAAGGATATCTTCAGTTGGATGGGTGGCGAATATGCATTGGGGATCGTGCCCCAGAAAGATGGATTCTGGGGACAGGTAGGCATGGGCATGTTAATGGTCGTCGATAGCACCGATAAAGCTGCGACAGATCGGGCCTTAGCCGGGTTGAAAGACTTGGCCTCCAGCTCCGTGGGTGTTTCCGAACGGAAGTCGGCGGATGGTAAGAATATCAGCGAAATCAAAAATCCGCTGGGAGCTGGAGCGCTGCTGAGCTATGGCTGGCTGGATGACAAATCGATATTTATGGCCAATGGCGAGGTGAATGCTAAGGATCCCCTGAATAAAAGCGCCGATTTCCTGGAAATCACCGGTTCATTACCACAGACTAATGCTGGGTATATGTATGTGAACTTCGACCAAATGCTGGGTTTGATGGATAGCCAAATGCTGAAAAGCCGGACGGCGGCAATTCCAGCAGATTATCTGAGCCTCCTAAAATCCATGAAAGGCTTGGGTGCTGCGGGTGTCCAGAATGGCAATAGTTATCGATCGGAGGGATTATTAGTCCTAAAACCCAGTAGCACTGCTAGCAAATAGTGGCGTTGGTGGGGCCTCTCCAGGGCTAATGAATTTAATGATACCAATGGTAGGGGCACGATGCATCGTGCCCCTACCATTGGCTCGGTGGTTTATGATGATAATGGTTGATATCTATGGATTGCAGGCTTCGAGCTACTATGTCCTCTGTGGCCCAGAGATTCCTGTAATTATTCCGGATATGACGTCTTTCGGGAACAGACCAGCAGCCAATCCGCATAAAGAACCAAATAATAATATCCCTTCGATCTTGCCAAAGGATATAAAATAGCCACCAAATCCCACATAGATACTGGCTAAAATCAGCCCGGTGATCAAACCAAGGGTAGCTGCACCCATTCTGTAGAGTAGTTTTTCGGTGAGACTATTGTTCGCTGGCGGCTGTGAGGACTGGGCTGGATCGGTCATTGCTGTGCTCCAAATAACTCCATCCCCATTCTAGCTGACCGAAATGGATACTGGCCATGGTCGAAAATGCTAGGATCAAAGCAGGACTACCTTGAAATAAGAAAAATCAGGATTTTCATGAACAGATCCCAGAGAGCCAAAGTTGCCGAGGAAACGATCGATATCCTAGACCGGGGCGACTATGAGATAGCGGGCCAAAAGCTGAGTATTCGATCGGAGATCGATCGCTGCAACCAACAGACCCAGCTATTCTCCCCTAAAGACCTAGACAAATTGGTCGGCCAAGTACCTCCCCAACCGGCCCAGACCAACGAATTCCAAGTCCGCAATGAAACTACCCTGCAAGGGGCCAAGCGACTTTGGCAGACGGGTCAATACTCTAAGATGGCGGCGCTCAACTTTGCCTCTGCCAAGAATCCCGGCGGTGGTTTCCTGTCGGGCAGCGAAGCCCAAGAAGAAAGTTTGGCCAGAAATTCCGCCCTGTATAGCTCTTTGTTGATGGCCCCCAGCTATTATGAATATCATCGCGCCCAACGATCCGCATTATATTCTCACCACATGATTCTATCGCCGGATTGTCCGGTATTTCGGGATGATGATGGTGGGCTGATTCCTAGCTATCCAATTACTTTCATTACCAGTCCGGCTCCCAACGCTGGCGCGATCGCCAGTAATCACCCCGAGGAAGCCGCCCAACTGTTGCCTACTTTGAGGGCCAGGGCTTTACGGATCTTGATGATCGCCGCCCATACCCGAGCTGATGCCCTCGTTCTAGGTGCTTGGAGTTGTGGAGTTTTTAGGAACGAGCCATTGGTGATCGCCCAGGTGTTTGCAGAATTGCTACAACCATCGGAGAGCTTTGCTAATTGCTTTAAAACAGTAGTGTTTTCAGTGCTCGATCGCTCCCCAACACAATCCACCTATCGAGCATTTGCCGATTTATGGGGAGTTGGGAAAGCCCAAGAGCTTAACTAGGAGTGTCGAAGCTGTCCCCAGGATGATTGTGACTAGCGTCCAGAGCTTACCGTCTTGATTTTTCACCCGGTCATCTAGGTTGGATAGTTTTTGGTCGATCGCCCTGACCTCACCACTCAATTCTGCAAACTTAGTATCCACATTGGCAAAGCCCAAACGCATTTCTTCGCGCAAGCCAATTACCAGGTCTCGGAGTTCTTTGATTTCTGTCTCAGTTGTCGGTGGCATAATAATTGGTGTTGAGAACTTCTCCTCATCTTATTTTACCCTTATTCGTGGGGGATGATAGTAGCAATAATTTGCGATATTTTGAAGCGCACCTTCAGCCAAACATAAATTCCTACACTTTTCGAGACCTTCTCGAAGCGATAGAAGAACAGCACTTCTACGATTTCCTCTAGGGACATGGGTTTGAGTAAGGCTACCACCCGATCGACCAAGCTATCCGCATCCTCCAGATACTTCTTCATCCCCAGCCGCTCCGACATCTGCCACTTGGCCAAGAAAATGCCATGCATCTCCTGCCGATACCCATCGAAATTCCGGGACTTGTCACTCAGCAGGCGATCGATATATTTCCCGGCCACTTCCGCACTGACCATAGCATGACGAATTCCCTCACCACCCAAGAAATTCACGGTGGAGACCGTATCGCCGATCGCAATGACCCGCCCTACTGCATAAGTATCTGCCAAATCTCGACTGTAGCGCAGCGTCTCGCCATGTACATCCAGAATCTGATAGGTCTCCGGCTGCAGATATTCCTGAATCAGCAAGTCGATATAGTGAGGTAATGGCTGCACCGCCTTCACCAATTTGTGGGATTCATTCAGCACCCCCGCCCCCACCTTCAATCGCCCCGGCTCCATCGGAAAAATCCAAGAATAGCCCTTGGGAATCCATTTGTGTCCCAGAAAGAAAGTCAGCGCTTGGGCATTCCGATCGTAAGCCGCCCGATCGACCTCAATCAGATACTCAATCCCCGTCCCGGTCACCATGGGTGGCAAAACCTGGCCACGTCGCCCCGTAATGGCTCTAGCTGGCCCAGTAGCATCCACCAGCACTTTAGCCTTGACCTCAATTTCCGTCTGAGTCAGATTATTCTTGATTGTCACGGTCAGACCAGCGGCTTCCTCCCGATGACTGACATACCGACAGCCCAACCACAGCTCCCCACCCTGCCGCTGCACTTCATCGGCTAGAAACTGGCGCAGCTTCCCAAAGTCCAGCACCGCTCCCAAATTCTGGGCAGATTGCCAATGCCCCCGTTCCTGAGAGCTAACAATCACCAACTGGTTCCAATAGCTGCCCACCACCGCTGCTGGTAGTTGAAATTTTTCCAGGGTTTCCATGGGCGTGCCCGCACTGGAAAAACTGTTGCGATCGAAGTTCTTAAAGCGCTCGATCAACAATACCCGGTAGCCCGCCGCCGCCAACCAGCGCCCACAATGACCACCCGCCGGGCCAGCACCCACCACCAGCACATCAAAGCTCGGAACCATGCAGAAAATCTCGTAACGTTACAGAGATACTAGTTGATTTCGGGTATGAATCGCGCCCCGCCCGTAGGGCCGCAAACTGCTATGATGATCCATTGATTGGCCAGTAAAGCGCAGTACAAGCAATGGGAAAGATTTGGGAAATTGACTTTTATTCCCGTCCGATTTTAGATGACCAGCAAAAAAAAGTGTGGGAACTGCTGATCTGCGAAAGCCCTACAGATACTCGTCAGCCTGAGACAGAGTTGTTTCGACGTGCACAGAATTGCCCTAGCGATCGAGTGAATTCCACTTGGCTGAGCGCGGCCCTCCAAGAAGCGATTGGCCAAAACGAAGCACCCCAACGCATTCGCTTTTTTCGACGGCAGATGAACAACATGATTCTGAAAGCTTGCAAGGATATCGGCATTCCCGCCGCACCCAGTCGGCGCACAATCGCCATCCAAAGCTGGATCGAGCAGCGAGAACGAGAAATTTATAGCCAAGACCCCACTTACCAGGGAACCACTGGTCCCGTGGTGCAAATGCTCCAAGATCCACCCCAGCCGCTACCTGATGCGATTCTGGGCAACAAGTGGGCCTTCGTGAACCTTGCCGCCGAAGAACTCGCAGATATGCCAGACTGGTCGATCGGGTTCTCCGATGCCTTTCCCCTAGCAATGGCTGGGGTAGCAGCGGATTGCCAAATTCCGGGCCTGCTGATCTTCAGCGATCGAGCCATGCCGATCGCCGGTTGGATTTCCGGTTTGGAGCTAGCCTTCCTCCGCTATTCCCCAGCACCCCAAAGCCAGGTGCTACTGGAAACCGGCGCTAGCGATAGCTGGGTACTGGCCAACATTACGCCGGCCAGCCAGCAATCGGTGGGAGCCGAGGCGGCTAATTTCGAGCAAATGAAGAAGAAAGCTAACGGCGTCCATTTCCTGGCAGTACAGTCCGATCCTAATGCGGAGGATTTCGCCGGTTTTTGGCTCTTGCAAGAGCGAGGCATCAGCTAGTGGATATTGCCGAACAGCTATTGGAACTGTCGGCCAGCGCCGGAGCCGAGTTGGCCGAAGTCTATCAATCCAAATCCCTGGCCAGACCCATTTTTTTTGAGGCCAACCGGCTGAAGCAGTTGGAAACGGCCCAGAGCGAAGGTACCGCCCTCCGCCTCTGGAAGAATGGTAAACCGGGCTTAGCAGTAGCTTTCGGGCCGGTGGATCCCCAAACCTTGGTCGATCGCACCATTGCCATCTCGGCCCTCAACGATGCGGAGACAGCCCAGTTGCATCAGGGCGATCGCCGGGTCTATCCGGATCTAGGCCAGGAAGTGTCCGTGGACGAACTGTTGGCCATGGGTCGATCATCGATCCAAGCTCTGCGCCAAGCATTTCCCGACGTGCTCTGCGCCAGCCAATGGGATTGTGAATTGGAGACCACTCGGCTGGTTAATAGTTTAGGGTTGGACTGTAGCTACACCGATACTACGCTCAGTGCCTATTTAGCTGCCGAATGGATTCGGGGCGACGACTTTCTGAGCATTGCCGACGGCCAAACCCAGCGGGGCTTTTTGGAGCCAGAGCAGATCGTACGCCAGATTTGTCGGCGGCTGGAATGGGCCAAGCACAATGCTCCGGCCCCGACCGGCCGGGTACCAGTGCTATTTACGGCCAAGGCCGCCGACCTGCTTTGGGAAACAGTTCAGGCGGCCATCAGCGGCAAGCAGGTGATCGAAGGAGCTTCGCCCTGGAATGATCGACTGGGCAAGCAGGTGATTTCCGACAAATTGACCATTACCCAAGACCCCACAGTCGGCCCCTATAGCTGTCCTTTCGATGACGAAGGTACTTCCACCCGACTTTTGACTTTTATTAAAAACGGCATGCTGCAATTGTTCTATGCAGACAGAACCGTCGGCGAACGCCTCGGCTCCGGCTCCACTGGCAGCGGTTTTCGGCCCGGCCTGGGCAGCTATCCGACTCCCGGCTTAGTGAATTTGCTGATCGCTCCGGGCAAGGCTAGTTTCGAGGAACTAGTGGGCCAGATCGATCGAGGCTTAATCGTAGACCAAGTGCTGGGCGACAGCGCTGGCATTTCTGGCGAGTTCTCCGTCAATATCGATTTGGGCTATCTAGTCCGCCAGGGCCAAATTGTGGGCCGAGTTAAGGATACGATGGTCAGCGGCAATGCCTATAGTGCGCTCAAGAATATTGTGGCCGTAGGCAGCGATGGTGATTGGAATGGCCCTTGCTATACCCCTTCGATCCTGGTCGATGGTCTGTCGGTCACCAGCAATTAATTTGTCCACTTCTACCTATCTCCAAAAATCGTGAAAGTATCCGTTTATCACACGCCCGAACTAACTCCCACCGACCACTATCCCGATTGTGCGATCGCGATCGATGTGCTGCGGGCTACTTCTACGATGGTGGCGACCTTGGCGGCTGGAGCCGAGGGAATTCAGGCTTTTATTAATATGGAAATCCTGATGGCGGCCAGCGAGAGCTGGCCAGCAGAGAAGCGGCTGCGCGCCGGAGAACGGGGTGGCTCTAAGGTAGCAGGTTGCGATCTGGGAAATTCGCCCCTGGACTGCACGCCACAGATGGTAGCTGGCAAGCGGTTGTTTATGAGTACCACCAACGGGACGCGGACGCTGGAGCGGATCGCTGGCTCTAAGACAGTGTTGGCAGCGGCCCTGACCAACCGGAGCAGCATTGTGGATTATTTGCTAGAGACGGATCCAGAAACAGTCTGGATCGTGGGTTCCGGCTGGGAAGGCTCCTATGCCCTAGAGGATACGGTTTGTGCGGGGGCGATTATTTATAGTTTGCAGGAGCGGCTAGGAGCGGTTCATGGCAACGATGAGGCCGTGGCTGCGGTGAGTTTGTTCGATCGCTGGCAACATGACTTGGTGGGTCTCTTGGAGCTAGCTAGCCACGGCCAACGCTTGCTCAAGCTGAACTGTATTGCCGATCTGAAGTACTGCGCTACTTTGGATTCGGTACCGGTGGTACCGATTCGCGGCGAAGATGGTGTCTTTACCAAAAGTTTTTAATAAGGCAGTGACAACTCCCCCGCTAAACGGAGTACCGTTCTAGCGGGAGTACCCCGCTGTTGAAATGGACTGTTGATCCCACATTCCGCTCATTTTTCTAGTGTTTCGAGAATTAGTTGAGCGCTATATATGGTGCTTTAAGCCTGCCATACATAATAAACTTCTTGAGGCTTGACTAGATCCACAAAAATTGTATTTAACGTGAGTTCGGGATAAGCTATGGAGCTGCAACCTACTTGTAGCTTTGTATCCGGTCAACTTCGCCCCCCTAACCCCCCAATTCTGGGGGGAACCGGAGAAGAATGAGAATTTTAGAGGGATCAGTTTAGAAAGG
>JANMHS010000052.1:0-24006 GCA_031375385.1 Synechococcales cyanobacterium OTE_70_metabat_200 | reverse complement strand
CAACCTTTCTAAACTGATCCCTCTAAAATTCTCATTCTTCTCCGGTTCCCCCCAGAATTGGGGGGTTAGGGGGGCGAAGTTGACCGGATACAAAGCTACAAGTAGGTTGCAGCTCCATAGCTTATCCCGAACTCACGTTAGCTTATGGACACCTTGGGAAACCCTCACCCCAGCCCTCTCCCAAGCAGGGAGAGGGAGCAAGAGACTGCGCTCCGGCTCCCCTCTCCCCGCCTGGGAGAGGGGTTGGGGGTGAGGGTTAATGGATGCACTGAATTTCAGTCAAACAATGCTATCCATCATGATACTTCTTGAAAACCAGGGTGACGTTGTGGCCACCAAAGCCGAAGGAATTGGACATGGCTACTTCGATCGGCATCGATCGAGCTTGATTCGGCACGTAATCCAAATCGCATTCGGGGTCGGGAGTTTCTAGATTAATCGTGGGTGGGGCTAGGTCATTTTTGATAGCCAAAGCCGTCGCTACACCCTCAATGCCTCCAGCTCCACCCAACAGGTGACCGGTCATGGACTTGGTAGAGCTGATGGCGACCTTGCGAGCATGGTCGCCCAAGGTCTTCTTAATCGCCGCCGTTTCCGTCGGGTCATTGATCGGCGTGCTAGTACCGTGGGCATTGATATAGTCCACTCGATCGGGCGAAATACCCGCATCGGCCAAAGCCAGCGCCATAGCCCGAGCCGCCTCGACCCCACCGGGAATCTGGCCGGTCATGTGGTAGGCATCGCAGGTCATGCTGTAGCCAGCAACTTCCGCATAAATCTTAGCTCCGCGATCGAGGGCATGCTCCAGTTCTTCTAACACCAAAATTCCCGCACCTTCACCCATCACGAAGCCATCGCGCTTCACATCAAAGGGACGACTGGCATGGGCGGGATCGTCATTACAAGTGGAGACGGCCTTACAAGCGGCGAAACCAGCAATACCTAAGGGGGTAATCGCCGATTCGGTGCCCCCACAGATCATCGCCTTGGCATAGCCACCTTGGATCAGCCGGAAAGCTTCGCCGATCGCATTGCTCCCAGCGGCGCAGGCCGTTACGGTACAGCAGTTCGGGCCTTTGGCTCCCAACTGGATGGCCACCAATCCCGCTGCCATATTCCCGATCATCATCGGAATCATGAAGGGGCTACAGCGGTCTGGCCCTTTGGTCAAATAAATTTCCTGCTGGTCTTCCAGCACTTTAATCCCACCCACGCCCGTACCGATGATCACGCCCACATCGGCAGCATTGAGTGCGGTGATTTTCAGATCTGCGTCGGTGAGGGCCTGCTTGCTGGCACATACCGCAAACTGGGAAAAGCGGTCCATCCGCTTCGCCTCTTTTCTCTCCACATATTGCAGGGGATCGAAACCCTTGGCTTCTCCGGCAATCCGACAATCATGACGCGACGCATCAAAGTGGGTGATAGGCCCAATGCCACTTTTGCCACTGCTGAGACCCGCCCAATATTCTTCTAGGTTAAGGCCGATGGGCGTAATTGCGCCCAATCCAGTAACAACGACACGTTTGCGGTCTGAGTTTGCCATGAGAGAAGGTATGTTTTTTGTGACAAAGGCTGATGGCGGGCAATTTCAGCCCCACCAATTTAGAAGTTTTCCAGTGCTAGCTCACGGACAGTAAAGAATGCCGAAAATTTTCACTGTCCGGGGAGAGAGCTTACTTTTTGACTTTGGTGTTGATATAGTCCACTACGGACTGTACCGTTTGCAGCTTTTCTGCTTCTTCGTCGGGAATTTCTACTTCAAATTCTTCTTCGAGCGCCATGACTAGCTCGACCACATCCAGGGAGTCTGCACCTAAGTCGTTAGTAAAACTGGCTTCCGGGGTGATTTTACCGGCATCCACATCCAACTTATCTGCTACTACTTCCTGAACTTTTGCAAAAATGTCTGCGCTCATTGGGGTTGCGTTCCTTTCTAAGAGTTATTGGTCTGCGGATTTTTTAGACAGCGCTGCTGGGAAATTTTCCGCACTCTACATCTTAAGACCAAAGGGTTCTCCTGGATTGCATGGAGAGAAAATTCCAGCCGATCCCGCAGGACGGGTATTCCCATATCGGGCGGAGCTTGCCACCGACCCTGGTCAAACGGCCCTGGCTCGTCGCCAGAAATTCATCTGATGACGAGGCTCACGCGTCGTCTTACGACGAGGCTCACGCGTCGTCTTACGACGATCGACCGATGGCACTCCCACAGACCAAGGGCTAGTCTGGGAGCAGCAAAGCTGGAGTGTAATTCTGTGTTAGCAAGAGTTTGGAGTGCGGCGATCCATGGAGTAGACGCCCTGAAGGTGGGAGTAGAAGTGGATGTGTCCAATGGCCTGCCGGGGGTCAGTTTGGTGGGTTTGCCAGATACGGCCGTTCAGGAATCCCGCGAAAGAGTTAAAACCGCCCTGAAGAATTCTGGCACCCAATATCCCTTGAAGCGGATTGTGATCAACTTAGCTCCTGCGGATCTGCGAAAGGAAGGGCCAGTTTTTGATTTGCCGATCGCCGTGGGGATCCTCGCCGCCTCCAGCCAAGTGCCTACGGACTTTTTAGAGAGCTTTATTTTTTTAGGTGAACTCTCTCTCGATGGCCAACTGCGACCGGTGGCCGGCGTGTTGCCGATCGCCGCTGCGGCCCAGCAACTAGGGATTAAGGGTCTGATTGTACCCGCCGACAACGCCCAAGAAGCAGCGGTGGTAGAAGGCTTGACCGTCTATGGTCTAGACAGTCTGGCGGAGGTCACCAGCCTGCTGCGCCAGCCGGAGAAATTCGCCCCAGTGGTGGCCGATCGACCATCTTTCAATCGCAGCCCCGACCTTAACAGCGATCTGAAAGATGTCAAAGGTCAAGCCCATGGCCGTCGAGCCTTGGAAATTGCCGCCGCTGGCGGACATAATCTTGTCCTGGTAGGACCACCAGGCAGTGGGAAAACGATGTTAGCCCGCCGCTTGCCGGGAATTCTGCCCGATCTGAGTTTTGGCGAAGCCTTAGAAGTGACCCAAATTCATTCCGTGGCTGGTCTGCTGAAAAATCGGGGATCCTTAGTGAGCGATCGACCCTTCCGCAGTCCTCACCATTCAGCTTCTGGCCCATCCCTGGTCGGCGGCGGCAGTTTCCCCCGGCCGGGAGAGATTTCCTTGGCTCACCGCGGGGTGTTGTTTCTGGATGAACTGACGGAGTTTAAACGGGATGTATTGGAATTCCTGCGCCAGCCCCTAGAAGATGGATTCGTGACCATTTGCCGCACCCGCCAGTCCGTCGCCTTCCCGGCGCAGTTTACTTTGGTAGCCAGCACTAATCCCTGCCCCTGTGGCTACTATGGCGATACGGTGCAGAACTGTACCTGCTCGCCGTTACAAAGAGAGCGCTACTGGGCCAAGCTCTCCGGGCCGCTGATGGATCGGATCGACCTCCAAGTGGCGGTGAACCGGCTACCAGCGACGGAAATCACCCAACAGACTAGCGGCGAAACTACTGCTACGGTGAGGGCGCGAGTCCAACAAGCCCGGACTATTGCCAGAGAACGCTTTGGCAACACCAAATGCAACGCTCACATGCAGCCCAAGGACCTGCAACAGTGGTGCGTTCTGGATGCCAAAAGTCGTCAACTACTAGAGAAGGCGATCGAGCGCTTGGGTTTTTCGGCCAGGGCCAGCGATCGAGTTCTTAAAGTAGCCCGCACCATTGCGGATCTCGGTGGATCGGCAGAATTACAGTCGAGCCACATTGCCGAGGCGATTCAATATCGCACGATCGATCGCATGCAATAATTTTTTCCTCATAAAAAAACCATGCTTGGCTGCTAGACTTCACCTTGTCGATTCAACGCCAGGAGCAGGGAATAACCTTTGGGAAAATAAAAAATACCGGGCCTATAATGTTGCTGATTGTAAAGATAATCTAAAGATTTGGGGTACAATTCACTACAGCGGGCGGAACAGGACAACCTGAATCCAGTCAATTTATAAAAGTGCCGTAAATCACAGGCAAGGTGTCGTATTAATAATTAGTTTGTTATTAACGCATTATTCAATTAGGATTACCCAGGCTGACTTCCTATGAACTTTGATGAACTATCTGTCACTACCACCTTACGCATTGTCTGTAATGCTTACCTCTATTCTTGTTTGATCCTGATGGCTTTTAGCTATCTTGGCCACCTCTTAATTGGCCGACTAGAAAAGTCTCCCCAACCAATCCATTTCCATTGGTTCGGCTAAAGTCTGGATTTTTTGAGGGTGGAATGAGTCGCTGCTGTAGTATCTTAGATCTGACGGCCCCTAACGTTTCCCGCCCATGACCGAATCTGTCGAAGAATTTCACATCTGCGATCGAGATTTAGACGCTACATTACTCGATCAATTTCTCCAAGCCGAGTCCGTTGCCGTAGACACGGAAACCATGGGTTTAGTCTACCAGCGCGATCGACTATGTTTAGTTCAGCTATATGCTCCCGGCTTGGTCGCTGTCATTAAAATCGCTAAAGACCAAACCGCCGCTCCCCAACTGCAAAAGTTGATGGAGCATCCGAAAATCACCAAGGTTTTTCACTTCGCCCGCTTCGACCTTGCCCAATTGCGCAATCGTCTGGGCATCGAAACCACGCCAGTCTTCTGTACAAAAATTGCCAGCAAACTGATCCGCACCTACTCTTCTCGCCATGGTTTGAAGGAACTAGTCTTTCAATTGGAAGGGGTGGAGCTAGATAAAAGCGCCCAGTCTTCGGATTGGGGCAATGCGGAAAATCTCTCGGAAGCACAACTGCGCTACGCTGCCAATGATGTGCGCTATCTGATTAGGGTCAAAGACAAGCTAATCGTCATGCTCCAGCGGGAAGATCGCTGGGAACTGGCCCAACAGTGCTTCCAGGCCTTACCCGTACTAGTCTCGCTGGATACACTGCAGTACAGTGATCTCTTTTCCCATCATTAGAACCCATGCTAGCCAAGAGAATTTTGCCTTGTTTGGATGTTAAAAATGGCCGGGTGGTCAAGGGGGTCAACTTTGTGGGTCTGCGGGATAGTGGGGATCCCGTGGAGTTGGCCAAGACTTATAACGATGCCGGGGCCGATGAGCTGGTGTTTTTGGATATTGGGGCCAGCCATGAGGGGCGGGATACGATCATCGATGTGGTCTACCGCACGGCGGAGCAAGTATTCATTCCACTGACCGTGGGCGGCGGCATTCGATCGGTTGCCGATATCAAAGTTATCTTGCGCGCCGGAGCCGATAAGGTCAGCTTGAATTCGGCAGCAGTCAACGACCCGGAGCTGGTCGATCGAGCTAGCGGTGCCTATGGTAACCAGTGCATTGTGGTGGCGATCGATGCCAAACGCCGCCAGAATGCCGATGGCTTGATCGGCTGGGATGTATATGTCAAGGGAGGCCGGGAAAATACAGGATTGGATGCGGTGGCTTGGGCCAGGGAAGTGGCCAAACGGGGAGCCGGGGAGCTACTGGTGACCAGTATGGATGGAGATGGCACCAAGGCGGGCTACGACTTGGCTTTGACTAGGGCGATCGTTGATGCGGTGGAGATTCCGGTGATTGCTTCCGGTGGAGCAGGCAATGTGGAACACATCGGGGAGGCGGTGACCACTGGCGGAGCAGAGGCCGCACTGCTAGCTTCTTTACTCCATGATGGCGAGTTGACCGTTGGCCAAATCAAAGACTATTTGCACAGTCAGGGCATCTGCGTTCGTCATTGACCCAAAACTCAACTATGAAGATTGCGGTGGGTTATCCAGAGAGACCACAGCATCTTCGGGATTTTTGCTAGGCAAAGCATCGGGGATTCTCTCCGGGATGGTGAATGGCTGCGCAGCACCTTGTCGAGATATCCATGTCCCAATCTTCTCCCGTTGGTTAATCAGTAAAACGCTCACTAAAGTCACGCCCACCCCAGCAAACTGCAACAGACTAAGACTTTCCTGCAAAAATAGCCGCCCGAAAATCAGCGCAAAGATTGGAGTTAAAAAAGTCAGGGCGCTGAGACTGGTCAGGTTACCACGGGCCGCAAAATAGAAAAACAACCCATAGGCCAGCGCACTACCAAACACCGTAGAGTAGGCCAACGCCGACCAATCCCATGGAGTTAGGGACTGCCAAGGTGCATCCTCCGTCCACCAAGACCAGCCAAATAGCGGCAGAGAACCCAGCACCATGTGCCAGCCTGTGGCCACCACCGGATCCACTACTTTAGTCACATAGGGAATCAGCACCGTCCCCACCGCCATCGACAGCGCCGCCAATAGCATTAACCATTCGCCATGGGCAAAAACCCGATTCCATTGCCAAGACTGCTCCGGATCCAGCAGGGTCGCCCAGAGTTCTTCGGGAATCCCAATGCAACTAATGCCCAAGACTCCCAGTACCAGGCCGATCGCCCCCCACAGCCCGATCGACTCTCGGAACAGCCAAGCTGACAACAAAGCCACGGCCAAGGGCTGGGAATCGATCATCACCGAACCCAAACCCGCCTTAGTCCGCATCAATCCATTGGTCAAAAAACCCTGAAACAAGGTGCCATCCACCAACCCAAACAGTCCAATCCAGGCCCAAGCCCGCCAAGTCTGAGGTTGGGGAGACTGCCAGTAAGCCGTCGCCAGCAAAACCAAGATTCCCGCTGGCAGTAGCCGGAATCCTGCCAAAAAATAAGGCTCCGTGTGGGGCGTGACTCCCTTCATCGCCACCATTGCCGTCCCCCACAAAAAGAAAGGACAGATCATCAGCACGAGCGACAGTCCGCCCGTAGACCATGGTGAAGACTTCGAGATCTGCATGTATCTTGGAAATAGGTGCTACTCAGACGATTGTATAGTTTTTTTAAGTTTATGGAGAAACAAACCACATGATTTGGCCGTTCAAAGAAAGTACCAGAAAGCAAATTGCCCGGATCGAAATTGCTGGAGCAATCGGCAGCAGCACCCGCAAACGAGTCTTGGCGGCCCTGAAAAAAGTCGAAGCCAAGAAATTTCCCGCCCTGCTCCTGCGCATCGATAGCCCCGGCGGCACCGTCGGCGACTCCTACGAAATTCTCAGCGCCCTCCAACGTCTGCAATCCAAAATCAAAATTGTGGCCAGCTATGGCAACATCTCCGCCTCCGGTGGCGTATTCATCGGCATGGGCGCGCCCCACATCGTCAGCAACCCTGGCACCGTCACGGGTAGTATTGGAGTGATCCTGCGCGGCAACAACCTAGAAAAGCTCCTGGATAAGATCGGGGTTTCTTTCAAAACCATCAAATCTGGCGCATACAAAGATATCTTGTCCTTTGATCGAGAACTGACGCCCCCAGAACAAGAAATTCTCCAATCCCTGATCGATTCCAGCTACGCCCAGTTCGTCCAGATCGTTTCCGATGCACGCCAAATCCCCGTGGAAACAGTCAAAACCTTTGCAGACGGCAGAATTTTTACGGGCGAACAGGCATTGCACCTAGGTTTAGTTGATCGCCTGGGCAGCGAAGACGACGCTCGGCGGTGGGCAGCCGAATTAAGCGGACTCGATCCCGATCGAACCAAGTGCTTTAATATTGAAGAGCCAAAATCACCGATCGACCGCATCCTACAAAGACAAATGCAGTCTTTGGGATTAGATGCGGTAGCAGATTGGGTACAATTTGAAGCGAGCAGCAGCGGCCAACCACTGTGGCTATATCGACCCTAGCCGGGGCATTGCAAACTTAAATGAGGGGAAAATGGGTGCAGAGTGGCGAGTGCGGGCAATTCGAGGCGCAACAACGGTGAACGAAAACACCGTGGAAGCCATCTCCGAGGCAGTATTGGAATTGCTCGCAGCTTTAGAACATCGAAACCAAATCGACCCGGCAGACATGATCAGCGCAGTCTTCAGTGCCACTAAAGACCTCGACGCGATATTTCCCGCCCAGATCGCTCGTCAGCGCCCCCACTGGGATGGAGTGGCCCTGATGGATGTGCAGCAAATGCATGTGGCTGGCAGCTTGCCCCGCTGCATCCGGTTTCTGATCCACGCTCACCTGCCGATCGACAAACCGATCGAGCATCCCTATTTACGGGGCGCTAGCAACCTCCGCCCCGACCTATCCCTTGGCTCCATGAGCAAGTAGTACCTTGCAGCGCCTGACTATTGCCCCAGCCCAGCTCCATTTCCCAACCCTGGAACTCACCGCCGACCAGCAGCATTACCTGCGGCGAGTGCTGCGGTTGCAGGCCGGTGATCGGTTCCTGGCGATCGATGGCCGGGGAGCAGGCTATCTGGTAGAACTGCGCATCGATAGCGCCCATATTTTAGAAGCATTAACCCTGAAGAATCGCGAACTAGCCTTGCCCGTCCATGCGGTGATCGCGATACCCAAGGGCCACGGCTTCGACGATCTAGTGCGGGCCTGCACAGAGCTGGGAGTCAGCCACATCCACCCAGTCTTAAGCGATCGCACCATCCCCACGCCCAGTGCTAGCCGCCAGCAGCGCTGGGTGAAGATTGCCCAAGAAGCTGCCGAGCAATGCGAACGCACCATCTTACCCCAGATCGAAGAGGTCTGCTCCTGGTCTGCGATCGCCGCCCAAGCCCAGGGCCAAAAGAAATTCTGTGTCACTCGCCAGAGCGCCCCCCACCTAGGCAACAGCCTGGAGCGCGCGGGGGAAATTTGGATAGCCATTGGGCCAGAAGGAGGCTGGAGCGATCGAGAAAGCCAGCAAGCCCTGGAGTTAGGTTGGGAGATGGTTTCTCTTGGCCCGCGGATTCTGCGTACCATTACGGCCCCGATCGCTGCTCTGGCGATCATCGGTAGTTACCTAGACCGGCTAGAGACCAGATCGGGAAATCCGTAGTATCCCGGATGTCTTTTCTCCGGCATTCGAGATAAATTGGAATTAACAGGCCATTCGAAAAGAAATCCACAGCTTGCATAGGTTTTGCTTCCCTGATAGGATGATGGGTCGCGAGCATTGCTGATGAGCAAGACCTAACTGACAATTTCGATACTTGTCGTTTAAAACAAACAAGTTAAGATTGAGTTAAGCTATGGTTAAGCGAAAGCAAACAATAGCAGTAATCGACTGAGTAGACGGAACTTTATCCCAAAGCTCTGACATTAGCCTAGTTTTTCCAAGTATCTGGTCAAATGCTCCAGGGGGTAAATTATGATTAATCGTTCGGACTTCATTTATCATCGCAACCACTATTCTGGTGCCGTACAGCCCCAGAATTTGGTGTTTAACGCCAACCTTCAAGAGTTCGCCCAAAAAGTTGGTTATATTTCCAGCTTAGAAACCGCTGGCAAACTAACACCTGAAGAGTCTTACCGGCAGATTAAAGAACTGTGGCAAAGCCTCAAAAGTAGCAAAAAGCAATTGGGGATTGGCAAAAGTCCGTTTCAAGCGGAAGAATAAGTTCTGCCCATCTCTGCAAAAAAGCCTGCCGATCAACGATCAGCAGGCTTTTTTGCCTTAAATACCCAGATCCACAGCAATCCGGTGAGCACAAGCAAAGCCAGAAAAAGCCACTGCATTCAATCCCTGGCCGGGAAAGGTGCTATCGCCCACACAGTATAGATTGGGCACCTTAGTGCGGTTGAAAGGCATGGGCAGTAGGCCAGCTAACTTGCGCTGTGGCATCGGCCCGTAGCTACCATCGGCCCGACCTAAGAAGCGCCGGTGCGTGCGCGGCGTACCTACCTCCATCAGATCCATGCCCGCCTGAAGTCCGGGAAACAGAACTTCTAAGCGATCGAGTAAAATTCCAGCTTGCTCTTCCTTCCGGTGATCGTATTCACTGGGCGTTAGATTTTGCCAGTCATCCAGCCAGCTAGGCGTAAAAGCATGAATAATATGATGTCCGGGCGGCGCTAGCTCCGGATCTAGGAGGGTGGGAATGGATACGAACAAGGTACCCTTAGCCCCCCTAGCCGTGGTTAGCTCGCTCCAGTCATCCAACTGAATATGATGACATTCGGTGCCAGTGGCCAAGACCTCCGCCTTGACCCCCAGATGTAGGCTCAAGAAACTGGGGGACTTGGTATAGTTTTGCTGCCATTTGGCCTCCTGCGGCGGCAAGGGTTTTTCTGCCAGCAGCTTGCCAAAGGTATCCCAGCGAGTGGCATTGGAAACCACCTTCTGGCCGTAGAACTGTTTGCCATTTACCAGCTCCACCCCTACTGCCTTGCCACCGGCCATCAAAATCTGTTTCACGCGGGATTTGTAGTGAATCTCGCCACCGTGTTTTTCCAGACCTTCCACTAACTTTTGGGCGATCTGGCCCACCCCACCCTTGGGATAATTAATGCCCCCGTAATGGCGATCGGCAAAAACCATGCCCGCATTGATCATCGGCGTTAGATCCGCAGGCACCACGGACCAGCAGTAGCATTCCATGTCGATAAACTGGAGCACTTCGGGATTTTTGATATATTTGCGGGCAATGTCTCCGGCATTGAAGGGCAGGTATCCAGCCAGACCCAGACAGGATAAAGGCTTTTGGAAAAAGACGCGAGTGAGGTAGCGTACCTCTTCCAGAGACAGCAGATCCATGGAATTCAGACAATTGAAGACTTTCCAGCATTCCCCATAAAACTGGCGCAGACCAGTGGCTTCCGCTGGAAACTTGGCGATCAGTTCTTGGAGAAATTGTTCATAATCTCGGTGAACTTTAACTTCTAGGTTATTTGGCAAATGGTAATGAATTTGCACCGGATCGGGGATAGTTTCGATCTCCATCCCCACCGCAGCCAAGGCCCTCGTTAACAGATTGGTGGTACCTCGATCGCCAAAGCCAAAAATCATCGAGGCCCCCACATCAAAGCGGTAACCCGAGCGATCGAAGTAGCCCGCGCTCCCACCGGGAATGATGTAGCCCTCCAGCACCACTACCTTGGCCCCCTTCGCGGCTAACTGAGTGGCAGTCACCAGACCTCCAATACCGGAGCCGATGACGATAGCATCATATTGGGAGCTGGCAGTTGCAGACATATTTCTCAATGCGGAGGGCAATATTAAGTCTAGCTGCTGGAATGGGGGTTAGGGAAGAGCTGTGGCCAAAAAAATCCCTAAAATAAGACCCAGGGAGGACGCAATCATTGCGCCCTCCCTGGGTCTTTAGGAAAAAGCTAATTTCTAGGCATCCACAGCAGCCTGCAATTCTTTAATGGCTTCTTCTGTTTTGGTGGCATTAGCCTCATCCCCCTGAGAGCGGTACAGCTCAACCGCCTTCTGCAAATCAGCCAATCCCTCCATTCTCAGTTGCTTGGATAGGGAACTTTCGTACTTGGAGACACCACGGCCCCGGTAAGCTGGCGCAAAATTTGGCTCGATCTCTAAGGATTTATCGAAATCGGCGATCGCTTCTGGGTATCGCTTGATCCGGCTATAGGTCAAGCCGCGATTGAAATAGATGGTATGACTGCTACTATCTAGGCTGAGTGCCTTGTTATAGTCCTCTAAGGCTCCTTCGGGATTACCCATATCATCCCTAACATTGCCCCGGTTAGCGTAGGAAGCAGCAACGGTGGGATCCAGCCGAATTGATTCATTGAAGGCCGCCAAGGCAGCGGGCAGGTCGTTGGCTTCATATTTAGCCAGCCCTAGGTTATATGCAGCCGCTGCCGGATTTTCAGCATTACTTTGGGCGATCCGGATTGGCGATGATTCGGTAGGTAGGGGAGCGCCGTGGGCTATGGGGGCAGATAGAGCTAGCAATAGACCAGCAACAGCTAGGGAAAAGGGCTTGGACATGGTTTTCACAGAAGAAATAGCTAAATGTAGTTTTTGGCTTCAATGCTGAGCTGTAAAATTCCGGGAGTCTTGGCTAGTCCTCAGGTTGAGACTTTCTTAGATCTGGAATAATTCACCTGCTGCTATTCTAGCCTCCGCTATTGAGAAGCTGCCACTGCAAACATCACAATGATCCTTTTTCCTAAGCAATGCTTCCCAAACAGCCCGGCCATCTCGAACAGCATCACCGACTACTCATTCCTTTGGGGCGTACCACTGAATTGGTAGACCTTTAGTGACGAGTCCTCATAATAGACTCGGCTATCGGCATGATTTTCAGCATAGGTTTCGCACAATTCTAGAGCTGCGGCTTCCAATCGCGATCGGCCTCTGGGAGATCGATAACTACTGTACACCGGATCACTGAGGGTGGAATAGGCAACGCTAGGCTCCGATCGATCGCCCCTAAAAGGCTGCTTCTCCACCATCACAAAAATATTGGGCGTGCCGATCGGCAACTTAAAACCGGGATTTTTTACGGACTTGCCATAGTTTTCTACAAACTTGGCCAGATCCTCATGCCAGCCCTGGCGATAGCTTTGGGACAACTGCTCGCTCGGAGCCACCAAGGTCCAGCTCTTGTAAGGAAAAATAGTCGCAATCTCCGCCGTCTTGCGGGCGCTCACATCATACTCTAGATATTCGATCGCTATATTGTTGGGCCAGCAGAAATTCAAAGCCAAGGCACAGACGATCATCAACCCTACTGACTCAGTCCAAATTCCCAACAACCCTTTCAGAGCAGTGGCCGCTAGCATAAAGACCATCCCGCTCAGCAGGCTCAGGGCAATCGGCAAACTGCGCAAAAACAGTGGATCTACAAATAGCTGCCGATCGGGGATTGCCGCCAGCAAAGCCAGCGCCAACCAGGTCACAGCTACCGCAAACAGAGCTACCCGGCGACCCAAAATCAGACCAAAACCACCAGTAATTAACAGCACCAACATGGGCGGAGCGGCGATCGAAATAATCAGCCAGCAACAAATTGCACTGATCCAACCATCCAAACGTTGGGAATGCTTGGAAATCCGCGCCGCCGCCGCCAGACCAAGCAGCAAAAACAGCGCAGCCACCTCTATTTCATTGGGATTCCACTGACGCACCCAGCCCAGATTTAAGCTACTAATAATTTCACCCAGCCAGCTCTGAAAACGCGCTGACATCCATCTGGGTACTGGCAGGGTATAGGTAAACAAATAGACTCCCAAACCCAGCACCCCCACGGTGCTGGCGGCCAAACTGCTAGTTAGCTCTAGCAGACAATAGCCTAGAGCAGCTACTAGCCAGCAGCCGACCAAAGACATCGTAAAATGCTGGCTATGTAAGGCATCTACTCCAGAGATGGTGCCAATAAACGCAGTAATAGCCGCTAGCACTGGCACCCGAAAAATTGCCATGCTGGGGGCATCAAACAGAGCCACATCTCGTGAGACAATCTGCTGGGTAGCCAAGAGCTGGCTGTAGCTATCGGCAGCACCGAAGCGCATCTCCTGTAAAGGATGCCCGAAGCGGAGCGCGATCGCCACCAAGGAGATCGAAAGGATCGCAATAATGCTCACTGCTTCTGTGGAACTACCAGCGCTGCGGCCTAAGCCCGAGCGCAAATTCCGCCACCATCTTTCCCAGCTAGCCCGCAGTCGCCGCCCGGAAATACCGCGATCGTATAGGTCAATAAAAAAAGCCAAAAAGCTTTGGGAAAGCTTTTGTAGATTATGTTGGGGGTGACGGTTGTTCCCAAACAGCCAGATCGTAAACAAGCTGAAACTGTAGGTCAAAACTGCCGTAAACCAAGTAAATAGTCCCAACCTAGCCCATAGCAAAGTCCCCAAAATCACCAGGGACAGCATCCGAATAAAGCCATGAACTGTCCGGTCCAATAGAGACAAAGAGCGATTCTTCTCCCCAGCGGCTCCACCAACAGTGCGGAGCAATAGGCTGGGTAAGACAATCAATGTCAAACTACTGACCAGGAAAATCCAGGTGGCCAACAACAAACCGATCGGTAAATTAGGATTGTTCAACACGGTCGATCGCCAACCAAATGGGAAAAGATGAAGAATTGGCCAGCCAAAGCTACCAATGAGACAATTGACAAAAGGCACCCTAGGCCACAAAATATTAGGCTAGAGTAGTATAAATTTACCTATCACGGAGTCAAGACTACGGTTTACACACGCCCCCTTGCTAATTTGATCGATAAGCTCCAGCGGTTACCCGGAATTGGTCCCAAGTCCGCCCAGCGGCTGGCGCTATACCTGCTGAATCGACCAGAAGAAGAGATTTCGGCCCTGGCCACTGCCCTCATTCAAGCTAAGCAGCAAGTAGGACTGTGCCAAAGCTGTTTTCATCTCTCCGCCGAACCCATTTGCCACATCTGTCGCCATCCCCAGCGAGATAGCCAGACAATTTGTGTGGTAGCTGATTCGCGGGATGTGATTGCCCTAGAAAAAACCCGAGAATACAGTGGAAAATACCACGTCTTAGGTGGCACCATCTCACCTATGGATGGAATTGGGCCAGAACAACTGCATATCAAACCCCTAATTCGGCGAATTGGCGAACAACAAGTACAAGAAGTAATTATTGCGGTCAGTCCCACGATCGAAGGCGAAACCACCACCCTATATTTGGGGCGGTTAATTAAACCCCTTACCAAGGTCACGCGCATTGCCTTCGGTCTACCCATGGGGGGAGATCTAGAGTACGCCGATGAGGTAACCCTGGTCAAAGCATTGGAAGGCCGTCGCGAGTTCGATTAGGTCAACTTTTTCTTGATCAAGATTACCAGTTGAGCCAACTGCTTCTTCAGGGTTGCAATTTCGGCATTTTGGTTTTCGATCTGGAATTGCAGATCTTCGATCTCTGCATTGCTGGCCTTGCGGAAGTTGGTGAGCTGGTTCATCCATTCTTGGGCAGACTGGTTGGTGCTGTTTTCCATTTCCAGCATCCGCTCTTGCAGAGCTTCGATTTCTGGGGTTTCGGCCCGATCGATCGGAATTTCCACGGCGGCAGCTACCTGCGGGCGCACCTTTTTCGCTTTGGCCATGGCTTCCTTGATGGCTTGGGCCAAGCTCAATTTGTCGAAAGGCTTTTCGACAAATTCAAAAAATTCAAAAGGCTCGGCGATCTTGTTAGTCACCTCTTCCCGTCGCCCAGACATTAGAACCAAGGGGATCTTCTGGAGGTCTGGGTGGGATTGGATTTGCTGGAATACTTCCCAGCCGCTCATTTTGGGCAGAATGAAATCCAACATGATCAAACTGGGATGCAGTTCATTGACCAAGTTGATGCCTTCCACTCCGTCTTTTGCCTCGATGACTTCGAAGTCACCTTCCGGCAGCATGTCTTTGACGGTTTTGCGGATTACCCGACTATCGTCAATTACTAAGATTTTGCTATTTGCCACGACGTACTCCTGCAATGTCTGTTGTAGTGATGGGTGTAAATCCTACTCGTTAGTACTTACTTCTCATGTTTACAAGTGGGATCAGTGTGAATCCCAAAGTATTTGCAGATTGCCTGCAATTTAATGGAGGTTTTTTTAAATTTAGCCATCCGCCAAGTAGCTTATTTTACATTATATTTCGACTGTAGTATTTTTACTTACAAGTTTACTGCTGCCCCATACTGCTTGAAAATCCCCGGCATTCCGCCTATTCTGTGAGAGATCGCTAAAGCCCCATCCATCAACATGACTGCCGATCCTTCCACCACCTCCGAGACCAGTGCTTGGCAAGCTCAAGTGCGCGGTCTGCCCCCTTGGCTGCGCCGATCGATCGGTAGTGCCAGCGAAATTTCTATGGTGCAACAGATCGTTAAGCAGCGCCAGATCCACACTATTTGCGAAGAGGGCCGTTGCCCCAATCGGGGTGAATGCTATAGCCAAAAGACCGCCACCTTTTTGCTGATGGGGCCAACCTGCACCCGTAGCTGCGGCTTTTGCCAAGTAGATAAGGGCCATGCACCGATGGAATTGGATCCAGAGGAGCCTCGCAAGGTAGCCGAAGCCGTATCTCTATTAGGTTTGCGCTATGTGGTACTGACAGCCGTAGCCAGAGATGATCTAGCTGATGGGGGAGCTGGATATTTTTTGGCCACAATAGCAGCTATTAGGTCTTCAGATAGTCAAATTCAGATCGAAGTATTGACTCCAGACTTCTGGAGTGGCGACATTGCAGCCCAACAACAAAGAGTAAGTTCGATCGCGCTAGTAAAACCAGCGTGCTACAACCACAATGTGGAAACAGTGCCCCGTCTGCAAGGGAAAGTGCGGCGGGGGGCCAAGTTCGATCGCTCCCTGGCCGTTCTCCAGCAGGTTAAAGCGGTGGACTCCAGCATCCCCACTAAATCTGGCCTGATGCTGGGCCATGGTGAAACGGAGGCGGAAATATTAGAAACGTTAGAAGCATTGCGGGCAATTGGCTGCGATCGAGTCACTCTGGGCCAATATATGCAACCCTCCTTAGGGCACCTCCCAGTGGTGAAATATTGGACTCCAGAGGAATTTGAGTCCCTCGGCCAAGCCGCCAGAGAGATGGGCTTCAGCCATGTGCGATCGGCTCCCCTCGTCCGTAGTTCTTACCACGCGGGCTCAGACCTCACAGAGTAGGAAACATCTCCCCCACACAACACATACAGCTCTAGGCCCGCAGATCGACTGGATGCGGAATTCCGTTGACTTCATTAATATTACTAGTGCGGCTGAGATCCGGGTGATAGGATCGGGATTGTGAAGAATTTTCTGGTGCCTACCAATCACCAACTAATCTAAGAGGGCCGATCGATGGGTTTTTACTTACTACTGATTCCCGGAATGTTATTAATGACTTGGGCGCAGTTCCACGTCAAGGGTACCTACCAAAAGTATGCCAACGTGGCTTCCAGTATGGGCATGACTGGCGCAGAAGTAGCCGAGACCATCTTGCAGCAAATGGGAGTGGAAGATGTGCGGGTAGAGGCGATTCCCGGCGAACTGAGCGACCACTACGATCCATCGGCGCGGGCCGTGCGCCTCTCCGAAGGGGTTTATGGCGTGGCGTCCTTGTCGGCGGCTGCGATCGCGGCGCACGAATGCGGTCATGTTCTGCAAGATGTCCAAGGTTACAAGCCCATGAACCTGCGGGCGGCCCTAGTACCCGTCGCTAATTTTGGTTCTCAATTTAGTTTTTATATGGTGATGGGTGGTTTGGCCCTAGCTAGTTCGGGGATGTTGCTAGGCAATACTTTGGCTACGGTGGGCATCGTCCTGTTCAGTGCTGCTGTACTTTTCCATGTGGTCACGCTACCGGTAGAATTCGATGCTTCACGGCGGGCGCTGAAAATCATCAACGACCTGGGCATTCTCCAGGGCGAAGAAAATAAGGCAGCCAAACAAGTCCTGAGTGCCGCAGCTTTCACCTATGTGGCCAACACTATTTACTATGTACTGCAACTACTGCAATTACTAATGATGCGTCGCCGCGACTAAACAGCGAGCGAATTCCTTTGCTCATGGGGCCTGAGGCGAGCCGCTGCCCTGCAAATGCCAGTGGTGGCTACCCCTGCCCACGAGTTGCTATGAATCCTCAGCTGCTTGATCGGATTTGTTGAAGCCCATGCCGTTGCCTGCGGCATAGCGATCCATAAAGCGGATGAAGCGATCCCACTCTGCGGGTGAATTCAGCTTGATAATTGCTTCTAGGGCATTAGGCTGACCGTTAACGAACTTGGCTTTTACTTCGCGAGTGATAATCTCGCCTTCTTCATCGAGCATATAAAGACCGGTTACATCATCTGTGTCGTTATTACAGAGTGCTTCGGGCTTATCGAAATAGAGAATAGCAGTACCAGACTGACCATCGCGGGCCTTCGTCAGGCGCACATCAGGGATAACGGTTTCGGTTCTGCCGCGAGCAAACTGCATTTCAGCCATGATCGGTAGTTAAGTTTAGTTTGTAAATATTTCTCGATCATACAATGGGGCCGCACTTCCACCATCGAAAAAAATGCCCCCACCACGGTGGAGGCATTCAATAGGCTTCAATCCCAAGAGGGCTACGCTCCGCTAAAGCGATCGGGATTATTCATCGATAGCACCAACTAGCTCTTCCTCACCTAGCTCTTCCAAGTCTTCGGTAGCAGCTTCGATCGATCCACCAGCAGCCTTAATAGCCTGAGCTTCTCGATACCTCTGGGCCATTTCTTCGGCCATTTCATAGACCTGATCGCGGTTCTTGATCATGTCACCAGGTTCCGGCTCTAACTGCTTTGTAGAAAGCGAGATCCGACCTCTTTCCGCATCCAGATCGATGATCATCACCTTCACTTCGTCGTTCACATTGAAGACGCTATGAGGCGTATCGATGTGGTCGTGGGAAATTTCCGAAATGTGCAGCAGACCGCTGACTCCACCGATGTCGATAAAGGCACCGTAGGGCTTGATACCGCGCACCGAGCCGATCACCACTTCGCCCACTTCTAGGCGGTTCATCTTCCGTTCCACCAAAGCCCGACGATGGCTGAGGACGAGGCGATTCCGCTCTTCGTCTACTTCCAGGAACTTCAAAGGTAGCTCTTCGTTGAGCAATTCTTCCTTGGGCTTCCGGGTGCTGATGTGGGAACCAGGGATAAAGCCGCGCAGACCTTCGATCCGCACCAAGGCTCCACCCCGATTGGTAGCAAAAACCTGCGATCGCACGGTGGCATCTTCGGTTTGCAATTGACGGACCCGTTCCCAAGCGCGCATGTATTCGATGCGGCGGATCGAGAGGGTAAGCTGGCCATCTTCATTCTCATCGGTCAGAATAAAAAATTCCCGCGTCTCATCCGATTGCAGCACCTCTTCAGGCGCGTCTACTCGGTTGATGGACATCTCTTGGATCGGCAAATAGGCGGCTGTTTTAGCGCCAATGTCAATCAGAGCACCTCTGGGTTCTAGACTAAAAACGGTACCAGCGACAATGTCACCGGGGCTAAAGTGATAGTCATATTGATCTAGTAATGCTGCGAAATCCTCGAGAGTGAAGCCTACATCGGTAGCGGTTTTTTTCTGATTGACCATGCGAAATTTCCTAAAGTTATTTTCTCCGTAGTTACTACGCCTCCTGCCGACCGGGATAGCTGCAAACACTTGCCTAGCCGACATAGCTCTACTGTTCCTCGAAAAACGAGGTGCGAGAGTTGAAGATTATAGAATCCAAACATCACATCATATCACTTCTTCCCGGAATTAGGCGAAGATGTTTCGGTCGAACTGCCATTGCCACCGCAATAGCTGTTGATGCTGTCCACCAGATTTTTCTCGGGACTACCGACTTGGGAGAGCTTGGCTAAACCTTGGGCTACATCGCTACTTTTCTTTTTGGTCTGGCTGTCTAGAATTTGCTTGGTAATTTGGCTGGAGTTCTGGTACATGGTGGCAAACTGGTTTTTCAGCTCCTTCAGCTTGTCATCCGCTGGCTCGATCGCCCCCATGGCTTCGGCTCCCTTCGCAAAAACCTCCGCCGATTTTAGTACCGTCGCAGTATCCCCTTTGGTACCAGCATTCGTTAGCTTCTGGGTATCCAATACGATTTGGTTATGAACTTTGATGATCTTCTGGCACTGGGAAACTTTGCTTTCACAACTAGCCAGCAGCAGACAAGTTACAGACAACAGTAGATTGCGAGTATGGGGTGACAACACCATTGGGATACTGGGAGGTAGATGGGGGTATAAAGTTCCATTGAAGCAGAGCAGCGGACAGATTGCTATCCCACGGTGACATTGTCACTGTCATGAATTATTCCAAACTGTTATTCTGGAATGGGGGGGAACCGAACTGTGGCTAACTCACGTCATCCCTTCCATATCCCATCTATATTAATTCCAGCGCCCCAACACCATGTCCCAGGTTGCCAAAGTAGCCAAGCTCTTAGTTTTCGTCGCTCCAGTTTTTGTGATGGTCGGTTCCCTCGGCTGGAACCCAGCACCGGCCCAGAGCCGCCCACCCGCTCGTACAGCTCCCAAAAGGCCGCCAGCGCCGATCAACCCCCGCGAGATCTATCAAAAAGCTTTGCCCTCAGTAGTAACTGTCTTGGTCGGTAACGGACATGGTAGCGGCTTTATTGTGAGCAGCGATGGATTGATCGTGACCAATGCCCACGTTACTGATGGGGCACCCAAAGTAGTTACGGTGCGGTTTGCGGATGGCAGTACGGCTCCTGCGGACGTGGTGGGCTTTTCGGCAAACCGGGAAGATCTTTCTTTGGTCAAAGTAAATATGGGACGCAAGCTTCCAGCTTTGCCCCTAGCGCCTAGTGGTTCGGTGAAGGTAGGCGATCGGGTTTTTGCGATCGGCACTCCTTTGAAAGAGCAAGATGCCAACACCTTTACCCAAGGGGACGTGATTCGAATTGACAAGGAAAACAACCGAGTATTTCATACGGCCCTAATTAACCATGGCAACTCCGGTGGGCCACTGGTCGATCGAGAGGGTCGTCTGGTAGGAGTAAATACGGCGGGCTACAACGAATCGCCCCAAGCCGTGCGGAACGCCAATGGCGAAGTGATTGGTACCGTTACGCCAGAAAGCGGTCAGCAGCAATCCGTAAATGTCCGCGAAGTCCGCACCTTTTTGGGCGAGTATCGCCAGGGCAAGATTTCGTCTACGCCTACCTACAGGAATGCTAGCCCCACCGAAACAGCCAATGCCGAAGGTCGCAAGCCTCAACAGATCAGCACCGATGGCCGGAAAGTAACCGGCAAGCTAGAAGCCGGCGATAACAGCCTCCGCGATGGTAGCTACGTAGATTTCTACTATTTCAAAGCCACTGCGGGCCAAAAAGTCACCATCGAAATGAATAGCAAGGATTTCAATCCGAGCCTGTTCCTCTATGGCATCAAGGATGATAATAGCCTCACCGAGAAGGCGATCGCGGAAAACGATGATATAGGACCCGGTAACTTCAATTCACGGATTGTGGTCACCATCCCTACGGATGGCAATTATGCTTTGTTTGCCAACAGCAAATCGCGCGCCGAAACTGGCAGTTATCAGATCTCTGTATCCCTGCGCTAAACCTTGCATCCACCGATTCACTTAATCCAATTCTAAGAGACTAAAAATATGTTCAAACGTCTGTCCACTTTCCTGCTAGCAGCTCTAGTCCTGTCTTCCCTGCCGGCTTTGGCTCAGAGCCAAAGTCCGGAAGCTCAACCAGAGGCAACCACGGCCAGCAGCGATAGCAAGGTGTCTTTCTTCTGTGGCAAGACTTTCGATACGGCTAGCAAGACCCAGGTACCGACTACTTTGGTCTGGACTCCCGAGAAACAGGGCAATGTGGCCCTCATTCGTTGGAAGTCTCAATATTTCGATCGCTCTAAGTACGGCAACGAGCGTCGCTGCCAAGAGGTTTCCCAAAAGTTTCAAAAGCTCTGGAGTGCGGGCAGCCTCAACTATATCGTCACTGGTACCGCAGCCAATGGTTTGCCGATAGTTTGTGGGGTAGCTCAAGAAGGGGATGGTTGCGATCGCAACAACCAACTCTTTACGCTGAAGAAATTCTCCGACAAAAAGGTGCTAATCGAGCAACTTTCGGGCATTTTCGAAGGGAAGGTTTCTAGCCCTGTCTATGAAAGTGGCGGTGGTGACAGTAGCTACATTGATGTGCGCAGTCTGTTACGGGGCAAACCATTAGTCTCTCGTCAGGCTCCGCAACGCAGCAAGCCGTAATGGTCTGGCGTTGGTTGGCAGCGATCGCTTGCCTAGGACTCTCTTCATCGGTTGCCGCCGTGAGCCAGGAAAAACCATCCTGCTCGGTGGCGACCGATTGCCATTGGCAATGCAGTACGGAAGCTGGGAGCCAACAGTCTCGGCCCTTGCTCACCAATGTCCAGTTGGAGAAGCTGGCCCAATCTATTACGGTACGGGTAGTTTCTCCAGCAGTAGTCGGCTCTGGAGTAATAGCAGCCAAAAAAGGCCACCGGTATCAGGTGCTAACTAATGCCCATAACTTGCTGGGCACCGATGAAGCACAGGTACAAACCGGTGATGGTGCTAGCCATCAGGCCCGACGCATCCCCAGGCAAAACTGGGGCAAGAAAGATGTAGCGCTGTTGGAGTTCCAAAGCGATCGGTTCTACCAAGTGGCCGAATGGTCACCGCAGTTAGCCAAGAAAGGACTAGAAATAGTGGCTGCTGGCTTTGATTTCGATCGACAGGAGGTAACCATTAGCAATGGTCAGGTATCTCAGCTGCTGGATCAACCAATGCGACAGGGTTATCAATTGGGCTACAGCAGTCGTATCAACCAGGGCATGAGCGGCGGGCCAATTCTCGATCGAACGGGACTGCTGCTGGGCATCAATGCAATGGCCGCTTACCCAATTCTGAATCGGGCCTATGTGTTTGCCGATGGCTCTCGGCCCAGTACAACCACCATTAAGCAACTGCGCCGCTCTAACTGGGGCATTCCCCTGCGCGACGCTAATGGTTGTCTAAAACTGGACTATTCACCGATTTTGGATTGACGAGTTTCTAGCCAGATGGGTACTACGATCCAAGCAATGGCGATCGCCAGAGCGAAAAAAGCAAATTGGCTGACCCAGGCTAGGAGCTGGTCTAGGGAAACAAATTTGCCGACAAAGAAGGAAAGACTGGTCATCACCGTGGCCCAGGCGATCGAACTAGCTGCATTTACGGCCAGGAATTTACCGAAGGGCATCCCGGAAACACCTGCCATGGGGCTGGCAAAAATTCGCAGCAGGGCAATGAAGCGACCAAAAAACACTGCCTTGACGGCATTTTCGGCAAACTTGGCTTTGATTTCTTCCAGCTTGGCATCAGACATCCGAAAGATGCCGCCTATTTTTTGCATGACGCTCCAGCCACCATATTTGCCAATGAAGTAGCCACAAACGCCGCCGGTAAAAGCTCCGCTGGCGGCGCTAGCCAGGACGATCGGATAGAAGAGCTCGCCACTACCGGCCAGAAAGCCACCCACGATCGTAATGGTTTCGCCGGGCAGCGGAATTCCGAGGTTTTCGAGCAAGATGCCTGTAAAGACCGATAGATAGCCATACTTCTCAGCTATTTCCTTGATGACTTCGATCGAAAGAAATTCCATGCGCCTTGGTTTACATAGCTTTACACTAACTATTTTAGTTCTTTAAACAAAAAGCGCAATAGATAAATCATCACAAAGTCTATCAATCCTCAATTAGTAAGGACGCAACGCTTGCGCCTACCCATTGGCCACCAGGAATCCCAGACCATCCCTAGCTGCAATTGTGCTCTTCCAAGTGGTCGGCGACCGATTGATAAATTTCCATAATATGGTGGTCGGCCAGCTGATAAAAAACTTGGCGACCGCGTTTTTCGTGACGGACAATCCGGTTGGCTCGTAGATAGCGCAATTGCTGAGAGACGGCGGCTTCGGTCATGCCCACGGCGGTTGCAATATCCTGCACGCAGAGTTCGGCAGTGGATAATAATTCTAAAATCCGCAGGCGATTGGGGTCGGCTAGCAGGGCGAAAAACTCAGCCATGGATGCAGCCCTGTCCGGTAACAAACTCTTCGGCAAATTGGCTCGATGGCTTTCAATCATCAAAGTTTTCAATTTCATAAAAATTAGCAGGGCAGTGAGGCCCTGCCCTCGATCTCATCTTAACTATTTACCGCAGCCACAACCGCTTTGGGTGCAGCCTTTGCCATCGGCATGGCCCGTCGAACAGGCTTCGCTACAGTAGTACTTTCCTTCTTTGTTGACCGCATCACTCAAGGAAACGACGCAAAGACAGGGTTCACAGGCACATTTCATGGATGCAACAGTAGTCATGATTTAAGCTCCGGGAGAGATTGAAGTTGAATATATCATAACATCCAATTGTACAATTGGGTATTATTGGTTTTTGGCTAGTCGTTGTCGTTTGCGCCGCTGCCAAAGCTTAGGGAACATCCGGATGTGCCGCTTGAAGTTTTCCCATTCGGCGGGGGCCAACTGAATCTGTTGCCAAGCGGGGCGGGCCAGGAGCCGATCGGACTAAGCGGCCAAGGCAGGCTAGTCGCCCAGGGGGATTTTCCATGAGATTCACAGAATAGTACGGAATGCGGGAAGCTCAGGTTTTCAAACCTGAGAGGAAAGCGACGAGGGGGACTTCAGTCCCCGTAATCTTTCTGCTACAATTTAGATTGCAAGTAAGACAAATAGTCTGCGTGTTGAAACATCCTAGTACCGGAGAAATCCCGGCTCCCCTGAAACAACGGTCAAAAGCAATTTTGGCGGCAGTAT
>JANMHS010000066.1:0-19540 GCA_031375385.1 Synechococcales cyanobacterium OTE_70_metabat_200 | reverse complement strand
GAATGGAATGAAGTTGCACATCCTTTCAATTGGACAAGCAAGTCGATTGCCAAAATCATGGCTAAGTGTGATGCCGCTAAATCAGCTCCTACAAAGGCTGCTTGATTTCCGCACCCTTTCTATGATGATGTGTACTTAGTTATTACAAATAATATTCAATAACTTCTTGCTTCTAAGTCTACACATACCTGATCAATATGCAGTGTATCATATGCAACAAAAAGCCATAAATGCTTTCCTGCAAGGCTTTGAAGATATTTTTTTAATTGGATCTTTCAATGGGCAGTCATGATCATGGTCAATGATTAACAAAGTATTATTCTTGACTCCAATTGATAATCTTTCCTGCTCTATCCGCCTGAAAAGATTTAACAAAAATTAACTGCATTCACTTTTATGGAATACAGCAGATGATTGAGATCAGACAAAAAAACAGGGCTTGATTTTCATCAAACCCTGTGCA
Organism: Synechococcales cyanobacterium OTE_70_metabat_200; assembly: GCA_031375385.1. Lineage (GTDB taxonomy): Bacteria > Cyanobacteriota > Cyanobacteriia > Cyanobacteriales > Chamaesiphonaceae > JAAFHZ01. The sequence continues at coordinate 19,077 of JANMHS010000066.1, read as the reverse complement.
CTCAAATGTCGCTCTTGAGGTATTTCCAGTTGATCAGCTAGGCAACCTCCTTCAGCAGGTAAGAACGAGTCCCGACGGTATCGACGTTCAGTGAATTTTTGTAAGTGTAAGTACCCGTGGCTACAATATCACCAAAGTTATTGATGCTCAGGGCGTTATTCAGCGTCACCGCTGCACCATTGACAGTGAGGGCGGAAGTGACCAAAGAGTTGAGGTCAGTTTGTACACCCAAGCTCCAAACATAAGCGCGGTTAGTACCAGCAGCTATTTGGGAAGCTCCTACTACGGTGCCAAACTCATTGAGTTCGTTGACGGAGCCAGTGTTGCCACCCAAGCTACCGATCGCCGTAAATTCTCCATTTCGTAGAATAAATGGGGTACTAGCAGCATTTGCTCCAGACCCACTATTGGTAGCACCAATAATTTGACCAGCATTATTAATGTCGATCGCCCTGGCTTGCTCGTCGCCAAACGTGCCTAAAGTTTCTAGAACATATTGACCACTGGCATCCTGTTTCCAGACTACGGCAGCATATTTTTCCTCTCCATTTAAAGCTCCATCTTGGTCTAAGTAGCCAACAATAGTACCTTGGCCATTGATACTTTGAGCAGTGCCACCATTACCACCTAGCTCTGCTAAACGAGTAACTGTGCCATTTTCAACAAAAACAGGCCGTTCAAAAGTCCGGGCAACACCAGCAGCATCTGTTTCAGAAACAATATTCCGGCCAGCAATTTGGTTTTGGACATTGATATCTAGGTAGTAACTTTCGATACCACCAATAGAGTTAATGGCCAGATTATAACCACTACCCTCATTTTTCCAGACTAACGCCCGATCGGAAGCTACTCCTTGAGGCTGACGCACTTCATCGGCGGTTCCGGTAATAATGCCCCGATTGTTGATGGTATTGACGCTGGGCGTTAGCAATGTGACTGTTGCACCATCTGCAGCACCAGCATCAGATGAACCGCGTTTAATTCCGGTGGTGGTTAGTGCTGTTTGCGCACCGTTTTCCCAAACGAAAGCTCCCCGGACTGTAGGGTAAACGCACACGTTTCTTCATACTTTGGGAGCAGAGCGGGAAGGTTGAACCAAGATTTTAAGTAAATACTGATCATCCCAACCTGCTTTAAGTCGCTTGGCATGAGTCCCACCCTTGGCCGACTTTTCCTGGGAGATTAAATTGACTGCTATGTGACGAATGACAGCTAAATTTTCACCACTATAACCCTGGCAGACCCGCGACTGGTCTTCTCGAAACCCAACATCAAGAGTCCAATGTAGATTGTTTTCAATGCCCCAGTGACTGCGGACAGCATTCGCAAATTTAGTAGCATCAGGCATCAAACTCAGTAAATAATAACGAGTTTCATTAGTGACTTTATCTCCAATACAGCGATGTGATTCAACACAGCCAATAGAGGCCAACTTTGGCCAATTTTCAGCACCAGTCAATGATGCAGTTTGGCCCATGACCCAATAACGTCGGGTTTCTTGTCGTCCATGCCCAACTTCTTTCGTTTCATGGAAATCATGTGCAACATTCCTAAAGTCCTGTTGTCGGGCTTGCTCAAATTGTTGTATAACATCTTTATGAAGGTTGCCCTGATTTCCCTTGAGGGCTAAAACATAATCACCACCTTGCTCGACAATTTGCTCAGCAATTGCAGTCTGACAGCCCATAGCATCAATCGTCACAATCGCTCCAGCGAGGTTTAGTACCTTCAATAATTCCGGAATTGCAGTAATTTCATTGGATTTCTCATCAACTTTTCGCTGGCCTAACACAATATGATTGTGAGCTGCCCAGGCACTGACCATATGAATCATCGCACGCTTGCAACCACGCTCAACACTACCACGCAGTGTTTTTCCATCAATGGCAATCACTTGGCCATCTGTAATCTGAAAAACGGATTGCACCCAATTCAAAAAGCACTGTTGTAGTTCTTCTGGGCGCAGTCGAGCAAACAGGCGCTCAAAGGTATCATGGGAGGGGATCCCGTTAGGCAACTCTAAAAATGTCCGCAGCCATGATTCCTTGGCTAAGCCATAATTCTCAATATCAACCCAGCTTTCAGCCCCACAGATGACAGCACAAATGGTGATCAGAAGTATATCAATTAATAAATGATCGATACTGTGTGCAGCTCGTGGGTCATGGAGACTAATGAAATGAGACTTCAGGTTTGCAACGGATGATTTAGTCATTAGAATCGTCATCTCAGTAACAGAACTATCCCAAATTCTAGATTAACTAAAAAAATCTCGCCACTAATTGTTAAGAAACGTGTGCGTTTCCCCTAACTGTACAACCCACATTCCGCTCTTCCAGAAGGCAAAAAAAATAGTTAAAAAAGAAACTAGTTCTCCGCAATGCTCTTGAAGAATACAGTACAAAAAATTTCTACAGGCTTTGACTAAATATTATTTTCTCAGAGACTGTCGAATCCATTGCTTACACCTCAATTAAAAATTTTGAAAAAGCAAAGCGGAATGTGAAAACAAAAGCACTAGTCAACGCAATACTGGTTTGACAGCAGTAAGGTTTAAATGTTAGTTTCATAGTCCCCAAGAAATCTTTGTAGGAAGAGGTTTTTGTGACAGACGAGCATAGCCAAAAAAATAATCCTGCTGTCAATAACGAGTCAAATACTCTCATTGCTGGCATTCCAAAGCCAGAAGATCCATATCTCCGGCCTGTCCCTAATCCATCCCGAAAACCTAATCCTCTCCGGATTGTCCCTAGTATTCCCCAATCTCCTACTACCATTCCTGTGGGTGTTAGCGGCATTTTGCGCGGAGCTGTTCGCATTGTTCCATATGTGAGGATAGCTGTCACAGCCAATGACGCTGTCATACTGATGGAGAAAGCTTATGAATCGTATCAAGACCAAAATCGTGAACCGATCGGCCAATCCGGAAATTTGACTTTCCCAGAGGGACCATCTCCCACTCCTTATGTACCTCCTGATCAAACAACACGCACAGTTGGAGATCCTAACCGTGTTGATACGGTTGTGCGAGGGCGAGTTAATGAAGTAATTGGGGATTCCTCCGACAACACAGGAAACAATCCTAATAATACAGGGATTGACATCACAGGGAATGATCCTATTGGTACAAGGCTTGACCTTGATGAACTTAGTAGGGTACTTGGGGATCCCCCCGGTAACACAGTAAATAATCCTAATGATGCAGAGATTGACCTCGCTCGAAGAAACGCAGAAACAAGCCGCAGAAATCGAGAAGCAATACGGCAATTGGAAAGAGTTACTGGGAGCAATCCTGATGCAGAACTACCAGTCACTACTAATGATCCTAATTGGATGAGGCCAGCAGAAAATCCTAACAGTCCCCTGGATTTTCCTGAGATTACCACTCCTGTTCCCAGTTTGAACCCAGATACACCGTTGGAGCAGTACCCCAGGATTCCAGGCGATCACGGTCGTGATACCTTCTTGCAACCCAGGGCTAGCCAAGAAGCGGAACCTGCGCCCGAACCCGCCCCAACCTCCACCGAAAACACTGACCAACCGGAGGAGACACCAGCAGCAGAAGGGAACTCTGGTGAGCCAGCTTCCAGGCAGCAACGACGACAAGAAGCTGAAAAACTCAAAGTTGAGGAAGCTGTTGTTGGGCGAGATCTTCAGAAGCTACCTTATGGTTTGATAGAGCGAATGAGGAAGAGTGGTTACATCATTAACCGAGGGGATAATCCTTCGATCAGTTATCGTGGGAACTTGCCTAGCGGTAATCAGCTACACATAGAGAAACAAGATGGTATTTGGAGAATCCTGCCAGGCCGATCGCCTGATAACACCAGGATCTCTAAACCAGGTGAGGCGAAGAAGAACGTGCTGGAGGATACGGGTGTCAAAAAAATACCTGAAGGATATGAAAATAATCATATCACGCCAGATGAGGTCTGGAAAAATGATCCATTGCTGAGGCAATACGACAAAAATAATGGTGAGCCTGGTGTGGACAAGGCCAGAAATCTAGTCCTGATGCCGAAGAATAAGACCGCTGCGATCGATGAGCAGGAGAATCCTGATGTGCAAACCCTTAAGGAAAAAGGGCGACTGCTGAACAACATTAATCATCGTGGTTCTCATGGTAAGTGGAATAAGCATGTTAAAGATACTTACGATAGAGAAAGACAAAAGCTAGAAAAAAAATATGGATCACTAGAAAATGTACCGAAGGAGGTATTGAAGAAAACCGTAGAAGGTATCCAAGATGGGTTGATGAATGAGTTGAGGGAAGTTGATCGCAAGATCGAGCGGGGGGATATTGATAATCTGCCAAACTGGATTAAGGATGATGGTAACAATAATCCTGAGCAAACCCCAGAGCATAGACTAACCAAGGCACCTAGCATCCTGGATAACCAGCAACTTGCTATAGCCCTTGGGAAAGCCGTGCGCGCAAAAACCAGAGAGGTGATAGCTGCTAACACGCACAGCCTAGAACTCAGAGCTATTTCTAAAGATATACTCAACCAAACACCAACTCACAAGGACTTGTGTCAATTACTTGGTGTAATTACATTGAACAGCTTCCAGGGCAATGATGCAAAAAACATAGAGACTAGTCATTATCAAATGAAGCGACTTGATGCAGAGAACATCGTAATTACTGGTCTGCCTGACGGCAAAAAACTAGCTGTGGTTAATACCAAAGAAAATACTATTGCCATGCATGGTAAGCCGTCACTGGAACAACTAGAATCTTTGCAAAACAAGCTTGAACAAGCAAAAGCTGCATCGCTAGCAGAGACTGCCCAAAATGCTGCACAGAAACGCTCTAATCAAAATCAAATGACCATGTGAGGTGAAACAATGACTGATAAATTTTATGAGCTAGGACACGATTTTGACAGATTTGAAGACTATCCAGAAGAATTGTATGAGGATGGATACTTGGAAAAATTTGAAGGCTATGCTGATCTGGATAGTGCTTTTTTCGATTGTGCGCAGATCTCTATACAAGGTGAAATGGGAATAGCCCAGCGTGAGATTACGGAGGGTGGTGTCTGGAGCGTTCTCACAGCCCAAGTACCTGAAAAAATAACCTTCGTAGCAGAACCAGAGCTACTAAGTAAAACCGACTTTCCTCATATGGAATATGATGTGCGGTCCTGGCCGATTATGTCTGGGAGGATGGTGGAAATCCTGTTGTCAGTTAGAGACTTTCCGCATCAAATAATCCCTATTAGTGTCATAGACTTCATGGGTGACCCGATAGAATGTGATTACGTTATCCTGCACCTTGGTCAGCTTTCGGATTTAATGGACATGGAAGAATCAATTTATGTCAAAGACCAATCTATCATCGATCCGAGTCAGACTATTATTGGATCTATTAAAAAATTGAGATTGAAAGAACCTGAAGGTGGTTTTCCTCCTATCTTTCGAGTCAAGTGGGATGAGGTGTTGCTGTATGTATCTAGTGAAGCCAAAGATGCTTTGGAGGCAGCTGGCATCAAAGGCTTATCCTTCTCCCGAGTCTGGCCATGACCCCTGGCCATTTTAGCTAGCCGAGTACAACTGATGAATAAATATTGAGACTAATCAACGATCGAACTATGACCTACAACAACTCTCTAGAAGACGAACGCCCCATTTCCCAATCAGACATTATGTCCCTGGTCTCTGCGCTGAAAAACACCAACACAGGTAGTAAGGTTGACTACCAGCCAATCCTAAAAAAACTGGAACAGTTCGCTCTCAACCAAGCTGCATGCCAAAAAGAAATAGATAACCTAAAAAAGACAATCGACCTACAGAGTAGAGAAATTCAACTGCTCAGAAAGCAAGACAATACCCTCTGGATCAAGCAGTACCTCAATAAACCTATGATTTTAGGATCGGCTGCTCTTTTGGGTTTGGCGATCGCTCTCCCCCTCACCCTGTTGCACCTCTTCATTCCCGCCAAGCTAGACAGCGACACCATAGAAAAACTCAACTTTCTGTACCTTCAAGAAGCTGAGAGATTCTCAAAAACTAAAAAGTCTTCAAAATAAATGTTCACGTCAACCAATTCAGCTTTTTGAACACTGGTAGAGCTGTAGCATCGAGAGCCTCAGTCCTAATTGCGCGGATACTAATAAATCGAAGAGTTCGAAGTCTGTCAACTATCCGAGGCTCCCAGACCCAGATGACAGAAAATGAGAAAAATGTGAGAAGATGAAGCAAATAGATCAAGGCCCATGGTTCCCACCTCCGAAAAATACGCAGCCTCTCAGCAGGGAAATCGACGCAGCAGCATTGGGAAAGTTTGGCTCTCCACCTTTTTGACCATCTTTTTGGCAGAAATGGGCGACAAAACCCAACTGGCTACCATGCTGATGAGCGCCCAGTCCACCTCGCCCCTCAGTGTCCTGCTGGGAGCCAGTCTAGCCCTAATTGCCACCAGCTTGCTGGGCGTCACCGTCGGTCGGTGGCTGTCCCGCACCGTTCCCCCCGCCGTGCTAGATACCCTGGCTGCCATGTTGATGATCCTGATTGCCATCTTGCTTCTGGGCGAAGCGATCGAGGGCTAGATGCTCTCCTGTGGGTAGAATAGTGGAACACTTTGGTCTTTGCTCTCCATGGTTTTCTTTCGATCGCTCTCTTACCGCTGGTTCTGCTGTGGCCTCTTGCTGGCTGCCCTATGGCTAATGCCCCATTCTATTCAAGCCAAAGCAACCCCCAAATTCTTCATCTGTCCCCAGGGCATGGGCCGCGATGCCACGGTCTTAACCGAGAGCTACCAAGTGAATCTTTGCTCCCAAGGCATGCAAGAAATCTCGATCGCGGCCATGCGCCAGCGCCGCACCCGGCAGCAAATGAACCTGCCCGTGACCACCAAAGACGACATTATTTACGAAGCGAAGGGCCGCAACACTCTTTACCGCTTCGACTTCAACCGGCGTACCTTAACGATTCAGCCCACCAAGGGCAAAGCCAAAACCGAAAAAATCTTGGCTTCGGACTAAGCCATCTCTCTGGAAAACTATGAATTTTTAGCAGTGGACTGTCTGACTTAACTACCGGACAGTCTAAAATCTCTAGAAAGATGAATTATGTAGACTCACCAACTTCCTATGAGCCAGTTTCACCAGCGGCAGCTCCAAGATTTCAACCGACGCCAGTTTCTCAAGTACGGTTCGATCGCCTTGGGCAGTGGGATGCTGGGAGCTTGTAGTGGTTCCAATAGCCTCTTTGGCAACAGTGCCGACCCCAAACTCGGCAACAAGATCACGATCGGCCTTTCCTGGGTGGCCGAAGCTGAATATGGCGGCTTCTACCAAGCGGTAGTCAAGGGCATCTACAAGGACTATGGCTTAGATGTGACCATCCAGCAGGGTGGCCCGCGAATGAGCGCCGGTATTATGTTGATGACCGGAGCCTGGGACTTTGCGATCGGCACTGCCCTAGAAGCGATTAAGGCGATCGAGACCGGGGTGCCCAAGGTGACTGTGGCTTCTATTTTTCAGAGAAATATCCAGGTACTCGTAGCCCATCCCAATACGGGGGTGAGTTCGATCGCCCAGCTCAAAGGTCGCCCCATTTATGTGGCCTCCGCCGGGGCTTCCACCTTCTGGCCCTATTTCCGCTATAAATACGGCTTTACGGATGCCCAGCTCCGCCCCTATAAATTCGATATCAAGCCCTTTCTAGCCGATAAAAAAGTGGCTCAGCAGGGAATTGTGACCTCGGAGCCGTTTGATATCGAGAAAGCCGGGGTGAAGCCAGTGGTGATGATGATGGCTGATGCAGGCTATAACCCCTATGATTTCACGATCGAAACCAGTAAGCGGATGGTGGAGACTCGATCGGAACTAGTGCAAAAGTTTGTGGATGCCTCGATCAAGGGTTGGTATAGCTATCTGGCGGATCCGGCTCCCGGCAATGTGGCAATCAAAAAAGATAACAAAGATATGACAGATGAAACCCTGAATTTTAGTATTCAACAGCTTAAAGCTAGGGGAATCTTGACTTCCGGCGAAGCCGAAAAGAGTGGAATTGGTGCAATGACCGACGAACGCTGGAAAACCCTGTTCGACGATATGGTGAAAGCGGGGGTCTACAATGCCAACACCAACTATCGCGAAGCCTATAGCCTGAAATTCGTCAATAAAGGTGTTGATTATTACAAATAATTATTGGTTTGACAATAGTTCGGACAGTTTTTTGAACCATTGCTTAAACCATGATTCTATTGCGGCATTGGCCCTCACCCTCAATCCCTCTCCCAATTCTGGGAGAGGGACTTCAGACCGGCTCCCCTTCTCCCAAAATTGGGAGAAGGGGCTGGGGGATGAGGGCAAGCCATCGGCTTAACTGGCCTTCCAGACTTTGATCGTGGTATCGGCGCTACCGCTAACCAGGCTTTGGCCATCGGGGCTAAAGGCCAAAGAAGTAACCACTTTTTCATGGGCCGTAATGGCTCGGATATTTTGGACGTTCTGGATATTTTGGATATTCCAGAACCGAATTTCTCCATCAAAACCGCCACTCGCTAGTGCCTTACCATCGGGACTAATCGCCAGCGCCGATACAGAATAGGAATGAGCCTTGCGCAAGGTCACCACTTCCTTGCCAGTGGAGGTTTCCCAAATCCTAATTGTGTCATCAGAACTGCCCGTCACCAAAAACTTGCCATCGGGCGTGAGCGCTACTGCCGTTACCCAGCCTTGGTGGCTATTCATGGCTGGCAACTGCACCTGCTGGCCTGTATTCAATAGCCAGAGCTGGGCCTGGTGATCGGAGCTACCCGTGGCGACCTGGCCATTTTTACTGACGGCTAAAGTCAGCATGGGAGCTTGGTTATTTTTATTCTTAAAAGAACGAACCAATTCGCCCTTCGATAAATCCCATTGATTGGTCACATTGCCCGCTCTGGCACTAACGACACTTTGACCGCTGGGATCCATCGCCAAGCCAGTCACCCAGCCACCACTATCGGGCCGATTAATAGTCTGAATTTGCTTGCCAGAATTGGCATCCCAAATATTGATTTCATCATCGGTACCACCGCTTACCACCCTTTTACCTTGGGCATCGAAGGTCACCGCCATTACCCCGCTCTTATGGCCTTTCAAGGTGTTCGATAGCTTGCCCGTCGTCAAGTTCCAGATTTTAACAGTGTTATCGTGGCTGGAGCTAGCAACGCTTTGACTGTCGGGGCTAATGGCGATCGCCGATACCGCATATTGATGGTCGGCTAGAGTTTTATGGGGACTGCTATTGATTCTTTTGGCCAGATCCTCGCCGCTGAGGCTGCTGCCATTGAAGAAAGCAGAATTATTCAAAAACATCACGAGGCCGCCCACTGTCAGCGCTGCTGCGCCCAAGACCAAGCCGGTAAAAAGCCTTTCATTTTTTCGCTGTGTCATGACTATTATTGGTAAATATGGGTTTTTCTAAGAAGACTGCTTGCGGAAAATATCCCGCATTAAATCGAAAATAGTCATGGTCATAAAAGCCAGAATCGCTGCTAACACCAACAGCACCAATAGAAACATCCAACCAGCTAGCCCCGTGGCCAACAAGCTGCTAATTTTATTGGCAGAAAAGACCAGAAAGACGATCGCATTAGAAAGCAGCGTAGCACCCAGCATTTGCCAAGTGGTGAAGGAATTGCGGTAGCAATAAAAGATCGCCCCAGCGGCCACCAGCAGCCACACTGGGCTGAACCAAATTGTCCCTAAGGCTGTACAGAGTACCGTAGCTAAAAATAATCCCCCAGAGCCAGAATAGAGCGATCGACGAATCAGGGGCCAGAGCGTTTCGCCTTTCCGCAAGGAAAAAACCGTGGGCTGGGGTTCTTCACTAAATTGCTCTACCGCAGCCGAAAAAGGACTTGGGCTGGTACTGGGTGCCCCGGTCGCAGACGTTATCGGTGCAAAGGGTACCGATAGCTGGGGCACCGTCCCACTCGAAGCTCCAAAGTTACTGCGGGCATAAACTTGGGAGCCACCAGAAGGAAAAGTTGGTGGGATCGATGGTGTTAAATTCTGAGCTTGCAAAGCATCCAACACCTCCATGGCTGACTGATAGCGATCCATGGGCCTGGTCAACAGCATCCTCGCCAGAATTTCTTGGAGCGGCGCAGCCATCGTCAGTCGCTGCTGCCAATTGTCCACAAAGTCGTGGAAGTCTTCGTGAGTCGGCTTAATATTGCCCATCAATGAAATGCAAGACATGGCCAAGGCATAGAGATCGGTGGAAGGATAGACTCCGCGCCCGGACATTTGCTCTAGCGGTGCGTAGCCCTCGGTCCCAATGACGATCGACTGGGGCGTATCCGTATTGTTTGGCCCACTCAAAAACTGCTTGACCGCACCGAAATCGATTAGGTACATCAGGCCCCGATTCGATCTCATAATGTTAGCCGGTTTAATGTCCCGATGAATGGTGCCACTTTCATGCACGATGTGCAGCACCGGCAGAATTTGATAGAGCAGTTCCAGAACTTTATCTTGGGAAAAAGCGCCGATATTTTTCATTTCCAAAGCTAAATCTTGGCCATCGATGTACTGCTGCACCAAATAGAACAATTCTTGGTGATCACCAGAAGCTTGGTCGTCTACTTTCAGCACAAAAGAATCGAACAGGGTCGGAACTTGGTCCGAGAGATCTCCCAGCTTTTCTAGCACCGCTGCTTCCCGGCGAAACAGATTTTCTACGACCACCAGTTGATCTGATTTAAAGCTAGTTTGGGGGCGCAGTTGCTTGACAATACAGCGTCTTTCGATGGTGTTTAGATCTCTGGCCAAAAAGGTGAAGCCAAAGGCCCCGGAGCCGATCGGTTGCAAAGGAATATAGCGACCGCCCAAAACCAGCTTCATACCGCAGCTGGAGCAAAACCGCTGCGGATGGGCCGATTGCCTGGAGAGCGATTCAAAGTTCTCTAAGTAATTAATCGGTGTGCGGCAATTAGGGCGGGTGCAATAGATTTCCATTGTTAGGTTTTTTGAGGTCTGGCCAAATCCGGAGAAAAATCATCATAACTGTAGTTTTTAGTTACTAAAATACTACAAGGAAAAGCACCTGACGATTGGCAACCAGCGATATTAAGATCTTGGGCCAACTTGACCTGATTATAGACTTACTCATAGAAAAATTAACTATCTTTAACTAACGAAAAAAATCCTTCCCAGCGGAAAGGATTAAAATCGAGAATTATCGTTGGCGCTAGCCTAAGCGCAGCTGGTGTTGTCTCAACCAATTCGATAGAATTCTTTGGTCTCGCGGGAGTAGCCCCAGGCCATGCCTTCAGGATCCCGGTTGCGCGTCCAGTCTACAAAACTCACATCCGATCGGCGTTTGTAAATGGTACTGGCATGAACATCTAGGCGCTTGGCCAAATCCGCTTGGCTGATGATCTCCATCGTTGGGGCTGCTGCTACTTCAGCAACGGGTTCTTCGGGTACCGAAGCGGGCGGGTTATTAAAGATGTTGCGGAGGGCTTGGGTGAAGTTGGAGGCTTCCGCCGGTACCGATTCGGCAGCTGTGATGGTTTCCAGCGCCAGAGGTGGCTCGATTGGCTGGGGTGCAGCCTGTGGCTGAGACTCTTTCTGGGTAACAGATTTCTGGGGTTGGCTAGGTGCCTCGATCCGGGAGTACCCGTCCTGCGGGATTGCTTGAGGCGCTGGAGCAGCGGCCACCTCAATGGGCGTAACGACTACCGGTTCTACGAGGTCAGCCACGGGGGCTTTGATCGTCAGAGCAGGGGTCTGAGTCTCTGGCAGAGAGGCTTCTGCCACGAGAGAGACCGGAACTTCGGTGACAGTGAGAGTAACTGCTGTTTCTTGGTTGCTGGGGGCGTTAGCTGGAGCTGTTGGTGGTAGAACTTCTGGCGTAATCGAGGCTGGCATGACTTGGATGATTTCTGGAGCCGGTTCCAATTCTGCTAACTTTTGGTACAAGCTGGCTTCCGGCTCGATATCCACGAAGGTACCGCCCAAAGTGCCGACGGTCAGGAAGCTGTAAACTCGGTTGCCATTTGGAGATTGATAGCTAACTCCGCCCAAATCCACGGCTTTGTTATTGAGATAGCGATCGGCAATGGCTGGGCCAATCTGGGCCCGCACCGATAGTTCTAGGGGGCTGACTTCACCCTGTTGCTCGATGACCAGCCGACTGAAGGCCGGATCGACTTGCTGAGCGAGTTTAGTCCATTGGTAGCTCTGCCATAGGTTATTGCCAGTCAGCAACAGTGCAAAACCCAAGATAAATTTCCAAGCGGTAGCCAAAACCACCGCCAAAAATGCTACCGGAATCAGGACGAGCAAAAATTCCGGGGGCGCATTATTGTGTTTGATTGTTTGGTCAGGCATGAGGCCGATGTGAATGTGATTATTGATGCAAGAGATCATTCTAGGCGATCTGTAGCGATTCTCATGCTGAGCGGCTCCGCCAAGGCTCAAGAACGGGCAGACCATCAACACATTTTGATGTCTGCAATTGCTTTTCTACCCACTTTTCGATCCGCTAACAATTGTTAAGGAATCTCAAGCAGCCAATTCCCCCAACTGTAAAATTTGTAAACTGAATGCCCCATTTAAGAATTCTCAAAAATACTTCCCATGACCGATCGATCCACTGCCCGCGAACTCCCCCAGCGCCCCCGTCGCCTCCGCCGCACACCCAGCCTACGTAGCATGGTGCAAGAAAACAAGCTGACTGTGGATGACCTGATCTATCCGCTGTTCGTGATGGAGGGTGAAAACACCAAGGTGGAAATCGCTTCGATGCCAGGTTGTTTTCGCTTTACGCTGGATTTGCTGCTGGTGGAAATTGCCGAGTCCTATGCACTGGGGATCAAGGCGATCGCCCTGTTCCCGGTAGTGCCCGAAGAAAAGAAAGATGACAAGGGCACCGAGAGCTACAATCCTCAAGGTCTAGCCCAGCGGGCCGTGGCCGCCATCAAGCAGTCCACCCCAGACATTATGGTGATTACGGATGTGGCATTGGATCCCTTCACTACCCACGGCCATGATGGGGTAATTGACGAGCAAGGGGTGATTTTAAATGACGAGACCGTGGCTATTTTGGCTAGGATGGCCGTCAGCCAAGCGGCGGCAGGCACCGATGTGGTAGCTCCTTCGGACATGATGGACGGTCGGGTGGGCGGCATCCGAGAGGCACTGGATGCCAATGGCTACGAGCATGTCAGTATTCTGGCCTATTCGGCTAAGTATGCTTCCGCTTACTATGGTCCGTTCCGAGATGCATTGGATTCAGCTCCGAAGTTTGGTGACAAGAAGACCTATCAAATGGATCCGGCCAACAGTCGAGAGGCTCTGCGAGAAATCGAGCTGGATATTGCTGAGGGTGCGGATATGGTGATGGTGAAGCCAGCGCTGGCTTATTTGGATATTATTCAGCTGGTGAAGGCCAATTGCGATGTGCCGGTGGCGGCCTATAACGTGAGCGGCGAATATTCGATGATTCGGGCGGCGGGAAAGATGGGCTGGATCGATGAGCAGAAAATCATGATGGAGACGCTACTGAGCATGAAGCGTGCTGGAGCCGATCTGATTTTGACTTACTTCGCTAAGGAGGTAGCTCTGCTGCTGCGCTAGGTATGTATTAGCTGGTTGAGGGGTTAGCCGATGACTTTGATCGGGCCCGTGGTGCTGGCGCTGAAAAATTGGCGGACTACGGGGTCTGTGGTACTGTCGATTTCTTTGGTGCTGCCCATCCACTGCACCTTACCTTGGTAGAGGAAGATAATCCGATCGGTCGTTCTCCGAATCGTGCTGTCTTGGTGGGTGACCATCACATGGGTAGGACAGCCGCCTTCGACGCCTTGGAGGTCGCGCACGAGGTCTTCAATAACCGTGGAGGCGATCGGGTCCAAGCCGGCAGTCGGCTCATCATAGAGCAGAATTTCTGGGTTGTCTTCGGGTCGATCGGGGTTGGACATAATGGCGCGGGCGAAACTCACCCGCTTTTTCATCCCGCCGGAAAGTTGGTCGGGGTATCGATCGGCTACTCCTTTCATGCCCACCAAGGACAGTTTATCTTCCACCAGCGCTCTGATCTTTTGGCGTTTTAGCTTGCCCTGCTGGATCATCCGAAAACCCACATTTTCTTCCACCGTCAAAGAATCGAACAGCGCCGCCTGCTGAAATACCATGCCGATGTAAATGGGGTCTTCCCCATCTTCAATCAATCCGCGGCGCTTCTGACCCTGCACGAATACCTCTCCCTCGTCGGGAGCCAACAACCCAGCAATAATGCGTAGTACGGTGGATTTACCCGTACCCGAAGGCCCAATGATGCCCAGCCCTTCCCCTTTGTAGATATCCAAATCCACACCATCGAGAATGATGTTTTCCCCGAATTTTTTGGAGATGCCCCGCAACTGCACTAGGGGTTCTTTGGGTTCGCGCATAAAACTTGTGAAAAGCTCCTAGGGAAAAATTTGGCTAGCAGCAGCCAACAATGGCTCCACTACCCCCGCCGACCAATTGCCCTCCACTTGCCGCCCTTGCTGGAGAATCAGCCGCAGATCGTAGCTATCGGGATAACCAGAAACCTCCAACCAAAGCAGATCACTAGCTGCTTCGCAAGCAATCTTTTCCTCCGCCATCAGCTCCTGTTTCATCTGCTCCATGGCAGCGGCCAACTGATAAAGCAACCGGCAGAAATCAGTCAGCTCCGCAGCAGTCAGCTCAAAGGCCCAATCTGCTCCACCCACCAGGGCTGGATAGGGGCTGTGGGGTCGATAGCCCAAGCGCCAGCCCAGGCCCGATCGCAGACTACTATCCACGCTCTATTCGCCCAGAATTTCTGGTTGGGTCAATTCATCGGCCATTTCCAAGATCGCCCGCATCACCGGCTTGATCATTGGGTCATCGGTGTTTTCCGTTTCATAGCGATGGCGCTTCTTAGCGCGGCTGGCCACCTGCACCGTAATCCGATAGCGGTTGGAGGCTGCTTTGATCAGCTCCTCGGCTCTGAGCGTAACTTGGTGGGAGTCGAACTGAACACGTTTTTGCAGCATAGGAAGAATTTTAAGTTCTAGGACTTAGATCTTAACAGCAGCGGGGAAGGACGGCTAGGTCGATTCTACGGACTACTAGCAGGACTCTCCGCACTAGCTGGAGCCGAAGACGCAGGGGTGGGCGGGGCTGTAGCAGCGGGTGTCGTTGGCATGACCGGGCTTGGGGACGTGGAAATTGTCGGAGCTACGGTTGGACTGGCAGTGGTAGCTGTTGGCGAACTACTGGGACTAGCGATCGCCGATGGGGATGTCGATGGACTTGTGGTATTTCTTGGTTTCGGTGAGGGGCTGGGAGTCGATCGCCTTTCCACCGGAGCCTCACTGCGGGTAGCAATAGGTTTCGGGCTCTCGCTGGGCTTAATGCTCACCCCACTACAGCTATCGATTTGGTTATTGAAAACCCAGCCTTTACTACCATCTTTGCGCTCGATCTGTATAAATACATCTTGCCTGCTCACCTCCAGCAGCTTCTCCCCCTTGGGAATGGTATTGGCGATCGCTGCATCTCGATCGGGCCGGGGCCGTACCTTAGTTAGATTGTCTTTGGTAGTTGGCGCAGCCAGCCGACAAAGATTGCCAGCCAGCCGCTGGTCGAAGGAATTCAACAGGTTATTGGGAATGACTTTTGGCAACCAGAAATAGCCAGCAGCACCGCTGGCTCCCAGTACCCCTAACCAGAGGAACCAAGGTTTGCCCCGAGCGGGCTGGGGCTCTTCCAAGCGAGGATCCGTAAGTTTTCTTGGTGGTGCTGGCTGGGCAACTGGTGTAGCCGGTTGAGCTGGTGCCACCACTTGCGTGGGAGCTGTGGAGGGATGATAAACCGGGGGCATGGAGGTGGTCGGCAAATTGCCCGTAGCTATCGGTGTGGGTGCTTGAGCCTGCAAATCTTGTAAGGCGGCGCTGGTATTGGGGTATCGATCGCGGAAATGGTAGCGAGTCATTTTGTAGAGCACCGCCGTTAAATCCGGGCTGGCATTAGTAAAATGCTGCCATTGCAGCTCGCCGGTCTGCTCGTCTTCCAGAAATTCCGTCGGATAGCGGCCCGTCAATGCCTGGATGCCAACGATCCCGAGGGCATAGATGTCGCTGTTGGGCCGCGGATTGCCACGGGCCTGCTCTGGAGCCATATAGCCGAGGGTGCCGATCGCCACGGTCTGCTGGGCGGTGCCCATTTGGGTAAACTGCTGATTGCGCACCTGTTTGATCGCCCCAAAATCAATCAGGATTAGCTTGCCATCACCATCGCGCCGCATCAGATTCTCGGGCTTAATGTCTCGATGGATCACGCCTTGGCTGTGGACGAACTGCAAAATCTCTAGGATTTCCTGCAAAAACCGGCGCACGGCTATCTCCGTCCACTTCTGATCGGAAATTAGCTCGTAGGCTAGGGTGTGACCGACAATGAATTCCTGGACTAGATAGAATTCCTGGCCTTCTTCAAAGTAGGCCAAGAGCCGGGGAATGCGATCGTGGTTGCCCAACTGTTGTAGGGTTTCTGCTTCTTTCTGAAAGAGCTGTCGAGCTAGTACCAAGATGTCTGCTCGGTTGGTAGCGGGCTTGAGGTGCTTCAGCACGCATTTGGGCTGGCCCGGTAAATGCAGGTCTTCGGTGATATAGGTTTGGCCGAAACCTCCGGCCCCCAATACCTGTAAAACTCGATAGCGTCCTGCTAATAACTGGCCGATCATAGGATTTTTTGCAGAAATTTTAAGACAACTTTACACGATCGGCGGGAAGCTGGATGGCAGATCGCCGAAGCTCTAAAATAGAAAGCAAAGTCAGCTTACAGTTCTTATGACTAACTCTCCCTTAGGTTCTCATTGGAGCGGCCACTACCACCTATTGGGTCTCCATCCTGCTGCTTCGGCCATGGATATTCGGCGGGCCTATCGACAACTCAGCAAGAAGTACCACCCCGATACCACTAGCTTGCCGACGATGGTGGCCAACGCCAAGTTCCAAGAGCTGAACCAAGCCTACGCTATTCTCAGTAATCCCACGCGCCGGTTGCTCTATGACCAGTCGATCGGCTATTCGCGAGTCCGTGTGATGCAGGCTCCGCCACCGCTCAATGTGCATGGGGAATATGTGGATGGGAGAAGCTACGCTGACGAACGACCTCTCTCTCCGGGCGAAATATTCATGCTGCTGCTGTTGGGCGGATGTTTTGCGGCTTGTATTTTGCTAGTATTATTGGTAGCAATCTGGCGAGGAGAATTGGGTTGATTGTGATGTTAACTTTGATCACTTCTTTGCAGACCTAGTGTGATCGCCACCCTGAATTCTGGAGTTTATAATGATTTCAACCCTTAGTAGACCATCTTCGTTGGTACATGAGATTTGTATAGAGCAAGTTGGCAAATGGAAGTTGTTCAAATTTAGTGAACCGCTTCAACATCGGATGGAAGTTTTATTGGAAAAGAAAAAGGCTGATCAATTGTTGCCAGAAGAGGTCATGGAACTAGACACGATCGGAGAACTCGATCAGATTTTTACTCATATCAATGCCATGGTGGCGGCTCAAGATGTCGATCAATGATGAAACCAAGCAGTTGGTTCGGGCAAGAGCTGAATATCTGTGCGAGTACTGCCATTCTCCGGAACGACTGAGTGCCAGCTGCGTTGTTTGCCTTTGAAATGGAACACATCATTGCTGAAAAACATGATGGCATTACCGAATCTCAAAACCTGGCGCTGTCCTGTCCTCACCCCGTCAGAAAAACCAAATACCAAATGGAGCATATAACATAATGGCTATCAACATCCAAAAACTCAGCAAGAAGATTCGTGCCAATTTAGATACAGAGGATTTGCTGATATTGTTAGATCGAGCAATTAAATTGTTACCTCAAGAGCATTTGGCCGAAATGTTTGCTGGATATTTCGAGCTGGATGAAGATGATGACAATTCTGAAGAGCCATTACTAGCAGCTATCCAATTGTTTTTCAAGGAAAGCCTCAATGGGGCGTATTATCAATCTTTCAATGTGAATTCCCGCAATCACATGGACAAGTCTCGGGGGACAATTAATTTTATAGATGAATATGGTCGGTTGCTCGATCGATGTGTTGATGAAGTTAAAAGCACAGAGCCAGCTTCCCTGCGCGCAGCATTCGATCTAATGTTTCAGCTCCTCGCCGAAATCGATGAATGTCGTGATGATATCATTTTCTTTGCGGATGAAGGTGGATCTCATGAGGTTTTCTACTCCTGGGATGAGATCTTTCCTGTTTATTTCAAGGTGTTAGCAGCAGTTGTCAAGCCAAAGGAATACGTTGAAACTATTATTCCATTGATCAAAAGACACTCGGCATACAATTTTGACAAACATATCCAATCTGCATTGAAAGCTGCCAATCCATCCCAAAAGAAAGCACTGAAGGCATCGCTGGCGTAGCATCTGAAGAGGTCATAGAGCTAGATACGATCGGAGAACTCAATCGAATCTTTACTCATATCAATGCTATGCTGGCGGCTCAAGATGTCGATCAATGATGAAACCAAATAGTTGTTTGCGGCTTTGATTTGGCGAAATCAGCCGAAAATATTTCAATCCATCTCACTGATGGATTCATCCAACTTCAATGTGTAGATTAGAGCCTCATTTAACTGTTGAACATACAAGAATGAGAGTTTACCAAGTTGTCGGATTAGTCGCTGTTTATCGATAACTGCAATTTGATAGCAGAGAGCCACAGATTCTTGAGTAAGTCCACCTTCTTCAGGGTGAAGGTGCCGGGAATGTTCAACCGGCGAAGGTTGGAAGTAAGTGGCACAATGAAAACTGTCTGGGTGAATCGGTCAATCTCCTCGCGTTGTACGATAGCCACTGGGCGGATTCCGGCCTGTTCTGAACCTCTGCTGGGATTGAGATCTGCGAGGTAGATGTCACCGCGACTCATGCGTAATCCTCTTGTTGAAGATTCCTAGTTCTCCTCTAGTTTGAGTGAAACAGATTTACTGGCATTGATGCTGGAGCCATTAGGAATTACAATTATCTATTGCAACTTAGTTTAGGGGCCAGAAAAATGAGAGTCGGCTACCAGAAACGAACCACTGCTGGAGA
>JANMHS010000065.1:0-2319 GCA_031375385.1 Synechococcales cyanobacterium OTE_70_metabat_200 | reverse complement strand
CAGCTCCGACTCCTTATCCAGCCAGCCCCCAGGCTTATCCACAAACACCAGCGGCGCCACATAGCGCTCCTTCACATACACAAACGCTCGATCCGCATAGGGCACCCGCTCCTGGCTCGGAAACAAATGAGTCGTCAGATGTACATCCGAATTCACCTGCTCCGTAAGCTGCTCCCCATCGAACTCAATCAACTGAGGCAGTAGCGGTGGCGCATCCTCATTAAACCGCTCCCACAGCGCCCCCCACATTTCCTCAGCCGTCATCGGCTCCACCAACAGCCCCATCTTGGTCGCCAACAACTGCTCCCAGCGCATAAAGCCGTCCGTAAAGGCCCAGTTATGGATTGTTCATGTCACAGGCTCTCTTTCAATTTTCTTAAGCAAAGGCTCATATATCTTCAATAGCTCTAGAGCACCGGTCTTTATCTTGGCAATTCTTCCACGACACTTATCACTTAAAACAATGCCACCAGGATTAACTGCGGTAGCTTTTACGTCAGATATCAAATAATGACTAAATAATGAAGACAGCATTGGGGAAGAACTACCATCAACAAAATGTAGAGACAAAGTATTTTGAGATTCAATGAAGTCGTATTGCTTAAGAAATCCTAGGAATCTCAAATCACTACTTCCCTGATCCAGAAATACCAACATTTTTGTCAGACTGTTACTGTCATAGCTATTGAGTATCCCCAGCAAATCTTGATTAGTCATAACTACCTTCAAAATTGAAATTTAATATTAAGCAGCCGTAGCTAATCCAATGCAACAGCAAAGAGGCTAAAACCCTTATCTAGCTTGGAGCTGTCTTAAGTTTAATTAGACTCACTTATTCAAGTCAAGTGAATTAGTCAACCTCAAATAGCTTTGATAGTAGCTTTGCGCAAAACTACTATCAAAATATCAATAAAAGGTTATCGTTGAGGTTCTCGAGAACAGCTTGTACCAGTAGGTTTAATTGTATTCACTCCATTAACCACATTTCCAGCTCCTCCTGACACTTGTACTCCATCTACTCTTCCATTTAGAATAGTTCGATTTCTGACTGTGGTTGTACCCAGAGGGTTTAGGTTCACACCTCCCGAAACCTCGACTTGTCCCGATGTTCCTTCGGTTCTTATAATATATCCTCCACGCATTCGACTAAAAGGATTAACTGGATTGCTTTCAAGCGTTGTGTTAACTTCCGTATTACCATCTCTTGTCTGGTGACACTCCACAGTCGTAGTGCCACCAGAACCAGTTCTCCTTCCAGTGTCAGCAATCAAAGATGGATTAGCATTACTAGTACCATCACGAAGACTAGAAGAGGCTGCTTCAACAGCTTTTAGTCTATCACTGAGTCCGACAGAACCAGATGCAACTCCAGAGTTAGCTACTAATTCCTCATTCAAAGCTTTTGTTGACATGATTTATCCCATATACAGAATGATTAGTTACTTGCCTATAGGACAAGCAGTAGGACGCTTATATTCAAAACTCCCTAAATGTATTATAGAACATATTGGTCATGCAAAGTCAAGACCAAACAAAAATTTAATTTTTGTTTAGTCTTGAACAAGCCATCTTAATTGATGAATCTTGCAGAAACTATCGTAATGATTGAACTCTTCCTGATTTTCCTGGTGTGCTTTTAGCGCCCTGGCGATCGCTGCTCTTCGGTATTTTCTCTGCCAAAGCGTTGCTACTATTACTCTGCATGGCAGAAGTAACAAAGTACACACTGGCCCCACTGGCTACCGCAGACATCAGAACCACTCCTAGTGCAGCGATCGCTAGCGGTTTCCATTCCCGTTGCCGACTAGCCGATTGCTGTTGCATGACATTTCTAATCCCAACTATTGCCTTGGACAGCTCTCCTTGGCCTTTCTGTAAAGATTGCAACGCCTTTGCCCAATTGGCATCACGTTTTTCCATTGAGCGTTGCAAAGCCACTATTACTGGCCCTATGGCATCCACCCCTGTGTTCAAAACACCCGAGTTATGTATTAAGACCTCTAGATATTCGATTACTTGCTCTGTTGGTTGCCCTGTGGCATTGGAAAGATTGGCTAGCGCCCCATTTACTTCATTGTTTTGGCGCTGTAAATATCCCATAATGTTCTCCAGGCTGGTTGCCAAGAGTTCAATTTGCTTTTGTTGCTCTGCAAATTGCTCAGGAGAAACAGTAGAATTCGGGTGTAATTAAAAGTGAAAGTAAATGGTGAAAGGCAGAATAGATATGGGTTACAATAAGAAGTAGGCAACACTTTCATCCCAGGACTACTCATGAAGAACCAGCCCAGCAGATCAAGTCAAACTGAAAGTCTAGAACAA
>JANMHS010000034.1:0-4978 GCA_031375385.1 Synechococcales cyanobacterium OTE_70_metabat_200 | reverse complement strand
TGCTCTGCCCGTGACGCAGAATGATGACGCGAGTAGCCAAGGCTTTGTCCTCCCAGTGGATCGTTTATTTCACAGCAATTCTAGCAGGAGACGTATTCCAGAACCACAAAAAACGTGACATTGACGGCAAAGAACCCAATCTATATGAGCAGATATAATCCACCAATATTGATTGGGTTCAAAGATTCGAGAAACCCTTCAGGTTCAAGGATTTATGAGACCCACTTTTCGCTCCAAGCACCAGTGACCTGACCAGAACGACTAAATTTTATCGAGCCATAGCCATATGTAAAACAGTTCGGGCCGAAAGGAGCATCACAGATATCGCTAGCACCATAGCCATTATGGCCTTTGGTACCCAAGTGAGAGTAGGTCGCACCTTCCCAGTTACCATTACCAAACCAAGTTGTGTTTCTAGTGCCAACTTTCAACATACAGCGCAAACCTTCACCTCGGCGGCTACCAGCAAGATCACTCACTGTATATTGGTCGAAATATTTACCACAGGTCTTCGGTCGCTCTAAAGGTGTATAGCCAATCTTGCTTACCCTAATCCAAGTTTCATTCCAATCACCAGTTACATTGATTCTGGTGGGACTAGCCCAAGTACCGCCAGCCAAAGAAACTTTTAGGGTGCCCGCCGGAAAATTGTTGTTAGCATCTTCGCCGTTGCCATTAATATCAGAAGCATAGCCTACCGCGCTGATATCACTCGGTTCTCGAGTAAACGCGTGACCCACATGGCGGTAGGTGCCGCCTTCCCAAGTACCTTCGCCATACCACGCAATCCGTGGAATACGTTGGCTACTCATGCCATCGCTAATCTTGACGCATCTTACGCCAGTACCTTGGCGAACGGGGGCCAGCGATCGCACCGCAAAGGTCAGTGCATGTGGCCCACAAGTGAAACTGCCGTTAGCAGCAATTTGTTTAGCAGCCGTAGGAGGCGCAGCGCTAACAGCTAATACAGCGCCGAGCAAGGCGATGCTGAGAGTTTTTTTCATGTTTATCAAGGATGGTTTATTGGGCTTAAAATGCTTGCAATCCAATATTTTAGATTGTTGCACATGTTACATCCGACAAAATTGTAATGCCAATGTTCCCAGACCATTAATGATGTTTTTTAATTTTATCCTCTACAAAAAAGAGGACAGACTTTTCTAGTCTATCCTCCTTCATGATCGATCTTACCGATCGCGCCGCTGCCTTCTACCTTCGCTCGGTGTAGGACTAGAGCTAGGGGATTCCTGACGAGAGCGACGATAATCACCAGATTGTCCGCTACTGCTGCTGGGGGTCACCGGATTACTAGGAGTAGTAGTTGATTCTCGGGAAGAACGACGACGTTCTCTGGGTTGCTCGCTGCCGGTGCTGGGAGTCACGGGATTTACAGTGGTTTCTGGGGACTGCCGATAGGAACGACGACGCTCCCTGGGCTGTTCGCTGCCAGCGCTGGGAGTCACGGGATTTACAGTGGTCTCCGGTGACTGCCGGTAGGAGCGACGACGTTCTCTGGGCTGTTCGCTGCCAGTGCTGGGGGTCACGGGGTTTACAGTGGTCTCCGGTGACTGCCGATAGGAACGACGACGTTCTCTGGGTTGTTCGCTGCCGGTGCTGGGGGTCACGGGGTTTACAGTGGTCTCCGGTGACTGCCGGTAGGATCGACGACGTTCTCTGGGTTGCTCGCTGCCGGTGCTGGGAGTCACGGGGTTTACAGTGGTCTCCGGTGACTGCCGATAGGAACGACGGGAATTATTGTCACCATAGCGATTCTCATTCTGAGAGGCTCCGCCAACGGAGTTTTCCCCACGCCGACTGACTGTTGATGCTGGGCGATAGATACTGACCCGTTGACCATCGATCGTCGATCGACCAGGGCGTTGAGATCGGTTCACCTGATAGACATCTACCCGCCGATTGGTCACCTGTTCTATTTCTTGCCGCCTTGGCCCATAAACATAGGTGCGATTATTGATGCGATAATTATTCCGGACGATCGTGGTGTTGTTATAAACATTGACTACCTGAGTTCTTGGCACAAAGTGGTCATAAACCCGATAGCTGGTGATATAAGTCTGGGGAACGAACGTCCAGAAGAAATCAGGCAAGTTGATATTGATGCTGACACTGGGAGATAAAGGTGCCCAACCATAGTAACCACCGCCCGATCGCCAGCTCACCCAAGCTGGCCCCCAAACTCGACCAGGAACCCAAGCCCAACCATAACTATCGTGCCGATACCAACGGCCATAGTGGAAGGGTGCCCAGCCCCAATCGTAGTCCGAAACCCAGGTATTTCCGTAGCTGGTCACAACCCAGCGACCATTGGTGGCATAGGGTTGGAAGTCTTCTTCCACGTTAGGGATCCAAACTCGCCCATATTCGGGTGTATCGATCCAGCGGCCATGGGGAGCTAATTCATCCTCAAAAGTGTCGATCGATACATCGGCGGGTTGTTCCAGATCCGCTGGTGTATCGCCATAGTCGGAGTTTTGGGCGAGGACTGGAGAACTCAAGGTCAGCGCGGTCAGCGAGCAAGCAACAAGGCACAGAGATCCAAGGCGGCTGAGAGGTTTCATAATAGGTAGCCTAAGGAAGGACGGGGATCAATCCTAGAGACCTTAATCATAGCGCGCTAGTTCCCGTCCGGTATGGCTTTCCCAACTCTGCTGTGCGGGTAATTATCTCCCAATCCACCCTTCGTGCTATTCTCCTGATTGCCCTGACTTTTGGCCATGCCTCTCGGCCCGAGAATTGACCTCATGACCTATATTACCAAGCTGCCCAGCACCCCTCTCTTCGGCACAGACGGCATCCGCAGCCATGTCGGCGAACTGCTCACTGCCGAACTTGCCCTGCAAATCGGCTATTGGGGAGCGATCATCCTGGCCAGCCAACAAGAAATCCCCGCCCCGATCATCCTCGGTCAAGATTCCCGCAACTCCAGCGACATGCTAGCCAGCGCCCTAGCCGCTGGCATCACCGCAGCGGGCATCGAAGTTTGGAACCTCGGACTCTGCCCCACCCCTGGCGTAGCCCATATCACAGCCACCAGCGACGCGATCGGCGGCATTATGATCTCTGCCAGCCACAATCCACCGGGGGACAACGGCATCAAATTCTTTGGCAGCAACGGCAAAAAACTATCAAAAGAATTGCAAGGAAATATCGAAGAAGGATTGCGCGGCCTGAAGGAAAGACCAGGCCAACCACAGCATTGGGGCAAGCATTACTTCATGCCCGAACTGGTCAAGCAATACATCGAAGCAGTGGTGGCATCCACCGGTGAGGGAACCAGCCTGGCAGGCCTGAAGGTAGTCCTGGATCTAGCTTGTGGGGCAGCAGTGGCCACCGCCACCGAGATTTTCAATACCGCTGGAGCAGAGGTTATAGCTATCCACGATGAAGCTAATGGCGATCTGATCAACGTCAACTGTGGCTCCACTCATATGGAATCATTGCAGGCCCAAGTAATTAAACATCAGGCCCAGATTGGCTTTGCCTTTGATGGAGATGCGGATCGGATGTTGGCCGTAGACGAACGGGGTCGCCGCGTGGATGGCGACTACATTATGTATCTGTGGGGTCAGGATCTGAAGGCTAAAAATCAGTTGCCCGATCACCGGATTATTACGACAGTCATGTCTAACCTGGGCTTCGAGCGAGCTTGGCAAAAAGCTGGTGGTCAGTTGACCCGCACGGCTGTCGGCGACCAATATGTCCAAGCAGAAATGGATGACACTGGCGCACAGTTGGGCGGCGAGCAATCCGGCCATATCCTCTCGCCCCAACACAGTATCAGCGGGGATGGAGTGCTCACGGCTCTGCATATAGCCGCGATCGTCCATAAATCCGGTAAAGCCCTCGGTACCCTGATGGATGAAAGCTTCCAAACCTATCCCCAGATCCTGCGCAACGTGCGGGTCGAAGATCGGGAAAAGCGCGTGCATTGGCAGAACTGCGCGCCGTTGCAAGAGGCGATCGCCGAGGCGGAAGCTGCCATGGGCGATCGGGGCCGCATTCTCGTGCGGGCCTCGGGTACGGAGCCATTGATCCGAGTCATGGTGGAAGCCGCCGATCAGGAATTGGTGGAGCTATGGACGAGCCGCCTGGTGGCAGCCGTCGAAGCCAATTTCCCAAACAATTAAAACCACTGCCGTCCAAAACAAATGGTTCCCACTCTGAGCATGGGAAACATTTGTTTTGGATGTTTATCAAAGCAGCGAAAGACCCCACCCCGCTTCGCTGAGGGTGGGGATGGATAGCGAGTGAGATGCAGATTGCACCCGCCACAAGACAAGCAGCATTGGCAGGTGGATGTGATAGCGAACAAAATCCCTTGCTTCCTTATGACTGATATGTTATCATAAACTTATTTGAGTCAATGCCTTCTATGCTCGTATTTGAGTTCAAAGCCTACGGCAAATCTAACCAGTTCCTCGCAGTTGATGAAGCCATCAAGACTAGTTAGGTCGAGGGAGACGATTAAGTCCCGCCCCTCCCTGTTAGATCTGGACGTGCCCATTTCTGTGCATCCAGCTCCCGATAATCTAGACTCCTGCCTTGCTTCTGCTTTCCATATAGATGTAGTCATAGCAGCTCTTATGGAGCACAGCTAGGTTGCTATGCCTCCAGTTGGAGTGGTTTCCATCCACATGATGTAGGTGGATTCTTTCTTCGCCAATGAATCTGAGTCCGCATGAACTGCATTTATGGTTTTGCTTCTTGAGAATTTTAGGGATATTACCGTTATAGAGCTTACTGTTGCGTTCACTCCAGTAAGTAGGTGAGCCTAATTAAATGTAAAACGAGATACGTTGAGATTTTTGGCTTGATATCTACTTTCAACACAGGCGTCTACAGCCATTGCTAAGTCATAAGCATTGTCAAACATCTGTCCTGCCATTTCATGAGCTTTTAACTGATGCCACTCTCCTTCAATTGGATTCATTTCTGAGCAATATGGAGCCAAGAAAAA
>JANMHS010000061.1:0-34242 GCA_031375385.1 Synechococcales cyanobacterium OTE_70_metabat_200 | reverse complement strand
GACGGTCATAAAGTTCCATAATTAGACCAGGCTGATCCATAGACGTTTCAGCCATTGTCCAACATTCCGGCCTTTGAGGCATAGGAATGTTTTTTCTATTCTAGTATTTATCTTCTAGCTGAGAACTTCGCACTGTCCAGTCCTTGATTCCTTTTAATAAATCTAAAATGTCATCGCTTTTTTTGTCCTCTTTTACTTGAAACAATCCTTTGATCAAAACCAAAAGAAAGCTAAGAGAATTAACGGAGATGGCACTAATGATCACTAACTTTTCCTCCTTGGAAAGGTCAAGAATATGTGTGGATGTTGCTTGTTTTACCCGTAATGCATTTAAAATATTACTTTGGCCATCTTGGCTGTTTGTAGAGTGAAACAATTCAGTAGAAAAAGATGATAGGAGATAAGTAAAAGAGAGGCCAATCAAAACCAATGTTGTCAAGGTTTCAACAAAATTAGTAAGATTGATTTTGGAATCAGATTCTGCTTTTGCTATTTGTGCTTTTGCTGCTTGTTCGTTGAAATTTGGAATGTCAATACCAGGTTTTGGGGTGGGGCCTTGTATTGAAGTTTCAGTTGGCTTATTTGAATCCATATCCCCTTACTTATTTAACCTGATATTAGTAAACTCTGAGGCTTGCAATTGCCAAGTCTTATAGGCTTATACAGGATTTCTGATCTGGTGGCCTTGAGAACCGACGCTGAATAAAGCAATATTGCTCGAAATCAATGAACTGTTTCTTCCAAAACAGAAATAGCCATATCAATTGGATCGGTATCTGTCTCCATGGATTTAGGAGTGATATCCATACTGAATTTATCTTTAAGTTGATCTTCTATCATGACTCCTAACATGCCACTATTATACTTATCGCCTTTAGCCACAATCATCCAGCCAAACAAGCGGACACAAGCTCTAATAGCATCACTAGGGCTGATAGCTTCAGATGCCCTTTCTACTATTTTATCCAGTTCTTTCTTTCGCTCATTACTGAGGTTAATATTTAGTGCCAGATTAGAAACCAAATTCTGATCTGGTAAGCAATTTGCTGGGAAATCACTGCTTAATTTTATTTCATTTACTACGTCTGGTAGCTCTATAGAGGAGCCATTCCCTGTAACGATCACTAAAACAGGCTCCCCTTCAATTTTGTCTTGCTTGTATTTGTCCCTAGTGTTTAGAAGAGCATTGCAAATATCCATGCCAGACTTAATTATGCTTCCTGGCTCAATGAAATATTTTTCAGATACTGCCTTCAGAAAATTGATTTCACTTTGCTGAAAGCTAACCTTAATAGGGACATCTAGAATCGTAGGCATGAGAAAAACCCGGACTGAAATTCCTACTATAGGCAAAAAAGTTGAATCATGTCAAGACCTAGAGTGTAAAGTTTTGCTGATAGTACATTGTTTTTTTAGACGCTGACCATAGTACTGATGGCTAAATTAGACTGTAAGGGCTTTAACGCTCTCTGCAACTGCCGATGAGAGAATAAACTTCTCTGAAGTGGGCACCGTTTTTTTAAACATTGGCTAAAGTAAAACATGAAAAATGTAGTAGAAAGCAATCTTTTGAGCTACAAACCAGACTTTTGTGAGTTTTCTGTGAAACTTAATTAAATTAATTTTGTCTCAGGATTTAGTACTTGTGGTCTACTCCACTGTATTGTGACTAGCTATCAATTGA
This sequence comes from Synechococcales cyanobacterium OTE_70_metabat_200, assembly GCA_031375385.1. Lineage (GTDB taxonomy): Bacteria > Cyanobacteriota > Cyanobacteriia > Cyanobacteriales > Chamaesiphonaceae > JAAFHZ01. The sequence continues at coordinate 32,558 of JANMHS010000061.1, read as the reverse complement.
TGATGTGTAATGCAAAACACATCGCTATTGGTACGGGCATCATTGGCTGTCAATACGGAGTGCGGTGAGATGGTGTAGGTGGCGAAAAATCGCTGGTCACTATTTAGCGACCAAGATCGCGGCAGCTAGTGGGACGGAGACAAGGATGAAGACTGCTTTGCGACAGGTCCATCAGGCGATTTAGGGGAGTTATTCTCCCCTAAATCGCCTGATGGATTTGGCTTTTGTTGTTGTGGCCCACCTTCCGCTCTTCCAGAAGGCAAAAAAATAATTAAAAACGAAATTGGCTCTCCGCAAGGCTCTTGAGGAAAGTAGTACAAAAATCTCTTAGCAGCTTTTGCAGGATTTGACTGAATTTTATTTTCCCAGAGACTGTCAAATCCATTGCTTACGTCTTAGGGATTTCCAGAAAATAGAGTGTTCCACTCTTGCCAGTCAGTAACAGCTACTGCCGTCGAAGAATGAAGCTGGGATGATTTACTTTATGGAAGTCCCTTAATTAAAAATTTTGGGAAGTTCAGAGCGGAATGTGGGTTGTGGTAGATTTGGTGGCCGCCGAAAAAAATTTGACCATATGATGGCTTGGCAGTGGCCACAGGCAATGACTGTGCTGATCATGGCAGTGATCCATCAGTAATGTGCTGTTGATTCGGCCAGTAGCCTCGTTCAAACTGCCTGAGGCTTAGGGATTTGCTTGGGCGATTAGATGGGGCGCTTGCGGCTATCCTGACTACTGCTGTTCTGCCCTGTTATTCATCTGCGAGATAGCGATGGGAAAAAGAATCTATCAGGCGATTTAGACTTTTTGCGAAACCATCCAGCATTGACCACCCCGCCTGCGGAGGGGTGGCAGGCGCAGCCTGATGGGGTGGTCAAGGATAAATCAAGAGGGTGAAATGGAAGGTGCTGCCTTTTTCGGTGGATTCCACCCAAATCTGGCCATAGTGGGCGAGGATAATGCTTTTGCAGAGAGGCAGTCCTAAACCGTAGCCTTCTTCCTGATTTGATCGCTGCACGCGATAATTTTTCTGAAAAACTAGTTCGTATTCACTTTCCGGAATTCCGGGGCCATTGTCCATAATACTAATCTGAACTTTCTGGCTAGTGCGATGGAGGGCTGCTATCTTGATGCAACTACCGATCGGCGTGTATTTGCTGGCATTTTCCAGTAAATTGACCAGCACCTGCTTAACCAATTGACCATCTACATATACCGCTGGCAAATCCTGGGGGACATCCGTAGCGAGCTGTTGTTGCTTGGCACCAAAACGTTCTCCGAGTTGCTGCAACACGTCTTGCAACAAATCTTCCACCCGATGGGAATGGGGAAATATTTGAATTTCGGCCACGGCCCCTTGGGAGAGCTGGAGAATATCGGAAATTAACTGATCTGCTCGTTGGAGTTGATCCTTGGCGCGGACGATCAGTTTCTGCACCATTTCTGGCTGGAGCTTGGCGCTGCGCAGATCCTGGGGGTTTTGGGCGATCGAAATAGTATCTAAAGTCAGACTAGTAGCTGTTAACGGATTCCGCAAGTCATGGGCCAGAATATTAATTACCTGCTCCTTAAAGCGCAGTTGCTCTTGTAATGCTGACTGTTGCTGGCGGAGCAAAAAAACCTCATCGGCTAACCGCAGGAACTCGCTAATCTGGCTGAGATTGCTGGGCAGATCTCCCGTTAAATTTGGAGCTCCCGATTCATCCATATCCGCCAAATCCCCAATCCAAGCTGGTAACCAATTCTTTAGATCTAAGAGCAAATTGGAACCCGCAAAGGTCTGACGGGGCAAGGGGTAAAGCTTGATCAGGGTAGGCGTTGCTACCAACCTAAAGTATTCGGCTAAATCTGGTTGTTCGCCCACATCAATAATCTTGAGTTGGATCCGGGCCTGGGGATCCCCGTTCAAGTAAGTGACGACCTCTTGATACTGAGACGTATTCTTGGATCGCTCATCCACAAATATGAGTAGCTGGATGAGCGACGGATTTTCAGGTTCTTGAATAAGTAGTACCGACATGGGCAACTTATGGGTAGTGCTGCGACCCGCTCACCACCGGGAGTAGGTTACAGAATTGACTTAGCAATAGGTATCATAGCAGGATTGTTTACAAGGATTAACATAAGTTAAGATAGTTTAATTACCTAAAATAAATCTAAACAGTATAATTACCTTCTTCCCCCTGGGAAGCTTGCCAGCTGCGAGCATCATAGTAAAGATCTGCCAAGGAAATACTGTCGATCGCTGCTTGCATTTTTTGCTGGAGGCGCTGCCAAAGCAGAATCATTACCCAGTCCGCCGCTTCTCCGGCACTGGCACCGGTACTGGTCGGTTGAATCGATTCCCCCACCGCTGCTAGGATCTGTCCCACAAAAATTTGGCTGGGCTTTTTGGCCAACTGGTAGCCCCCCTGGGCACCGCGCAAAGCAGTTACCAATCCAGCCCGCCGCATTTCGATCAAGAGTTTTTCTAGATAGGGAGCCGGAATACCTTGGCGCTCGGCGATCGATCGCACCGAGACCGGGCCATATCCCGGTTGTAAGCTCAGATCTAACAGAGCTTTGACGCTGTAGTGACCGCGTGTGGATAATTTCAAGGCAAATAGTTAATGGTGGAGAGTCCTAGTAGCTAGGCGCTGAGGTATCACTATATCTTGGCTTACTTCCGTAAACAATTAGCAGTTTCATGCGGCGATCGAACTCGGACAGAATCCTAACAGTCGCAGCTACCGAGCTCACTAGCAGGGCCTTCTTTCCGATTGATCCTATCTGAAATTACTGCCGATCTCTACAAGGTTTGCGCTGTGGGAAAATCTCAAAACCAAGAAAAATTTCTGTGGTCAGCAGAGGATACCCATCAGGATTTTGGGTGTAATATGGTGAGAGTCTGTCCAAGATGAACAATTTCCTGGTAGGCATTTTTCCTCATATTTTAAATAGCAGTTCATGAGTAAAAAGAAATTGATCGAACCACTGGTGGGCGAAGCACTATTGCAAAAAGTAGAAGAACTAGGCAATCTCAGCAGAGAAGACAAAGCGCGCCAGTGCGGATACTTCACCCAAACGGCCCAGGGCGTCGAAAGGGTCAATGTGATGAAGTTCTACAATGCTCTTATCGATGCTAAAGGCATCGAGCTAGATAGCAAACAGCACCATGCTGGCCGGGGCGGCAGGTTGCCCAGCCACAAGGTTACAGTCCAGTCCAATGGCAATATGTTGATTGGCGCAGCCTATACCAAGCAAATGAACTTAAAAGAAGGAGACACCTTCGAAATCACCCTAGGTCGCAAGCATATTCGTCTCAAGCAAGTAGAGCCGAACGGCCAGTAATTCCAAGGCAGGGATTGTTAAGAACTACCCTCTGGGCTAATGCCACTGGCTGCCACCGCTAGAATCTCAGGAGCTAGGCGTTGGCGGGCGATCGCCACAATGCAGGCATTATCAATATTCGATCGGCAAAACATGCCCAAGATCTCCCCTGGTCGATCGCTTTCCACCACGGGTAACTGATGCAGATCTCTGCCGCCCATCCGGCCCAAGGCCATCGCCACAGTTTCCTCCTTGTAGGCATAGAGAATGGGCTTAGTGCAGATGCTCTGGATGGTTTGGGGCTGGAGAGCGGGTGCTGCCAGCGCGCGATTCAGATCGTCTAGCGTAATAATGCCACAGGCCAGACCACTGCCATCGACCACGATCGCACTGCGCAATTCCAGATCTACGAGTTGTTGGGTACCATCGACCAAACTTAGATCCGCAGGGAGTGTCAGCCATTTTTTCTGCATCACTTCTCCCACCAACAATTGCTCCAGCATCGCCGTGCGCTCGTTGGATTGGATGCTCAGGCCCATCCGTTCCAAACTGCCGGAGGAGCTGACCTTGTTCTTGCCCTGGAGCCGGTCGACCAGCCAAATACTCAGGCCCACACAGGCCATCAATGGCAGCACGATCCGATAGTCGCGGGTTAGCTCGAACATCAACAAAATAGCCGTCAATGGTGCGCGCGCATTACTGGCCAGCATCGTCGCCATGCCCACCATCGCATAGGCCGGAGGATCGGCGATCACCCCATCTAAAATTGGAAATAACAGCACTAGACCCTTCGCGTAGGCGGTGCCCATACAGGCTCCTAAAAACATCGAAGGCGCAAAAATCCCACCCACTAGGCCACTGCCCAGGCTGATGGCAGTCATGATCATCTTGATCAGCACTAGGGAGAGCACTAAAAATAAAGAAAAGCCCACATCTTGGAGCATGGCCTCGATCGTTTCGTAGCCAATGCCCAACACCTGGGGATACTTGAGGGCTACCAAGCCGACGGCCAAGCCGCCGATGCCGGGACTGAGCCAATTGGGAATGCGGCCGACGACCGCTAGTCCCGGAATCTTGCCCTTAAAGAAATCGCGGCTCCACTGAATTGCCTGCATCGAGCTGTAAGAAAGCAGACTAGTTAATATCCCCAGGCCGATGTACAGGGGCAACTCCGCCACCGATCGCACCTCGTAGGCGGGCAGCTTAAAGGCCGGCTGAGAACCGAGACCGATCTGGGCCAGGAAAGAAGAAATCACCGCAGAGAGCACCACCACACTCACGGAAGCACTGGCCGTAGTGTTGTCCATCACCACTTCTAGGGCAAAAAACACCCCGGCGATCGGCGAATTAAAGCCCGCTGCCACCCCCGCCGCTGCGCCAGCGCCCAACAATCGGCGCTGGCGCTCCTGGGAAACCCGCAGGGCCTGGGCCAACAGCACGCCAAAATTGGCCCCAATTTCCACACTTGGCCCTTCCGGGCCTAAAGAAGCTCCTGTGCCTAGGGATACGGCTGCCGCCAATGTTTTGACAATTCCCCGAGCTGGCTGGAGCGATCGACCGCTGCGGGTGGCATCCAGCATCGAAGAAACATTCGGGCCGAAATCTTGCCAGTACCAGCGCATGGCCCCCACGATTAGCCCTCCCACCAAGGGCACCAAAATTGTCCAAAGCCAACGGCTGCTGCCGAACCAGTCGTCTAGGTTCTCGAAAAATAGGTCGTGAATTCGGTCGATCGACCAGCGAAAGGCCAGCACTCCAGTACCCGTCGCCCCACCGATCCCCAGAGCTAATAGTAAATTTATACCGTTACTGGAGGCGGTCAGTTTGGCCAGGAATTTTTGCCGGAAGGAAAGGGTCTGGTCGGCGGTCATAACTACTACAGAAGGAGCGAATTCTGATTATCGCAGGCTCTAGGGACGAACCCGAATTTGGCCCTGGCAAGTGAGGCTGCCTGCTTGCATGGTGAGTTCGGCGAGATCTACTTCCGGGCCTAGATCTATTTGATATGATTCGGGTAACTGAGCACCGAGGGCAGCGCAGTCTATTTTCAAGGGGTGCAGATCTAGAATACGGCCGGCGCTGAGTTGAATGCCGGTGTGAATGGTAATTGGCGTTCCTTGGGGCGTCAACTGGCCAGTGAGGGTGAGTTGATTGGCCTGGAGCTGTACTGCCTGCCAGCTCACCCTCAGAGCAGCATCCCGAGCGCCTACAATTTTAGCGATCAGGTCGGCGATCGGATCGGCTAGCAGTGGAGCCATGAGAGAAGACAGCAAATCTGCTTCGCCGATCGTGGCATGGGCTTCTACCACAATCGGCTGCAATAAGCGCAGTTGCTGGCCGCGCACCACTTGACCGAGGTTGACTTCGATCTGTTGGGCCAAAAGCTGTATTCTTTGTAATGAAATCCCTCGATAGACTGTCTCATGGGCTATAACGGAGACAGATGGAACTACCCCAGACAGAATTTGCCGATCCTTGGCTGCAATTTGAATCTGTAGGGAGCCTACGGAGCTAACTTGAGTGCGCAGCCAAGCGGCACAAGCAGGAGATAGAACAGAGCCAATAATTCCTCGGGATGGGGCGCTCAATTTTCAACCTTGTAAGCGATGTGACAATTTATCTTAGCGGATTCTTTGGCCATCGCAGTTTTGGATTAGAATCTTGGGCAGTATGTTTATATAGAGTTGTCCGGGAATGCCTATGGCAGATAGGCTGCAAAAAGTTTTGGCCCAGCGAGGTATTGCTTCCCGCCGCCAATCCGAAGAAATCATCCGCTCGGGCCGGGTTGCGGTCAATGGTCGAACCGCTCAGATCGGCGATACTGTCGATGCCAGCTTGGATACCATTTCGATCGATGGTCGCCCCCTCCCCGCCTCGCCCGCGTACCAATATTTATTACTGAATAAGCCCTGTGGTGTCGTTTCTACCTGTGCTGACCCCCAAGGTCGGACTACAGTGTTAGACCTACTGCCAGCTGCTTGGCGAACTGGATCTGGCATGCACCCTGTGGGTCGGCTAGATACCAATTCTGCTGGCGCGCTCTTGCTCACCAATGATGGCGAATTGACTTTTCGGTTAACTCACCCTCGACACGAGATCCCCAAGACCTATATGGTTTTGGTGGCGGGTCATCCAGCACCAGCCACCCTGGATGTTTGGCGATCGGGAATCGAGCTGGAAGGCCGGGTCACCCTACCGGCCCAAGTCAAAAGGCTGAGCCAAGATCGGCAGAACACTCGATTGCAGATTGTCTTGCGAGAGGGTAGAAATAGACAGATACGGAAAGTAGCGGATTTGCTAGGTCACCCTGTGTTGGCCTTGGAACGCACCGCAATCGGTTCCGTCACTTTGCAATCCCCGAGTCAACCACTGGTGCGAGGGGATTACCGGCAGCTGACCGATTTAGAGACTGAATGGTTATCTAGGATACTAAAGTACAGAATTACGTCCCCTTAAAAGGAAAATGTGCAACATTTTTTGTAAAAGTTGTAGTTCTACCTCTAAGATATTTTCCTAGCTTTCGAAATTGAAACGCTCAAATTTTCCTCACTCACTCAAACCCCATCCACCCTACCTACTAGCTACCGACTAGGAACCGCAGCAAATGACAGACCATCGCCCCAGAGTAGAAATGGAAAGAGCGGAAACAGAAAAGGTAGCCAAACTGCAAGAAATTGGCTCCAATCTTCGCCAAATACGCCAGGATAGTGCTCTCTCGATCGAGGACATTGCCGAACGTACTAGAATTCAACCTCGCCTCCTGCGAGCCCTAGAAGAGGGACGTTTTGATGTACTACCAGAGCCGGTATACATCCAAAGCATGGTCAAGAAATATGGGGAAAGCTTAGGGGTCAATTGTTTGGAGCTGGCCAAAAGCGTTCCGGCTAGCCAAAGCCAGCTTGTGCCAGCGGAAAAAACTCGCTTGAGCGGTTTTTCTGGACCCAGGATTCGGCCGATTCATCTCTATGGTACCTATATTCTACTCCTGTTGGCATCTATTAGTGCCCTTTCTCATTCTCTGAATAATTCTCTGTATAATGCTGCTGCTTTGGCCCTGCCGACTCCGGCCGCACAGCCTAATAGTTTGACTCCCGTAGTATCCAATGCAGACCAAAACAACTTGACTGCTGATGGGCCGAACCAAGGTTCTCCCGTGGAGTTGCAAATCAGCGCCAAGTCCAATTCTTGGGTGAAGATTGTGATAGATGGCAAAAAGACTTTTGAAGGAACCCTGGATGCTGGGAAAGCCCAAAGTTGGAAGGCTCAGCGAGAGCTGATTCTGACCACGGGCAATGCGGGCGGACTGGTTGTGACGGAAAACAACCAACAGTTAGGTGAGCTAGGCGCACCGGGCCAGAAGAAGCAACTGAAATTCCAAGCTAAAACCCAGAGCTAATCGTCAAATTTGATGAGTTGCCGATCCCGCAGGACGGGTACTCCAGTACCGATGGAGACCATTGTTTTTTACCGAAAGCAATGGTCTCCGTTTGTTTTATGCTCCAAAAACTTTTACAATTTTTAAGAAAGCTAGAGTTCTCTTAGATGCGTATTGTAATTGTTGGAGCCGGATTGGCTGGTCTGTCTGCGGCGGTCAATTTGGCCGATGCTGGTCATCAGGTGGAGATCTTCGAGGCGCGGCCCTTTGTGGGGGGCAAGGTGGGGAGCTGGATCGATGGCGATGGCAACCACATCGAAATGGGTCTCCATGTATTTTTCAACAACTATTTCAACCTCTTTGCCCTGATGAAGAAAGTGGGTGCTTTCGAGAGCTTGTTGCCCAAAGAACACGTCCACAACTTCGTAAATCGCGGCGGCGAGATTGGGCAACTGGATTTTCGCTTTTTGCTGGGTGCACCCTTTCATGGCTTGAAAGCATTTTTTACTACCGGCCAATTGACCTTTCTGGACAAACTGCAAAATGCCTTGGCCCTGGGGACTAGCCCGATCGTGGTGGGTCTACTGAACTACGAAAGTGGCATGAAAATGATTCGGGCTTTGGACGGGATCAGCTTCGCCGATTGGTTCCGGCAGCATGGAGGCAACGACCATAGCCTCCGCCGGATGTGGGACCCGATCGCCCTCGCCCTAGGCTTTATCGATACAGAAAACATTTCGGCTCGCTGCATGTTGACCATCTTCATGATGTTTGCAGCCAAAACTGAGGCATCTCGCCTGAACATGCTGGCCGGATCCCCAGGGTCATATTTGCACCAGCCGCTCCTGAACTACCTGACCGATCGCGGTGTGCGGATTCATACCCGCCGCCAACTGCGACGGATTAAGTACCGTGGAGCCGATGCCTTGGCAGAGACCGCTGGCGAACTACTGATTGAGGGCTTGGAGATTGCCGATGGCGATCGGGTCGACTTGGTGACCGCCGATGCCTATCTCTGTGCCTTAGATGTGCCGGGGATCCAGCGAGTCATTCCGGCCGAGTGGCGGGCGCTGGAATTCTTCGACAATATTTTCGAGCTGACTGCCGTGCCTGTGGCGACGGTGCAGATGCGTTTTGATGGATGGGTGACCGAAATGCGGGATGACCAACAACGGCAACAGTTAGAAAAAGCAGCCGGGATCGATAACCTGTTGTACAGCGCTGATGCGGATTTCTCCTGCTTCGCGGACTTAGCCCTGACCAGCCCCCAAGACTATTACCGAGCAGGCCAAGGCTCCCTGATGCAGGTAGTACTGACTCCGGGCGATCGATTCATTCCCATGAGCAATGAAGAAATTGTCCGCCATGCCCTGGCGCAACTGCGGGAATTATTTCCCAGTGCCCAGCATCTCAATATGACTTGGTCTAGTGTGGTTAAGCTAGCCCAGTCTCTGTATCGGGAACAGCCCGGCATGGATCCCTGCCGTCCGGCTCAGGCTACCCCCATTCCTAACTTCTTTTTGGCCGGTAGCTATACGGCCCAGGATTATATTGATAGCATGGAGGGAGCGACTCTCTCCGGCCAGCAAGCTGCGGCAGCAATTCTGGCCGTGGCCGAAAATCTCCAGCCCGCTTTAGTTTCCTGATCCCCACTATCCCTTATTTACCATGTCTGAATGGCTAGAGCATACGGTTCAAATTGAAGTCGCTATCCCGATCGATCGTGTCTGGGATCTCTGGTATAACACGGAGCTAATTGCTAACTGGATGAAGTGGATCGAATCCGTAAAAATTCTAGAAGATAATCCGGATCTCTCCCGCTGGAAACTGGCTTCCGGCAGTCTCGAGTTCACCTGGCTCTCCAAAATAGTCAAAACCACTACCCACCAGTTGATTCAATGGGAATCGGTGGATGGACTGCCCAACCGCGGAGCCATTCGGTTTTATGGGCGGGAGCAAAGCAGCATTGTTAAATTGACGATCGCCTATTCTGTACCAGGCTTCTTGGCCTTGTTGATGCATAGTGACTTTATTCGGAAGACGGTGGAATCTACCTTACAGGCAGATTTAGAACGTTTTCGCGACTATGCGCTCCAACAGGAGCGACTGGCTTCGGTCTAGGGTTGGCTGGGGTGATCTATTCTATTCTCCCCGGCTCAACCGATAGCCCTTGCCATAGACCGTATGGATGACTTCTGGCTGACCTTTGACCGCTAGCTTGCGCCGCAAAAGTCTCATGAGGGCTGCTAATACATTGCTATTAGGTGTTTCATTGCTACTACCCCAGAGCTGTTCGTGAATTTGTTGGTGTCCTACTACCTGGCCGGGGTGTTGCATCAGGTAGGCCAACAGACAGGCTTCCTTTTCCGATAGCTCGATGGTCTTGCCGGCTAGGTAGGCAGTTTGGTTGTCTATATCTAGGAGTAAGTCGCCAATCTGCAACTTGGTGGTGGATTCATTACTGGGTGTGCGGCGCAGCAGTGCCCGGATTCTTGCCAACAGTTCGCGCAGCTCGAAGGGTTTGACTAAGTAGTCATCGGCTCCTGCATCGAGACCCTGTACCCGATCGTCTAGGGTGTCTTGGGCGGTCAGGAATAGGACAGGTTTACTGTTGCCAGCAGCTCTTAGGTCACGACAGATTTCGATGCCAGTTTTGTAGGGCAGCACCCAATCTAGAATATAGAGATCGTAAATGCGATCGAGGCTCAGTTCCTGACCGCAGCGACCGTCCGCAGCCACATCTACACTGTAACCTTCCTGGCGTAGCAGCTGGCTGAGGGGATTGGTCAATTCTACTTCATCGTCAACTAACAGAATGTGCATCGTTTTAACTGGCCTGGAGCGGAAATATTTTCCAGCTAGATTTGGGCATTGGTGCAAAATCTATGGGTATGATACTGAAGACAATTCTATAGTCCCGCCAGCTAGAATAATAAAGAAAGTAGTCAAATACTTGCAACACATCTTTACGCAGTCTGGATCAATTTTTAAATTTGTACCGATTTAGCTGCCGATCAAGTGAATCGATATATGTGTCTTTTCCCTTTCGTCATTTTTCCTTCATCGAGGGCAATTAGCCAGCCATGCAACCAGCAATTCCATTAGGAACACTGCTTCAGAAGCGCTACCGTGTGACTAGAGTCCTTGGTCAAGGAGGGTTTGGTCGTACCTATTTGGCCCAGGATACCGCCTGCTTCGATGAGCCTTGTGTATTAAAAGAATTTACGCCCAACGATCGAGGGCGGGATTCTTTACGAAAAGCTAGGGAGCTGTTCCAGCGAGAAGCCAAAGCTCTCTACCAAATTAATCATCCCCAAATTCCCCGCTTCCGAGCGAACTTTGAAGAAGCCAAACGCCTGTTCTTGGTACAGGAGTATGCTGAAGGCAAGACCTACGCCAAGATTCTGGGCGAACGCATCCGTGAATCCCGTACTTTTACGGAAGATGAGGCGTTGTTATTTTTACAGCAAATGCTGCCAGTGCTGGACAATGTCCATAGCCAAGGGATCATTCACCGGGATATTTCGCCGGACAACATTATTTTGCGAGAAGCAGACCAGATGCCAGTCTTGATCGACTTTGGGGTGGTCAAGGCCGGTGTTCAGAACCTGGAAGCCGAAGATTCGGAAGTGGGCCAGCAGGGTACCACCGTAGGCAAGGCGGGCTACGCACCTAACGAACAATTACAGACCGGTGAAGCCTATGCCAATAGCGATCTCTATGCCCTGGCGGTGACCGTAGTAGTGATGATGACCGGTCGGAAGCCCGAGAGCCTGATCGACAAATCCACCATGACCTGGAAATGGCAACAGTGGTTGCCTACGATCAGCCCCTGGTTTGCCAAGGTGCTCATGCGGATGATGAGCTATCGCCCGACTAACCGCTACCAATCTGCCAAAGAAGTCTTACAGGCATTGCGTTCTGTGGCCGATCTGGTGGGCAGCAACTCCAGCACCTTAGAGGGTGGTGAACCTTCGCTGTCCATGGGTAGCCCTACGCCTTCCTATAGCTCTAGTAGCGGTGTTGGTAGTGCTTCGCAAAATCGCTATACCACCTATACCCCCAAGCAAAAACCCCGCAACCCCATTCTGAATAGTCCGTGGATTTTGGCAGCAGCCGGGGGCTGTTTGGTGTTGGTGCCGTTCTGGTTATTTACTTATTTATTGCCCAAGACTGGCAATCCGATCAAAACCAACCCAACTCCAGTGGTCAGCCAGTCAGCTGGTGCTCAGTCCTCTGGCCAACCATCAACCCCTGTACAGAGTGCTGTGACTAATTCCAGCCCCGCTGCTCCAGAAATTTTGCCTACCGAAACCATTAGTGTCCCGGCGGGCCAGACTTTCATGCGGGAAGGTTCCTTACGGGAGAATCAAGCCATGGTGTACCGGGTACCGGGACTCGCTCAAGGCAACCAGTTGACCGCTAAGGTAGATGGCGGGGTGCAGTTGACGGTGTTGGCTCCCAATAGCGAGCCAGTGAACTTCCAATCCAAAAAGGTCAGTCAGTGGCAGGGAGCTATTCCTGTTTCTGGCGACTATCTGGTAGAGTTGACCCTGCCCAGTGGCGGTGCAGCGAGTAGCTATAAGCTGACTATTATCAATGTGGCTCAGGCCCCGATTGCTTCTCCTCCTAGTTTGCTTCCGGTGCTCCCCTCTGGTAGTTCGAGTAATCCGCTGGTCAATCCGACTTTCACTATTACTCCACCACCCGTCACTGCCCCCCGTTGAAAACTATCGCTCTACTAATAACGTTATTTTGCTTGGGTCTGACCTTGGCTGGTGCCTACTGGCTGGGTGGTTTGGATCGGCAACTGGTGGAAGCCTGGTTGGCCCAGGTCGGCTTTTGGGCACCGCTGTTGTATGTGTTGCTCTATGCGATCGCCACTTTTCTGCTCTTGCCCTCCACGCCGTTGAATCTCTCGGGCGGGGCGGTATTTGGGATCTGGTGGGGCACGGTCTGGACGACGGTGGGAGCTGTGGTAGCGGCGATCGGGTGTTTTTGGTTTAGCCGGACGAACGGGCGCGACTTTATCCAAAGCCGGTTTGCGGGTCGTTGGCAGGAGTTGGATCGGGAGCTGGCTGCTGGTGGAGTTTTCTATATGGTGGCCATCCGGTTGCTGCCCTTGTTGCCCTATGGGCTGGTGAATTTTGGGGCAGGCCTGACGACAGTGAAGTTCCGGGATTATTTGTGGGGAACGTTGCTGGGCACCACGCCCGGTCTGTTGCCTTTTGTGATGATGGGAGCGGGGCTGGCGGAGCTACGGCGGGGCACAGTGTGGCCGTTGGTGTTGTCTTCTACTTTGATGAGTTTGTTGATTGGGGGAGCCACTTGGTATCGCCGCCATCGTAAGTAGGTTTGGACTTTCGGGAAATGTGGATGTTTGTTGTGTAGGAGACTAAATAGTCATTGCAATTCTCCGATCGTCCATGCAAGATGAGATGAGGTAAGATTTTTGCCTACCGATTGTCTATGAAACGCTTCATTAAACTTTTTCTGCTGGCGATCGTTAGTATCTTGGCGGTTTCTTTTCTGTCGCCCGCTCTCGCGCCTCTCTGTAACTCGATCGACGAGCGCTGCCAGAGCGTCACTAGCTCGCTGCCCACTATCCAAAGCCTCTGGCAGTCTACGAGCAGCAGCGAACAGGTCTGGGCGGGCAGTGGCTCTGTGGTGTTTCCTGTGGCTGCTAATGTGATTGCCAACCGCAATGATCCTGGCGGGAGCCTGACTGTTTTCCAAAAACAGCAATTGCGCCCGATTTTTGGGGAATTAGTCGATCGGGTCAAGGTCAATTACAGCTCCAAGCTGATGGATCGTTGGACTAATGGCGACCAAGAGATTCACTTTGGCGATGTGGATTCTGCAGCTCAAACCTACTGTAACCGTCTGTATTTGCGGGATGTGCGCAAAGAAAAAGACACCAGCCAGCTGACCCTTGTTGCCCATGAAATGGGCCATTCACAGCAATGCGAACGGTTGGGTAGCGAAGCGGGCTTTGGTAGTGCTTACTTCCGGGCCTACTACTTGGCCGACCAGAAATATGCGAATAACAGACTAGAAAAAGAAGCCAGAGCGATCGAGCAGAAATTCGTGCGCCAACTTTGCCAAACGGTCAATTGTCACAAGCCTAATACGCGCTATTACGAGGACTATAAACGGACTGGCTTGAATGTGCCGGTGACTCTGGCTGTTCAGAACTAGACTAGAAGCGGTAGCCGCCGCCGATCGATACTACTGTTCCTAGGGGCGCGGCGGAATCTAGGGGTACCTTCACATCGCCAGTGAGCGCTACACTCTGACCCATTTTTACATCCACTCCGGCCTGAGCAAAGGCGGCGGTGGTAGAGCTGCTGGTGTTACCTGTGTTCACGGTGTAAACATTCACCCCCACCCCCACAAAAGGCTGGACTTGAGGGTTGCTGATCTCGATCTCGTAGGTGGCCGAGCCGCCGGCCACTGTCACGCCGGCCCCGGCTAAATTGGCAAAACTGTAGGAGGGCCGCACAGAAATCTGGTCCGTGAGTTTGAATTTACCACCTACACCGATAATGGCCTGACCGTTCCCAAACGTCACCGTCGGGCCAATAAAGTTATCATTCGTCGGCTCTGCCGCACTGGCCGCCGTTACCAGGCAACCGTTGAGTAAGATCGAAGCACCGAAGAACAATAAACCTTTGCTGGGCATGGGTCAAACTCCAAGAAAAATTCTGTATTTTAATCACGGACTGAGCTGCATTGAATTTGTGCCCTGACTCAACAGATCTTCTCCATTTTAGGTGGTAGTAATAACCAGACAAATCAACTGTATGGCGGATTTAGAGCTGCGCCAATGCGTCAATACACTTACTAGTAGTGTTTCTTGTCACCAACAAGTTTTGGCCTCAGAAACGATAGTTGGCACTTATGGTCACATTGGTATCTAGTCGATTGTTCAGCGGTACATTCAGGCTGGCTCCCAGTGACCAGTCTGGGCTGACTCCCAGATCCATTCCACCCTGAGCGTAGAAAGCCATCGTACTATTGTTGTTGCGATCGTTCAGCGTCCCAACTCCTAGGCCGAGGTAGGGGATGAACTGGGAATAGGAGTAACGCGCAAAGTCAAAATCGTAGGTGACCGCCGCTCCGATTTCGGTGGATCCGGCGGGGAAGTTGACGAAGGGGCGCAGAGATAGGCTGTTTTTTACCTCGAAAATATTGTTGGTCAAGTTAATCTTGCCGTTGACCCCAAAGGCGCTGCTGCCATTGCCGGAGGTAAAACTTGGCCCCAGCTGATTGCGGCGTGGTTGGGCGCTGGCTGGTGGACTGGCCCAGAGACTGGCGAACAGTGTAGCAATCAGGACAATTTTTTTCATTGGGTCACTGGAGGAAGGGTCATCCTCGATCTAAATTTCTCTTTAGAGAAATAATACAGTGCTCCCATGACTCCACAACTGGGCTGTTCTAAAATTTACATGGTGAAAAATTGAGCTAATTCCAGAGCATTTGTATTAATATAGCTCTTGCCCCTCTTTTCGTTCTTGCTCCATGAATCTCCCTCTACTTCCAGAAACTTTACCGCCCCAGCAGTGGGTGGAAGTGTTGGTGGATTGTCCGGGAATTCAGGGTCTTTATACTTATAGCTCAGACCCCACCGTGGCCGTGGGCGACATTGTGTCGGTGCCCTTCGGCAACCAAATTTTGGGGGCGATCGTCATCCGCCTCCCAGCCCAGATTCCGGCAGATCTGGATCCGGCGGTGATCAAAGAAGTGGGTGAAGTGATCTGTCCGCGGTTCTTTGCCCCGGACTACTGGGCGCTACTGCGGCGGGTGGCGATCTACTACCACACTCCCTTGATCCAGGTGATTCGGATGGCTTTGCCGCCGGGGATTCTGGGCCGCTCCCAGCGCCGGGTGCGGCTGGTGGGCAAGGCGGAGCAGTGGGGTGACCCCACTTTGCTAGCCACCGCCCGCAAGCTGATTGAACTACTGAAATCCAGTCCAGACAAGGAATATAGCTGGCAGTACCTGATGCAACAGGTGCGCGGTGGCGCAGGGGGGCTGCGGCAACTGCATAAATTGAAATTGGTCACTTCCTATTTGGAGCCGCCGAAGGTGGCCAAGCCCAAGCAACAGCTCGCGGTGATCCTCACGGGTAACCCCCGTAATTTGGAGTTGACCAGTCGGCAACGAGAAATCTTGCTGATTTTGCAAAACCAAGGGGGCGATCTGCTGCTGACGGAGCTGGAGCAGGTGGCGAAGACTACCAAGAAGACCTTGACTAACCTGGAGAGCGATGGTTACGTTCAGATTGTCGATCGAGAAATTCTGCGCCGCGATCGCACGGCGGGCATCTGGCAAGAGGCGGGAAATTATGAGCTGACTCCAGCCCAACTGACGGCGGTGGCCGGTATTACGGAGCGGCTGGGCAGCTTTGACCAGATTTTGCTTCATGGGGTAACGGGTTCTGGCAAAACTGCCGTGTATATGCAGGCGATCGAGCAGGTGATCCACAAGCAACAATCGGTGATCATGTTGGTGCCGGAGATCGGCTTGACTCCCCAGTTGACCGATCGATTTCGGGCCCGCTTTGGCGATCGGATTCTGGTCTATCACAGCGCTCTCGCCGCTGGAGAGCGCTACGACACTTGGCGACAGATGCTGCTGCCGCTACCCCACATTGTGATTGGTACCCGATCGGCGATCTTTGCCCCTCTGCCGAACTTGGGGTTGATCGTGCTGGACGAAGAACATGATGGCAGTTTTAAGCAGGATCAGCCGATGCCCACCTACCATGCGGGTTTGTTGGCAGAATGGCGGGCGCGGGATCTGGGCATTCCGGTGGTGCGTGGTTCGGCTACGCCGGCCTTGGAAACTTGGCAGGCGGCCCAGCAGAGTTGTTATCTATCGCTACCGGAGCGGGTGACGGGTCAGGGATTGCCTGTGGTGGAGGTGGTGGATATGCGGGAGGAGTTGAAACAGGGGAATCGATCGATCTTCAGTACATCTTTGCAGCAGGCGATCGGTGGTTTAGAGCGTGGTCGGGAACAGGCGATTTTGTTTATTCATCGGCGGGGCCACAGTACTTTTGTGAGCTGTCGCAGTTGTGGAGAGGCTTTGGGCTGCCCTAATTGCGATGTTTCGCTGACCTATCACCAGGATCGCCACCAGCAGCCGCTGCTGCGCTGTCATTATTGTAATTATGTGGCGATTCAACCTAAGACTTGTCCAAGCTGTGATTCGGCTTATCTAAAACATTTTGGCAGCGGTACTCAAAAAGTGATGGAGGAGCTGGCCCAGCATTTTCCGCAACTGCGTTGTTTGCGATTTGATAGTGATACGACTCGGAATAAGGGAATGCATCGGGAAATATTGACGGAGTTTGCGGAGGGCAAGGCCGATATTTTGGTGGGTACTCAGATGTTAGCCAAGGGAATCGATTTACCCCAGGTGACGATGGTGGGGATTATTACGGCGGATGGCTTGTTGAATATGCCGGATTATCGGGCGGCGGAGCGGACTTTTCAGACGCTGACCCAGGTGGTGGGACGCTGCGGTCGCGGCGATCGACGGGGCCGGGCGATTTTACAAACCTATAATCCTGAGCATCCGACGATCGGGGCGGTGGTCACCCAAGATTATCGCCGCTTTTTGGCGGGAGAACTGGCGGTGCGCAAGGATTTTCTCTATCCACCCTATGGCCGGATGATTTTATTACGGCTGAGTGGAGCTGATGCTACTAGGGTGGAGGCGGAGGCGGAACGCTTGGCGGCATCTATTGTGGCCGGTAGTTGCAATTGTCAGGTGCTCGGCCCTAGCCCGGCGACGGTGATGCGGGTGGCCAATCGTTTTCGCTGGCAGATCGTGTTAAAGTATCCGCTGGATGGGGCTTTGGAGTTGCCGGATTTGCCAGCGGTGGCTGAAGGAGTGAGTATGTCGATCGATGTGGAACCCTTGAACTTTTTGTAGAACTAATTTAATGGGTATTTCGGTGACATTGAAGTCTTTGCGGGTCAAGATTTGTGGTATCACCGAGCTGGCAGCTGGTCAGGCGATCGCCGCCCTTGGTGCTAGCGACTTAGGTTTTATCTGCGTAGCTGCTTCGCCGCGCTATGTGCCACCGCTGAAGTTAGCCACCCTCGTGCCGCCCATCCAAGCGCTGGTGAACTGTGTGGGGGTATTTGCCGATGCAGACTTAGCTGAAGTGGTCGCCGTGGCTACCACCGCCCAATTTGGCTCCATCCAGCTCCACGGTAGAGAATCGATCGAATATTGCCAAGCCCTCAGGGAATTGTTGCCCGATCGAGAAATTATCAAAGCTTGGCGGGTCAAAGACACCACCGACCTGGAGCGGATCCTCACCTATACCAACGTCGTCGATACCCTTCTCCTGGATGCCTACCATCCCCAAGCCCTGGGTGGCACCGGCCAGACCTTGAATTGGCCGGAACTCCAAAACTGGCGATCGCCGATTCCTTGGCTATTGGCTGGCGGCTTAAATCCTGATAATGTCTCGATCGCCCTCGATCAACTGCAACCCACCGGTATCGATCTCTCCAGTGGCGTAGAAATCGGCCCCGGCCACAAAGATTTAGCTAAGGTCCAAAAGCTGTTCGAGCACCTCAGCCTTAGATACTAGAAAGGGGGACAAAACTGATGTTTTGTCCCCCCTTTCTACCAACATCCAAATTAACCAGCTAACAGCTTAGTCAACAACATTTGGACGGCTTTCTGACCGGGAGGCAGGCTTTGGATATAGCCATCCAGCTCCGTGACTGGCTTTTGGCCGACCACGTTGCCACCGGAAATCAGAGCATTCAGGTAGGAATTGTAATTGGTGACCGCACCGCTAAGCACAGTGGCATCGATCGAACCATTCCCACTTCTCAGACCCAACAGGCTACCAGCCAAAGACTCAGCTGGCGCACCGCCACCTAAGGCTGTGACCAAAGCAGGCAGAGCTGCGGGGCTGGAGCCAGCCGGAGAATTGATCACACTGAGCAGTGCTTGAGCTGCGGCTGGGTCTGTACCTTCTAGGCTAGCCGCAGAAATACTGGCACCTGCCGCATCTACCTTAGCCTGGGTTTCAGGCGCAAAGCTGCTGCGCATGGATTGGCCGCGGGTAGCACCACTGCCAACTACGCCAGAAACTGGCGCACTGCTGGTGGCAGCCACCCCGCCCACATCGATCAGCCCAGTGTTCGGACCGGCCTGAGCGGCACTCCAAGGAAGTAGAGCAGTGAGCACACCGGCAAAAATCAGAATATTTTGAGTTTTCATAATCGGCAAAAAACTTGTGACAAAGATTACGGTAGACGGATTTAGTCGGCCTCTAGACAGAGACCGACTATTGGAGAGATCTAGAACTTGAAGCCGACCCCACCGCTAACCGCAAAACGGCTGCTGGGGCCACTGAAGTTGTTGCCACCGATATCTAGGAGAGCAGGGGTAACCTGTACTCCTACACCATCGCCCAGCTTAACAGTCAAGGGCAGACCCACATTGAAGTTGCGGCCATTATAATCACCCACCAAGGCGATATTTTCCGACACCCGGAAGCCGAGGCTGCCGAAGAGGTTCGTACCTTGCTTGTCTGTCTCGATGTCGCTAGAAGTCCGGAAGCGACCATTGCCCGCACCGACGGAAGCCGTGATGTTGCTGGTGTCTCCTAGGGGTATCACGCCAGTCAGTACACCATAAACGGTACTGCCGGGGTTGGTGGCATCCGTATAGCCATGATTGATCGCATTTTCCCAGCCAACGGCTACGGCTAGATTATCAGCCAAGACTTTGTGGAGTTTGAAGTTCACATTGCCCCGATTGAAGATCTTGCTGCTAAAGCTACCAGCAGTGGAATAGGAAGTTTCCAGACCGATCGCGCTCCGGGCATCGCCAATCCCAAAACCTGCACCCAAGCTAGTGGAATCTTGGGTTCTACTAGGAATCCCTTGACCGATAACCTGGGGAATCTGGTTCTGGGTACCGAAACCGATGAAAGCATCCCCCCAGTTGGCTCCAAAGCCACTGGGTGTAGTGATGCCGCCGACGGGAGCATTAACTGGAGCTGCAACGGTGCCCTGTTGAACTGCTGGAGCTGTAGGAACGCCAGTCCGACCGAGAATGTCTTGCTCGGTAATCTTGGCTACTACGGGAGCGGGAGCACAGTTAACAATGTATTTTTGAGCGGGACTATCATCGGCCAGCTTGGGCAGACGACCGGCAGCTACCAGGGTTTGGTGCAAGAAGGCTGCTACGTCGGCCCGAGTGGCTACGCCAGTAGGATTAAAGGTCTTGCCATCGGGGTAGGAAACGCTCACGGCCACACAACGTTGGGCCGCAGCAAGTAACTGATCCCGACCGTAGCTGGGTACTTGGCTGTTGTCGGTGAACAGCTCGTCCAGGTTGGCAGCTTGGCCTTCGGGGGTGATTTTGGCACCATTCACGAAAGAAACCAGCGAGTCAATCCGCTTAATGCCTTCTCTGGGTTGGAAAGTCCGATCGGGGAAGCCCGCTAAGAAGCCAGTCGCAGTGGCTTTCCGAATGGCATCGGCGGCCCAGAAACCGCGCGGTACATCGCGGAAATTAATAGCTGCGCGGATTTCGGGAGCATCGGGGAAAGCTTTGTTCACCAAGGCCGCAAATTCTGCCCGAGTTACGGGTCGATCGGGCTGGAAAGTACCATCAGGGTAACCAGCAATGATTCCCTTTTCAGTCAAGACCCGAATGAAAGGCTCTGCCCAGTTGCCAGAAATATCGCTGAGGTTTGCTTGGGCCGAGCTGTTGGCCGGAGCTGGCTTGTCTGCTGCTGGAGCAGTGCCAGACTTTTCACCAGATTTCTCCGTAGCTTCTGGAGCAACTTGAGGAGCTAGCTCGGTGGCGGGCTTAGCTTCTACGGGCTTGTCGGTAGATTTCTCTGTAGCCTCTGGAGCAACTTGAGGAGCTAGCTCAGTGGCGGGCTTAGCTTCTACGGGCTTGTCGGTAGATTTTTCCGTAGCTTCTGGGGCAACTTGAGGAGCTAGCTCAGTGGCGGGCTTAGCTTCTACGGGCTTGTCGGTAGATTTTTCTGTAGCTTCTGGGGCAACCTGTGGGGCTGCTTCAGTTTGGATAGTTTGCTGAACTGGAGCAGCCTGGGCTGCGAAGGTGCTAGCGTTGGAGACAATTGCAGCGCTTAGGAAGGAACCTAGTAAAACAATGCTTTTGTAGCTTAGTTGCTGTTTCTTTTGAGACATAAAAGGACGCACTCCCCTCGGAAATTGGCAGGTTTTTAATCTTGTCTTAACAATAATAATACATCCTTTGCCGGAATTTCTTGGAGCCGCTAGCAGAAATTAGAGCTGACGTACTACAAGATTGTTTTATTTTTGCGCGGACAGGTTTTAAGGGAGGACGTTTTCAGGTCATCAATAGTTTCATCAAAGACTAAATAAGTTTTCTATCGAGGCAAATAAAGCTTCCAGAGCTTTTTCAGTGCTCGATTTCTGCAATCTCGTGTATATTGTTAGCCTACTTTGAACTTTAAGGATTTTTTAGGAGACCTGCGATCGTGCTTACCCTCGGTGTGAATATCGACCATGTGGCCACCATTCGTCAGGCCCGTCGTGCCCCAGAGCCGGATCCGATCGCGGCAGCGGTGCTGGCCGAGCTAGCTGGAGCTAACGGCATTACGGCCCATCTGCGCGAAGACCGCCGCCATATCCAAGACCGAGACGTGCGAGTGCTGCGGGAGACCGTCAGCACCCATTTGAACCTGGAAATGGCCGCCACCGAAGAAATGGTCAAGATTGCCCTGGAAATCCAGCCAGACTATGTGACTTTGGTGCCGGAGCGGCGGGAAGAAGTGACCACCGAAGGCGGCCTAGATATTGTCGGCCAGTTACTGCGCCTGCAAAGTGTGGTAGATCGGCTGCAGTCCGCAGACATTCCAGTCAGTCTTTTTATCGACCCCGATAGCGACCAGATCAAGGCTAGTCAGGCCAGTGGAGCCAGGTTTATCGAACTCCATACGGGTACTTACGCCAATGCAGTACGGGCGGCCGATCGGCAACAGCAGTTAGCCCAGCTAGCCACCGGCTGTGCCGAGGCCATCGCCTTAGGTTTGCGGGTCAATGCTGGTCATGGACTTACCTATCAAAACGTTTACCCTGTGGCCTGCCTATCGGGCATGGAAGAACTGAATATTGGCCATGCGATCGTCAGTCGGGCGGTGCTGGTGGGCATGGAGCGAGCGGTGCGCGAAATGAAGGCTGCAATGCTGGGTAGCTAGCGCAAAGTGAGTTATTCTTAACGGGAGAATTTTATCCTTCCGATCTTCGCTTCCATTCTATGCAGACCTATCATTACATTTTGGCCAGTGAGAGCTTCCTGCTGGAAGAAGAACCTCTCGCCGAAGTGCTCAAAGAACGCACTCGGAATTACCACGAACAGGAAAAAACAATCGATTTTTGGCTGATCAAGCAGCCCGCTTTTCTGGCAGCTCCAGAGCTAGCTGTGCAGCGGCAGCGGTGTCCGCAGCCAGCAGTGGCCGTGGTTTCTACCAATGAACAGTTCATCACTTGGCTGAAGCTACGCCTAGAGTACGTACTAGTCGGTGAGTTTATGGCTCCATCGGCCACGATTCCCGATCCTTTGGCTTCAGCAATCGCGGCCTAAGGTCTTTAAGAAAATAATCCTTAAAAAATAAGTGGGGGCAGATATGAAATCTGCCCCCACTTATTTTTATTACTGCAGCAAAAAAACTACTTCTTCATCGGGCTGGTGTTTGACCCCTAATGATATTTCTATCATCGTTTCTGGCCAGATCCAGCGGACTTCGTTGACCATCTTCTGTCGTTTCTGGATTAATCGTCGTTGGACGATCTGGTTCGGACAAAGAATTTCCAGTCGTTCTACCCCTGGCCTTACCAATACCTCGCGAAATAATGAATCACTGAGCAACGCCCGAGTGCCGGAAGCAAATTGGTTATAAAACAGTTTCAGCCGATCGCCAAAGGTTTCTTCGGGATAGCAGTCTTCTAACTGACCGAGGAAGTCATCTTCTTCTGGATCGAACGGCAATTTGGGCATGGTGAGTTGCGGAGGTAGAGATCGTGAGCAGCAAACAGCCAGATCCGAGGCTAGATTCATTGTCGCCGAACTCTTGGGCCATTAGATCGGGCAAAAGTCTGATTGTTGATCGGTCAAACAGCCCGTCCTGGGATCTGGTTAGCGACGGCTGGCCAACCTAGCGGTCAGTGCCCCACCCAAAAAGCCAAAGAGATGACCTTGCCAAGAAATGCCCGGGGCACCGGGGAGCAAACCGGCCATGACCGTACCACCATAGGAAATACCGATGAAGAGAGACATTAGCAAAGAAGGGATACTGCGATCGAAATAACCCCGCAGCAGCAAGTATCCCAGGTAGCCAAAGATCACGCCGCTGGCCCCCACATGGACGGTGTTGGCTCCCCCAAACAGCCAAGTACCCAAGCCCCCCACCAGCATACTAATGAGCGATACCACTAATAGGTCGCTGGTTTCCCATAGCATCACCAGCCAGCCCAGGACGATTAGGGGCAAGGTATTGGAAATCAGGTGCTGGAAGTTACCATGCAGGAACGGCGCAAACAAAATGCCGCGCAGACCCACAAATTGGTGGGGCACGATGCCGAGCGTATTGAGCTGGCCATGAAAAACATATGTATTGATAGTGGTCACTGCCCACAGGATCGCCACGATGCCGCCAAGAATCAGGACTTGCTGTTTCAGGGTTTGGGTAACTTCTTTCACGATTGGTTGGGACTCAATAGTTGTTGTGCAACTCCTATGTTAGCCCATGAATTTTGCGATAGCTTCGCTTGCGCCAAAGGCGATAGCTTCGCTTGCGCCAAAGGCGATCGATGGCGGTGCTGGGACGGGCAGATAACTTTGCCCATTTGCTAGTCCTTGTCAATGGGGGTTCATAGATAATTTTGGTGAGATACCTGCCCGTGCCAAAAAGCTGGGTGACGGCGATGATAGAGAAGTTGGAATCACAACTACTCAGAAACAGCAATGAAGAACTTCACTTTGTCTTCTATCTATCAGTGGTATCGCGGCCTGTTACAAAACCCTCAATATCGATGGTGGGCAGTAGCAGCTACCCTAGTCTATGTGGTTTCCCCAATTGACTTTTTGCCAGATGTTTTTCCAGTTATTGGTGTTCTAGATGACACGGTTTTGATCGGGATGTTAGTGAGTGAGATGGCTCAGCTTGCTAAGAACCAGCTGCAGGCCCAGAACGAGCGCCGCCGGTCTGCTACCGGCCAAGAACCCATCGAAGTCAGTGCAGCTAACCTAGAAACTGTCTAGCCTGACTCCAGCTTTCTCCAAGGAAAATAGGTAGAGCGATCGAAGAAATTCGATCGTTTTTTTATCTTTTTTTGGGTATCCTTGGACTTACTTTGCTACCGGTGGAAATATTAAGGGAAGATTAAAATATCGAACATTTTGATCGGGCATTTTAGCCATTATTTCAGATACTTA
Source organism: Synechococcales cyanobacterium OTE_70_metabat_200 (assembly GCA_031375385.1). Classification (GTDB taxonomy): domain Bacteria; phylum Cyanobacteriota; class Cyanobacteriia; order Cyanobacteriales; family Chamaesiphonaceae; genus JAAFHZ01. Next base: position 8,403 of record JANMHS010000061.1, on the reverse strand, counting down.
AAAAAAAGGTATTAAGTCAAGATAAAATGTCCAAATAACTAATCGAGCACTTGATAACTATGCTTGCTGCGCTCCACCTAGGAGATACATCTATTCCAGCGGAACAGCTCCCAGGGCTGTTGAACAAGTATCGGCTAGTTCCCCAACTGGCTCGGGAACTAGTCTTGGATCGGGAACTGGCTGCTTACAAAAGCACCGATGAAGAGCTTTTAGAAGCCTGTAAGCGTTTTTACCAGCAAAATCAGTTGAACACAGATTTAGAGCTAGACCAGTGGCTGCAACAGCAGCAGATGACTAGAGAAGAGCTGGCGCAGTTGATCGATCGAGAACTGCGGCTCCAGCAATTCAAGACCCATAAGTGGGAAGCACAGGTGGAATCCCATTTCTGCCAGCGCAAAATTCAGATCGACCAGGTGGTTTTCTCGATGATTCGAGTTCAGGACATCGACATTGCCGAGGAAATCTACTTTCGGCTGCATTCCGGTGAAGCCACTTTCATGGAATTAGCCCCTCGCTACTCGGAGGGAATTGAAGCTAAAACTAAAGGGATCAGTGGGCCGGTGGAACTGGGTAAGCTGGATCCAAGCCTGGCCGGAGCTTTAGTCTCGGCCCGCCCCGAAGAAGTTTTGCCCCCCATCAAAGTCAGCAACTGGTGGGTGGTAGTGCAGCTAGAAGCCATGCTACCTGCCCAGCTCGACGATCCCACCCGCCAGCGCCTCACTGAGGAGCTGTATACCAATTGGGTGAACGATCAGGTACAAAAATATCTGAATCCAGCCCTTGCTGATGCTCAACCTGCGCTCCAAGTAGCCTAAGCCTAGCCCCTTCCCATCTACCAACCATGACCAGCGACCAGTCCAAGATTAGTGCCAACGATATCTATGCCTTTCTCAAAACCGTTTCGCCCCTAGACCTTTTGCCTGACGGGGAGTTGCGCGGTTTGATTGGCAAAATGAAGCCCCTCCGCTTTCGGATGGGCCAGAAAATGCAGATCAAGACCCACATGCCTACCCATATTGTGGTTGTCTTTACGGGGAAGGTGCGGCTAATCGGGATCGATCCCAGCACCAACAAAACTATTTCTCTGCAAGTTTTGGAAGCTGGGGAAATTTTGGGTTGGCCCAGTCTGTTGCGGCAAATGCCCTGCGAAACGGCAGTGGCATCCGAAGAAACCGTGGGCTTTGTTTTGCCAGCAGAGGATTTCTTGCCCCTGCTCCAACATTACCCGGCGGTGGCGGCTAGTTTTGAGAAGCCCAGCATCACCGAGGTGTACGAGCTGATTACTCAGTATTGGCTGAAATCCGATCGAGTATTGCCCAACCATCGAGAGCTATATCAAACTACTCGGAGCGCTTGGCAAAATGCGATCGTCGCCCATCAGTTTACGCCAGACAAGAATCGTCTGTGGTTCGATAGCTTGGCCGCAGATGCTGGCCAACCCTTAGCTGCTTCGCCAGCTGGCAACGCTCATCGACTGGTGGGGATCAATGCAGAGCTGTTGGTGTTGCCGGAATCTGGTTTAGAGATCGAAGACTCTAGGATCTTTGACGTGGATATGACACCCACGGCCATGCTGGACTACGCGCCGGAAATGGATTTCCAGCTGACCAACACCGATTTGGTCATGCCCCAAAGCCAAGTACAGGTAGAGAAAGATCGCAGTGGTTATCCTTTTGTGCGGGGGCGGGGACTGCGCGATGGCATTCTGGCCTGTTTCCAAATGCTCAGTATGTATTTGGGGATTAAGTACCGGCGGGATACGGTGCAGCGGATTGTGGATATGCAGCTTAGCCGTAATGGTCAAGCCTCCTTGCAGCTCTGTGCCGCCATTGCCGATGTGTTGGGCTTAATGGGTCGGATGATGGAAATCCCGGCCAGCCAGCTCTGCCGGATCAATAATCCGGCAATCATTCCCTGGCAAAGTAGCTATGCGGTAGTTTACCGGGCGACGGAGCAGCAGGTGGTGCTCGGCATCCCCGAAGAAGGGGTGCGTAAAATGCGCTTCAGTGAGTTTTTGCAACTGATGGGCGATCCCAAGGCTCCGTTGCAAGTTCTGATCATGCAGGAGACCAAGAATATTCAGCGTCAGAAGTTCGGCCTGGCTTGGTTCTTGCCCTATGTTACGCCCGAGAGTAGGGTGCTCTTTGAGGTGCTGATCGCTTCTTTCTTCGTGCAGATCTTTGGTCTGGCTAATCCCCTGCTTATCCAAGTTATTATTGATAAGGTGTTGGTCAATAACAGCCCATCTAGTCTCCAGTTCTTTGGCATTTTGCTGGTCAGTGTGGCCCTGTTTGAGAATATTCTCACTGGTATTCGATCGATCGCCTTTGCCAACGCCACGAACCGCATCGATCTGGCCCTGGCCGCCAAAATTATCGATCACCTCTTTCACTTACCCCTCAGCTACTTCGATCGACGAGCCGTGGGCGAACTTTCCACTCGGATCGCCGAGCTGGATCGGATTCGACAGTTTTTTACCAACACGGCTCTGACCACGGTGCTAGATGCCGCTTTCTCGGTGATCTACGTAGTGGTGATGCTGTTCTACAGCCCTTTTCTGACCGTAGTGGCTCTCTCGACGGTGCCGCTATTTGTGATTTTGAGCTTTACGGTGTCGCCGATCGTCCGCCGTCAACTCAAAGTCAAGGCCGAACTCAACGCCCAAAACCAGTCTTATCTAGTGGAAGCCTTGGGTGGTATCTACACGGTCAAGGCCCAGAACATGGAACGGCGTAGCCGCAACCAATGGCAGACCTTTTATGATCGGTATATTGCGGCCAGCTTTAATACTACTCTGACCTATACGATGGCCAGCTCCACTAGCAACTTTTTGAACCAGCTCTCCAGCTTGCTGGTGCTGTGGGTGGGGGCTTCGCTGGTATTGGATCGGCAGTTGACCCTGGGCCAACTGATTGCTTTCCGGATTATTGCGGGCTATGTCACCGGCCCGCTGCTGAGATTGCTGACCATTTGGCAGAACTTCCAGGAAACGGCTTTGTCGATCGAGCGACTCAGCGATGTGGTGGATTCGCCCTTGGAAGTGGAAGACGATAACCGTTTCAACGTACCGATGCCGATGATTCGGGGTAAGGTGATCTATGAGGATGTGGTTTTCCAGTTTGGTGGCCAAGGTCGGCCCCAGCTGAACCGGGTCAATCTGGAGTTTAATACCGGTGCTTTTATTGGCATTGTGGGTCAGAGTGGCTCGGGCAAGAGTACCCTGATGAAGCTGCTGCCTCGCCTCTATGAGCCGACTCAGGGCCGGATCATGATCGATAACTACGATATCGGTAAGGTGGAGCTGTATTCTTTGCGATCGCAGATCGGGATTGTTTCTCAGGAGCCGCTGCTGTTTGAGGGGACGATTCAGGACAACATTGCGATCAACTACCCCGATGCCACCGCCGATGAAATCATTCAGGTAGCCAAGATTGCGGTGGCCCACGATTTTATTATGACCCTGCCCAATGGCTATAACACCAGGGTGGGTGAGCGTGGTTCCAACTTATCTGGGGGCCAGAAGCAGCGGATTGCCTTGGCCCGCACTATTCTGCAACGGCCGCGCCTGCTGATTTTGGATGAAGCCACCAGTGCCTTGGATTATGATACGGAACGCCAGGTCTGTAACAATCTGGTCAATAATTTCCGAGGGATTACCATTTTCTGTATTACCCACCGATTACGGACAATCCAGTCCGCCGACCACATTGTGGTGATGGATCGGGGTCTGGTGGCGGAGCAGGGTACCCATAAGGAACTGACTGCCATGCGGGGCATCTACTATTGTCTGGGTAATGACCAAGAAGCTGCTCCTGCGAATGGGGCGGCTTAGGGCGTTATATTGGTTGCTGTGCTTTCTTTCTCCCGAGGTTTCTCGATGTTTCTGACTGTCATCACTCCTACCTATAACCGTCAGCTCATTTTGGCAAAATGTCTGACGGCCTTAGAACACCAGACCTGGACTGGTGACTATGAGCTGTTGGTGGTGGATGACGGCTCCAGCGATGGCACGGTGGAATGGCTGGTGGCTAATGGGGCCCAGTTTCCCCATGTCCGGCTGGTGCAGCAGGAGCATGGGGGCATTACGGCGGCCCGCAACCGGGGCGTGACCGAGGCCAAGGGGGATACGATCGTGTTTGTGGATAGCGATGTGGTGGTCACCCCGACGTTTCTGCAAGTTCATGGGGAAGCTCATCAAGGGGCGATCGCCCGCGGCCAAGCCAAGGTATTTACCTATGGTCGCCTGATTGCCACTAGCAATTTTGCGGATCCCACCAGCGAACCGGCTAAGTTCACAGACTTTTCGGCGGCTTACTTCGAGACGAATAATGTGGCGATCGGCAAGCGTTGGTTGGTGGAAGCGGGTCTGTTTGACGCGGATTTTACCCAATATGGCTGGGAAGATCTGGAAATGGGCGTGCGCCTGAAGGCTATGGGGCTGGAGCTGATTAAGTGCCCGGAGGCGATCGGCTACCACTGGCACCAAAAGTTTTCCACCGATGAGTTTCCGAACATGATCGAGAAGGAGATTCAGCGGGGCCGGATGGGAGTAGTGTTCTACCAGAAGCATCCCACCCTGGAGGTGAAGATGATGATCCAAATGACCATACTGCACCGGATCCTGTGGGGCGTATTATCCTTGGGCGGCCTGCTCAACGAAAGGACGCTGAAACCGACTATTCAATGGTTGATCGATCGAGGCCAACCCCAGCTAGGCGAACAGGTGGCCCGAATTTTCTTGAATTATTACAACGTCCAAGGGGTCTATGATGCCTATCGAGAATTAGGCCAAAAAAGTTGAGGGTACAACGCTTGCGCTCTACCATTGGCCTCTAGAATCTCGATAGTTTGTTAAACCCTTGCACCTCAGTCCCTTGGGGTAAGCAGCCAGTTCTCCAACTCCTGTGGATCGTTGAAGTCTAAGAGTGCGTCGCCGAGTTGCAGGAGCCGATCGGGCGCTAAAGCCCTAATTCTGGATTGATTTTGATTTGATAAATCTCCCAGTCTGCGTTGCAATTGCCTCAGTAGTACTTCATGGGCTAGCTGCTCGGGAGTCAAGATTTTTTCAGCAGAGGTTTCCGCTTTCTGTTCCGGCCAGATCCCAGCTTGAACCACATCTAGCGTAAATCCAGGCAGCACATCATCGCAACTAATTGATCGAGGATATTCCAGCAATTCCATCGGTCTACCCAGACGGTAGACTTCCACTTGGCGATTCTTGGGATTGATCAGCAATCCCATGCGCACTCCTAGCCGCTGGTATTCCAGCATTTTGGCCTGCAAGGGTTTGAGGTTATCGCTGGCCGAGCGCAGCTCGATGACGAAGTCTGGGACGATCGGAATAAATTTGTCGTCGATCTCAGTACCCTCTAACCGAGACTTCTCGATCCAAGAAACATCTGGGGATAGCTTGCCACCACCGATCGCCATAAAGTCGTAGCCCGTGGAAGAATCGAAAGCTTCACCTAGCTCCGTGCGATCGTTCCAGTTGGTAACCTGTGCCGATAGGCGCACATTTCTTTTGCCAGTTCCACCAAATGCTGGGGGCATCACAATCAGCTCTCCGTCTTTGGTCAGTTCTAGGCGTAGGTCAGGGTTATGGATGCACAGTTCATCGAACTGTGCGGGTGTCACATGCAGAACGGCATTGCTTACATCCATCAGCAATGGGGTGTGTTTGGGCGGGGAAGTAGAGGTGTTCATAGGCTTTCAGTGCTGGTATTGCTTGCTGCTAGTTACTACCTGTGATGAGGCTGCGCGAAACCCCCTTGATCGAACATTTCAAAATGGCTTTCTGTATATGGTATGGCGCTTGACCACCTGAAAACCACAACGTTCATAGAGTCTGGTCGCGCCCGATAGATTTTCGCTGTCTACGCCCAGAGCTGATTCGGTCATGCCTGCGGCCTTTTGGGCTTGGAGGCTGCGGGCGATCAGGGCACTGGCCACACCTTGCCGCCGCCAAGCTCGGCATACACCAATAGACTCCGTGTAGCCTCTTTGCCGGTGGTACTTTTCGTTTTCAGCGTCATTGATGAAGGTTAACACCAAGCCCGCAATTTGCTCCTTAGCCTCATCCCAAGCCACTTGCCAGAGGTGGGGCTGGAAACAAGATTTGCGGTTAAGCCAAGCTTGGTACTGCTCCTCCAGTGGTTCTGTATAGCCCCAGTGATCGCGACTAATTTCGTTGGTGGTTTCCCAGATCCTCCGATAGTGCTCTGGCAAAGCTGCTCGGATGGTTAAACCATCCGGTAAAGGGTGATCGGGAAGATCGGCTAAGCTAGGCCGCACCATACTAACTATTTTGAACTTTGTCCCGTCGGGCAAATCTGGGAGCCGATCGGCGAAACCCAATAGAAACACCTGTCTCTCCAGTACAAAAAGATAAGTTTGCAGGCAACCACCGGCCTCAAAAACTCCCCCATCTTGTGGCAATTGGAGTAAGGGATTTGAAGACTCTATTTAATTAGATTCAACTTGCTATTTGAGCGGACTACAGGCATCGGAGAGGCACAGACCATTAATGGCCCTGATCAACTGGTAGAGGCGACCATACTTGCGCTGATTAAAATGCAGTACCAGGCGGGGCAGCGCCTCGGTGGAATCTCCGGCCTCTTCTGGTAAAGCCTGAGTGCTCTCGATCGCCCCTTGGAGCACAATATCCCCAAACTGCTCGTTTAACATTGCCAACCCCTCAGCTCCCACGGACTGCCGCAGGCGCAGCACCAACCGCTCACCCACATAGCGACTGGAGTGGTACGTCCGATAAAAATCGCTGATCACCCCATGGGCCTCTGCCAAATTATCCGTGATTTTGTACAGCCCCCGATCCTCCTGATCGATCAGGCCATTGGCAGCCAAATGCTTGGCCACATAGTCGTCCCAATCTTGCCAGTAAGTACCGCCCGGTCGATCGATCAACACCATCGGCACCGGCCCATAGCGACCGGTTTGGCAGAGCGTCAGGCATTCCAGCGCCTCATCATGAGTGCCAAAGCCCCCAGGGAAGAGGGCGATCGCATCGCTTTCTCGCAGAAAGAACAGCTTGCGGGTGAAAAAATACTTAAAGCTCAGCAGCTTCGGGTCTTCGTCAATAAACTGATTTGCACCCTGCTCGTAGGGCAACTGAATGTTCAACCCAAAAGAATCCTCCTTGCCCGCCCCCTCATTGGCCGCGCCCATGATCCCGCCACCGGCCCCCGTAATTACCATCCAGCCCAGCTCCACTGCTTTTTTGGAGAACTCCAAGGCCATGGCATACTCCGGCTGAGATTGGGGCGTGCGGGCGGAGCCAAACACTGCCACTTTCCGCACCCGGCGGTAGGGATAGAACATTTGGAAGGCCTTTTCCATATCCTCGATCGCCGCACTCAAGATCTTCCAATCCAGCCGCTCGATCTCTGCGTCTGCCAAGCGCAGAATAGAACGCAGGGCGCGTTCGATCCGATCGCCATCCGGTAAGGAGGAGAGCCGATCGACCAAGCTTACTAAATCTTCTTGAAGCGAACCCATAGAAATTCTCGCGAAAAAGCACCTTCAGTCAATATACCGAAGGTGCCGGCGGTTCTATCCAAACCGAATTAATTGTTTAGAGATGCTTTTCGATCGCGTGCACCCCATATTTTGGGGTCGGGCCAAAATATGTCAGCCTTTCCCGCCATCCAGATGCTTTTCGATCGTGCTGCACAAGGTGGTTTTGGGCACTGCACCGATCACAGTCTCCACATGGCGTCCGCCCTTGAAGATCATGAGGGTGGGGATACTGCGAATCCCATATTGGCCTGCCACGTCGGGATTTTCATCTGTATTTAGCTTGACTACCTTGACCTTGCCTTCGTACTGTTGGGCCAACTCATCCACCACCGGCCCCACCAAGCGACAAGGCCCACACCAAGGTGCCCAAAAATCTACTAATACTGGAACGGTGCTATCTAAAACATCCTCTTTAAAGGAGGCATCGGTCACTGCTGGTGCTGCCATTGCTGTCATTCCTTCGCTAATTCTAATAATGTCGGCAATTCTACCACGGCCTTTATAAACCGGGTGAAGAGTCTCGGGATTCCGAATCTCTGTTTTTGATTTTACAAGAAAAGGATGGGGGGTAAGTGACGACTCTCACCGCTAACCTTACGGTGTAGCGGGAGCTTCTAACCTCACGATCAGAGTTTCTTGCTTCACAGGCCGGGTATCTCCGAAGCCTCCACAAGCAGCAACGATGCGTCCTCACCGTCGTTTTGTAAAATCAATTAGATAATCTAAATGTTTACACCTATTTCCGTAAAATGTTTTACCCAGAAAACGGGTCTACCGGCTGGCAGCTCTCCTTTCTGGAACCCTCTACATTCTATTTTTAAGGTACTGTCTTGTCTCGCTTTTCGCGTCGGGGAACCCGACGGGCGCGAG
>JANMHS010000129.1:0-71689 GCA_031375385.1 Synechococcales cyanobacterium OTE_70_metabat_200 | reverse complement strand
TATAAATCCTCTGAAGCAAGCGAGTTGTTTCTGGGCTAATTTCTTGAATAAACCGCATCTAAATATAGCTGAAATCGATACTCTCCAGTATACTATCGAACCACCTAGAAGTATGTAAATATTTGTGCATGACTACTTATCTAGCAAACGCGATATTAACGTTAATAATTACTCCCGTCAAGAAACTACATACTATTTCTTACAAACTACAGGACGGATTTCGACTATTAAATGACAGCATTAACGGCTGGCATCTCCCATCGATCGACTACAATCTCACTTCCGTACTCCCTGCCGTTGGCCAGCGCCACCAGATGGGGGTTTTCCACTGCCGATCGATAAACAGCTCCTCTCTCTGCCATCTGCCCGATCGACCACTTTGACCTTGATCTAAAAAGGTCATCCTGCATTTCTCTTTCCGGGGGTCAAGGCAAAACTACCACCACTTTCTTTTCTGCTCTCCTTCTCACCAGACTTATATTCATGGGATATCCCGCTTCATCTAGCTAGGCCCGCCGATTCCCCAAAGCAATCACGATCGACCCAGCCACCACCGCCCCCGCCCCCATAATACTCAGGGTCGTCAACCGCTCTGGATGCAAAGGCAACCAATCGGCCGTGAGATTCATTGCCACGATTGTCACAATCGGTGCCACCGCCAAAACAGCACTAACCCGCGAAGCTGGCCAATGGGCCAAAGATTCTGCAAAAGCACCATAGGCCACAAAAGTATTCAGCCCACAGAAAATCAGCATGCCCCATTGCAACGCCGATAGGTGGCCCAAGGTTTGGGGTTGGGCAAAAGCGCCAAAAACCAGACCGCAGCAACCATAGATCAGCCACATAATTTGTCCCGAAGACAACTGTTGTAATAGTTGCTTCTGGGCCAAAGCATAGACCGCCCAAGTAGCCGCCGCAATTACCAACAAAACACTGCCGCCCAGATAATTCCCCGCCACCGCCAACTGCCCATGGAAAAATCCCGCCATCCCAGCCACGAGGATCGCCAAGCCGATCGCCTGATAGCGGCTATAGGATTCCTTGAAAACCAACAGTCCACCCAACCCAAAAAACAAATGGGCCAATTGGATCAACACCTCTGCATGGGAAGGCGAGGTCGCCACCAAGCCCCTGACAAAAAATAGATAATTGCCAGCCAGGCCCCCGATCGCCAACAACATCAACAGGGGCGAAGTCGCCCGTAGTTGTCCAATACTCGGCAACTCCCCCCGCCGTCCTAAATAAATCCCCAGCAGCCCAAAAGAACTGAGAAAGCGAAAAGCATTCACCGTGTACACATCCGTGCCCTGCAACACGATGCCCAAAGCCAATGGCACCAGCCCCCATAGCACCACCGTGACCAGGGCCAGACCCAAGCCCATTCGCCAATTACCTGTAGTTTGATGAAGCTGCAAAGGATTTTTTCTAGTAAGTCCGCTTCAGCACATAGTCGCCCATGGCCATTAAGGCCGATCGAGAGTCCGAAGGAGCCAACTCCGTCAACTGTTCCAGTGCTAACTGCACGTGCAACTCGGCCAATTTCCAGGCCCGATCCATGCCAGTGCTGCTATGAATCATGCCCAGAGCTTGCTCTAGGTCACCTTCCTGGCCAAATTCTCGCTTAATTAGCTCCCCTAAGCGCGGCTGCTCCTGCAAGGCATAGAGTACCGGAGCCGTCAGGTTCCCCCCAGCCAAATCGGAGCCAGCGGGCTTGCCCAAGCTCTCCGCCGAACCAGTGAAATCCAAAATATCATCCACAATTTGGAAAGCCAGACCCAAGTGGCGGCCATAGAGATACATCTTTTCTGCTTGGCTGGCCGCCAGATCGCTGAGAATCGCCGCTGCCTTGGCACTATTGGCTAACAACGAAGCGGTTTTGAAATAACTTTTTTCTAAGTAGGCATCGATCGATAATTCTGGATCGAAACTATTCAAGCTTTGCTGGATCTCGCCCTCAGCCAAGTCCATAATCACCTGCGACAGCAGCTTGACCACCATCAGGTTATCTAGATTGGCCAGGTACCAAGAAGACTGGGCAAACAGGAAATCTCCAGCCAGCACTGCTACCCGGTTCCCAAATTGATCATGGACGGTGGGAATGCCCCGCCGGGTTTCTGCCGTATCCAGCACATCGTCATGGACTAGGCTGGCCGTGTGGATCATCTCGGTAATCTCTGCTAGCCGCCGATGGCGGGGCGTAATATCTTCGCCGGGCATAGTGGCCCGAGCAATCAATAGCACTAGGGCTGGACGCACCCGTTTGCCCCCAGCCGAAAACAGATGCTCTGCTGCCGCGTATAGGATAGGATGGCGGGCACCCACCAGGGATTTTAAGTTTTCTGCCAAAACTTTCAAGTCAGCTTCAACAGGAGCAAAAAGGGATGTCACCGAGTTCATGTGGCTTTACGAAAGTTTACAACCATTCTAAGCCATTTTCTTCATTGACGGTGAGGGGAAATATGTTAGTTCAGGCAACCTGAGGCTGCTAGGGCCTTATAGGGTCAACTCTTCGACCGAAATATTCTCCACCGGGGGCTTTTGGGGTAACCAGTTGAGTGATAGGTTGGCAAAATCTTCAGTGCAGCCACTTACATAAAAGCTGGTTTGACCCACCCAATTGTTATCGCTTTGCAATTCTTTTTGTACTAGTACTCTGGATATTTCGCGTACCGTCGCTTCTGCCGGATTCACATAGGTAACGTGGGCGGGCAAGATCTGCTCGAACACTCGGCGCAGGTGGGGGTAGTGCGTGCAACCAAACACTAGGGTATCGATATTCTTATCGATCAAAGGTTGCAAGTATTCCCGAGCCACCTTCATCATCTCCGGTGAGTCGATCATGTCATTTTCGATCAACGGCACAAAGGCCGGACAGGCCACTTCCCACACATCGATCGTGGGGGAGCGGCGACGCATTTCCTGGCAGTAGGCTTGGCTCTTCACGGTGGCTTGGGTCGCAATCACCCCAATCCGTCGCCCGGACTGCACCGCTGCCAAAGCACCCGGTTTAACTACTCCCACGATTGGGAAATCAAATTCGTCTTGCACCACATCTAAAGCCAAGGCCGATCCAGTACTACAGGCCATAATGGCCATCTTCACATTGCGCTTGGCCATCATCCACAGAATTTCGCGGACAAACTGGATGATCTCTGCTGGTTCCCGGTTGCCGTAGGGCACCCTGGCCGTATCCCCAAAGTACAACACCGATTCCTGAGGTAAATGACGATGAATTTCCTGGAGCACGGTCAGTCCACCCACGCCGCTGTCAAAAACTCCGATCTGAGCATTGGCAATATGTCTGGGCTTGACGGAAAGAATTGGGGCAGACAGCAAGATATACCTCAAAGAGATAAAGTTGGATCACACACGTGAGACCTTTGTATCACACATTTAACCTAATCGGTTCAGGCATTTGTACGAGCGATATTACCAGGGGTTTTAAGTAGTTTTACTTATGAATGCCTAGTCAATTTGGCGTAGGTACTCCATAATGCCTCGGGCTATACCTTCTGCCTCCGCAGCCTGGTAGTCCTCGCGACGCAGCCGGGCCACCTCCGCTTCACTGGTCAGGTAGCCCGTTTCTACCAAAATAGCCGGTACATTGGATTTCCGCAGTACCAAGAAGCGGGCGCGGCGGGTATTGCGGTTCCCAATATAAAAGCCCTTACTGGTCACAATGCTCAGCACGTTACGATGGACGACGTCGGCCAGCTTGCCGCCTTCGGGACCATAGTAATAGGTCTCTAAACCATTCACATCCGGGCGACCGTCGATCGAGTTGGCGTGGATACTAACAAACACCGTAGCATTGGCCCGATCGGACATTTCCACCCGTTCATCCAGTCCCACAAAGTAGTCGCTATTGCGCGTCAGCTTGGTTCGAATGCCATTGCTTTCCAAGATGGCCGCCACCCGCTTGGCGATCGGCAGAATCACATCCACCTCCCGAGTACCGCCTAGCCCGATCGCCCCCGAATCTCTGCCCCCATGACCGGGATCGATCATTACCAGCACGCGACTGTTGGGCACCCGCGTTGTGCGAATAGGGGTGGAAGTAGTAGTTGTTGTTGTGGTTGTTGGAGTCCTAACCACCGTAGCCGGTCGGGCCGGCGCACCGTAGGTCAAAGCTAGGATCTGGCCGCCGTAATAGGAAATGGCTGGACCAACCGGGTAGCGATCGAAGCGGCGCACCTCGATGTAGACATTATTGCCACCAGAAGAAATCCGCAGATCCACGGCGGAGGTGGAAGGGGGTACGCGTAGGCCACTGGCCAAACGGGCATTGGGAATACTCATGCGGTAGCTGCCCGTGCGAGCATCCCAGCCGCCACTGTAGCTGAGTTGGCGACTACCCCGGACGATGATTCGGTTGTAAGTACTATCTAGCTCGATCGCGCTGATTGTGACTGGTAGCCCAGCGGCGATGGTGACCGATGTATCCGTAGGCAGGGGCGGATCCGTCGCGGTGGCACTAGCTCCAGCTACTACACTTGTAGTTACTTGTCGCTCGGAAGCTACCTCCGCACCGGTTTCGCTAATCACCGGCACCTTGCCGATCGGTGTCACGCCTCTAGCCAGCTGGGGTTCGGGGACTTTTACATCCCACTGTTTATCATTGCGAGCCCTAATCGAAACTTGTTGGGGATCGATCGAATAACCTTGCTCTAGCTCGAAAACCACGCTGGTGGCATTGACTGCTGGATCGTAGCCAATCCGCATTTCCCGAATACCTCGACCCACAAATTGGCGATGGGTGGGCTTATTAAAAGTGGTTTCTGGCAGCAGAATCACCAACTTGCTGGGATTAGCCAACATCTGAGCTTCTGGCTTAACCCGGCTATCGGTGCTGAATGCCAGCTGCTTGCTATTGGCATCGAATTGCCAAGAGACAAATTCTGCTGCATTGGCGGGCAATGCCGCCATGATCAACCCAAATACACTGGGTAAGAGCCAGTTTAGTTTCACGATGGTCTACTCCTAACTTGTTAGCATCAAAGATCGGGGTTTACAGGGGTGGCCCGTTACCTAGGGTGGGGTTGGGCAAATCCACCGCCCAATCGATCGGGTTATAACCAGTAAAGACAATTTGCCGAGGGTTGAGAGTGTAACCCTGCTTGACTTCTAGTACTAATCTCGTCGTAGAAGGATCGAACTGACCGACCCGGAGGGTGTTGTAATAGCCCGAAAGCCTCTGGGTGATGGTCGGACGAGGGAAGGTAATACCGGGCAGATCGATGACGAGCCTCGTTGGCGCAAACAGCAGCATAGCTTTGGGCTGAACGCTTCCATCCGTACGAAACGAAAGCTTGCGCCCATCGTTAGACATCTGCCAGGTCTGAAGCTGACCGGCACTAGCCGCTGGAGCTAAGGTCAATATCGTACAAATGGCTAAGGCAATCGATGACAATCTCACGGTATTAGGCCCTCGGAATAACTGGTCGGAGCAATTTAGCTTATTGGTGGACAACTGACAGGCTCTCAATTAACTAGATGCCGATTGATGTTAGGTTGTTGCCACGAAATCAAAAAAATAGGTTCTGTCTGGACTGTCTGGCTACGATAACATGGATTAGTTATCGATCAGAAGCCATTGGGGCCAATCTCAGCCTTTCGTCGGAATCAGATTACAGCATCGATCCTAGAGATGAATTTGAGATGAACTGTGGATACCTTGATTGGAGGTTACCCTTTTCTACCTACGGATCGATCTTCTTGGGGCGAGGCTCGGCCAAGGGTCTGTGGCAAATCCGGCGGGGTGGCCGAGCGATCGAAGGCCAGCCGTAACAAGGGTGGTGCTAGGAAGGTGGTGATAATCACCATCACTACTATGCCAGCCTGAGTCGCTGCCGGTAGCACTCCACCAACGGCTCCCACACTGACAAAGATCAAACCCACTTCCCCCCGGGGAATCATACCCACCCCGATCGCTAGACGATTGATACCGGGCTTCCCGAATACTACCAATCCCGTAATACCTTTACCAACTACGGCCACCACTACTAAAAATAGGGCAATCAGTAATCCTTGCCGATTTTCTGGATCGAAGGGATTTAAGACCGATAGATCGGTGCGAGCCCCGACCACTACAAAAAAGATCGGCACAAAAAAGTCCGCAAGGGGCGTAATGTCTTTGATGATTCCTTCTTTCTTCTCGGTCTCGGCCAGTACCAAGCCCGCCGCAAAGGAACCGAGAATTCCTTCTAAATGGATGGCAGTGGCAATGTAGGCCAGGGTCAAGGCAAACATGAGGGCCACTACCAATAATTGGCCGCGCGTTTGGAGGCTATCTACAATCTGGATCAAGAACGGAGTCAGCCAGCGACCGACCACGATCGCCCCTACTAAAAAGGCCGTAGCACTGACGACTAGGTTACCGACCGCCAGCGGATCGACAGTGCCCGTTTGGCTCAGACCGGCCACTACGGCCAAGATGATCAGGCCCAAAATGTCATCTAAAATAGCTGCGCCGATAATAATCTGCCCTTCCGGCGTATCAATCTTGCCGATCTGGGAGAGGACTTTGGCCGTAATACCAATGCTGGTAGCCGTTAATGCCGCTGCCGCAAAGATCGCCGTAATGGGGGACACATGAAAGATATACAGCATCCCCAGCAGTCCTCCCAAAAAGGGAGCAACTACCCCGACCACTGCTACGCTCAAGGCTTGCCAGCCGACTTTGAGGAGTTCGCTGAGGCTGGACTCTAAGCCCACTTCAAACAGCAGTATGATCACACCCAGCTCGGACATGACAGAAATGGCTTCGGCCTGTTTTTGAAATACTTCGGTCGCGGTGATCGGCTGCAAACCAGCGGTCTGTTCGAGCAGCCAGATCAGGCTAGAAGAGCTGGCCGCCACATCTTCGCCAGGGAACACCAGCAGTCTGAGGGCCGAAATACCGACTAGCGTGCCCCCGAGCAGCTCGCCTAATACTGGCGGCAGATTCAGCCGCATGCAGATCTCACCGCCTACTTTGCTGGCGCTATGAATGACGATGAGGCTCAAAATTACCGCTGCTAAAATGAGCTGACTATGATCTGCCATGAACTTACCCTCACACAACTCGGGTTGCTGGTCGCCAACCCGAGCAAAATTTCTGTAGTTTTGTAAACATTTTATTAATCATTGAAAAGTTTACTCTTGTTTGGCCGCTAGAATCGATCGAAGCCTAAAATGGACTTTTCAGCGCCGCCATGCTAGATATTTTGATTCTTTCCAATGGGCCGGGGGAAGTCACCACCTGGGTCCGGCCGGTGGTAGCAGCCCTGGTTGATCAACTGGGGTTAGACCAGATCCGAATTTCTGTCGTGATTTCGCCCGACTCCAACGCCGGGGGGCGGGAAGCGGAAATCGCCCTAGCCTATCCTGGAGTCACGCGCAGCCAAGCAGCTCAGCACTTTTGGCCTTTTTTACTACGCGGCCAGACCCTGGATAACTGGGACTGGTACCCCCAGGGCATCGTGATTTTTCTCGGTGGCGATCAGTTCTTTCCGGTACTCATCGGTCGCCGTTTGGGCTATGCCACCTTAATCTATGCGGAGTGGGAAGCCCGCTGGCTGAAGTGGGTCGATCGGTTTGCGGTGATGAACGATCGGGTTTTGGCTAAGGTGCCAGCTAAGTATCATCCGAAAGTTCAGGTCGTCGGCGATCTGATGCTGGAGGCCGGAGCGGAGCAACGCCAATCCGAGGCCCGTGCTCAAGGCCCAAGGCGGATTGGTTTGCTGCCCGGTTCTAAGGCCATGAAGCTGCAAATGGGCCTACCCTTCTGCTTGGCTACCGCCGAGTATTTGCAGCAAGCCAGACCGGACTTGGAATTCTTTCTGCCGGTAGCTCCGAGCATTACGGTGGAGTATCTAGCCCAGTTTGCGGATCCGGCTCAGAACGGTCGGGCGATCGAGATAATTAATGGCTGCGGGGCCACTTTGGAATCTGATGATGGTCTGTATCTGAGGACTAGTAACGGTTTGCGCATCGATCTCCACACCACCTTCCCGGCCTACGAGCAGTTGACCGCTAGCACCCTTTGTCTGACCACTTTGGGGGCGAATACGGCGGAGCTGGCCTCCTTGGGCGTGCCGATGATCGTGTTGACTGTTCTCTATGAGCTAGATGTGAGCTGGGATGGTTTGCCCGGCTTGCTGACTAAGATTCCCGGCGTTGGGCGCTTGCTCAGCCGCGGCATTAACTGGTACTTCTACAACCGTGACCCCAACCGCAAGTTTGCTTGGCCTAATATCTGGGCCGGTCGGGAAATCGTGCCGGAGCTGGCGGGCTGGATTTCGCCGGAATTTGTGGGTCAGCGGGTGCTGGACTATCTAGACCACCCCGAAAAGCTAGAGCAGATGCGCACGGATCTGGCGACGGTTCGGGGCCCTCTGGGGGCGGCGGAGCAGCTGGGTGTGATCGTTCAGGAGATGGTCGATCAGCTATCACGCGGGCATTAAGGGTCGGCTTAAACTGAGTAATCGAGGGGCACGCTCTCCCAGGATTCGCCCCAGCCCACCAGCCAGCTAATGGCATAGCGGCGCTCGTAGATGATTTCTGGATCGATTGCGCAGGACACGGCCTTGGTGGAACTCTCGGCGTGCATGGCTTGCCAGTGGGCCTGACAATGTTGTTCTTCGGCGATCGCCAGTGCATCGCTGTGGCGCAGGCAGGCATCACCTAAAAACTGGGCGGTGCTGGTCGTAATGTTGTAAAGATAGGGCACATCCGTGGGCGAAAAGCGCCGATCCAAAGGTGGCATTTCTTCTAGATAGCCCAAAGCCCAGAGCATCAAAGCCAGACTCTCGCTCAGCCAGCTAAAGTTGGCGCGGTCTTCGGTGGTTACCTCACGGGCAAAATAGAAATCTCGCTCGGCCACCGAAAAATACTTATCAATGCCGAAGGAATAAACCCATTCCAAGGTTGGGGCGGCCTCTTCGGAAAAAGTGCGATCGAGGACAGCCAGAATTGCCAGCACCCGCTGGGCTACTTCATAGGGATGGCGAAACTCTGCCTTGAAGTTGGGATCGTTGGCTTCGAGCATGGTAGTGGTGCTTAGACTAAACTTCTTTTGTCAAGTTACCCAAAACCACCTGCTTAACTTGCTACCTGGCTTTTACTACTTTTAATTGCATGTTGTAATCACTACTTGAATAGAGCCTTCATGCCCTCCTGGCGCTTGAGTGAGAGCTTAGTCCCCTGACGTTTTTCGGCCTGTTGGATAATGCGGTTGAGCAGTTCTGTATAAACTACCTGGGGCTGGGACTTCATCCACAGATAGAAAGACAGAGAACCAGGTAATGTATTGATTTCATTAAAATAGAGCTGATTGCTGTCTGCATCGATGATAAAGTCGATTCGCGAAACTCCACTACAGCCCAGTAGTTGGAAGGCTTGCTTGGCATATTTCACGCCCGCTTGCTTGATTTCTGGGCTCAGATCGGGTGGATCGATAATCCGCGACAGGCTGGCCATCCCTTGGGACTCACTTTCGCCGGTTTTCTTAGCTCCATCGTCGCGCAAGTATTTTTCCTCATAGGTCAGTACCCCACTGATCGAGATCGGCATCTCGATCACCGAGGCGATCGCTTCTTCTTCGTCTCCTACCACGGAGACGTTGATCTCTAGGATGTTCTTGACGCAGGGTTCTACGATCGCCTGACTGTCATAACGAAAAGTATTCACCAAACAGCCATCCAAAGAAGGCAGATCTTTCGCGACCCCGATCCCAATGCTAGAACCGAGGTTACAGGGCTTCACGAACAGCGGTAGTTCTGCCAGGCCGGGGGTGCTAAAGATTTGCTCCCGAGCACCGGCTAAGCTCCTTTGGGCGAGGCTGCGATCGATCACTGCTGCCGGTAACACGGGGATTCCTGCCGCTTCTATGGCTTTCTTGCACTTGTATTTGTTCATGCCCAAGGCCGCCGGCAGCACCGTGCAGCCCGTATAGGTAGCATCGGCCATTTCTAGCATGCCTTGAATGCAGCCATCCTCACCGAAGGTGCCATGGAAGGCCAGGAAATAAACGTCGATCGGTATAATGGTTTCTGCTGGTTTCCCCAGCCCTAAAAAGGAAGTGCGAGGATGGAGCACCGTCAGACCCTTACTCCCCGCAATGGGAATCAGGGCCACTTCCTGGACTTCCTTTAGGGATCCGGGTAGCCGTCGGTAAAAAGATTTTTCTAATAATTGGTCGCCCACATACCAACGACCGGATTGGGCAATATAGACCGGAATCGGCTCGTACTGGGTCACATCCAGCACATTAATTAACTGCAAGGCCGTGATCACCGAAATTTCGTGTTCGACCGATCGACCACCGAACAACACTGCAATATTTTTCTTTTTGGCCATTTTCCCAGCTACCTTGGATCGATCAAATCCTGGGGGTGGCAGTCACCATCCCAGCGGACAGTTCTAGAGGATACGGCAAAAACGGTGGTCTTTCAAGGTAGTAAAGGCTGCTGGGGATCCCCAGGAATTCCTAGGGGCGGTTGGCCAACCTGCCCCTAGGGATGAATTCATGAAGTTGTTAGCGGGGCAGGGGGAGTCCTGTGGTGCTGTGGAAGTCTTTTTGGACTTTTTTGGTGAGACTCTTGGAAACCTGCCGGACGATCTGCTTCAAGACTTGATCGCCAGTTTTTTGGATGACCGATCGCGGGAGCTTGTAAATAAATTTTGGGAACTGGATCTCCACGGCCAGATCCAAATGCCATTCCACCTTGGTAGTTGCGGCAGCTGCCGCCAGCCGCATTTCGGCCTGGAAATCTACGGTGTAGGGCATCACCGGATCGGAGGGCAGCTCGATCGTCTGAATCCGGTAAATTCCGGCATCCTGGGGTAGTAGCTCCAGGCCCACTTGGGGTTCGATCACATAACCGCTGGAATTGAACTTACCGATCGTAATAGCATAGCCATTGGTGCGAATTGGCTCCACCTGCATGGGCTGGGCGCAGCGCACGAACCAGTCACTGTGGCGGTCTAGATACTCGGAAACTACGGGCACCGCCGCATTCATCGCCATCACATCTGCAAACCGATTGGCAAAACGAATGGTCGGTAGCTCGGTGCTGGCAGTTTCTAACTGGGCTACAGACCTATCCACTTCTATCATTGACTGCTCCGTTAATGTCGCACGCATGAAACTCTTGCTTCCTTCTCTTTTGGGGAGTTGCTCATAACCTAATACAAAACTCGGACGCTGGTTACCGGACATTTTCTCCCAAGGATGTTGCCGATGGTGCGATCGATATTACAAAAGGCCCACTCCATAAAAAAATCGGGCGTTGCTGATTTAAGGGATGGCTCGCCCTCACCCCGCCAGATCCTTCGGCTCTGGCCCCCCTCTCCCAAGCTTGGGAGAGGGGTTGGGGGTGAGGGCAAGATCTATTGCCAGAACTGCCACGGAAGAATTAGGTTATCCTGGATAATGAGTAGGGACTCTTACCTATCCTAAAACATTTTTTTCGACCTGGACTTGCCATGAAAGTATTTGTAGCTGGAGCCACCGGTGCTACCGGTCAGCGCATTGTTAACGAACTCTGCCAGCGCCAAATTCCGGTGCGAGCTATGGTGCGGGACGAAGCAAAAGCTAGGTCGTTATTCCCGCCAGCCGTGGAATTGGTGCGGGTTGATCTAGCCGCCGAGACCGGTACTCTAGCCGCCGCGATCGACGACTGTACAACGGTAATTTGTGCTACAGGTGCTCGTCCTAGCCTGGATCCCAGTGGTCCTTACCAGGTGGACTATCTGGGTACCAAAAAGCTGGTGGATGCGGCTCGCCAACAAAATGTGCAGCATTTCTCGATCGTTTCTTCCCTCTGTGTCTCTAAGCTATTCCATCCTTTGAACCTGTTCTGGCTGATTCTGTACTGGAAGCAGCAGGGCGAAAAATACCTGCAAAATAGCGGACTTACCTACACGATCGTCCGACCCGGTGGCCTCAAAAATGATGATACTGCTGGCCCGGTAATTGCCTCCGGTGCCGATACCCTATTTGAAGGCAGCATTCCTCGCCAGCAGGTAGCCAAGGTCTGTGTGGAATCACTATTCCAGCCCGCTGCTGCCAACAAGATCGTGGAAATTGTTTGTCAATCTACGGCTGTCAGCAAGGACTGGCCAGATTTGTTTGCCAGTGTCTAGAGTTAAGTTCTTAGAGAACAAAAAAAACATTATCGGGATTCTGCTCGCCGTCAGTTTATTGGGGGCGGCGATCGTCTATAGCACCAAGTCTTCTGGTTCCAATTCCAATCCGGAAGACCCTCTGTTTGGCTATGCTAACCCAGCCCTGGTGATGCAAGACGGTGATCCTTATATCCGGGCCCTGATGCGGACAATTTCTACCAGCGAAGCCAATGATCGCCAACCCTATTCTCTGCTCTATGGGGGCGGCAGAGCCAAGAGCCTCGATCGGCACCCCAGTATTTGCGTGAAAATCCGCAATGGCCCGAATAAGAATAATTGCAGTACCGCTGCTGGTCGCTACCAGACGATCAATACCACCTGGGCCGAGATTGCCAAGCGCTATGGAGCCAGTCAGTCCGGTTGGTTCTGGGCGCGTCACTACAGCTTTGCGCCGATCGAGCAAGATCGGATGGTGCATGCTTGGCTGAGCGATCGACGGGTCTGGGGTGGGATGGATATCCCACAGGAACTGCGGCAAGGCAATCTGACGGTAGTCTTGAAGCGGCTATCGAGCACCTGGACGAGCTTGGGCTATGGCATTGAAACCAATCGAGCAACATCCTCCCTGCCGAAAGTCTATGCTCAGTTTGTGCAGGAGGAATTGGAGCGCAGTCAGCAGAAATGAGCGACCTAGATTTTTACATCGTCGATGTTTTTGCAATTGACAAATACAGTGGCAACCAATTGGCTGTTTTTCCCGAGGCCGGGGAGTTGCCGATCGCACAGATGCAGCAGATTGCTAAGGAAATCAATTTTTCCGAGAGCACCTTTATCACCGGCCCGCCCAGCGCTGGAGCCTATCCAGTCAAGATCTTTACGCCAGCGCTGGAGCTGCCCTTTGCTGGTCATCCTACTCTCGGTACGGCTTGGGTGATTCAGCAGCAACTCGGTCAACTGCTGGAAATGGTGGAGCTAGAATACACGGCTGGTCGGATTCCGGTGCGTTTTAACTACGATCGAGGTCAACCGGAGGTGTTGTGGATGGAGCAGCGACCGCCGGAGTTCTGCGGAGACCTATCGGCAGATCAATTGGCCCCGGTGCTGCAAATCGACCCAGCGGACATTGATGCTCGCTACCCCATCTCCCAGGTTTCCACCGGCTTACCCTTCATCATTGTGCCCCTGCAGAGCTTAGCCGCCGTCCAAAAAGCCCAACTCCAACTGGATGCCTACTATCAACTAATTGCCGGACTCCAGGCCCAATCCATTCTGATTTTTTGTCTCCAGACCCTGCATCCAGAGAATCATCTCCATGTGCGGGTCTTCACCCATGCCCTGGGCATCCCCGAAGACCCGGCCACCGGCAGCGCTAATGGCTGTTTGGCTGCCTATCTGGTGCGAAATGGCTACCAGGGTCAACGCAGCATCAATTGGCAGGTGGAGCAGGGCTACGAGATCGATCGACCTGCTTTACTCTACTTGCGTGCCGACCCTCACAAGGTAGAGGTCGGGGGACGAGTAGTTTTGGTGGCGAGCGGTCGCTGGCACTGTTAAGCCCAAAACAAAATTGTTAAGCCCAAAACAAAAGGGACAGGCTGACGCCTATCCCCCGAGAAACAAAAACTACTTATTCTAGGTTACTTAACCCATTTCTTCCCAACGATTTCGGCCAAGTCAACAACACGCTGACTATAGCCCCACTCGTTGTCATACCATGCTATCACTTTAACCATGTCATCTCCCAGCACCATGGTTAAGCTAGCATCGATGATCGAGGATGCATCGCAGCCCTTATAGTCGCTAGAAACTAGCTCCAATTCGTTGTACTCTAGGATTCCTTTCATTGGGCCTTCGGCTGCGGCCTTTAAAGCTTCGTTAACTTCTTCCCGGAAAGTTTTCTTTTCTACGTTGATGACCAAGTCAACTACCGAAACGTTCGGGGTAGGAACGCGCAAGGCGATCCCGTTCAGCTTGCCCTTCAGGTCTGGCAATACCAAAGCCACGGCCTTAGCGGCACCAGTGGAAGTAGGCACAATATTCATGGCGGCTGCTCTGGCCCGCCGCAGGTCGCGGTGGGACGCATCCAGCAGGCGCTGGTCGCCAGTGTAGCTGTGGGTGGTGGTCATCACACCCTTGATGATGCCGAACTTTTCGTTTAGCACCTTTGCTACAGGAGCCAAGCAGTTAGTGGTACAGCTAGCGTTGCTAATAATATGGTGGATGTTGTGATCGTAGTCTTGGTCGTTTACCCCAACTACGAAGGTACCATCTTCATCTTTGCCAGGAGCAGTGATCAATACTTTTTTGGCACCAGCCTTCAGGTGCTTGGAAGCACCTTCCTTGCTGATGAATACACCGGTGGATTCAATCACCAAGTCCACGCCCCACTCTGCCCAAGGTAGATTTTCGGGGTTGCGATCGGAGACACACTTAATGGTTTTGCCGTTGACCGTAATGGAGTTGTCGTTGGCGCTGATGTCTGCATTAAAGCGGCCCAGCATGGTGTCGTACTTCAGCAGATGTGCATTCGTGCGAGGATCGGAAGTGTCATTAACACCTACCACTTCGATGCAGCTGTCGGTTCTGCCAGCCCAGCAGCGCATGAAGTTCCGGCCAATCCGCCCAAAACCGTTAATAGCAACTCTAATCACAGATCTTTGCCCTCTATACCTTAATAAAATAAATTTAATTTGTTCAAGCAAAGATCATAGCGTAAATGGGTACATTTTACGCTATGAAATGAGTAGAAATACTTAGCGGAATATGTTCAGGATGGTCAATAGCGGCGCGAGGGGATTGAGAACGCTACCGAGGCCATCCCCAACGCGCGTGGTGCCTGATCGACCGACTACGATCACGTCGTTGTTCCGTAAGACCGGGTTGTTGGTCTCATTAAGTCCTTGGGCAAAATCCACCCCGATCGTCCGTTTTTCAACGGTACCATTGGGTTGAAGTCGAATCAGATCGACGGTATTCTTGTTGGCTCGTACGGGGTCGAAACCGCCAGCCAGTAGAATCGCTTGGTTCAAGGTGGTATTGGGGGCTAGGTCGTAGGTATTTTTATTACTCCGCAATTCACCTACCACACTGACCTTAATAGTGGCTGGAGCGAAAGGAGCATTGGCCAAAACATCCACTTCTCTAGGATTGATTGCCGCTGCCTCTGGGATCAGGATCCGATCGCCTTCTTGCAGTACCAAATCCTGGGTCAGATCCCCAGTGGTCAGTAGGCTCCAAAGATTGATCTTGACTACCTGGCCCCGACCATCCCGACCAAAACGCTGGAGCACGACCTGGCGGACGTCGGCGGTGGGCCGGATGCCCCCAGCGGCCTGAATGGCTTGGGTGATGGTGGGTGGGCTAAGGTTGACGTTGACGGTTTGGCCGCCACTGGTGGAGCTGTTCGCCTCGGCTTTCATGTTGTAGGTGCCGGGCCGATTGACTTGGCCGACCACCGCTACCTTGACGGGGTTGAGGACCTGGGGGCCGAAGCTACTGGTAACCGCTCGGCGGCTACCATAGGAACCGATGACTGGATCCTGGGGCAGATAGATGGTGTCTCCATCTTGGAGCACTAAATCTTGATTTTTGTCGCCGTTATCCAATAATTTCAGTAGATTAATACTAATTACTTGATAGGTGCCAGTTTTAGTCAGGCGCTTGACTCGAATGGCCGTGATATCTGCTGAGGCCGTTGCCCCACCAGCTAATCTCATTGCTTCCGTGAGGGTGGGGGGGCTGAGCCGACCGCTAGTGGTACCACTCGCAGCAGTAGTTGATGCGCCTTCCGCTTTCATGTTGTAGGTGCCGGGCTTCCCGACTTCTCCGACGATCGCGATTTTAATGGCCGATTCCTGGCTGCCAAGATTAGAGCCAGTCGTGCGGGCGATGTCGTCGGCATTGACATTGGTGGCAGTGGGAACGAATACAGAGTCTCCATCCCGCAGCGTAATATCTTGGGAAATATCGGCGTTCCGGAGTACTGCCAGTAGATTGAAGTAACCCACCCGGCCATTGCGGGTAATGCGTACGCGGCGCAGATCGGAAGTTTGGCTGACACCGCCTGCTAGCTGAATGGCTTGGCTGAGGGTAGGGAATTTCCGAGTTTCGGTGAGGGGAATGGTATAGGAGCCGGCCCGACTCACTTCACCGGCGATCGCCACTTGCACGGGGCGGGGAATTAATAAGCCTACGGTGATGAAGGGCCGCTTAACCAAGGGGGCATATTTGGCGGAAATAATGTTGGAGGCTTGGGTGAGGTTAGCCCCGGCGATGGGAACTGCTCCTATAATCGGCAGGTTTACGGTGCCATCTACCAGCACAATGTATTCGCCGCTGTACTCTGGTACGTTGAGCACGTCCACCCGAATTCTGTCTCCCGGCCCGAGGGTGTAAGCATCGACGTTTTGGCGGGGTGCTGATGGTTGGGTAGCCCGAGGCTTCGCTTTCTGCTTGGCTTCCGCGGGAGCCAATTGCATCAATTCTACGGTGGGGAGGATTGGCAAAAGGCTGACGCTTAGGAGCAAGAGCTTCCGCAGAAAATGACTTAGCCTAGCTGTTTTCATAAGTGAGATTGAGGGTTATTCTTTGCTGGTCTCAGCTACCTAGTTTAGGCGGTTTTGAGCTGTTTTACCCTCGGCTGTTTGTCGTAAAGTCGGCATGGCCTGAGGTCTTTTAGGGGAGAAGGTTTTGTCGATTTTTGGTAAAGCTGGTAACGGTGGGAATGCAAAATCTGTGGACAAAAGACGCTGATCTTGCTAAGCTTGACATCCGTGAGTTTTGATATTTTTCATGAACACCCAAGAAATAATGCGCTCGATCGAGGCTGAATTCCTCAAGAGCGATCTGCCGGAGCTATACATTGGCGACACCATTAAGGTGGGCGTTAAGATTAAGGAAGGCGAGAAGGAGCGGGTGCAACCCTACGAAGGGATCATCATCGCTCGCCGCAATAGTGGAATCAACGAGACCATTACGGTGCGGCGCGTTTTCCAAGGGGTTGGTGTAGAGCGCGTTTTCCTGCTGCATTCGCCCAAGGTGGATAGCATCAGCGTGATTCGCCGTGGTAAAGTACGGAGAGCTAAGCTGTTTTATCTTCGCGATCGGGTTGGTAAAGCCACTCGTGTTAAGCAGCGGTTTGATCGCGACAAGAAAAAGTAGTTCTGGTCTTGCTTCGGTTCCCGGAACGGAAGCACCTCCTGCGTCCTTAGTTCAGTTGGTAGAACGTTGGTCTCCAAAACCAAATGTCGAGGGTTCGAGTCCTTCAGGGCGCGTATTAATAATTTGTAGGGATAAGTCTTTGACTTATCCCTATTTTGTTTGGATATTTGGCGAAAGGGCCTTCCAGCCGCAGGGTCGATCTCTACGAAACGCTCTGTCCGGGTGCGCTGGTTAGTTTTGCCTAGTATTGGTTACATGACAGCGCTGGTTGATGGTATGGAGTGACTTCGCCAAACCAAATCTAAACCTGCAAAGCAGCAATCCGCTGCACCGCGTCGTTCACATTTTCCCGACTATTGAAGGCCGAGATCCGGAAGTACCCCTCACCCGCAGCCCCAAAGCCAGAGCCGGGAGTCACTACCACATTGCAATTGAATAGCAACTTATCAAAAAAGTCCCAGCTAGAAATATTGTTGGGAGTCTTCACCCACACATAGGGCGCATTCACCCCACCATAAACCTGGAGACCCGCTGCTATCATTGCCTCCCGGATAATCTTGGCATTTTCCAGATAGAAGCTAACTAATGCCTTGGTCTGGGCCTGGCCTGCGGGCGAATAAACCGCCTCGGCCCCCCGCTGCACCACATAGGAAACCCCATTGAACTTAGTGGATTGGCGGCGATTCCATAGGCCCCATAGCTCCACATCTGTCCCATCGGCAGCCTTCGCAGTCAAGGTCTTTGGCACCACACTCAGGGCACAGCGCGTACCGGTAAATCCAGCATTTTTAGAGAAGGAGCGGAACTCGATCGCACAGTCTCTGGCCCCTGGAATCTCATAAATCGAATGGGGAATCTCCGGATCCGTAATAAACGCCTCATAGGCCGCATCGAAGAAAATAATCGAACCATGGGACTTGGCATAGTCCACCCAGGCCTGCAAATGTTCCCTGGTGGCTACCGCTCCAGTGGGATTGTTGGGGAAACAAAGATAGATCAGATCCACCTGCTGGCTGGGAATCTGGGCTGTAAAGTTGTTCTCGGCAGTCACCGGCAAATAGACCAAGCCGCCATACTCGCCTTGCTCGTTCGCATCGCCCGTATGACCGGCCATCACGTTGGTATCCACATAAACCGGATAAACCGGGTCGGTCACCGCGATCGAGTTGTTATCCCCAAAAATATCCAAAATATTGCCGTTGTCGCACTTCGAACCATCGGAAATAAAGATCTCATCGGCACTAATATCGCAGCCCCGCGCCTGGAAATCTTGAGCTGCAATCTTTTCCCGTAGCCAAGCATAACCCTGCTCTGGCCCGTAGCCCTTAAAGCTATCCCGCACGCCCATATCTTCCACGGCCTGAATCATGGCCGATCGACAGGCTGCTGGCAGCGGCTCGGTCACATCTCCAATCCCCAACCGAATCACCGGCGCTGTCGGATTTTCTGCCACATACTTGTTCACCCGCCGCCCAATCTCTGGAAACAGGTATCCAGCCTTCAGTTTTAGGTAATTGTCATTAATGGTCGCCACAACTTTCTTCCTTCTTTCGACTTTGCAAACCTCAGTGTAGCTGCTTTGGCCGCTTCTGTGGCCAGAGGTCGAGCAGTTGGCGATGCAGTTAATGCGGTTAGGCGATTTCAGCCACCAATCCCTACCAAATTCGGCTCATGTTCAGGATTAAACCGGGCATGACTTCATTGCAGTCGATCGCCGCAGGAGACTCTAACACCGCTGTCTCTTGTCCTAGCCGATAGATCTCTACCTGCTTGCTTTTGGGATCGACGAGCAAGCCTAGTTTCACCCCAAGCCGTTGATATTCCTGCATTTTTTCCTGTAAGGGCTTCAAATTGTCTGTGGCCGAACGCAGCTCAATTACAAAATCAGGCACCGCCGGAATAAACCCGACGATTACTACCCCTTCCAGACGAGACTTTTCAAACCAAGAAACATCGGGTGATAGCTTTCCACCATCGAAAGCTGTGAAGTCATAGCCTGTGGATGAATCGAATGCTCGACCTAAATTGGTTTGCCGATTCCAATACCAAACCTCCCCGAATAAATCCCCATTCTTTTCGCCACTTTCGCCACCTGCTGGAGCCATAACAATCAATTCTCCATCCTTGGTCAGTTCTAGGCGTAGATCGGGATTATCGATACAAAGCTGATCAAAATGCTCCGGGGTTACTGTCAGCTTCGCGTTAGTAACATCCAGTAGCAGAGTGTTGATTGAGGGTGTAGGAACTGTGGCAGTTGTCATAAAAACCTTCAAACGTTTGTGGGGTTACGTTGTGCCGTTTCTATTGTATCGTAGCTCCCAGAAATCCATTTGAGTTAGGGACTTCTAATAAGAAAATTGTCCCAGATGCATTCTTCGACAGGGGAGGCTATTCCTGACAGGCAAGAGTGGAACACTCTGTTTTCTGGAAATCCCTAAAGCACGATCCGGCTGAAATTACTACGGGGGTCGAAGCTGCGGGCGCTGCGGATTTTTTCATAGAGCTCGCGTTCCGTATTACTGATGCTCTTGGGCGTGGCAATCACCAACTTTACCAACAGATCGCCCCGTTCCCCCTTGGAGCTGTACCAGCCCTTGCCCCGCAGCCGCAAAGATTGGCCCGATCGCACTCCTGGCGGTACATTCAGCATCACATTTCCATCGGGAGTCGGCACTTGCACCTGGGCCCCCAATACCGCTTCTTCCGGCCCGATCGGCAACTCACAGGTCAAATTATCCTTATCAAACTGAAAAAATTCATGGTGGCGTAGGGAAATCACCAAATATAAGTCTCCGCGCTGCTGGGTCAGGGGATTAACACTGCCCTTGCCTTTCACCCGAATCTTACTCCCGGGCTTCGCTCCCAAAGGAATCCGAATCTTAATATTCTCCGTCCCGATCGAAAAAGACTTTTCCACCCCCCGAAAAGCTTCCGCCATGGTCAGTTCGATTGTCGCTGTCCGATCGCCATTGCTGGCCGTAGAAGTGCTTGCACTCTGCTCGCCGTTGGCCCTCGTCCGCCCCGCTGCGGCCGGGTTGGCACTGCCCGCCCTTCCTAACAGCTCGTTCAAAAAGTCATCGAAGCTGCCGTAGTGGGAAAAATCATAGCCGCCCACATCGGCCCCAGCCGGACGGTAGCCCCCGGCACTGGGCGCCCGACCAGGTGTGGG
Organism: Synechococcales cyanobacterium OTE_70_metabat_200; assembly: GCA_031375385.1. Lineage (GTDB taxonomy): Bacteria > Cyanobacteriota > Cyanobacteriia > Cyanobacteriales > Chamaesiphonaceae > JAAFHZ01. The sequence goes on along the minus strand of JANMHS010000129.1, from coordinate 51,252 downwards.
TGTGGGCTGTTTCCAATATTTACCAAACTGATCGTACTTGCGCCGCTTTTCCGTGTCTGCCAATACTTCATAGGCTTCGGTTACTTCCTTGAAGCGATTCTCCGCTGCCTTATCGCCGGGATTCATATCTGGATGGTACTTCCGCGCCAACCGCCGATAGGATTTTTTAATATCCTCGGCACTGGCATTTTTGGTAATGTCCAAAATCGAATAGTAGTCTTTAAAATCAGTACTCATTCAGATCGTCTCAAGTCGGCCTAGCTTAATCCTATTCTTCCGTCTGTCTTCTGCCAAGTTCGTAAATCCCACCCCCTACACAAGCAATTATGCCCAAACTAAGGGACCAACCATCTTCTAGGGTGTGATCTACTCCATAGTTGAGCAGGGCACCCAGGGCCAAAAAGGGCACGATTCCTAACATCGAAGCAAAGAAAGCGTTTTGGGACTCCCGGCCCAGGCGGGTGCGATCGAACTCTGCTTGGGAAAGATACAACGATCGCTCGGCGAAGTTGAACCAGCGCTGTAGCCCCAAAAGAATCCAATTGTTGACTGGGGAAAAGGCCCAATAGCAGGCCAAAGACCAGAGGGCCGTTCCCGCAATTTGGCTGGGGAGAATTTCGAATTGGAAAGGGAAGATTTCCACCATAAGCTAGACAGGTAGCAGCTCGGGAGCCGCAGACTGGACTTGGGTCCGAGGCTTCAGACCTTTTTCGGCGATATACCCATCCACGATCTGCCGGAACTCATCCCCCTCGATCGTTTCTCTTTCTACTAGCGTATCCACCAGCGTATCGATCAGCGATCGATGGGCTTGGAGGACCTCGGTAGCTCGCTGATGGCACTGCATCACAATGCTGCGAATTTCTTGGTCGATCTGCGTTGCCACCTCTTCGGAGTAGAGTTTTTCTTCCGGATCCAGATTCACCAAGCCCAGCTTCTTCGACATGCCCACTTGGGAAACCATCGCCCGGGCAATCTTGGTCAGGCTCTGAATATCGCCACTGGCACCGCTGCTGACTTCACTGCCACCAAAAATAATTTCTTCGGCCACGCGGCCACCCAGACAAACGGTGATTTCAGCCAGCAGCTTCGCCCGGCTTTCCAGGCCATCTTCTTCCGAAGGCAAATGCCAGGAAGCTCCCCGTGACGGGCCTCGGGGAATTACGGTTACCTTTTGCAAGGGATCTGTTTCCGGCAGGAGCGTAGAAAGGAGCGCATGACCGATTTCGTGGTAGGCCACCAGTCGCTTGCTCTTGCTATCCACCATCACCTTACCTTCCATGCCCAGCATCACCCGATCGATCGCATCATCAATTTCTTGGATGGTGATGGCTTCTTTGTGCCGGCGGGCCGTAAAGATCGCTGCTTCGTTCAGCATATTGGCCAAATCGGCTCCACTAAAGCCGATCGTGCGGCGGGCCACGCCTTCTAAGGAGAGCCCTTCCACTAGCTTCTTATTGCGGGAATGGACTTCTAGAATTGAGAGACGACCCTTGTAGTCTGGTAAATCTACCGTTACTTGGCGATCGAAGCGACCAGGGCGCAACAGCGCCGTATCCAATACATCGGGCCGGTTAGTAGCCGCAATCACGATTACACCTAAGTTGCCCTCAAAGCCATCCATCTCCGTCAGTAACTGGTTTAGGGTTTGCTCCCGCTCATCGTTACCCCCACCGATGCCCACGCCGCGTTGGCGACCGACCGCATCGATTTCATCAATAAAGATCAGGCATGGCGCATTTTCTTTGGCCTTCTTAAATAGATCCCGCACCCGTGAAGCACCCACGCCCACGAACATTTCTACAAACTCCGACCCGGAGATCGAAAAGAAAGGTACGCCAGCTTCGCCCGCGATCGCCTTGGCCATCAAAGTCTTACCAGTGCCGGGCGCACCGACCAGCAATACCCCGCGTGGAATCTTGGCTCCCAGCGCCGTAAACTTTTCGGGCTGCTGGAGGAAAGTCACTACCTCGGCCAATTCTTCCTTGGCCTCATTCACCCCCGCCACATCATCGAACATCACGCCAGTCTTAGCTTGCATCTGGAAGCGAGCGCGGGACTTCCCAAAATTCATGGCTTGGCCCGAAGCATTGGCCGATCGGCGAATAATGATAGACAGCGCAAAGAGACCGGCGATCACCAGCAACACATTGAAGAGTAAGGCATAGAGTCCGGAGTTATCCGTTACCTTGATCGAGTCGTAGGCCACTCCATTGGCCCGCATTTTTTCAAACAAAGCAGTTTTCTCAAACAACTGCTTGTTGTTTTCTGGGTTGTCGAAGAGCAACACTTCCTGTCTACCATTTCCTTGTCTGGCTCTTTCCCCTTTGAACTTTACTTGCAGCCGTTTACGCCCCTCTTCGATATCCACTCGTTCTACAACTTTGCCTGTTTCTACGTCCTTTAGGAGCTGGGCATAGCCATATACCTTCTCTGTCTTGTCAGTCTTGGCTGCTAAGGCAGGACTGGTCCACAGCATTCCTTGGGCTAGCAACAAGCTGCCAACCATCCGCCAGATTGGAGTAGACCGAGATTTTTGGGAATGAGAGAGGGAAGAACTGTGATTCATAGCTTTTTTTGGGGATGGATGCTACTGGGTCGTTTTCATAAGCCTGATTACATCATGCCCATGAACCTACCTAACTACTAAGTTTAGCCGCTGAATCGCGACTGCACAATTTTTTAGATATTGTTGGTAACCGGCATGGCTGTCTTCGTTGCGGGAGTAAGGGGGGCCTTCGGTAGCGGCTCGATCGACTTCACCTCCGTATTCAAGCTCACAAAGTATAGCTCAATGTTCAGATCTGGATACTTATCCCGGATGGCCCAATGGGCGCGGCTCAGAGATTCTTGGTGGGTCTTGAGTTCTAGGGCTGGATCGGCGGCCAGCTGCGGGTCGATTTTATAAGCAAAGGCAGCACAATCTTGGTGATCTAGAATGATTACCTTTTTGATGTGGTGCAGCCGGTAGGAAATATCCAGCTGGTCCCAGAAGGCCATGGCATCGGACTGGTGGGGAACACCGCTCAAGGCCAAAGAAGAACCGGCCAGGGCGGTTAGGTCGTAGAGGTTGCTCAAGTTTTGCAGGGAGAGAAAGTAGCGCTCCGCCTCCAGAATGCGATAGTCAATGCAGCTCAGCACGAGCGCCTTGGGCGACTTGGCTGGCTTTTTTTCGGCCCAGGCCGGTTGGCTACCCACCAGACTGGTGGTAGTGAGAGCGGCTGCGCCCAGCATGTACTTCAGGAACCTGCGCCGATCGATAGCTTGGCATTCCCCGCAGCGGCAATCTTGCATGATCAGTTTCCACAACCGTGAGAGAAGATATTGTCTGTGCTGATTGTAACAAAATTGCTTCTACAAAGGCTTGCGCAAAAATAATCGGTGTGCCCGTTTCCAGGGCAAAATATGCCAAGTCTGATCGCGACTGATCGTCTCGAAGCCCAATTTAGAATAGAGATGAAGTGCCGATTGATTCTCGGCCATTACGTGTAGATAGATAAAAGCAAAGCCCCACTGCTTGGCCACCCCTTCACATCGATCGATCAGTTGCTGGCCAATTCCTAGGCAGCGGTGTTCTCGATCCACTGCTAGGTTGGCAATGTAGGCATAGCGTTTGTTCAGGGCTGCGTTGAGGGTGGAGCGGTTGCTCACTTCCACTGTCCCCACAATTTCTACCGGATACTTGGGGATGGTGGCCACCCAACAGATCGAATTTTCGTTTTCACGGTCTTGCCAGCGACTGCGCAGATCTTCGCGAATGCCCATCTTAAACAGGGGCCTGAGCCACCGTCCGAAAGCTGCCCCAATTCCAAAGCTGTCGCCAATCAGGTCAGCTACGGCCACCACATCGTTGGGGGACAGCTGTCGCATCCGCACCGCACCAGTGGTAGCCGTGAGGTTGGGCTGGCGAAGATCGGGGGTGAGATTGGATAGGTAAAAAGGAGAATCCACAGGCGATTGTGTGCATACTGTTGGTAATTATACTTATCTTTCCTGGTCGCCACCGGATTGTTGCGTTAATTTAAGCTGATGGTGGTTTGGTCGATTTCGGCTACCCGCATCTTTGGGAATATCTAGAGCTAATTTTGGCAGTAGACTAGGAAGACGCTTGGTTGCAATTCTATAATCTTTTCCTGACATCCTATGACGCTAAAGCATGTGAAAAAAGACCGCGCTCTACTAATGACTAGCATTCTGCTGGTGCTGATGCTGGGAGCCGGACTTTTTAGTGGCATTATTGGTTTCACGTTGGGTCATGCGGCGCTGAAGGGCGTTACCCAGCCGGATATTCGGCCCAGCAATAAATCTATCAATCAGCAGAACCTCAAAACGCGCGGCCTAGAGGTAATTGGTGAGCAACAGATGCTAGCCCAAGCCCGTGACCTGATGGGCTTGCCAAAGAAGGGCGAGGATGACAAAAGTCCCCAGTTCAGCAACTCCGACAAACCCACCCTGGTATTCCCGATCGAGGGCAAGGACCAAGGCATTATCCTGATCGTTAAATCTGCCCTGCCCGAGGGCAACAACATTAAACTGGAGGCCAGCCTGCGCAACCAAGGCAGCCAAGCCGTGAAGCTAGAGCCGGGAGTCTTGACCCTTCGGGACGATCGAGACCAGTCCCTGAATGCCAGCATCACCGGTCTGCCCAACAACCTTGCGGCCAATGGTAAAGATGTCAGCATCAAAATCTTGGTACCCAAAGGGGAAATCGGCATTTCCAAAACCGTGAGCCTGAATTTGACCGATGCTGATCGGAAACTTCAGCTGGAAATGTCTGATATCCCAGTGGTTGTAGAATCTTTATCTCCTGGTGCGGTTAAGCCCAAGCCCAAATCCACCATGAAGCTGAACATCCCCGACGGTGAACTCACGGAACCCAAGGAGAATGAGGTCAAAAAGACTTCGCCCAGTGCCAAGCCCTCGCCTAAAACTTCACCCAAGGCTAGTGCCAGGAACAAGCCAGCTCCTATCCCCTTACCTAGCGCCTCCGCAGCTCAGTAGCGATGAAAGCTCTGACAGCTCAGGAAATTGGTCTGCGCTTAGCAGTGGTTTTGTTGTTGATTGCTATCAATGCTTTCTTTGTAACTGCCGAATTTGCAGTGGTTTCCGTGCGTCGATCGCGGGTCAATCAGCTAGTGGCCGGTGGCGATCGGCAAGCCCGTTCAATTCAGCGGCTCCAGGAACAGATCGATCGACTGCTGTCCACCACCCAACTAGGCATCACCCTGTCTAGCTTGGCCCTAGGTTGGATCGGCGAGCGGGTAGTGGCCGATACTATTGCCCCTCTGTTTACTGCCTGGACTGGCGGCAATTATCTGACCCTGACCCACCTATTAGCGGTGCTGACTACCTTCGGTCTGTTGGCCTATCTGCAAATTGTACTGGGGGAACTGATTCCCAAGTCTTTAGCTTTGATCTATGCGGAACAGAGTGCTCGGATGCTGAGTGCCCCGAGCTTGGTGATCGCCCGCATTTTCATGCCCTTGGTTTGGATCTTGAACGCATCGACCAATTTCATTCTGCAGCACCTAGGTATTGCCGATAACCGCCACAGTCGTCATCAGGTTACCTCCCAAGAACTGGAACTAATGATTGCCACCGAACGGGATTCCACAGGTTTGGAGCACAACCAGCGCCGCATTTTGAGCAAGATCTTTGCGCTGAGTACGGTGACCGCTGGGGATGTGATGGTGCCCAAGCCCCAGATGCAGACGGTGCCTGTGACGGCCACTTGGCGGATGGTGCTCGGCCGGGTGGCCAAAACCAATTTTTCTCGCTATCCGGTCACGGGCGAATCGGTGGATGACTTGGTGGGCACGATCCATTTTCGGGATTTGGCCAAACCCCTGGCATCGGGACAAATTAACCTGGATAGCCCCATTCGCAACTATATCCGACCACTAACCCCAGTACCTAAGGCTACTTCGATCGACGATCTATTGCTACGGATGCAGTCGGCTGGAACAGCCATGGCCGTGGTCGTAGATGAGTATGGCGCGATCGTGGGTCTGTTGACGCGCAAGGATGCGATCGCCGAGATCTTGGGCAAGCAGAAAGAAGACTATCCCAAGCCCAGTTCGATTGTCACCCTCGATCGAGATCACTTTCTGGTGCAGGCCCAAATTCCGATCGCCGAATTGAACGAAAGCCTAGGCATCGAGATGCCTTTGGGCGAAGGCTATCAGACTCTGGCGGGCTTTTTACTTTACAAGTTGCAACAAATGCCCGTCACCGGGGAAACCTATAGGTATCAAAACCTAGAATTCACCGTCGCGGTGATGGATGGCACTCGCATTGACCGGGTTCGCATCCGCCGCTAGGCTCGATAGGCGGCTGGATCTACCAATCCCAATTCCGCGAAAGCTGCTAAGCGCAGCCGACAGGAATCGCAAACCCCACAGGCTTGGTCGCCGCCATCGTAGCAAGACCAAGTATCGGCCCAGGCTACTCCCAACCGGTTGCCTAACTGAATTATTTCGGTTTTGCGCAGCTCGATTAGCGGAGCGGTGATGGCGATCGGCAGTCCCTCTCGGCCTCGCTTGGTGCCCAGATCGAAGGCTTGCTGCATGGCTGCCAAGTAGTCGCCGCGACAATCTGGATAGCCGGAATAGTCCAAGGCATTCACCCCTAGGTAGATGCGATCGGCTCCCAAGGTTTCCCCATAGGCCAGGGCAAAGCTGAGAAAAATGGTGTTGCGGGCTGGGACATAGGTCACCGGAATCCCCTGGGCCATTTGTGCTATTTCTCGTTCGATCGGTAAGTCAATTGACTGATCTGTGAGGGCCGAACCGCCCCAGATCCGCAGGTCGAAACTGACCACCTGATGCTCAATTGCACCGGCGGCCTGGGCCACCTGCTGAGCCGCTACTAGTTCGCGCCGATGGCGCTGCTGGTAGTCAAAGGAGAGGGCATAGCAATCGTAGCCATCCTGACGCGCCTGATACAGCACCGTGGAGGAATCTAGCCCACCGGACAATAAAACAACAGCTTTGGCCATAGAACCTAGAGGGGACTAAAGTAACAAACAAAACATTCCGGAAAATGGGATCCAGAGATGGATTACAATTCAAGCAATACAACTTAACAATTTAAAGCAAATCGGGCGATAGCCTCCGGCTCAGCGGAGCTGTCTCGGTAATGGAACATAAATCCAGATCCCATGTCCCTTGTTTATATAGTTTGATAGCCAAAAATGCCGGAAGCGACCGAAACATGAAGCAAAAGATGGTGAGGGCAATTGCTATTATCTCTTTTAAGACATGTTAATCGCCGCTCAATTGCTGACTGTCAAACACTCTGTGGTGGAGGAGTAGATTTAGGTGAAACAACACATGTCATTAGTGCAGATCGACGGACAAACTAGCTTGGCCACCAAGGCTCCCCAGCAACTGTTGCGGGTGGGACTGATCGGGGTCGGCAATATGGGACAACACCATGCGCGGGTACTCAGCCTGATTAAGGGGGTTAAATTTGTTGGCATCGCCGACGTGAACGTAGAACAAGGTCTGGAAACTGCGAGCAAGTACCGAGCGCGGTTTTTTGAAGACTACCAAGAACTGATTGAGCATTGCGATGCGGTCTGTATTGCCGTGCCCACTAGGCTCCACTATGAGGTGGGCATTCAATGTCTGAAAGCGGGCATCCATGTGCTGATCGAAAAGCCGATCGCCGCCACCATTGAAGAAGCAGAACAGCTAGTCAATGCTGCTGCCGAATCTCAGACGATCCTACAGGTCGGCCACATCGAGCGCTTTAACCCGGTTTTCCAGGAACTCAGCCAAGTGCTGAAGACCGAGAAGGTATTGGCCCTAGAAGCCCATCGCATGAGTCCCTATTCCAACCGGGCCAATGATGTATCGGTAGTGCTGGACTTGATGATCCATGATATTGACCTGCTCATGGAACTGGCTAGTTCTCCAGTGGTTGGCCTGACGGCCTGCGGCAGCCGCAGTGGCGAATCTTCTAAGTACCTAGACTATGTAACAGCGACCCTGGGCTTTGCGAATGGTGTGGTCGCTACGCTGACCGCCAGCAAGGTGACCCATCGCAAGACCCGGACTATCTTGGCTCACTGTAGCCATTCTCTGACGGAAGCTAACTTCCTGAATAACGAGATTTTGGTGCATCGGCATCATGCGGGCAAGCTCAATGAATTTCCCTCCGGCCTATATCGCCAAGATGGTCTGATCGAGAAGGTCTTTACCAGCAGTGTGGAACCTCTCTACGCCGAGCTAGAGCACTTTGTGAACTGTGTCCGCTGTGGCAACCAGCCTTCGGTGGGTGGTGAGCAAGCGCTGAAGGCTTTGAAATTGGCGATCGACATCGAACAAATGGCCCTCGATGGCACCGTTTGGCAGCCTTCTTTAGTACCTGTCAAGCACTCATAGAAGTCAATCAGAAAAAAGGATTAGGAGTTGAGAACTCCTAATCCTTTTTTTGGCCTATTTTTTTACCTAGCTACCGGTCTGATCGACCACCCACTGTACGATGCCATCAGCCAATACCTTCGCCAACCGTTGTTGCGTTGCGGGCTGCGCCAACTCTGCCAGCTCCTGTGGATTGGACATAAAACCCATTTCCAGCAAGATTGCTGGCGCACTGCTCGGTCTGGCTACGGCAAAACTTTTTTGCAGCACCCCATTGTTGTTCAAGATCGGGCGATTTCCATAGCGTGTATAGTAGCCAAACAGCGAAGCCGCTAGATTTCTAGACTGTTGGTGGTACCAATAGACCGAAGCACCCACCGCTCCCCGACCGGGAGCCGTAGCATCGTGGTGGATCGATAGGGATAGTACTGGCGCGACCCGATTGATAATGGCTTGCCGATCGTCCAAGGACAAAAACATATCCCGGTTGCGAGTCATGGTTACGATGGCCCCCCTAGCCACCAACTCCTGCTCCAACAACTGGGAGACCTGCAGGTTCACGTCTTTTTCTTGGTATTCCACACCAGCGGCAGTTTTACCGACGGCTCCAGATTCTTTCTTGCCATTGGGATCCGGATCGCTGCCATGGCCGGGATCCAAGACGATCCGCAGATTCTTCAAGGGCTTGCCGATCGCATAGGCCAACTTTGGTGGTTGTCGCAAAGACAGCACAAAATTATTGCCTTCGTAGCGCATTTGGTAGCCCCATTGCTGTTTGGGCTTGAACTGGAAAGTAAAGCGGGCGGTGTTCTTGGTAATATTTTGCCAAGTGCCCTGGGCCACCACCGGGTTTGCGAACTTTACCCCATTATTCTGAACCCAGGACTTGAGCCGACCTGCTTCCCGCAGATAACTGAGTTGACTATTGGCATTGTGGAAAGTCAGACTCATAGTGCGATCGCCCTGCAACACCTCGATCGGCACCGGGGAAGACAACGGAAATACTAGCTCTGTGGTCTCGGCAGTAGTCCGCGTTTCTACTGCACTTGCTATTTTCGATAATACGGCCACCGTATTCACCGGCTGCAACTCCGAAGCCAGGATCCAAGCCCCATAATCCAACTGTGACCAAGGGACAGTCGCACCAAATCGATCGGGGCCATTGGCGGTGGCGACCACCCGCGCCCGCGTCCCACGGGGTAAAGGGGTGGCTCGTTTGCAATCATCATGCGGCCCAGTGCGGGCCACGCCCAGATCCTTGATCACCTCATAAACTGGGTAATTGTTATTCCCTAAAGCCACAGCCATTATTTCATTGGCACAAAGACTAGGTTGAATAATTTGGGCCTTACTGACGTGGGGCCAAAAACCAATGACAGCGGCAGCAGCTAACAGCCCCACCAACAATTGCCGAAACTTCCTCACCATTGAACCCAAACCTCGCCACAGTAATACTATTTGGTCAAAATACACAATCGCCTTGACGCAGGTTCTGTGTCTACGGTTCCGGAGCCGTGGCAGCTAAACCGAGTGCCCTAGGGCCAATCCAGCTACTAACATGCCCAATACCAAAAAAGGCTGAGCACTGGCTTGGTATTTCACATCGTTCTTCAATGGATCCCGCAGGAAGTACATATCCTGGAAAGTGATCTGGGGAATCACCAACAGCAACAGAATGGCTCCATAGAGGTTTTGGTGAATGGAGAACAAATAGAAGGCAATGCCTGCTTGGAAAATATCGATCATCAGCACGCAGACCCAAGCGGCCTTGTCGATGCCAAACATTACTGGAATAGACTTCATCCCAAAGCGAGTATCCCCTTCCACGCTCTTGAAATCGTTGACTACCGCAATGCCCAGACCCGCCAGACTATAGAACAGCGTCAGCACGATCAGCGTCCAGTTCAGCTGCCCGAACAGGGCATGTCCGGCCCACCAAGGTAGGGCAATGTAGCTAGCTCCCAGGGCGTAGTTCCCCAACCAGCCATTCTGCTTCAGCTTGAGGGGTGGCGCGGAATAGATATAGGCCACAAAGGAGCCACCTAGGGCCAAACAGGTCATTACCGGAAACTCGTGGTCTGCTAATCGATCCAAGGCGTAGGCAATGCCAATGCCACCCAGTAGCAGAAACCACATTTGGGCGATCACCTGGGGGAGGGGAATGGCCCCAGAGGGAATCGGGCGGTTGGGTTCGTTGACCGCATCGATCTCTCGATCGTAGTAGTCATTGGCAACTTGGGTGTAGCCGGTCAGAAACGGCCCAGACATCAGCATACAGAGCGCCGCCTTGAGCACATTGTCGATCGACCAAGTATAGTTACCGGACGAAGCGGCTCCACAGACAACTCCCCAGATCAAGGGAATCCAAGTGATCGGCTTCATCAGTTGTAGGCGAATCTTCCAAATGGATCCACCCGTGGATCCGCCCTTCATGCCTAGGGCTTGGCGGACATTAGAATTCTTGGTTTCTTCGGTCATATCACAAGGAAACGATTAGATAGTTGTTTTGGAACTTGGCTCCGGTGACTTGGGCTCCACTGAGCTGTGGTGGCAGCAGAATATTGCGGCGCTGCTCTCCGGCCTCAATCGTGATTTCTGGGCCGGATTGGCTGAGTTTGACCTGCTGCTTGCTGAAGCCCGGTAAGAACAGCTTGACCTGGCGAGCAACCGTATCGATCTCGATCGGCTTTGGCAGATCCCTTGTCGGTTGCAAAGTTGGCAAGTCCTCAGCGGTCACTGGATAAATTGGGAGGGGTTGGAATTCTGCGGGATCAATTGTCCCCTGGGCCAATACCCCGGCCACGGTCAAACCGGCTTGCTGGGCGCTGCCCCATAACCAAATTGCTGCTTGGCTGGCTGCCGGACTGCCATCTACCACTAAGTAGGCCGCCACCTGGGTAGGATCGGCTAAGGCCTGCTGGCCCTTTTGTAATAGTTGACTAGCTTCTTCCAGGGCTGGCATATTCAGGTTTTCGCCCGTCCAAGCCATGTTCATCACTGTTGCTGCCATCGGCTGCAAAATTGGCATCGTATTCCGCCACAGTTCAGAAGTCTCGATCACCTGCCGGAAGCGACGAATGTACCAGCTCAAGGTCTCCGGCATGGCAAACATCCGCAAGATGTCCGTACTGCTGCCACCATCATAAATAATCAGGTCATACTGGCCACTGTAAAAATACTCTTGCAAACAGTAAAGAGCCACGGCTCCATCTACTCCCGGCACCACGGCTAATTCTTGACCGTAGACCCCCTTCAGGATGGGCGTGCGCAGATAGCGGGCTTCCATTTGTTTGATGTTGTCCCAGGTCTTTTCCAGTAACTGGGTAGTGGAAAGCAGCACGATCGACAAGTTGGCCCCCACGGATTGGGGCTGACTGCTGGGCACCGCATCACCCCAGAGATGGGAAGGATATTGGCCACCTTGGCCCACCCACAGTACCCGCCGACCTTGGCTGGCCCATTGACGAGCTAAACCGATCGACAGGGTGGTGCGTCCGGTCCCGCCTTTGCCCAATAGGGTGATGATTTGGGCCATGCTAAGCCTCGACCTTCAATTCGTCCTCAAAAAACCAAGTGGTGGAGTGATCGCCAAATTCCACTACAGCGCCAACACCACTGCCGTCAGTCATCTTAAAGTCTCTGACAGTGCCGACTTGACCGAGCTTACCAACGATGGTGTCGGAGACCCGGTCTCTCAATCGATATACTTTTACCTTTTGGCCGATTTCCATTACGCGATTTTAAATAAAGTTAAATTTTCCCTTCACAGTGTACCGGAATCTTCACCTGGATGAACGCTCTCTACCAAAAAATCCGCCGTTATTCCATAGCTATGGTGGGGATCAAACTATGTCGTGATATGATGTGCTCGAAATCTCTGCAATAGGGTAGTCAAACACATGACGCAAGCGCCTTCTGCTCCTGTGGTGCTGGTTATTTTAGATGGCTGGGGTTACCGCCCCGAGGTGGATTGTAATGCAATCGGCACGGCCAGTACCCCAGTCATGGATAGTTTGTGGGAAGTCTATCCCCATACTTTGATCGATACTTCTGGTCGAGCTGTAGGCTTGCCCGACGGTCAAATGGGTAACTCGGAAGTTGGCCACATTAATATTGGGGCCGGGCGAGTCGTCCCCCAAGAACTAGTGCGTATTTCTGATGCGGTGGCCGATCGCAGCCTATTGCAAAATTCGGCGCTCCGCCAGGTCTGTACCAAGGTCAAGGCCAATGGGGGCAAGCTGCACCTCCTGGGTCTTTGCTCCAATGGTGGAGTTCATGCTCATCTCAGCCACATCTTGGGTTTGGTGGACTTGGCCCAGGCTGAAGGTTTGACGGAGGTCTACATCCATGCCTTTACGGATGGTCGAGATACTACGCCCAAGGAAGCAATCCAAGCGCTCCAACAGCTTCAGGAGCATCTCGATCGCACGGGTATCGGCAAGATTGCCACGGTCTGCGGTCGCTACTATGCCATGGACAGGGATAATCGCTGGGATCGGGTGGCGGCGGCCTACCGGGTGATGACCGAGGCTGGAGCGGGCACGGGCCAGACTGCGGTGGAGTTGCTGGCCGCTTCCTACGAAGCGGGGATTACGGATGAATTTATTACGCCTACCCGGCTGACCGCAGGGGCGATCGAAGATGGCGATGGGGTGATTTTTGCCAACTTCCGGCCCGATCGAGCTAGGCAGCTGACCAGTGCCTTTGTCAGTTCAGATTTTAAGGGGTTCGATCGCTCTCTGTTAGCTTTGGGCTTTGCTACCTTTACTCAATACGACCCGGAATTCCCGGTGCTGGTGGCCTTCGAGCCGACCGCCCACACCAACATTTTGGCGGAAATAGTCTCTCGTCAAGGCTGGAAGCAGTTTCGGACGGCGGAAACCGAGAAATATGCCCATGTCACCTACTTTTTTAATGGTGGTGAGGAACTAGAGTTTCCCGGCGAAGTCCGTCACATGATCTCTAGTCCCCAGGTGACCACCTACGACAAGCTGCCGGCCATGGCAGCGGCGGAGGTGACCGATGCGGTGCTGGCGGCGTTGCAATCCAAACAATATGCCATGATTGTAGTGAACTATGCCAACCCGGATATGGTGGGCCACACGGGCAAGATGGCCGAGACTGTCCAGGCGATCGAGGTGGTTGATCGCTGCTTGGGTCGTTTGTTAGAAGGCATCAGTCGGGTCGGTGGAACGGCTTTGATCACTGCCGATCATGGCAATGCGGAAACCATGTGCGACGAACATGGCAATCCTTGGACGGCTCACACAACTAATCAAGTACCGTTTATTTTGGTGGAAGGCGAGAAGTTGCCGATTCCGGGCTATGGCACCGAGGTGGTGCTCCGGGAAGGTGGTCGGCTGGCGGATATTGCCCCCACGATCTTGCAGATTCTGGGCTTGCCCCAACCCGATGAGATGACTGGGATCTCGATAATCGAGCCATTGTCGATCGAGGTAAAACCCAACCGCACGCCGATCCGGGTCGGGGTCTAAGTATTAAAATTTTTTGAAGTGGGATTTCGAGGACTCTCCACCTCTGTCCAAAAATTGCTTTTTCCGATCGACCGTGCCAAAATCGGAACAGTGCGATCAAAAATTTTATTGAATTTGTCTAGAGGTTTTGGATGTCGGCTGTAGTAGTTTTGCGAATTGTCTGGGCTGTAGCCGCGGTTTTCCTGACCCTGTTGGTCATGCTGCATAGTCCCAAGGGCGATGCGGGCATCGGGGGCATTGGTGGTCAGGCTCAGCTATTTACTAGCAATAAGAGCGCCGAGAATACCCTGAACCGCATTACTTGGTCTCTGGCGGTGGTGTTTTTATCTTTGACCGTAGTGCTCAGCGCTGGCTGGTTGGGCAAGTCTTAGGCTTTTTTATTGACTTTTCAGGAAATCCTCTCGATCGCGAGGATTTTTTGTGACTCTATTTTTTCAATAGGAATTTCCATTGGATCTAAAGATCTAGCAGGATTTGAGTTTCAATAATGTACCAACAATCTCGTCGATCGCCCCCCGAATTTCTGCACTAGGCCGATCGAAGTTGTTCACAATAATGCTGAAGGCCAATGGCTGGTAACCAGCCGGTTCGGCGTAACCCGCTAGGGCAGAGGTGCCGGTAAAAGAGCCAGTCTTACCGCGAATCTTGCCGGGAGTGGCTTTGAAGCGGTTGGCCAGGGTGCCCGATTGACCGCTGCTGGCTAGGGACTCCCGGAACAGGTTGGCTTCCGGGGTGCGGGCCATCCCCACTAAGGTTTGCACCAGCGCGATCGGGGCAATCTGATTTTTCCGCGATAGGCCAGAGCCATCGAACTGTTGGTAGTAGCTAGAATCTACGCCGATTTCTCGCAGTTTTTGCTCTACCATTTCTAGACCTAGATCGGCGGTGCTCGTCTCGCTGCTACTGTGTTTGGGATGGGCGCGCCCGATCGTTCTGAGCAGCACTTCGGCGAAGAGATTATTGCTGTTGCCGTTGATTTCCTTAATCAGGTCGATCAGTGGTGGGGACTCGATCGCCGCTACCTCATTGCCCATGACTGGGCGATCGGTAAATTGGAGGCGATTGACACTGACTTGTTGTTGGCCCAAGCTGTACTGGAGCTGGCGTAGCCAAGTATCCTGGGGATCGAACATGGCGAGGCTCAGGATTGTGGGACTGCCGTTGGTCGGAATGCGTCCGCTTAGGGTGAGGGCCGAGCGACCGAAGGAGCCATTCAGCCCGATCGTGTTGGCTGAATTGCTGGGTCCGGTGATCGATCGATTGTCTATTTGCCAAGGAATTCCGGCCAGGGCGTTGCGCCACCGATAGCTGGCTGGTTGACCGGCTTTTTGGGGGCTGACGGTTAAGCTGACGGCATTCTGCTGCAAGATCAAGCTGGTGACCGGTGTCCCGTAGTCCGTCACTAAGTCGCCCCATTCCCAATTGCCATTAATGCTGTCGCCCCGGAAGTAGCTGGTATCCGCCGTGAGCTGGGTGATGCGCTGAATGCCTTGGGCCTTGAGTAAGCCACTGAGTTTTTGGATTTCGGCGGTGGTGATAGTCGGGTCGCCACGCCCGACCACGGTCAGGGACGGTTGCTGAGGATCGCCGCCGGGATCTCGGTAAATAGAGGTGCGTAGCCGGTACTGGCCGCCAAATTGGCGCAGGGTAGCTGCGGTGGTGAGCAATTTGGTGGTGGAAGCGGGAACTAGGTTGCTCTGGCCGCGATAGTTGAGCAAGGGAGTGTTGGCATTCAATGCCTGGGCATAAATGCCCCACTGGTAGCGCTGCCAGCCTTTTCGATCGGCAATGGCTGCTACTGTCCGGTCTAGGTCTGCCGGACAAACCTGGGCTGCTGATGAACTCTGGGCGAAGGCGGCGGGCGGCAAAGCCGTTGCTGCCATTACCAGACTAGAAATCACCAGCAAATACTTCTGCACCATCAACGCCATCCTGGGAAAATTCGATCGGGTCTCGGCTATTTCTGATTGTCGATCGGGGTAGACTAAGGATTATAGAACCGAATAGAGCTGATCGACGATCCTAAAATGGCTTCTATGTCATGACAGTGCTTGCTACCAACCTCTCACGAGCTAATGGATCCTAGGGCTTCAATGTTATGACTGTGAACACAAATTAGTACTCAGTTCCCTAATGTTTGCTGTCTGCATGGCCCTGGGGGCTAGTGCAGTCTCTTTTCCCTGAGTATTTAGTATGGTTCTGGATTCCTTGCGGCCACCGAGAATATTAGTTGTTGATGACGATATCGTCGTCCGGATGAAGGTCAGTGAAGCTCTGGAACTAGATGGTTTCGAGGTGATTTTGGCCAAGGATGGCAACGATGGGATCTCTGCCTATCTGGAGCATCGGCCAGACTTGGTGCTAGTAGATGCGGTGATGCCGTTTTTGGATGGCTTTGAGTTTTGCGAAAAACTGAAGGAACTGGAGTCGAACCGGCTGACTCCGATTTTGATGATCACTTCTTTGGACGATGATGAATCGGTGGAGAAAGCCTTTGCCGCCGGGGCCAATGACTATGTGACGAAGCCGGTGAATCTGGCAATCCTGCGCCAGCGGGTCAAGAATATGGTGCAGCAGTCCCAGCAACTCAAAGATCGCTTCAAGATCGCTGAGGAGTTGCAGCAGGATAACCAAAACCTGAAGATGCTGGCGAATTTAGATAGCTTGACGAAGCTGATCAATCGCCGGGGCTTCGAGCAATATCTCCAGCAAGAATGGGCCAGAATGCAACGGGTGGGCGCGCCCCTGTCGGTGATCATGTGCGACATCGATCATTTTAAAAATTACAACGACAACTACGGTCACCCCGAGGGCGATCGCTGTCTGGTGAAGGTAGGTGCGGCGCTGCGCAGTGCGGTGCGTCGTCCTGGCGACTTGGTGGCTCGCTACGGCGGTGAGGAGTTTGTGGTGGTGCTACCGAATACCGATGCCCAAGGTGCGGTCTATGTTGCTGAAAACATTCGATCGGCCGTCAAAAATACTCAAATATCCCACAAATATTCGATGGTTTCTACCTATGTGAGCATGAGTTTGGGAGTCTCTACGACCATTCCGACCAGGGAAAAAGAGGTGGGTGGTCTGCTAGAATCTGCCGATCGGGCGCTCTATGCCGCCAAGGCCCAGGGGCGCGATCGGGTGGTAATGTCGATTGCCTAGCCGATGATACTGAATATATCAATAGGAGGGGCGGGTTTCAAACTCGCCCCTCCTATTGGGATCCTTGGGAAATACAAAAGTCCCTTTTAGAATGCGGACGGAGAGACTCGAACTCTCACATCAAAGACACTAGAACCTAAACCTAGCGCGTCTACCAATTCCGCCACGTCCGCAGATTTCTTGATTGTAGCAAAGCCTAGGGCTGATCGTCTAGTAACAAATCCAGTGGTTCGCAAAAGCGATTGATGCCCATCTGTTCTGCATAGAGCAAAATTGGCACTGCTAGCAGGCTGGGGCAGATCTGTTTGGTTTGCAAAAAATGTAATGCCGTCGTCCGGTTACCATCGATCAAGTCCCGGCGGAACTCCTCCCGGCAAAGCGCCGCCCGACAGCGCTTGGCCATCGCTGCCAGCCAATCATCGTTGTCTAAGCCTGGTTGGAGGCCCGCCCGAATCCCCAGTGCCATGGCTGCATCCGCCAGGTCACCCTCACATTCGGCCAACACCTCCAGGGCAATCAGCGCATCCGGGTAATCGGCTAACTGCGACCGCAAGCGCGTAATTTCCACCAAATCTACAATCAAGCTTCTACCACCACTCCTTTCCAAAAAGCCACATAACCAGCAATATTTTTAGCGGCCTCCTTCGGTTCCGGGTAAAACCAAGCAGCATCCTTGTTCGTTTCGCCATTCACCGCCACATTGTAATAGCTACATAGGCCCTTCCAGGGACAAGTGCTGTGGGTATTGCTGGGCTGAAAATACTCTGACTTCAGGCTCTGGGGCGGAAAATAATGGTTGCCTTCCACCACTTCCGTGCGATCGCTCTCGGCAATCACCGCACCGTTCCAAATTGCTTTTGCCATGTTTTTAAAGAAGATGAAGTTAACTGGACTGGGGTAGCCCCATCAAGTCCCTGATCAGATCGGCCAACAGATCGGCGCTGTTCAGAATGCCCATATTGGCTGTATTGTAGGCCATGGTCTGGAGTCTTTGGGGCGACTGGAGTAAATCTAACACTTCCTGCGAGAGGAGGGTGGCGCTCAGTTTTTCTTGACGGAAAACCAAGGCTCCACCGGCTTGAGCCAAACAATTGGCATTCACAAATTGGTGGTCTTCGGCAGCAAAGGGATAGGGAATCAAAATAGAGGGTACCCGACAGACCATCAGCTCCGTCAAGGTGGCTGCCCCAGAGCGACTGATGATCAGCGTAGTCCGCTGGAGTAGGCCCGCCATGTTGTCGCAGAAAGGCATCGCCCAATAGCTCGGATCCTGGAGCGCTTGGGAATTGGGGTCTCGATCGCCCGTCAAATGTACGATAAAGGCCCCCGCCGCGATCCAAGCTGGCGCACATTCCCGCACCAAATTATTCAGGGCCACGGCTCCTTGGGAACCCCCAGCCACCACAATAATCGGGCGGCCTTCCGGCAGGGGCAGGTCGATCTTCTGGCGCTGGAGAAACTGCTCCCGTACTGGCGTACCGAGATAGACTGTGCGGGCCTTTTTCAGATATTGGGCGGCGCTGTTGAAACCGATCGCCACGCGGGTACAGAAGGGGCTGAGCCAGCGGGTGACTTTGCCAGGTAGGGCGTTGGATTCGTGCAGAACCACGGGCAATCCCAAGCTCCGGGCCGCCAAGATCGCCGGGGCAGCAATGTAGCCGCCGGTGCTAAAGACTCCAGTGAATTTGCCTTTTTTGAGGAGCTTACGAGTGGCAAAAACGCTGCTAGTCAACATCCACGCCGTCTTTAGATTTTCTGGAATGGATTTGCCTTGGAACCCGCGTACGGAAATTAGGTGCATGGGATATTCCTGAGGCACCAATTTAGTCTCTAGCCGATCGGGCACTCCCATCCATTCGATTTCTACCTCTTTCAGCTTGCTAGCCACGGCCACGGCTGGAAAGAGATGGCCACCAGTACCACTAGCGGCAATGAGAAGTTTACCGGAACCCTGAGACACGCGATTTTTTCCTAAATTTTTCTGCAACTAGCCGATCGAGCTGTAATAATTAAACCATTATCTGACTGTCTGTGACCCACAAATCTACCTAAAACCTTGCTATGGCTGGATCGAAATCTGTTTTTTTGTTGCTGACTGGTGTTAGTTTACTGACGGCACCAATGGTTGCGGCGGCACAGCCTCCGGCCACGGTGGTCGAACTAGTCAGAAAGGTTGATCGAGCTGCCAATGCTAAACAACTCTCGGGACTCAGCGAAAACTTTGCACCGGGCTATGCTGTGGATGGGATGAGCTTGGGTGAATGGCAAAAGTCGGTGGGTGCCTTTTGGCAGCGCTATTCCAACCTGCGCTATAGCACTACGATCAAGTCTTGGAAGCCGGAGGGCAATGGGGGCTTGTTAGAAACCCTGACGCAGATCGATGGCAGTGGTGTCCAAAATGGCAAACCGGTGAAGCTGACGGCCCAGATTCAGTCCCGCCAACGAATTGTCAATGGCAAGATTGCCCAGCAGGAAATTATTAGCGAAAAAATTGTGGCTACCAGCGGCACTAAGCCACCGACTGTGGATCTGCGGGTACCTGACAAGGTGCGGACTAATGCGGACTACAGTATTGAGGCGATCGTCCAGGAACCTCTGGGTGATGATGTGATCCTGGGCATGGTGACCGAACGGGCGGTCAGTGGCAGTGCTTACAATAAGTCTGATGCTTTGAACCTAGAGCTACTGAGTGCTGGTGGTATTTTTAAAGATACCAAGGCTCCCGGTAAGTCTGGGGACTATTGGCTATCGGTAACTTTCGTCCGACCAGATGGGATAACTTCCGTAACGCGCCGCATTCATGTGCTGCGCCGTTCCTAATGGTGGATTTTAGCTCCCAGACTATTCTGATCTCCGGGGCCAGCAGTGGCATTGGAGCTGCCTGTGCGGAGTTGCTGGCTCCGCGTGGGCCGAGGTTGATTCTCTTGGCCAGGCGGGCCGATCGCCTAGCTGAGATCCAAGCTAGCTGTCTGAGCTTGGGGGCAGCGGCGGTGCTAGCGGTGACTCTGGATGTGCGTCAGCCTTTTCGGCTCGATCGATTACCGGAGGAGTGGCGTTCGATCGATATCTTGGTCAACAATGCGGGTCTGAGCCGGGGTTTGCATAAGCTGTATGAGGGGGAGGTGGATGATTGGGAGGAGATGATCGATACCAATATCAAGGGTCTCTTGTATCTGACGCGGGCGATCGTGCCGGGGATGGTGGAGCGGGGGCGCGGCCATGTGGTGAATATCGGCTCGATCGCGGGTCATCAGACTTATCCGGCGGGGAATGTGTATTGCGGTACGAAGGCGGCGGTGCGGGCAATTTCCGAGGGTTTGAAAATAGATTTACTCGGTACGCTAGTGCGAGTGACCAGTATCGATCCGGGGATGGTGGATACGGAGTTCAGTGCGGTGCGTTTTCATGGGGACAAGGAAAAGGCGGCGCGGGTTTATGATGGGGTGGTGCCGTTGAGGGCGATCGATGTGGCCGAAACAATTCTTTTTGCGCTCAGTCGCCCAGCTCATGTGAATATCAGCGAAATTCTCTTGGTACCTACGGATCAGGCTACGCCTACACTGGTGCATCGGCGCTCTCTGTAATTATCAAGGCAGCGGGAATCTGCATTGACCATTTTCGCCCTCGTCAAAAATGGTGTAGGATCTGATTCAATAGATATTATTCAAGACTTGTCCAGATGATATGACTAACAGTATTAACAGTAAGCGATCGCTCACCAACATTCTCATGCTGATAGCAGCTTTAATCCCATTCTTCCTCCCTCTACCAGCCCAAGCTGAGATCCCACCTGGGAGCTATGACAAACTGCGGGTCAGTGCTGAAGAAGCCCTGATTATCAAAGTGATTACAGTTGACAGAAGACTCACTGGCAATCGAGAGTTCACTGCATTCTTCGTAACAGCTCAAGTAGTTGCGGTGCAGCGATCGAAAAAAGGCATCAAACGCGGCAGCACAATCAATATTGCGTATGAATCCCGGCACCCAAGTAGCAAGATAGCTGGCCCGCGGCGGATTGCAGTTTTGGCAGCAGGTGAATATTACCCAGCTTTTTTGAATATTTCTGATGACCAGAAAACTTACAGCCCAGCAGCCTATGGGGAAAGCTTTAGGATGACTCCGGAAAACTAAGCCCGAAGGAGACGGAATAGATTGCCTTTAGACGTGGCTGTTCTTCAGTCATTGCAAGGCTCTCTTATGAGAATGCACTCCTGATTAGGGTGTTTTCTTTTGTGGGTTTTGGTTGCATTGTTTATTACGGTAGTACCTAGCTCTTTGCGTAGTGCAATATTGTGGTACAGTGAAACTATCATCGCAAAGCCGAAAATGCTGGCATGATATTGAACCTGAACAACCGAATGTGTAGGGTTTTGCGGGTAAAGGATCAATTAAGATCCCCAAGGAAGCCACACACATCTTTCGAGATGTCTTGTGGGACGCTTACTCTCATCCGGAAGTGCCGGAAGATGTCGCAAAGCCATGATTACCATGCGCTTGGGAAAATTTAGCCCTCTACCTCCACCAATATTATGGCTACACTCACGATCGAAATTCCTGATGAACTAATGGAGCAACTGGCTCCCGTTCATGACCAACTGCCCGAGTTATTATCTCGCTGCCTATCGCCTTCTGCTCTGTCTGCCCAAGTATATCGCTATATCCTCGACTTTCTTACTAGTCAACCCACCCCCGCTCAAATAGCCGCCTTTCGACCCACCGTATTGCTGTCCAAAAACTCCTAAGCGAAGAACTCTACAGCTTCTTGAAAATTCTGTGTATCGAATGGAAAGAGGTCTTCATACTTATTCTTCGGAATCACCTTACCGTGGAGAGGATTTGATGTCCTGCTGAAAAGAAATCACGATACAATATGTTTGTATTTTCTTGGCAGCATTTATGAAACGACGGAATCTCCTGTTGGCAGGTACTGGGTTGGTGGGCACTTTGGCTTTGCAGGAGTCCGCAGTGGCCAAGCCCCGTGGCCGGATGGTAAAACTAGAGGCGATCGATCCAGCAGATGATCGGTCATTACAAGCCTACTACTCGCCCCCGGTGGGGAACAAAAAAGCCCCGGCGATCGTGGTGTTTATGGAAGCCTTTGGCTTGAATGATCATATCAAGGGTTTCTGCGATCGACTAGCGGCCCAGGGCTATGCCGCGATCGCCCCGGATATTTATCACGGCCAGGTTTTTCCCTATACGGATTTGAATGGGGCGATCGCGAAGCTCAAGACCCTGAAAGATGATGTGGTGATGGTGGAGTTTATCAGAACTGTGGATTTCCTAAGAGGCCGACCGGAAGTGCTGTCCGATGGGGTAGGGGTGACAGGCTTTTGTATGGGCGGCCGTTATACCTTTATGGCCAACGAAGTTCATGCCAAGCAAATTAAGGCGGCAGTGTCCTTCTATGGTGGTGGGATTGCGGCCCAGGATGATGTGGCGGGTCGGGCCAGTCTACTCAACCAAGTGTCATCGATGGAAGCGCCGCTGATGCTGATGTATGGCAGTGAGGATTCCTATATTGTGGCCGAAGAACACCAGCGTATTGCCAAGGCTCTCTCGCTGGCAAAGAAGCGCTATAGCCTCAATATCTTTCCGGGGGCGGGCCATGGCTTTATGAGCGATCGACGGAATAGCTATCATCCGGCAGCCGCCGCTGAAGCTACAGCGATGATGATGGCTTTCTTCGATCGGCATTTGGCTGGTCGCAAGTAATTGACAATCTGGGACAGATCGTTCCCATGCTCAGTGTGGGAGCGATCGATTGAACATATAAATCAACTGATACTCGGATCAACGGCGGAGATAGCTAAAGCTGGAATTGGGGCGAGGATTTGGACGAGGTTAGCCCAGTAAGAAGTTACTAGCAGCCAGGGTTTGGGGTTTATTGTTCAGGGTGGCAAACTGACTGCCAATGTCACCCAGTCCGGCCTCAGCTCCATTGGGGTTGAAGAACAAATTACCCGTAGCTTTGCTGTAGACGATCGTGGCTGCATTGGTCTCTACCGCCGCATCATTGGCGACCGCTGCAAACTTGAGATTGCTACCAAAGACTGCGACGGATGGGTCATAACTGTTTAGCTTGATTTTGTCCTCAGCCACATTGAAGTTATTAATGCGATCGACCCCAAAGGCGATTAAAGCTGTACTACCAAATCCCTCGAAAACGAAGGTATCGCGGCCACCTCCACCAGTTAAGGTATCATCTCCAGCACCACCAGCCAAAATATCGCTACCGTTGCCGCCTAGAATCACATCGTTGCCTTGGCCACCATTGAGCGTATCATTGCCATTACCGCCGTTGAGCGTATCATTGCCATCGCTACCAGTAATTAGGTCATTGCCATTATCGCCATATAGCTCGGCACTCAGAGTGTTATATTCACCAATGATCGTATCGTTACCATCGCCACCTCGAACTAGGGTATTGCCAGCCCCGCCAGTGATGGAGTCATTCCCGTCACCGCCGTAGATGCTGTCATTGCCAGCTCCGCCCGCAATAGTGTCATTGCCGTTACCACCATCGATCCGGTCGTTGCCATCACCACCAGTGAGAGCATCGTTGCCATCGCCACCCTCGATTTGGTCATCGCCGGTACCCCCAATCAATGTATCCCGACCGGCATCACCAATGAGCGTATCGTTGCCAGCACCCCCCACTAACACATCGTCACCAGCATCACCATCGAGCCGATCGTTCCCGGCCTCACCCAAGATCAGGTCATCACCCCCCTGCCCAACGATCGTGTCGTTGCCGTTACCACCATAGAGATTGTCAGTGCCTTTGCCGCCAGTAATCCGATCGGCTCCATCCAAACCATAGATAATATTGCTATCTAAATTACCAGTGAGTACATCCCCATTAGCTGTTCCCCGCTTGATATTTTTAGCATCAAAGGCTTTGGCTTGATAGACCCCACCGAAATCTTCCCCAACTTGGCCTTGGCCATCATTAAAATCGGTGAATCCTTCCAGCAACAAATTATCCTGCTTGGCACCGGCTAATCCATAGTTGCCAGTACCCAGATCGAGCCGCTGGACTTGACCATTGTTATAGGTGAATTGACCAGCAGTAGAAGACCAATAGAGCCGATCGGACTTGTTTGGATCTAGAAACTCAGATAGATCGGGAGTATTCGTCAGTTGAGAAATCTTTTTACCATCATAGACATAGATATCGGAATTACCCGTTTGGGCATCGACTCTCTCCCAAGCCAACAGTCCATCTATAACCTTGTAGTTGTCACTATTATTCTGAGCTGTGGTAATGGCCCGTGCCTGACCGTCGCTATAGGTGAAAATTTGGGATATCCCATTAGCATCAATGCCAGTCCAAATGGGGTTACCCTGAAAGAAACCAGGATTGCTATCTATTCTAGTATTAGTGGTTAAGCGAGTGGTTTTACTGCCGTCGAAATAATAAATTTCTGAATTGGTGCTGCTTGCCCCTGACACATAAGAACTCCAAACCACCTGGGAACCAGATATTTCATAAACTGGGCGAGCCGTGCGACGGCCAAAGCTATTAAATCCTTCGGTCGTAATTTGTTTAGTACTTTTGCCATCGTAGAAGAATAACTCAGCCGTATCTACGCCACCGGCCCACACCACATAATCTCCGGAAACCTTGACCGGATTAACGCCCAAAATGGAACGATCGCTAAGCTGCTTAGTACTCTGACCGTCAAAGTATTGCAGACCTTTCTCATTCCCCCAAACAATCCCCTGTTTGTAAAATTTCGGCGAAATACCACTGCCCAAATCGACGGTTTTGCTGCCGTCATAGTAGCGAATACTGGCAGTGGCAGTGTTGACATCATAGGTATCCCAGGCTACCCGATTGCCAATCCGCGCAACTTCTTGAGCATTGGCCACCAGATTGGATAAACTAAATTGCTGAGATCCAATGGCAATACTTTTGGTACCGTCTTCCAGATAGAGCGATCGGTTGCGCCGGGGTCCTTCGAACTGCGCAGTCAAAAACTGTTTGCCATCGTATGCAACATCGCTGCCAAGCGTGTTAACAATACTTCTGCCCCCAACAGCCGCAGGGTTCAATAGGTAGCTCTGGGAATTTGCCATGGTTCTCGGTTCTTAGTTTCTAGAAACGCTCCGGACTTCTTTTGCAACCATCCAGAGACAGTGACGAGAATACCAATTTGGTATCTGGTAACACAGCGATCGTTATCACAATCATTGTCTTCTAGTATTTATGGCGGAAGTCTCTAGGGAAAAATGATGACTGGTGGGCGAGGGCGTCAGCTATTTAGCGCAAAATTTGTAAAGATTTAAACGCCAAGCCAACTGGCCATCTGACCGCCAACGGGCATGAATATCAGGACGGCGATCGCCAATAACACAAACCCCATGATGTCCCGCCGTCCATCGATCTCCGCCACATCGTTCAAAGTTGGATCGGAAACCGTCGGGAAAAAGGTCAACAGAATAGCAAAAATCAAACTGCCGTTCTGGCCCGAAAAACGATACTGCACGAATCCCAGGATCAGCAACAGGGTTTTGGTCACCTGTCCGATAATCACACTGCCCCGTACTCCATACATGGCATGAACGATGTTGCCCCCATCGAAGCGCTTAAAGGGCAGCAGATTAATAGCAGTCAACAGAAAACCTAGGTAGGCAGCAACGGCCACCGGGTGCAGAGAAATCGCTATATCTGGCCCCAGCTTCTGGCCCAAGGCTAATTTGCTGACGATCGTCAATAACAAAGAAAAGCGCGGATCGCAGGATTGGAAATTTAAAATTCCCGATGTTTTGCTCAAGGCCACTACCGGCGATAGATGCAGGCCCCACCAGAGACCTACTAGACTAGCGAACAAGCTAACAGCTCCACCGCAAAGACCCAGATCGAACAGCACCCGCCGATGGGGCAAGGGGTCCCGCAACTGCATCAGCGTGCCGCAACTGCCCGGAAAAAACGGCAGGGGAATGAAGTACAGCAGGCCAGTCTGGAGTTGATGATAGCGGGCCGCTAGCCAACGCCCCACATCCCTAGCACTCAAAGTCCCTAACAGAGTTAGAGCATAGGGCCAGCCTTGGGCTGCCGCCGGAATCGCCGCAGTGCTACCGGTGAATTTTGGCTCCATTAAGTAGGCTCCCATCTGACAGGCACAGGCCCAAGCTAATATCCCACTACTGACCATCAGCATGTAATGCAAAGGCCTGTTTTTCTTGACATTGCTCCCCTGGCCCATGTTGGGCACCAGGACAAAGAAGGGTCGATCGCTAAAGCCGGACTGGAACAGCACAAAAAATCGATTCTCAAAATGTTCTTGGATATTCTGGGTAACGGTCTGATAAGCATCTTCTGCATTTGCCCGCAGCTTACCTCGGCACACGATGCCCTGGGCGCGGTACTCGATCGAGTCCAAGAAGTAGACCGCCCAAGGAAAGCATTCTCGCAACTGCACTTCTTCTTCATTGCTAATCTGCTGGAGCGAGGCCACCTGTTTTGGCTGCACCGGAGTCTTGGATTCCGGAGATTCCTCTGACCGATCGGGATTTTCCGATTCCGTTGCTTGGCTGGGCTTGCCCTTCAGCAAGGGCCGATTCAACCACCAGTACAAACCAGCACTGCCCAGCCAAATGGGGACAATCCAGTAGTACGAAGGTAATTTTTTGTAGACTTGCAAGAATCCCACCGTGAACAGTGGTGGTAACATGAGCACGAGCATCAGCACCCAGGTGGAAGTCCGGTTCGATCGGCGAGGATCTCTGGCCAACAACCAATAGACAAACATGCCTGATAAAATTATTGCAAGCCAGCTATCCATGAACTAAATTCCCTCTGAAGTTTGCATCTGCACCATTGTGGACTGTTGTGGGTTGTGGCTGGTCGTTATGTTGTCTTTGAGCGCGCTGTTCTTCTATGTTTACTCCGGAATCCCAGCCTGCGGGCAAAGCACCTCACTCGGTTTTAGACAATGTGTTTGCCTTTGCCCCGAATCGCGACACACTTGGCGGTACCGCCTACTTTATTGTAAACAACAGTGGCAATATCATGATCGATGCTCCGGCTTGGTCCGTAGCAAATCAGGAGTTTATTGCGGCTCAGGGCGGCGTGCAGTGGCTCCTGATCACCCATCGGGGCGGGTTGGGTCAAACGGCCAAAATAGTAAAGGAATTGTCTTGCACAGTGGTCATCCAAGAACAGGAAGCCTACCTCCTGCCCGATACGCCCACTACTACCTATCAGCAACAGTGGCAGCTAGGGGAAGAGATCGAGGCGATCTGGACACCAGGACATACGCCTGGCTCGGCCTGTATTTACTATGCTGCTCAAGGTGGAATGTTGTTCACGGGCCGTCATTTGTTGCCCGATCGAGCAGGTAATCCCAAACCCCTCCGGACTCCCAAGACTTTCCATTGGCCTCGCCAAGTCAAAAATGCAAACCTTTTGGCCGCTAATTTCCCCCCGGAGCGGCTGCGCTATCTGTTGCCAGGAGCCAGTACTGGCTTACTGCGGGGCCGGGGCTATATGGAAGCCCAAGCCGACTATTGCTGTTGATTAAGATCTGACTAAAGGGAATCAATAACTCGCTAAACTGCTTGTTATTGATTCTGTGGCAAACATGATTGTTACCATTACGGCTCTCAAAGGTGGTGTGGGTAAAACAACCACCGCAGTGCATCTATCATCTTACTTTCAAAGCAAAGCGCCGACGCTGCTAGTGGATGCGGACAAAAATCGATCGGCTTTAGTTTGGTCGCGGGAAGACAAGCTGGATTTTACGGTGGCATCCCAAGCGGCAGCTACGGCCATCATTCAAAAATTTCAGCACATTGTGGTGGATACCCAGGCTCGTCCGGAGCCGGAAGAACTCAAGGATCTGACCAGCAGCAGCGATCTGATCATTCTGCCCACTACTCCTAACCACCTGGATATGGATGCTACGCTCAAGGCGGCGGAACTACTCAATTCTTGGGGTGCGAAGTTCAAGGTGCTACTGACTCAAGTGGATCCGCGTACGCGCAATGGCCGCAGTGGCCGAGAATTTTTGGAGGAGCACAAGCTGCCCCTCTTTAAGACGGATATTGCTCGCCTTGTGGCTTTTGAACGGGCTCCCAGCAAAGGGGTCACGGTCCAAAACTACAGCGATCCACGCGCTCAGTTTGGCTGGCAGCAGTACGTATCGATCGGCCAGGAAATTTTGGCTTGACCAATGGCTTGCCCTCATCCCCCAACCCCTTCTAGTGCTGCGAGGGTTTCGCCTGAGGCAACCTCAGGCGCTCGCCCTGCACGCCCAAACTTGGGAGAAGGGGAGTCGGTTTGAAGTCCCTCTCCCAGAATTGGGAGAGGGATTTAGGGTGAGGGCTATTTTTTTGCGATCGATAAATTGCGGTTTGGTCGATCGCCCCCGGCATCCCTGGGATGTCGAAACCATAGGCTTGATAACCTTTGCCGATCGACCTGTCTAAAATGTGGCTATTGGCTCCTTGATAATAAACTGGTACCGGACGATTGCTGTGGCTACCCCAGCCATATTTGCCCGATTCCGGATCATCGATTTGTTGGGTGGGAGCTTTGGGGTCGTTAATTTTCAGCAGCTCTGGCCGTGAACCCCAATAGTGGCCTGCGCTGGTGGCCCTGTCGACCGCTGTCAGGGCTTCGGCTCCTTGTTGGCGCAGTAGTTGGGGGAAGTTCTCGCCGAGGGTCAAATAATGGTCGTGGTCGGCAGTGACAATGAGCTGATTCTGCTGCCAGCCCCCATGGGTATTAATCCAGCCGATCACTTTGCCGACGGCTCGATCAAAATCTAAGGTGGCCCCGATTGCATTATCGATATTATTATCATGCATCGCCCAATCGATATCGCCACCTTCCACCATCAGCCAGAAGCCATCTTGGTCTTTGCTGAGGATTGCCAGTGCTGCATTGGTCAATTCAGATAAGGTCGGATTTTCGTTGCGCTCCTTGGCAATAAAAGAGGTATCGGTCTCCCCCGGCAACAAAGGCCGGTTTAGATCTTGTTTGAGGCCCTTGCTACTATGCACGGAAAACATATCCAAGCCCGTGGTGCTGTAGTCACCATTGGCTGAGCTGACCGGTAGATTGCCATTCTGGCCTCGGGCACCATAGAGACCGACTAGGTGACCGTCTCGGTTGGGATCGATCGATTTCGCCGTTTTGGCTAGTACTTTAGCTGCATCCTTGCCACGCTCTAGAAAGGTATAGCCATAGCGATTGCTGGTGGGCTTAGTGCTGAGCTCTTGGTAAGTTTCGGGCTGGATGTAGGTATTATCCCGATTTGGCTCTACCCCATTGGGTAATAGATCCTTGGGCGCAGATAGGGGATGGCCGCCACCCAAGAGGACGTTGGGTTGATAGATCCGCAGTTCTTGTTGCAGGATATTATCGAGGGCTGGATAGGCTGCATCGTACTTGGTGCGCCGATTCACATGGGCAGCGGCGGCTCCGGGGGTGGCATGATCGATCGGCACGGATGTCACTAATCCAGTGGCTTTGCCCAAGCGAGCTGACTGGGCTAAAATCCCATCGAGATTTTTCTCAAAAATATCCACGCCGATCGCGTTGTTATAACTTTTGACTCCCGTATATAAAGCCGTAGCCGTATTGGCCGAATCTGGATAGCTGTGTTTGATATATTCTTTGTCTGTGCCCGGTGTCCAAGGATTATCCCCACCTCTGACTGGGTCGTAGCCCACTAAATTCCCCTTGGCCCCAGCAGCTACGGTGCCACCGCCATTGCCTTTAGTGCCGGAATTGAAAGTAGGGTCGAAGCGGAAGCCCGATCGCAGGGAACTACGTCCGGTAAAGGCTATGGAGTTATCCAAAGCGCTATTAGTGGTATCAAAAACACCTTTTTCATTGGCGATCGTGGTGCCGTAGGTGGTGGCGATCGTATAGCCGGTGAGCCGCTGGAAATTCAAGCCCGTACCGATACTGCGAGTATAAAAATTCCTGAGCTTGTTGCCGACCTGACCTCGATTAATCTGTTGCTGAATGGCTGCCGCTCTGGCCATTTCCCAACCCATCCCATCGCCAATCATCAAAATCGTATTTTTGGGAGAGGTCTTGGCCAAGCTGGGGGTGATTTCCAGAGAAATAAATAGCCCCAGCAAGAAAATAACTCCTAAGCGAACTATCAACTTCCTGAGGGCAATACTCTTGCTCAATATTCCCGATCCCGTAGGACGGGTACTCCCGTATCGGCGAGATGAATGAACTTTGCTCATGGCTTCAGAGATCTTCTGCTGTAAGGGTCAATAGAATTGTAACCCCGACGTACCCACTCTATTTAAGGGAATTTTTCAAGGTAAGGTCACTCTTTCTGCCACTGGACGGCCACACTTATGACAACAGTCTGAGCCTGGAATCATTCCACGAAGGTCGATACCACAGCAGGTGCAACAACCACCCAGCGGAAGTGCTTTACCAGCGTAATCGACTTCTATAACATCACCTGATGATTGGCACCAATCAATCAGATTGCGAACATTACGGGGCGTTACTACATCATTTTCTACATCCCATTTTGGACATCGAAATCTACGCCAAACGCCACCAGTTCCGATCGCCCGCCGGAACTCAGCGCCAAGAACGGTGAGGTGCCTTGCGTCGTCATGCTGTTTCAAGTGGTAATGAACGATGAACTGCTTGTCATCGGAGAGAACATGCAATACGTAATTTGATGAGTCACAATCTTCTATGACATACCATACATAGCATCGATCATCGATAGTCAACTTGCGGCGGTTTTTAGTGCTTATGCCCATGATCACTGATTCGAGGCGAAACCGTTATTGCGAGTATTATACAAAACGGGTAGGAACTTAATGTGGGACAAAAAACAACGAAAATCATTGAAAGCCCTCATCCCCCAACCCCTGCTAGTGCTGCGAGGGTTTCGCCTGAGGCAACCTCAGGCGCTCGCCCTGCACGCCCAAGTTTGGGAGAAGGGGAGCCGGAGCCAAAAGCGGAGTCTCTTTCTCCCTCTCCCAAACTTGGGAGAGGGCTGGGGTGAGGGCTTTCAATGTGTCCCGGCTTAAAATGGTACCCTACAAAACCCCTGTGGCCATAGACCACAGCGGCGTTCTATGAGTTTTTATTACTCAACTCCCTCAATCCGGTCTTCGACCTGTTGATACAGATCGCGGAGCTTGTCTAGATTTTCTTCGGAAGTCTCCCAATAGCCCCGGCCATTGACTTCCAATAAAGTTGCCACAATCTTGCGGAAAGAATTGGGGTTCAGATCCATCAGGCGCTTACACATCTCCTCATCCTTGATGAAAGTCGTATTCGTATCCTCATAGACCCAATTATCCACCGCATCCGCTGTTGCACTCCAGCCGGAAGTATTCACTAAGCGCTTCGATAGCTCCCGGACACCTTCGTAACCGTGGCTGAGCATGCCCTCATACCACTTCGGATTCAGCAGCTTGGTGCGGGCATCTAGCCGCACAGTTTCCGATAGGGTTCGAATCTGGGCATTGGCCGTGGTCGTATCGGCCATAAAGGCCGTGGGCATCTTGCCATCCTCCCGTAGACTGGCCACTACCTTCGTTGGATCCGAATCGTAATAGTGAGAAACATCGGTCATACTGATTTCCGAAGAATCCAGATTCTGGAAAGTCACCTCCGCTGTCTTCAGCGAAGTCTCAAAGATCTTCCGGGATTGCTCCATGGTGCCAGGATTATCGGCACTGAAAGCAAAAGACTTGCGGTTCAGATACATTTCTTGCAGCTCAGCCTCATTATCCCAAGTTCCATTTTCCACCGCTAGGTTGATGTTGGAAGAATAGGAACCCGAAGCATTTGAGAAAATCCGGGTAGCCGCTTGGCGCAGATTGATGCCCATTTCCGCCGCCTGAGCCAAGGCATGTTTGCGGATGAAATTCATCTCCAGTGGTTCATCGGCTTCAGCGGCCATCTTCACCGCCTGATCCAACAGATTCATCTGGTTCACAAACAGATCCCGGAAGACCCCAGAACAGTTCACCACCACATCGATCCGAGGCCGACCCAGTTCTTCTAGGGGCAGCAGAACTAGCTTATTCACCCGACCCAAAGCATCGGGCACCGGCTTCACACCGACCATCCACATGATTTGAGCCAAAGATTCACCGTAGGTCTTGATATTATCCGTCCCCCAGAGCACGCAGGCGATCGTCTCGGGATATTGACCGCCATTATCCTGCATTTGCTTGGCGAGGAGCCGATCGACCACCACTTTCGCGGACTTCACCGCCGCCTCCGTAGGAATCGACTGGGGATCCAGGGCATGGATATTTTTCCCCGTGGGCAACACATCCGGATTCCGAATCGGGTCGCCACCGGGTCCTGGCAGCACATATTCCCCATTCAAACCTTGGAGCAAGCCACCCAGCTCGTTATCCGCACAGATCTGCTGCAGACAGAACTCCAGATACTCAAAGAGAGGCTTGATTTCTTCGGTGTTCACCTTGTCATAGCCCGCTTTGGATAAGCTTTCCAGCCAAGGTTCTTTCTTGCCCATGTTGAAGAAGTTCAACTTAGAAACAAAGGAGACCCGGCCATCCGCATCGGCTTGGGCCTGCACCATCGCAGCTACGGCTTCGCGAATCGCCAGGGTGACATCTTGCAGTGTTTGCACATCTGCCAAGATCCCCTGATCGTTCCCCTGATACAGCTCTTCTAGATTGCGACCCATGCTTTCGGCGATAATCCGCGGTAGACCCTTAATCCCTTCCTCATCCCGATCGAGGCTAGCAATATTCACCAAAGTGGCGATCGCTTCCTCCGCAGTTGGGGGCTTCCCAATCACATGCAAACCGCAGGGCAGCAACCGCGACTCGATTTCCATCAGGCGACGGTAGACATTGCCGACAATTAAATCCCTTTGGTCTAGATCGATTTCGGCAGCATCCACATCGGGCAAGGCCACATCCTTATCTAAGTTACAGATGCGCGCCTTGTCCATAATCGTATTTACAATCTGGGCACCGCGGCCGCTATCCCGGAGGGATTGGTAAGAGCCAACTAGTTCGCCCAGTTCCTTCAGACCTTTATAAAGACCGGCATTTTCCGCTGGTGGAGTCAGATAAGAAATGGTTTCGGCGTAGCCGCGCCGCTTGGCGATTGTCGCTTCGCTAGGATTGTTGGCGGCGTAATAATAGAGGTTTGGAATAGAGCCAATTAAGCTATCGGGATAGCAGTCATTGGACATGCCCATTTGCTTACCGGGCATGAACTCCAAAGAACCATGGGTACCAAAGTGCAGAACCGCATCGGCGGCCCAGATCTTTTCTAGATAGGTATAGTAGGCCGCAAAACCATGGTGAGGACTGGCTGATCGAGAGAACAGCAAGCGCATCGGGTCGCCTTCGTAACCAAAGGTCGGCTGAATCCCAATGAACACGTTGCCGAAGTGTTTACCGAAAATCAGCAAGTTCTGACCATCGCTATTCAGGTTGCCCGGTGGGGGCCCCCAGCTATCTTCTAGGCGTACCGAGTAGGGCGTGAGGTCTTGATATTCTTCCACAGACATCCGATAGGCCACATTCAGCTCAGGACTGTTGTATTGGGCTTGGGCATCGTGGATCACTTGTTCCAAGAGGGCTTGGGGCGATTCTGGCAGCTCCGGTAGATCGTAGCCGTTGTTTTTCAGACCTTTGAGTACTTCGTAGATTGATCCAAATACATCCAAATAGGCGGCAGTACCGACGTTGCCCTTATCGGGCGGGAAACTAAACACCGTAATGGCAATCTTCTTGGTGGCCTTGGGCTTAATCCGCAAATTAGCCCACTTCATGGCCCGACCAGCGATCGCCTCGATCCGATCCTGCAAAGCAATGGCCCTGCCGGTATTCCCATCGCGACCGGAGAGAATAATTGGCTCAATCGCTCCATCCAACTCGGGAATGGCAATTTGCAGCGCTACCTGAATTGGATGAAGACCCAAGTCGCTATCCTGCCACTCTTCGGTGGTCTGGAAAACCAAGGGTAGAGCTACCATATAGGGTCGATTCAGGCGCTTGAGCGACTCGATCGCCTTGGGATGATCCTGACGCGCCGGGCCGCCCACTAAGGCGAAGCCGGTCAAAGAAACCACCGCATCCACCAAAGCATTGTCGTTAGTGGCCGATTCAAAGAAAAAGGCCTCCAGGGGCTTGGAGAAATCTAAGCCCCCCGCAAAGATCGGGATCACCCGTGCGCCCATGGCTTCAAATTCTTGGATCATCGCCACGTAGTGAGCATCATCACCGGTCACAATGTGGGTGCGCTGGAGGACGAGACCAATGGTGGGAGCCAAGGGATCCTTTTGATCCGCCGATAGATCGCGCCGACTGACGTACCAGTTTAGATACTCCTTCACATCATCAAACATTTGGGGCGCCAGGGGATGCCAGATGCCCATGTCTAGGAAGGTGACCGGTTCATTATAAGTAGTGGGAACGATCGAGCTATCGGCCTTATCACCGGTATAGACGTACTTATCAGCCAGCATCAGTAGAAAGTTTTCTAAGTTCTCCGGGGTACCGCCCAGCCAGTATTGGATGCTGAGCATGAAGTTCCGGGCATCCTGGGCCTTTTCCATGGGCAAGAACTTCAAAATCTTGGGCAGGGTTTGGACTAGTTTCAACATGCCGTCTTGGAAGCTGCTGCCTTGTTTGGCTTTACGCTTTTTCATGAACTCGCCGATCGCACTCTTGGATTGGCCGAGCTGGGCAAGGGAGAAGCTGCCCATTTTGTTCAGGCGCATCACCTGGGGCATGGAAGGAAAAACCACGGCCACGTCCAGGTTGTCCCGGTGGGGTTCCACGGCGGCTACTAGCTTTTCGGCCAGGTCTTCAATAAAGATCAGTGAAGCGATGAAGACATTGGCTTGGGCTAGGTCGGCCTGGAGCGCCGCGTAGTTTTCTGGGTCGCGCAGCTCTTCCAGGAGGTAGCCGCTAATTTCGATCGCTTGGTGGGGATTATGGTCGTTGATCGAGCGTACCGCAGCGGATAGGGCACTCTGGTACTGCGGCTCCAGTACGACATAGACCACTTTCAACAGTCTCCGGCCCCGCAGGTCATCGGGCGCAACATGTCTGATTGTGGACTTGACGTTGGTGAACATTCGAATCTACTCCTGAGAAGATGAGTCAGTAAAAGTATGTTTGTTAACAAAAATGTGAGCAGAGGATATTACTCCACCCAGAGCAATTCTAAATGTCCAAACCCTATAAAGACAAGGTGTTCGGGAGAATTGCAAACAAGCACTGTGCAGAATTGTAGCCAAAATCGGCGGGGTCTGGGCGGTTTCTGGCTGATATGATACAACTCGATAAGAAACTTCTCAATAATTCTTTGCAATGGTTGACAGTTGGGCCAGTTAGTGGAAAGACAATAATTCTGTAAAAATAATCACTTTGCAGCCAGAAGTGAATTAATCAGCTAGTATGTTAGCAGCAAGGTTAGAAGCTAGTTATATCAAACTAGTATTTAGCTTTTCTGTAGTGTTGTGAAACCATCTATTTTCGATAATTCAATCATGAAAAAATCTCTAACTTTAGTTTGCTCTGTTTTGGCAGTTTCAGTGGGAAGCATTGCCCTAGCATCCATGGCAATGCCTTTGTCAGCCTCCGCTCAGCCCAACGAAAAAAAGAACTATGTAGGCCCACAGGTTAACTTCTTCAACGGCGCTACTGGCTTTGGTGCTACATCTAAGTTTGGAGTGGCAGACAATATCTCCGTTCGTCCTTTTGTCAGCTTCGCTAGTGCCGGTAGCGCCAATGTTACTTTCTATGGTGCTGCAGCGACCTATGATTTCAACCTGGATAGCCCCGGTCAATCCAGCGGCTTTGCTCCCTATGCGGGCATTGGATATCTTGGTGCTTCAGCTACTGCTGGTGGATTTAGCGGCAGTGCTTCCAGTGTTTACTTTGAAGTGGGTAGCGATTACAACGTGAGCGATAACATCTCGCTCAATGCCAACTATCGTTTCAAGGATGGTGGCTTTTTCTCGATCGGTGGTGGCTTCAACTTCTAATCGGGTGCAATAGCGCTGAAGCAAAAAGCAGGTGAGATATTTCTCACCTGCTTTTTGCTGAGTATTATTCGCAAATTGTCTGCCAGTAATAACTTCTGGCCTTAATTGGCATTTGAGACATTTTGGTGGATTCGGGGAAGGCTAAGAGGGAGACTACTTTTTACTTCAAAAAGTAATCTTGCATTTGACAGGCAAGAAATCTAGCCCTGGCCCAGTGGTTTCAGGGTTAGACACCCTTGCATTGTTTCGCAAATACCACTCTCTAATTTAATCATGAAGAAAATTTCCACCATGATCTCTGCTGGTTTTGTAGTCTCCTTGGGACTCACTGCCGCCATGACCTGGGCAGCACCTGCCCAGGCCCAGAAGTACAAATACAATCAAAACAAACACAATTACATTGGGCCAGCGGTTAGTTTTGGCTCGGGTACAACAGCTGTGGGTGCTACCTCCAGATTTGGGATAGCAGAAACTCTTTCCGTCCGTCCTTTCTTGGCGATCGGCAATGATTCCAGCATTTTTGGTGGTTCGATTACCTACGATTTCAATCTAGATACTGGCGAAGGACAAAGCAATGGCTTTACGCCCTATGCTGGCGCTGGGATTATTGGCTCTTCTGGATTAGGTAGTTCCGGTGTCTATCTGGAAATTGGGGCAGACTACAATGCCAGCGAAAGCATTGTACTTAACGCTAATCACCGCTTTAATTCCGGTGGATTCACTAGCGTTGGCGTTGGACTCAAGTTCTAAATCTTGAGTTCGGGGGAACACGAAGAAGGGTGGGGATTTAGTGATTTTCCATTCCCACCTTTTCTGATCAAGATGCTTACAGCTCAGCCAGCACAATCAAGAATCGATCGACCAATCCCCTGACCACACCGAGATCGACCTGAATTTCCGCCACAATTTCACCAACTGATTTTTGGCCATCGCAGGCTGTCATCAAGGCAAATTCCCGATCGTCCACATGGGCAATTTGGTAATTGCGATCGAAGAACGAGCGACTGGGCCAACCTTCTAGGCAAGGATGCCGCTGAGGAATTGCCGCCGACAGCGCTGCATCTTTACTCCAATCGGCCTGGACTAATGGTGGTTTGGCCAGGAAAAATTCATAGTGGGCCACATCCGTATCCAAAGACTCGATCAAACGATAGCGTTCTCGATCGGTCAACTGCTGAGCCCGTTCCATCAGCTCCGGTGCCTTTCCTAGCAATCTTTCCAGTTGCCAAACTTGCGGATTGGAGAAGCCCAAAAATTCTAGGCCCGCGGCATCGATCAGTTCAAAAATCGTCTCGGCGTTGTAGACAATTTCCTGGGGATGGACGTACATATCCGCAAAGCACTCATCCTTAAAGTTCTCTAATGACCAGCGAGTCTTTTCCCTCTGAACTAGACGATTGTTTTCGGGGAGGTGGGCGAAAATCTGCCGACCGATGTTTACCCCATCTTTGTAATCGCCCCGCCGCTCGCCTTGGAGCAGCCCGATCGCCCGTTGCATCAGCGTAATTTCCCAGCGGCCAATTTCGCCATATACAAAGATATGCATGATGCCGCCGGGGGCCAGCTTATCGGCCAGGGCTTTAATACCACCGATCGGGTCGGCCGTATGGTGCAGCACACCCACGGAGTTGATCAGGTCGAACTGGCCGGGGAGCTGAGCAGCATCGAACAGACTGAGATGATGGAATTCTACGCGCTCTGCTTTTGAGCGTTGGCAGCGCTCCTTGGCTACGGCCAAAGCACCTTCGCTGATATCGATCGCCGTAACTTGGGCCTCGGGATTCAGATGCACTAGGTATTCGGTGCTGACTCCTGTACCGCAGCCCGCATCGAGAATCCGGACACTTTGCCGCTCGGGCAGGCGACCGGTACAGAAACTATAGGCCGCTTGCCAATTCCAGCGCCAGTTATAGCCCGGTGGTACCTCATCCAAAATAGGATCCGGTGGGAAGGGATAGGTGTTATAGAGCTGGCTGACGGCTTGACGGACATCCATGGGAATTGGGGTGGCGTTGTTTTACAAGGAATTTTGGGGTTGCCGGAGGGGCGATGACGATCGATCGGAGCTAGGGAGTATTGCGGAGCTCTTGGGCTTGGAGGTAGATTTGGCTCCATTCACCGATCACTTGGTTGGTTTTGAGACTGAGTTTTTTGGCTAGGTTCTCGATCGATTCTCCGGCCTGGATGCCTGCTAGCACCTGGAGCTGTTGGTCGCTCAAGCCCTGCTCTAGTTCCTGCCGCTGACCGATGGTCAGACCCAGATTGTTCTCTTTCATGGAGGTTTTCAGCCAGTCGGCGACCAGTTCTGGCTGACTCTTGACGGCGAAGACCTTGACCGCATGGTAGGAAATTTTTTCGCGCAGGCGGTAGACCTGTTTGATATCCATCCCCAATTGCTGAGCAATTTCCTCCGGTGTTTTACCGAGCAGGTACATCTCCAGCCAGCTTTTAGCCTGGACTCCCAGATTTTCTTCTAAATAGGCCAGCATCTGTTCCTTGACCTGGGTGCGCTGTACCTGGGTTTCTTCCCATTCCTGCTGCTCCTGGTAATTTTCCAATACTTGTCGATCGAGCAGGTTGAAAGAGGATTCTCCCGATTCATCGGTGACCGCATCGGAGATCATCTTGATCGAGTCATTGCGCGGCACATTGGTGACGCCGCCCCTCTGGCTGCGCCGCAGGTAGTTCACAAAACGGTGGGTGAGCAGGGGCTGATTGCGCACCGGGCGCAGACAGTATTCTTCCAGGGTCGCCA
Source organism: Synechococcales cyanobacterium OTE_70_metabat_200 (assembly GCA_031375385.1). Taxonomy (GTDB): domain Bacteria; phylum Cyanobacteriota; class Cyanobacteriia; order Cyanobacteriales; family Chamaesiphonaceae; genus JAAFHZ01. Next base: position 12,488 of record JANMHS010000129.1, on the reverse strand, counting down.
GCATCAAGGTATCGCGCAGACGGGGGTTGGGCGTACATTGGGCAATCCAATTCACCTGCTGGCGGATGTATTTGTCGCTTTGGAGCATTTCTTGGACTACTTCTTGAATCACGTCCACCACCGTGCGTTGGCGATCGCGACTGACAGCCAACCAGGCCCGCACCTTTTCACGGATGATGGCGAGGCTACCCAACCGTTGCATCAAATTCTTAAAAGCCCTTTCTGAGGGCACTCCCAGGTAGCGCTGGATCAAAATCCGGTAACGATAATCCATGGCTTGGCGGACGATCGACAACTGCTCTGGCGGCATGGGGGCAAAGCGATCGCGGTCTTCCCCCACTAGCCAACTGGTAATGCTGGTACGGTTGGTAGCACTTTGCTGGGGATATTCGGTGCCCAGCCGCTCCTGCCAATATTCTGCGATCTCTGCTGCTAAATCTTTCATGTCAACTCAACCCGAACTGCCCTTTTGTTCATGGTACTGGGAATGTTGTCTGCCTACACCTATACACAAGATATTTTTTAGCTGAGATTTTGTCTTTCTTTCACCAGATCGATTAAAGCTCGTTGCATCCTGTGCTTGACCTGTTGGTAACATTGCCAAACATAGGCTTTGTCGTTGGCGGCAGCCCGACCTAAGCGATCGAAGTGGATCGGCGGACAGATACGGTTGTGAACTTGAACAGGAGCCGGAATATTGGGCAAGGGGCCCAAGGCTAACCCCCAAGGGAGTCCCAGATAGACCGGCAGGGTCAGGGGGTCTAGATCTCCGGGCCAGGGCAGGCCCCATTGATGGAGTTGCTGGAAATAGGGATAGAGGTTGCCCAGCACCAGCAAGCTATCGTGGGCACCGGTAGAAATTACTGGCACGATCGGGACATGTTCGCGCAGGGCCAATTTGATAAAGCCGGTACGACCGGCAAAGTTGATGCGGTGCCGCCAGCGGTGGTGCCGAAAGACATCTTCGACGCCGCCGGGATAGACTAGCACCGGTGCCCCTTGGCGCAATGCGCGCATGGCAGCTTGGGGGTGGGCCATCAGTGCGCCACACTCCACCGCTAGCTTGGTGGCCTGGGGCGAAACATCCCAGACTTTGGGGTGCATCAATCCATAGACCGGTCGATCGATCCCGTAGCGCTGGAACCATTCGTAGATCAGCATGTACATATCCGGCGCAGCCAAACCACCATTGTGGCTGCCCACGGCTAGGAACGGTCGATCTTCTAGCACCTGCTCCCAGCCATCGCTAGTCACTCGAAAGTAGTTGTGGTAGAGCCAGCCCCAGATGGGCATGAAGGCTGCGATCGTTTTTGGGTTGCGGCGATCTAGGGTGTGGATGGAATGGTCGAATTGGGCCAAGGTAGTCAGCAGCAAATCATGTTTTAATACCTGAATTGACCCACTGATCGATCGCTCTCGTCAACCACCGATCGGAAGGTTGTAATTAATTTCCGTGCTGCTCTTGACAACTGCTTCCAAACCATCTAATGTTGATATTCGGTGTTAAAAACCCTTGGGCGGCTAACTCAGCGGTTAGAGTGCCTGCCTTACAAGCAGGAGGTCACAAGTTCGAATCTTGTGCTGCCCATTAAGTAATCAATTTTCTACGACCCCGGCTTTCGAGTTGGGGTTTTTGTTTGCGTCCCCGGCCAACTTCTGCTATCCTTGTAAATCGGCGCATTTAAATATGCAGTCCGCGCAGATGTGGCGGAATTGGTATACGCGCACGCTTGAGGTGCGTGTGGTGCAAACCTTGGGAGTTCGAGTCTCCCCATCTGCATAATTTTCTAGCAACTTCCGGTGAATTTCTCTATGATTGGAGGAATCCGGAAGTTAATTTTTGTTAAGACTATGACTACTACTGTTCCGGGTCTTTCCTGGCACCGTTTGACTCCCTCCTGGCAAGGCGACCAGAGTGATGTGCAGTGCGGTCTGTCCCATGATCGGCTACCTCCGGCTTGGCAACTGTTGTTGTTAGGCGATGGTTCGCCGACTCGTCATTTGCAGTTGTTGACTGGGGAGCCGACGGAGGTGGATGTTTTGGATATGTCGGTGGTGGGGATGGATGGCGATCGGGCACCCCTGGAAATTCAAGAAATTCCGGGTCCCCGTCTGCGCCGTCAAGTGTGGCTGCGGACTGCTTCGGGTCAGCGCTTGGCCTATGCTACTTCTTGGTGGAATGCGGAGCATGTGGATGAATATTTGCAGAATCGGTCATTGCCGATCTGGGCTAGTTTGGCGCGGTTGCGCACGGAGTTGTACCGAGATATTCGGGGGGTGTATTGCGGTCGATCGCCAGAGCTAAATCGGGCTTTTGATGAGCCGGGGCTGCTCTGGGGTCGCCACTATCTTTTCTGGCACCACGGTCAGCCTTTGACGCTGATCTATGAGGTGTTTTCGCCGCATTTGCAGCGGTATTTGGGGGATTTGCCCCAAGGTTAAGCAAGTATTTAGGTTGGTTGAGGGGTTGGTGGTTTTGCAAAACCTATCCAGACTGGGGGTCTAGCCCCCCAGACCCCCCACCGGGGGCAAGCGCACACGCCCCCGGACCCCCTTTGCAAGGGTTTGTTGTGCTTATCTTTGTTGAAATGCGGTCGTTGGGGCGCTTATGGTGCTTTGCGTTGGATTGTTGATAAGGCAACCCCAACTCCCTCAGCATATTGTGAAGACAGTTTCATCGTCCCCAACAACCATCCTCGTTCTTCCTTGTCCGGTTCCCCCCTTTCCGAAAGGGGGGCTAGGGGGGATCCCATTGATTTCCCCTGATCGGCCACGTATCTCATTTAGCCACTTCTTCCAAGATCAGCTTCGATCGCTTCATCGCTTCGGGCACCGGTACGGGGTAATTGCCATTAAAGCAAGCGGAGCAGAAGTTACCCACGTTTTGCTTGGTGGTTTCTAGCATACCGGCTTCGCTGAGGTAGGCAAGGCTATCCACGCCGATTTGGGCGGCGATCTCAGCCACGGACTTGGTGGCTGCAATGAGGTGGTCTTGGCTGTCGGTGTCGATACCGTAGAAGCAGGGATGAGTGACTGGGGGCGAAGAAATGCGCATGTGAACTTCGGTGGCTCCGGCATCACGGATGGCCTTGACCAGTTTGCGGCTGGTGGTGCCGCGCACGATCGAGTCGTCCACAATAATCACTCGTTTGCCCGCTAGTACATCCTTGAGCGGATTGAGCTTCATCCGAATCCCCGATTCCCGCATTTCTTGAGTGGGCTGGATAAATGTCCGGCCCACATAGCGGTTTTTGATCAGTCCCTCCATATAGGGAATGCCGGAGGCTTGGGAGAAGCCGATCGCGGCAGGAATGCCAGAATCTGGCACCCCAATCACAATGTCCGCATCCTGGGGCGATTCTTTGGCTAGCTGGTGGCCGATCCGCAGGCGGTAGCTGTAGAGGCTTTCATCGTGCATCCAGCTATCGGGGCGAGCAAAGTAGATCATCTCAAAAACACAGAGCTTTGGCTCGGTCTGGGCGGCCCAGATTTCGCTATGAAGACCTTGGTCATCTACCCAGACAATTTCCCCAGGCTGCACGTCGCGGACGAATTCAGCCCCGATGATATCCAGGGCGCAGGTTTCCGAAGCAAAGACGTAATGACCAACATGGTCGGGCAATAGGCCGATCACCAAGGGCCGAATGCCGTTGGCATCGCGGGCCGCGATCAGTCCTTCTGGGGTAGAGATGGTCAGACTAAAGGCTCCCTGACAGATTTTCAGGGAATCGACGATCGCCTGGTGCCAGTCTTTGCCTTCATTGACCTCGGTGGCAATCGCCAGGGCAATCATTTCCGAATCGGTGCTGGTCTGAATGTCCCACTTTTTCCCCAGTAGATAGTCCTTCAGCTCCAGCACGTTGACCAGGTTGCCATTGTGAGCCAGGGCCAGTTGGCCTTGGCGAGATTCGACGACCGCCGGCTGGGCATTCACTCTCCGGCTGGAGCCAGTGGTGGAGTAGCGGGTGTGACCGATCGCCCAGTCGCCCAGCAACTCTTCCAGGATTTCTGGCTTAAAGACTTGAGAGACCAGCCCCATGTTTTTGTAAGAATGGGTAGTGCTGGCTGTCATGGTTGCAATGCCTGCCGATTCCTGACCGCGATGCTGGAGGGCATAGAGTCCGAAGTAGGTCAGTTTGGCCACATCGAGGCCGGGAGCATAGACCCCGAAAACACCACAGGCTTCCTCTGGCTTATCGTTGCTGGATCCTGCTTCGTCATCGAAAAGAGAATCTTCGGGCATCATGGCAGTCATTACTCCTAGGGTGGGGAAAGAGAGATGGGAACAGTCGGCGGACTGAACTTCCAATTCTATATTACGAATCGCTTAACAATTCCTTAATTGGTAAAGATTGCCACATTTTATTTAGTCATCGATCGCCTCCATATATGCCTCCATATATATAGAATGCGGAAGATTGTCTGCGATCGAGATCTCTATCCTATGTCTAACCCCATTGCCGCTAACATTGTGGCTATCCGTCAACAGCTCCCAGCAACTGTCCGGTTGATTGCGGTCAGTAAGTACACTACTCCCGAGCAGATGCGGTGGGCCTACGCGGCGGGGATCAGGGATTTTGGCGAAAGCCGGGTCTTGGAAGTGGTCGAGAAACAAGCTGCCTTAGCCGATCTGCCGGGGATCGCTTGGCATCTGATTGGTCATTTACAAACCAACAAAGTCCGTAAGGCCGTGCAACTCTTTGACTGGATTCACTCCGTGGACAGTTTGCGGCTGCTGGAGCAGATCGATCGGCAAGCTCTCGATCTGGGTAAACACCCGTCCATTTGCTTGCAGGTCAAGCTCTTACCAGATCCCGATAAATTTGGTTGGTCTGCTGACGAGGTGATCACTGACTTTCCGCAGATCCAAAACTTTACAAATGTCGATCTGCGGGGGTTGATGGCGATCGCGCCCTTGGGCCTAAATTCCAGCCAATTAAGTGGTCTTTTTGGGGCTGTGACTCGTCTGCGCCAGCAAATCTGCCAGCAGTTCGATCGGGAGCTGCCCGAGCTATCCATGGGCATGTCTGAAGACTATGAACTAGCTGTAGCAGAGGGTTCTACGATGATTCGAATTGGCAGTAAAATATTTTGAAGATCTAGATCTTTATATGAAAAATTATGAACTCTTAAGAAATATAGGTGTAATTGCAGATGTCATTAAAATCTAACGTATTCTCAAGAAAGATTTGAGAAAATGAAAAAAGCGTCGGAAATCGCGAAAGACCCAGACCCTGGGTACGACAAGGTTTTCGATCTCCAGAGTAGAGATAACCCCCAATAAAACTTCTAGTTCTAGAACGTTAGAACTATATACATTATTGATGTTGTTTGCTAGTGTTGTTTCGTGTTAGAAAATTCTTTTCTTAAGATTTCAAAAAACACAACTTCCTCTTTCCCAAATCCAAGCATCTACCCTCATAACAGGTATTAGGAGTAATACGACCGTGAGTTTTCTCAACAAGCTGAAAGATATTGTCGGTCTCAATGACCAAGATGACTATGAGTATGAATACGACGATGTAGACCATCCGACTGCTCATACAGATTATCCAGCTCAATCGCCCGCTAGCACTTCCGAAGATAACTCTAGAACTCAACGCTCTGCCATCAATGCCGAGTCGATTCGTTCCAAGACTGGTAACGTGATCGGTATGCCCGGTATGGCCCACAGTGCATCCGAAATGGTCCTGATCGAACCCCGTGCATTTGAAGAAATGCCTCAGGTAATCGACGCCCTGCGCCAACGCAAGTCTGTCATCCTGAACATGACTCTGATTCGTCAAGAGGAAGCTCAGCGGGCAGTAGACTTCGTAGCCGGTGGTACCTATGCGATCGATGGACACTACGAGCGCATTGGCGACAATATCTTCCTGTTCACACCTAGCTGTGTTCAAGTCAGCACTCCTACCAATGTTTTGAACGAAGTAGCGCAAGCTCCTGCTCGCACTGGCCGTTCAGTCAATCCAGGTACACCTTGGGTCAGCGAACCGATCGCTGTTGGTCAGTAGAGTCAGTATTCCTAAGTAACTTTCCCTAAAGCTCTGGGTAGCCTAGAGCTTTCTCCAACTACGGAGGTTCAAGTTTGTTTTCAGCATTAGGAATTATTGGAGGCGGGGTGATGGCAGAAGCCATTCTATCCCGCCTTTTGTCTGTGGGTACATATCAGCCCAATCAGGTAATTGTCAGCGATCCCCAAGGCGACCGTCGGGAGTTTCTACAGAGCCATTATGGCGTACAGGTGACAGATCAGAATCAAGATGTCCTCGCCGCCCAGACCGTCATATTGGCCATTAAGCCCCAGATTTTGTCGATCGCTCTGGCTGGATTAACGGTACCGCCCGAGACGCTAGTCATCTCCATTTTGGCTGGGGTGACGCTCCAGAAATTAGAAACAGTATTTCCCCAGCAGCCCGTAATTCGGACCATGCCCAATACGCCAGCGACAGTGGGCGCGGGGATGACGGCGATCGCCTTGGGTAGCCGTGCGACCAAAGAACATGCCCAGCAAGCCACGGAAATTTTTCAGGCCGTGGGCAAAGTGGTGCATGTGGCCGAAGCCCAACTCGATGCGGTCACCGGGCTTTCTGGCTCTGGCCCGGCCTATGTGGCCATCCTGGTCGAAGCCCTGGCCGATGGTGGTGTCGCCGCCGGTCTGGCCCGCCCAATCGCTCAGCAGCTAGCTCTCCAAACTGTCTTGGGCACCGCCCAACTTTTAGACCAACAAAATCTCCATCCGGCCCTCTGCAAAGATCGGGTCACCAGTCCCGGTGGCACCACGATTGCTGGGATCAGAGCCTTGGAACAAGGAGGCTTTCGATCGACTTTAATTGAAGCCGTGGTGGCTGCGGCGCGGCGATCGCAAGAATTATCCTAATCGAAAATGGCAATTTGGTAGCGACCTTGACCTCGATCACGAAGCACAGAATGCAGGTAACATGGAGACTGCAAATGTCGATTAACTTAGATAAGGAAAACTATCATGTCAGATCCTAATTTCTTAGAACAAGCTCTTAACCTTGCCGAAAATGTTGGCATCGATACCTCTTCGCTGATCGATGGTGTAGCTGATAAGCTCCCCGGTGGAGATTTAGCTGCTGGACTACTCAAATCCAGTCTGGGGATAGATCAAGGAGACGACTCCGAAGATGGTGAGACTGCAAGCGATAGCTCCGAGCAAGACGCATAATAGTTAATCCGAGCAGGCAACAGATCTAACACTGTTCCGTTATAGATTAATAGACATCTTCCAATAATGAAAAATTCCAGTGGCTATTGGTATCGAGGCTGCTGGTACGCTGCGTCCCAGCTATCGATCGACTACGACCACCCGGCCCTCCTCTATGGGGCATCGATTTTTACGACCATGCGTCGCTACCAAGCAGATCTGGAGCATCCGTTAACGATGTGGGCGGCCCACCGCGATCGACTTCAGCAAAGTATTCAAGCTCTGGGTTGGGTCGCGCCGGACTGGTTGCAAGTAGTAGCCGGAATCGCGGCAGTTACTCAACCCATCATCAGAATTGCGATCTTTCCCCAAGGCGAAGAATTCATTTTTGGGCGAGAGTTACCAGCAGACTTACTTGACCAGCAGCAACAGGGCGTGACAGCTCAGCTCGTGGCCGGTCTGGATCGATCGCTGCCCCAACACAAAACCGGAAATTACTTGGCTCCTTGGTTAGCCAAGCAGCAGGCTGGTTGCGAGGCGATCTTGGTGGATCCGCGCGGCCACTGGCTGGAAACCAGCACCGGTAGTCTGTGGGGTTGGGATGGCCAAGATTTTTACAGTCCGGCGGCCAGTACGGGAATCTTGCCCGGAATTGCTCGGGACTATTTGGTGCAGTGGCTGCAATCTCGGGGCAAAATAGTTAATGAGCAGCCTTGGGATGCTCTGGCGAACGATTCGGCAGAGCCAACCCTGTATGAACGATTACTCAGCGTCGCCTACAGTAACTGCGGAGTCCAGCTCATACCGATCAAACTGTTACGGGGAGAGCAAGACAGACATTTCGATTGCAAAATCTGGGAAGAACTGCGGCCGGCCTTTAGGGAAAACCGCCAAAAAACTTCCTAAGTTAGTAGCGCAAGAAATGAGAGAAAGGTTAACATAAGTTAATAAGAACAAATTTAAGATTAATCATCTCAAAACTCTTTTATACATTAACTATCCAACTTGACGCACCAGGAGCGGACTTAGCATGAACAAACGATGGAAAAGTGCCGGACTGTATGTCCTATTGGCAATAGTGGTGATCGCTTTGGCCACCACTTTCTTCGAGCGTCCGCCCGATCGCCAAGAACGGGTCACCTACAGCGAATTTATTAAAAAGGTCGAAGCCAAGGAAATCAGCCAGGTGGCGATTACTTCGGATAAGACTAGAGCGATCTTTACTAATCAGAAAGATGCCGCTAGTGCGCGGACGATCGTCGATCTACCCGCTACGGATCCCGGCTTGATCGACCTGTTGAACAAGAACAATGTGGATATTGTGGTGGTGCCCCAGGCCGATGATAGCTTCTGGTTCAAGGCTCTCAGCAGCCTGTTCCTGCCGCTGATTCTGTTAGTCGGGATCTTCTTCCTATTCCGACGCGCTCAAAATGGCCCCGGCAACCAAGCCATGAACTTTGGTAAGTCCAAGGCCCGGGTGCAGGTGGAACCAAATTCTCAGACTACCTTTAGCGATGTGGCTGGTATCGACCAAGCGAAGCTAGAGCTGACTGAAGTGGTGGATTTCTTGAAGAACGCCGATCGGTTCACAGCTTTGGGGGCCAAGATTCCCAAGGGCGTACTGCTAGTCGGCCCACCAGGTACCGGTAAAACCTTGTTGGCGAAGGCCGTAGCCGGTGAAGCTGGCGTGCCCTTCTTCTCCATCTCCGGTTCGGAATTCGTAGAAATGTTCGTGGGTGTTGGTGCTTCACGGGTCCGCGATTTGTTCGAACAGGCCAAGTCTCAGTCTCCTTGCATCGTCTTTATCGATGAAATTGATGCGGTCGGTCGCCAGCGTGGTGCTGGTTTGGGCGGTGGGAACGATGAGCGGGAACAGACTCTGAACCAGCTCTTGACTGAAATGGATGGTTTTGAAGGCAACACTGGCATCATTATCATCGCGGCCACTAACCGGCCCGATGTATTGGATGCGGCCCTACTCCGCCCCGGTCGTTTCGATCGCCAAGTAGTAGTAGACCGTCCTGACTACGCCGGTCGCCTGGAAATCATGCATGTCCATGCTCGGGGCAAGACTCTGGCGAAGGATGTGGATCTGGAGAAAATCTCGCGCCGCACCCCTGGTTTTACCGGGGCTGATCTGGCTAACTTGCTGAACGAAGCAGCGATTCTCGCAGCTCGTCGGAGCTTGACTGAAATCTCCATGGACGAAGTAAACGACGCGATCGATCGGATTCTGGCTGGCCCAGAGAAGAAGGATCGGGTGATGAGCGAAAAACGCAAGACTTTAGTGGCTTACCACGAAGCTGGTCATGCCCTGGTTGGCGCTTTGATGCCCGACTATGACCCCGTTCAAAAAATCAGCATCATCCCCCGCGGTCGAGCTGGCGGTCTAACTTGGTTCACTCCTAGTGAAGAGCGCTTAGAATCTGGTCTATACAGCCGTGCTTATCTGCAGAACCAAATGGCCGTAGCCTTGGGCGGTCGGATTGCTGAAGAGATTATCTTCGGTGATGAGGAGGTGACCACTGGTGCTTCCAATGACTTGCAACAAGTAGCTCGGACTGCCCGCCAAATGGTAACTCGCTTTGGCATGAGCGAGAAGCTCGGGCCAGTGGCTTTGGGTCGTCAGCAAGGCAGCATGTTTATGGGTCGTGATATCGCTAGCGAACGGGATTTCTCTGAGGAAACCGCTGCGATGATCGATGAAGAAGTCAGTGAATTGGTAGCGGTGGCTTACCAAAGAGCGAAGGATGTGTTGGTTATCAATAAACCTGTGCTCGATCGACTAGCTGCGATGCTGATCGAAAAAGAAACTGTGGATTCTGAGGAGCTATCCCAGTTGTTAGTAGAAAGCAAAGTCAGAATGGCTCCAATTGCTTCCTAAATTGTGCCAGGCATCTAGCCTGCTTAATTAATTCACCTTTATTCCCAATCAGACTGGCTACGGCCAGTCTTTTTTTTAGGCGATCGACTGTTGGGGCTTTGAGCTTTTGGTGATTTTCCACCCATCTGTTGTTGGATAAGTCCATTTGTTCGCTGCAATTCCTGCATTCTTTTACCAGTATTTTGGGCATCCTAGATCCGGAAGGATTGGATCCAAGAACCTAGGGGGGAAAGTGGGAACGTTGCTGATGGCCGTACTATTCTGTGTCATGATCGCCGCCGTGGTTTACTATGGCCGGGAATCAATTTTCAATTCCTTGTTTGCGGATCCAGCCAGCAGCCGGGCCTTCCAACCAGTCGAACCAAAACCTCAAGACAGCGCTACCCAATGGCAACAGTTGATCGCAATGATCGCGATCGGCTTTGAAATATTCTGGATTACGATCGCCTTCGTCACCAAAAACAATTTGTTCGTTTGGGTCGGTATCATCGGTGCCGTCCTCTTCGCTTCCCTCCTCTTTTATCGCCAAATCCAAGAAAAAATCGCCACCTTCCAAGGCACTTCCACCGCGCCCATTGCTGTCATCCCCATCTATCCCACAGCCAAAAACGCCGTGGAAGAATCTACCTTCCTGCGCTTCTTAGTATTACTGCTGGGCGTGATCGGGATCTTCAGCCTCGATTATTCTATCCATTGCAACTTTGCCCCCTTGGCCCTCCCGATCCTGATCCTCGGTAGCATCTGGAGCTACCAACGCCGCCATCACAGCCGATCTATGCCCAACCGCATCGCCTTTTTTGTTTCCCTCACTCTCACCCTTGCCTGTCTCCTTGGCCCTTTCTTCAGCCAACTGCCTCAAATTGCCGAGCAGAATCGTGCTAACTTTACCCCTTTCCTGATCGCCCTCACCCTTCTCACTCTCCATCTCTTTCGCGGTGCAGGTCTTTACCTCCGCAAAGATCTGAGCATCGCCGTCCTGCGCAGCACCCTGATGGTCGGTGTCGCTGCTGCTGTTAATAAAGACCTGGGCTTCCTGTTTTTTGGCGGCAGTTTTCTGGCTCTACTGCTGCCCACCATGGTGTTGCTTTACCGATCGAACCTCCAACTTCCTGCCAGTAAGGCCAAAAATCTCCCCTGGCAGCACCTAGCCCAGATCGCCCTGGCGACCATCTTGCTCGGCAGCATCCTCGCCCTCTTTGTCCCCCATTTCCAACTCTCCCAACTGGGCATCAAGCTACCAGAAATAGAACAAATTGCCGGACAACTCCCGATTCCCGATCGCAATAAGGCCAGTGGCCAAACCGAAAACTCCGATGACCCCAGTCTGGCCACCGAAACTACTCCGCTCGCCACTCCCTTGACCACCCCAAGTCTTGCAGCCCTGCCCCAGATTACCCCGGCCCAAGCAACCCAACTCCAAACTCTCCAACAAGATCTGGAGACCATCTCTGCCCAAGCTCCCCAACTGTCGCCCCAGGAAATCAGTACAGTTCAAACTCAACTGGCCACTGTGCAAGCCCAGCTTCAGCAATCTCCGGTGGCTAGTCCGGCCAGCAATCCCATTGGCAGCATTGCGCCCAGCCCCTCAGCAGCACCACTAACGGAGCAAATTGCCGCTCTCCAATCGACGATCGATCAACTCAAAAATCAACCCCAACCAGCGGCATCCGTAACTGCTAGTCCTGCCCCGAATCCCCAACTAGAAAAGCTGCGCCAACAGCTCAAAGATGCTCAAGTCAAGGTTGCGGAGACAATTGTCAAAGCCCAAAGCTCGCCATCTCCATCCATTGCCCCCAGCAAACCACCCCTGACCCCCGCAGAAGAAAGGAAGCAACAGGAACAATGGACGAATATTGCCCGCGTAACCGTCGTGATATTAGTTATTACTGGGGGCATGATTTGGTATCTCCGCCGCCAGGGTCACCAAGAACGTAAACAAAAAGCCAAACGCCGCCAGTTCGATCGATTGCCTCAGGTGGAGCAGTTGTATCGGTTGATGCTAAAGGATCTGGCCAAGGGTAATAGTACCCGTCGCCCACCCGAAACCGAATTGGAATTTTCCCGCATTCAACAACTGCGCTGCTCTAGCCCTATCTACAAGCTGATCGCCGAAATCTCAGCGGACTATGTGGCTTGGCGCTATGGCAATCGATCGGTCAATGAATCGGCCCTAGCCGAAAAGTTCCGGCGCTTCCAGGCACTATATCAACCAGAACTAGCCAAAAAATCCCCCCGCCCCAAAAAATCTTAGGTACGATGGAATCTGCATTTCTTGATAAGATTTGGGTACCATTTTAAGCCGGGACACATTGAAAGCCCTCACCCCTTCGACATGCTCAGGACAACGCCCAGCCCTCTCCCAAGCTTGGGCGTGCAGGGCGAGCGCCTGAGGTTGCCTCTGCGCAGGCAGACGGTTCCCGAACAGGCGAAACCCTC
>JANMHS010000125.1:0-4188 GCA_031375385.1 Synechococcales cyanobacterium OTE_70_metabat_200 | reverse complement strand
TTCAAGTAAGCTTTTTTGCTCTACACTGAGATTGATTATGAGTTTTGAAGTTCTTCCTCGCATGACAATTTCTTCGCTACAATTACCTCATAGTAACATTAAATGAATTCCAACCCCTTTCAGTAAAGAGGTGTACTAAGTTTCCATGTGAATCCCGGAACTCACGGAAACACCATGACTAAAACAACCGTATCAGCTCATGCCAGCCGAAAAGTTATTTTGCCACATGGCAAATCCCATTGATAAAATCGCCACAACCGTTAACCGATCGGCAACACCCGGATTCTAAAACCCCTGGTGTTCACGGATATCATAGCTCCAGATTGCAAATCTTCCATACAGGTTTCCAAAATGATTTCTAGGCAGCCATTAATTTGATCATAGTTCTCATTACCCAATCGAAATAGAATCACGCTGGGCAATAACGATCGGGTAACGGCTAAGAGCTGGGCAAAATCCAAATCGACAGTCAACAGAATCCTGTTTTCCAATCTGGCTTTTTCTAGGATTTCATCGTCGGGGAGTCGTTGTAATCCTTGATCCCTCAGGTGAACAACATCATGACCTCGATCTCTGAGCCAATCTACTGTTCGCAAAGAAATTCCCATGTCCGCTAAGAATTCCATTAGCTAGCTCGCTCAAAATCCACAACCCGGTCTTGGGCTAGCCAAGCTGCATACAAGAGCGCTGCAGAGATATCTTCATCTTCTAGATCTGGATATTCTGCCATGATTTCTGTGTGGGGTTTACCATGGGCGACCAAATTGATAATCAAAGATGCGGGGATCCGCATTCCTCGAATACAGGCTTGTCCAGCCATGACCTTGGAATCGAAGGTAATTCTGGATTTGTCGAACATTACATTCATTAGAAAGACGATCACTAATATTCTACCAACTCTTACAACTAAATTTCATCGGGATCTATTCCCAGTTCCTGAAGCTAGCAGTTAGCTTGAGCGATCGCTCCTGAGCCTGCAATGCCTCCTCCTGAGCTTTGATCATCTTTTCTTCCGATCGAAGATAGCGTTCAGGAAGTATTGCCAAATGGCAAATCGCCCCGCTCATCAAACCATGGTACGTCGAGCCAAGATAGTCTACATGCACTATAATACATTAAAACTATAAATTCTTCATCCATGAACCCAGACATCGACCACGATCAGCTGTTCAAACAACTGCTCCAAACCTTCTTTGTAGACTTTATCCACCTCTTTGCCCCCGCATTAACCACATACCTAGATCTTTCCCGAGTAACATTTTTGCCCCAGCAGTACTTCACTGACATTATTGATGGCGACAGAAAAGCCATCGATATCCTAGCCCAAGCCCCACTCCAAGATCAGCAAAGCGAACAACAAACCATCCTCATCCATATCGAAAACCAGGCTGACAGCAGAACCAAATTCAACCAGCGAATGTTCTTTTACTTTGCCGAACTCCACCGGGAATACCGCATACCAATTTATCCTATAGCAGTACTATCATTCGAAGAGCCAAAGCGCTTTGAACCAAGCCATTATCATATTTCTTTACCAAATTTGGAGGTATTAACCTTCAACTTTCAAACCATTCAGCTCAATCGACTCAATTGGCGCGATTTTCTGGCAACACACAACCCAGTAGCCGCAGCCCTCATGGCTAAAATGAAGATCGCCAAAAAAGATCGCCCCAAAGTGAAAGTGGAATGTCTACGCTTGTTGGCCAATCTACAACTAGATCCGGCCAGAAGCTTCTTGATCTCAGGTTTTGTGGATACCTATCTACGCCTAAACCTCTCTGAGGAGCGCATTTTCCGGAAGGAAATTGCTAAAATTGAAACAGTCACGGAGCAGGAGAAAGTTATGGAATTGACTACGAGTTGGATGGAGCAAGGTATTGAGCAGGGCATTGAACAAGGCATCGAGCAAGAACGTCGATCGGCTATCTGTAGTTTATTGGAAATGCGCTATGGGTCGATCGATGACCAACTAACCAATATTTTGCCTTTTCTAATGACCTTGACCAGCGTTGAATACACTCCACTAATATTTCAACTTTCTAAAGAGGGATTGATTCAGCATTGCAATACACCGGCAAGCTAGTTTGTTATTTACTGACATCATTTTGAGGTTGATCGACTAACCGATCAACCTCCAATACGGTTCGCTTAAGAAAAAATGCAATGTTAACTTGCCCTCATCCCCCAACCCCTTCTCCCAAGTTTGGGCTACCGTGTACACACAAGTCCAGCTAGACTGGGTTTGAGGACTTAAAGAAACTAGAGAACCATGAACAATCCCATCCTAATTCACGCAGAACAAATTGGAGGAAAAGCCTTTGGAGACCCCAGGCTGGTAAAAAGGGGGCAGCATTGTACGAGTCAATGGAAAAGCATCAGACAATAGTCATCCGGCAAATTAGCCGCAACCGAGCTGAGCAAGTAGCTTACTATCGTTATTTGGAGAATGACAGGGTGACTATTCCAGAACTAGTCAGAAGTCTAGCGGACCATTGCCAAAAGCAGGTGTCAGAAAAACATGTCCTAGCGATTAGTGATACGAGTGAGATCAACTTGGAGGCTTATCGTGGCCGATTGAAGCCAGAAGGAATTGGTGTGGTGGGAAACGACAGGGATCTAGGATTTTTCATCCATCCAACACTGGTGGTGGATGCTGAAAATGGATTTCCATTGGGATTAAGTGCAGTGCAGATGTGGACAAGACCGGAGGGACATCTAGACAAGAAAGAAAGGAGTTATGAGAATCTCCCAATAGAAGAGAAAGAATCCTACAAATGGCTGGCTTCAGCGGAACGTAGCCAAAGATGCTTGCAAATAGGTAATGCTAAATTGGTGACACACATCGGGGATAGAGAATCGGATATCTATGAGGAATGGGCAACTGTGCCAGATCGTTACAATCAGATGCTGGTGAGGGTTAACCGAGACCGGCGCTTGTTTGAGAAGTCCGAATCACTCTACAGTTTCTTGTCAGCCCAGCCTTGTGTCGGAAGCTATAGTCTCAAAATAGAAGCAGAACCTCGACGAAACAGAGCCGAAAGAGAAGCCTTACTCAACGTTCGTTGTGGTGTCGTAGAAATTCAATGTCCAAAGAACATAAAGAACAAGGATTATCCACCGAGCATTAAGCTCTACGTGGTGGAAGCGAAGGAAACCAATCCACCAAATGGTCAGAAACCTATTCATTGGCGTTTGATGACAACTCATGAAGTGGTTTGTATTGAGCAAGCCCTGAAAGTAGTGCAGTGGTATTGCTGGCGCTGGCTGATAGAGCAGCTATTTGCCACAGTCAAAAAGAAAGGTTTAGACCTAGAAGCAAGTCAACTGGAGTCGATAGATGCTATTCAGCGCTTGACAGTTTTGGGGTTGTCTGTGGCAGTAAAAACATTGCAGATGGTAGTAGGTAGAGACAAGCCAGAGATACCAGCATCTGCGGCATTTTCCGAAGAGGAACAGGAATGTTTGACACAGATTGCACCGACAGTAGAAGGGAAAACGGCAAAGCAGCAAAACCCTTATCCAAAGTCGTCGCTAGCTTGGGCAGCTTGGCTAATTGCCAGAATTGGCGGATGGTCAGGTTACCAAACACAAAGACCCCCTGGAATGCCTACTTTTGTACGAGGTCTGCGACAGTTCGATGCCACCTTCCTTGGCTGGAAAATGGCTCTGGGTGGACTTGTGTATACACGGTAGCCAAGTTTGGGAGAAGGGGAGCCGGAGCCAAAAGCGAAGTCTCTTGTCTTGAAAAAGTCCTCCACTTGCGGAGTTGATGCGGTCGGGTTTCCCGACCATGCAATCAACCCAAGCAGGGGAGACCCCAAGACCGGATTTTCCGCTGCTCCCTCTAGTGCTGCGAGGGTTTCGCCTGAGGCAACCTCAGGCGCTCGCCCTGCACGCCCAAACTTGGGAGAGGGCTGGGGTGAGGGCTTTCAATGTGTCCCGGCTTAAAATGGTGCCCAATCATGCAACCTCATGGCGATATCCGAACAAAACGTAGAACAACATGGCCCAACCAATATTCACGATCTCCGAGATTCAAGATCAAAATAATAAGTAGTCATGCACAAATATTTACATACTTCTAGGTGGTTCGATAGTATACTGGAGAGTATCGATTTCAGCTATATTTAGATGCGGTTTATTCAAGAAATTAGCCCAGAAACAACTCGCTTGCTTCAGAGGATTTAT
>JANMHS010000053.1:0-1672 GCA_031375385.1 Synechococcales cyanobacterium OTE_70_metabat_200 | reverse complement strand
GAGTTTGCGAACGCTTTCTCTGCTTTCCGGCGATGGTACAAGTGCTATTTGATCTTGTGCTGGATAATCACGGGCAGCAAAATCATCAAGGACATTTTGGAGGTAGTAAACCTTGACTTTTGCATTAGCTGAAAGCTTTGGATCTGTCTTTTTGAACAGGTTTAATGACTGCTGGGCTTCTGCTTTATCAAAGAAGAAAGATGTGATATTACCCCGCTGAATCGTGACGAATTGCTTGTTTTTTTCGATCGCAATCACGAATAATGGTACGAGATAAGGTGTGTTCGGTTTATATGTTTTCTTCTCGATCGCTAAGGCATTTTTGAGCTGCTGCATTGCGGGTACAAATACAAAGCTCATATTCGCAGACTTTTTCTTTGCCTCAACTTGCAATTTGTAAATTTCACTCAATGGGACGATCGTAATTTGAGCGACTTTACTAGTTTGGGGCTGTTCTTTCTTGACTTTTTTCAAGAAAGTCACGGCATCTTTCAATTCCATAAATACTGGAGTAGCTAGTTTAGCGTTAGCACCAGTACCCGCGCCCTGTTGGAGAAAATTTCCAGTTTGATTGGTGATGGTGAAAACTGGGGTTTTCTGGAGTTTCGTGACAATTTGCGGTTCAGGTAGAGCTTGTACCAACGTAGGTGCGATCGCTAGCGGTAAACTCATCCCAATGATGGCGATTCTCCGCAGTGATTTGCTCCATTTAGATTGCTCGACGAGAGCAGTAAAAGAAGACAGAATCGATAATTTAGGCATCATGTAATATTGAAAAAGCAAGTGACAATGGTATTTTCACCCAAACAGATAAAATTTTGGTGTTGATTGTTGACCGAAAGTATGTCCTTGGACGGTTGACTCGAACTTCAACTTAGTCTATTGGCTCCAAGACCGATTGACGAAACAGATTGTTTCATCGATTTGAAACTATCCGAAAAGCTCTACCAAGATTCAAACCAAGGTTTACTTGATTTAATCTTGACTGTGTATTTGGTGGTTGTAATTTACTCCCCGGGCAAGATTCGAACTTGCGACCAATCGATTAACAGTCGATCGCTCTACCACTGAGCTACCGAGGATTATGCTGTGGTGTTTTTCACACCTTCTTTATAATATCATCATGTTTCTCAACTTGGCAAGTAGATTTCCAAACTTTTTTGCGATAAATTGAGAAAATGCTGTCGTTACTAGTTTTTACTCAAAAGTCATGGATTTAGTTATCGCCGTCACTTTTTGTAACTGCACGATTGCAATCTCGATCTTCGCGATCTCGATCTGGACGATCCGCATCCGTAGACAGCTCATCGGTTTGACCCATTTTTGCGATCGATGTCTAGATGCCTGGAATCTATGTGCAAATAATCCGCCTACATCTGCTATCACCATTGCGACTAGTCGCAGACAATTTGAGCACCTAAAGCAAGTCTACCAGCAACAACTAATCACCCTCGATCGAATTCGCACGCTCAGATCGACTTTCAAAATTGCTCGATCTGTTTTTAGGCTTTAGGTGATTCCCGATAAAGAATATACCAATTAGATGGGTTCTGGTTTTCTCCTGTCGTTCGCGTAGCGTCTCCGACAGGAGAAAACCAGAACCAATGGTATATTCATTCCTGGGAATCACCTTAGATGAATAGTGGATGGTGAATAGTGAATTCCTCCCCCA
>JANMHS010000050.1:0-12943 GCA_031375385.1 Synechococcales cyanobacterium OTE_70_metabat_200 | reverse complement strand
TTCAAGTAAGCTTTTTTGCTCTACACTGAGATTGATTATGAGTTTTGAAGTTCTTCCTCGCATGACAATTTCTTCGCTACAATTACCTCATAGTAACATTAAATGAATTCCAACCCCTTTCAGTAAAGAGGTGTACTTAGTACCATCTTTTACTACCTGAGCCAAAGCATCGATTTGAGTAGCACTGACGTATTCGCCACGCACATCCGCTTGAGAAACCACTTTAGTGAATGCATCTAACATGCAATTATCTCCATGAAGGATTAAGTTTTTTTAAAATCTGGCTAATAAAAATTCCTAAGCACTCGCTAGTTTTGACCGAAAGCATGAGGAACATCGAGCCTCGGGCTGCTGGGCAATCCAGAGACTCAAAAACTGTTTTAACCATTGGTGCGATTAAAGCAGTTAAGTTGTGCAAATCCCGTGCAATTATCCTGGATCGTATATTTAGTTTTGTGAATCATATCTTTCCCCCGCTCAGCGGATGAATTCCAAACAGGCTTATTTAGTTAGAGATCGAATCCGTTGCAGCCGTTGCCGAATTCGATCACTCAAGTTTTCTGCCGTAATTGGCTTACATAAATAATCATCGGCACCTGCGGCAAAAGCCTGATGCTGAGTCTGGGCATCAGCGAACATACTTAAAAACATGATGGGCAATTTTTGCCAATTGTCGTTGGATCTGAGCTTGCGACATATTTTTATGCCGTTGATTTGGGGCATTTGCACATCTAATATCAACACATCTGGATGAATGCCCTCTAACGCCGTCCAAAACTGCTGTGGGTCGTCCAGAGTAGTAACCTGAAAGCCATGTGTCTGTAGCTGCTTTGGTAGAATTTGCAACAGGCTGGGGTCATCATCCACTAGCATCACTCGCACGTTGGGACGTGAAATTTCTGCTGGAGAACGGAGGCTGGTTGGAATGGCCAACACGGCGGTAGTGGTTTCAATATGCTCCTGCAATTCGTCGATCAGGAGTTGTAACTGTCGGTCTACATAGGGTTCTGGTGCAATATCTGGATGAAATTCCTGCTCCAGTTTGCAGGCAATCTGCATGGCTTCTGGCAGTCCAAAGGTGCCCAACGTACCGCTGAGGGTATGGGCCAGGTGATAGGTATCGGCCCGCATTTCCGATGTCAGGCTATTGGTTTGCATTTGTTGGATGGCCGATCGAATTTTCTGTACCCGTTCTAAAATCTGCGATCGATGGCTCTGCCAAGTTTGATTGAGGAATTCCAAATACTGGGTCTGTTGTTGCTGGGGGAGCGACGATTCTAGCAAATCCTGGAGTTGATCTGTGGCCAGGCTTGGTGTTTCTGATGTTGGGGGCTTCAGGAAGTAGCCGCGACCGTGGGAGGTGGCAATCAAATCCGCAGGTGCGCCAATGGATACCAACTTGTGCCGCAGGCGGCGCAGGTGCGATCGAATAGTGGATTCCACCGGAAACTCTGCGGAAGACCACAGACTACTCAGCATTTCTTCTTTACTAAAAACATGCTGGCTGTCCCGCATCATCATTTCCAGCATGGCATATTCCTTGGCGGTTAAGTCCAGTAACTCCCCCCCGTAGCTAACTTCTTGGGTAGTAGTATTTAGCCATAGATCATACCAAGTCAAAATTGGCTGGGGATTCATGCTGCTCCGCCGCAACAAGGCCCGAATCCGGGCAATTAATTCTGCTTCATCAAAAGGCTTTACCACATAGTCGTCGGCCCCTGCATCGAAGCCCATGGTCTTGGCATTGCTGGTATCTTGGGAGGTCAACATCAAGATGGGCAATGTGTAGCCCGCTTGGCGCAGCTTTTGGCAGAGAGTGATGCCATCTAACCGGGGCAACACCAGATCTAAAATCAGTAAATCGTACTCGTAGGTCGTAGCATATTCCCAGCCCTGTAGACCATCCCGAGCCAGATCGATCGCATAGTGTTGTTCGCTCAACTGGCGGGTCAATACAGCCCGTAAAATATCATCATCTTCTACCACTAAAATACGCATAGTAGTTCCTACCAATTCAAGATTTTGCAGATCTGTTCGGCTAAATCCAAGGAGTTAAAGGGTTTGGTAATCACTCCATTGACTCCGACCGTATCGAATATGCGTTTTTCCGATGCTTGAGCTTTGGCCGTCAGGAGGATCACCGGAATTGATCGAGTCTTAGCATTTTGGCAGAGTGATTGGAAGGTGGCTAAGCCATCCATTTCTGGCATCATCACATCTAGCAAGATCATATCGGGGCGATCGGCTTGGGCCCGGGCGATCCCCTCACGGCCGGAGCTAGCCACCAGCACTTCCCAGCCCGCCGCAATTTTCAATCCAAATTGTACTACCGTTTGAATGGATTCTTCGTCATCAATAATTAATACGCGCTTTGGAGTCATGAACGTTTCTCCCGATGAAATTTTAATATCGGCAAGGTGAAAATAAAGCTGCTGCCTTGCTCCATCACACTCTCAGCCCAAATTCTCCCTCCATGCTGCTCAATGATTTTACGACAGATTGTCAATCCCAAACCAGTGCCACCTTTTTTGCGGGCATCGGAGGAATCTACTTGGTGGAAGCGATCGAAGATCTTTTCCAATTGCTCCGGTGGAATTCCTGGGCCTTCGTCGCGCACCTCAACTAAAAGTTGTGTATCGGGCAAACTTTGAGCTGTCAGCCATACCCTCCCACCGGGCAAGGAAAACTTGATGGCATTACTCAACAAATTGGTCAGGGCTTGGACTAGGTAGTCTGCATCGGCCCAAATGCTAATAGAAACAGGCTCCGTAGATAAGGCAATCTGTTGCTGCTGGGCCATGGCCTGCATGGCAGCAGTGGCCTTGGTCATCAAGTCCGCAACATTACAAGTCTCGCTATTCATGGTCACGGCCCCGGATTCGATCCGCTGTAAGTCCAGCACGTTGTTGACTAGGCGCACTAAGCGATCTGTGTTTTCGTCGGCAATTTCCAACATTTGCTGTCCGTCGCTGGAGAGATTTCCCAGTCGCCCCGTAGCTAGAATTTTGAGGGCGCTGTGAATGGAGGTGAGCGGTGTCCGCAGTTCGTGGCTGACCACGGAGATAAATTCATCTTTCATCCGCTCGATCGCCTTGCGATCGCTGATATCACTAGTGAGGGCAAAAAAGCCCTTGAGGCTGCGGCGTTTGCCTTCGCGGTGGGGAATGTAGGTGACGCTAACCGATCGGCTACTGCCATTGGCCAAGGGAATTTCGTTTTCGTAGATAACAACTTCGCCAGCCAGAGCTTTTTCGATCCATGGCTGCATTTGTTGATAACAGTCTTTGCCCCAGACTTGCCGGAGGTGATGACCCTGGATCTCGTCTGGTGTTCTGCCCAGCCATTCTTGGTAAGCTTGGTTATTGAATTGGTAGCGCTGCTTGGCATCTACGTAGGAAATTAGCACTGGCAGGGCGTTGGTAATCAGCCGTAATTGTTCTTCGCTGCGCCGCAGGGCTGTTTCAGCCTGTTGTCGATCGGTGATTTCTTGCTGCAAATTCAGGTTTGATTGGCTCAGCTCGGCAGTGCGAGCGGTGACGAGTTCTTCTAGATGTTCGAGCAGTTCGCCATGGGAAATGGCAATGCCAATTTGGTCGGCCAATTGCTGCATCAGTTCTAGTTCAAAGTCACTCCAGGCATGGGTGGCTTGACAGTGGTGGGCAATGAGCAAGCCCCACAGTTGGTTTTGGGATTGAGGTTTTTTGTTGGGGGTGGTGAAGTTGAGGACGATCGGGACGATCAATTTAGCTTTAATCTGGAATCGATCGACAAATTCCACCAGACAATCTGTTAAGCCCGATTGGGGGTCGTGTACATCAGCGATCGCTTGGATTCGGCCTTGGGCATAGAGGGCTTGGTAGTTGGTCGGAAAGACTTCTTCGGGGAAAGACCAATCTAGGATCGATTGGAAATCTGGGAGAACCGCTTCGCTAATGGCTTTGCCCGTACCGTCGGCCAATACTTGATAGATGAGGACTCGATCGGCCTGGAGGATCCGCTGGACTTCGGAAACGGTGGTGCGCAGAATTTCTCGCAGTTGCAAGGATTGCCGAATTTTCAGGGTAACTTCGGCAAATAGTTCGGCTCGCTGGTGCTGGCGGCGCAATTCTTCGTCAATAGCAGAGGCCCGATTTTTAGTGGTTTTATTGGGCTGCCGAGAGTTTTTGGCGATCTTTTTGGGGGTTTCAGTCACAGTTGGGTTTGCAATGAACTGAGTGGGGAGCAATTACTCCAATATATTGGAAATTTATCTTTACATTCAGAGAGGTTTGGAAATCTTAACTGGCTATCCCTCCAATATTTTGGAGTAGACGGATGACGCTTAATTGTGTTGGAATGTCTCTCTAAGATATTCCCCGATCGCTATGAATCCACCACTCCCGACTCCTTCATCCGCAGCCCAGCAGCTGATCCAAGCCCTCGATTTGCAAGCCCATCCTGAAGGTGGTTTTTATCGAGAAACTTGGCGATCGAGCCTTTCTATTCCCCAGTCCGCACTACCGCAAACATACGACAGTGCTAGATCCGCTGGCACTGCCATCCTCTTTCTGCTCCCCACCGGCCACAGCTCCCGCTGGCACCGCGTCAAATCCGCCGAGCTATGGTTCCACCAATCCGGCGACCCGTTGGAACTGAGCATTGCCGAATTGATAGAGTCCGCGCCTCCGGCGCTGCGCTTGGGTAGCCACAACTGTTTTCAGGCCGTGGTGCCGCCTCACTGGTGGCAAAAAGCTAAACCTGTGGCAGGAACAGCTGGGTATTCCTTGGTGGCTTGCGTTGTAGTGCCTGGTTTTGACTTCGCAGACTTTGAGTTGATCGATTAGTTTTGACTGCCTCTAACCTTTCCCTGTGCTAAGATGGGGGGCATTGCCTACCCCAAAATAAGTAGAGAGCGACCTTTTGTTTGTTCTAGATGGTTACGAATATCTATTGGGCTTCCTGTTGGTGTGCAGCTTAGTACCCGGCTTAGCCCTCGCCGCATCCAAGCTGTTGCGGCCTAGCGGTGGCGGACCCGAGCGCCGTACCACCTACGAATCTGGCATGGAGCCGATCGGCGGTGCTTGGATCCAGTTCAACATTAAGTACTACATGTTCGCACTGGTCTTTGTAGTGTTCGATGTGGAGACGGTGTTTCTCTACCCCTGGGCCGTAGCCTTCAACCAGCTAGGCCTCCTGGCCTTCGTGGAAGCTCTGGTCTTTATTGCAATTCTAGTGATCGCCTTAGTCTACGCTTGGCGCAAAGGAGCCTTGGAATGGTCTTAACAACTCCCGGTAATAACAGCAACCTCATTAACCCGATCGAACGGCCCCAAGTCACCAGCGATCTTTCCGAGAATGTCATCCTGACTTCCGTGGATGACCTTTATAACTGGGCCAGACTTTCCAGTCTCTGGCCCCTCCTCTTTGGTACGGCCTGTTGCTTCATTGAATTAGCAGCAATGATTGGCTCCCGCTTTGACTTCGATCGCTTCGGTCTCGTGCCTCGGGCCAGTACTCGTCAGGCCGACCTATTGATCACCGCTGGTACCATCACCATGAAGATGGCTCCGGCACTGGTGCGTCTTTACGAACAAATGCCCGAACCCAAGTATGTGATTGCCATGGGTGCCTGCACTATTACGGGCGGCATGTTCAGCGTGGATTCACCAACGGCGGTGCGGGGTGTGGATAAGCTGATTCCGGTGGATGTCTATCTACCTGGCTGTCCGCCTCGTCCAGAGGCGGTGATGGATGCGATTATTAAACTGCGCAAGAAGATTGCCAATGAGTCTATTCAGGAGCGTGGTCAACTGGAGCAAGAACATCGCTACTACAGTACCACTCACAAGATGCGTCCGGTAGATCCTATTTTGACTGGCAAATATCTATCAACTGGTGCCCATGTTACGCCGCCCGCGGAGTTGGCAGCAGCCATGGGAATGCCGGTGCCGCCCGCTTTGTTAACCGGTCACAAGCAGAAACAGGAGGTGGAACGTGGCTGAAGAAACAACTAATCCAGCAACTCCCGAAGAGCAGCCAGCCGTGATCGAAACCTCATTGCCAGCGGTGATCGCTGGCAAGACTTCCCAGTGGCTGACTAGCAATGGTTTTGTGGATCATTTGCCGATCGAGACTGACGGCCTGGGCGTAGAAGTGATTCGCGTGGAAGCTTCGTTCCTATTGCCGGTCTGCACGGCTCTCTATGCCTATGGTTTTAACTATATGCAGTGCCAAGGGGGCTATGATTCTGGCCCTGGTAGTGATCTGGTGAGTTTCTATCATCTGATTAAGCTGACTGATGGTGCCCACAAACCGCAGGAAATTCGGGTGAAGGTGTTTTTGCCCCGCGAAAAGCCGGTGTTGCCTTCGGTCTATTGGATCTGGAAGGCGGCGGATTGGCAGGAGCGAGAGACCTACGATATGTATGGCATTGTCTATGAAGGCCATCCGAACCTCAAGCGGATTCTGATGCCCGAGGATTGGGTGGGCTGGCCACTGCGGAAGGACTACGTTTCCCCAGACTTCTACGAATTGCAAGAAGCTTATTAGCGAATGGGTTTTGATAGTACCTGCCGGCGATTAGTTAAGAAATTAATTGCCGGCAGACTTTGCCCGTTGGTTGCCAGAGCACCCAGGGGATTTGATGATTCTTGAGCCGATAGGTTGATTCTATTGGCAGATTCTTTGGGAATTCTCTACATAAAGTTCCAGACCGAGTCAAAATGGATAATAAACAACTGTTTATCGATGGATACTTAAATCGAATATCTGAGCAATTTAATCTCAATAAAGATACCGCTTTTGAAATCTTCTCAATTGTGGCAATCACTGAGCGGCCATTCCAAGAAATATACGACGATATCCAAATCCGGCCAAAGCTAGTAGGTAGGACACCTTTAAAAGGCAAAGATGGAGGGATTGACGGTGCCATTTTTGTAGAGCAGGGCGGCTACTATACCCTAATGGTATTCCAATGCAAAAACAAGCCTGGACTCAAGCCGAACGAGTTGGATAAATTCCGTCATGACGTAGATGACCTTTTTATCTATGGTATATCCAAACTCAATGCTGAATTAGTTCAGCCCATTATCAATGAATATCAACAACTATCCAAAGATGGCTTTATTGTTGAAATTAAATACTATTTTGTCTATTCTGGCTCCAACAAAGATCCTAACTATGCAGCCAACAGTCAAAGCTACCAAGCTTACCACAAGCCAGATGAGTATGAGATTTGGGATGCTGAAGCGATTTATGAAAAAATTAGCCAACTCATTAAAGCCCAAGCTAAACGCAAGGATATTAAATTCACTTTCAACCCCCAGTCCTCTAATATCATTACAGCCGATCGGCAGGGACAAGGGCTGTACACCTATTCAGTAGGGAACATCAGAGCTGCAAACTTCCGTATTGAAGCCAACGAACTTTGCCGATTAGTCGAACAGGAATTGGCAGCTAATAATACTTACGAGTTTCTTTTCTCTGACAACATTCGCTCCTTTCTGGGTTTCAAAGTCAGACCTAATCAAAAGATGAGAGAAACATTAACAGATCCAGAATTATCGATTTATTTTCCGCTGTTCAATAATGGCGTGACGATCATCTGTGAAAAGATGGAAATCCCCTCCACTTTGCAAAGTGGCAAATACATCCTCCCCGCCCACAATCCAGTTATTGTGAACGGCTTGCAGACCACTCGGGTGATCTATGAGGTACTACAAAAAAGCAAAAAACAAGGAATTGATGATCTGCAAAATGTTTTTGTGAATGTACGTTTATATGAAACCAGCGACATTGAGATCGTCGAAAAAATCACAGATGCCACCAATACTCAAACGCCAATCTCCTACAAAGACAAAGTCAGTAATAAAGACTTCAACCTCTATGCCAAAGAAGTCTTTGCCAATCAAGGAATCGCCTACATCACCAAACGCGGCGAAGTTTTCTCCAACCACCTCAGCAAACAACTAAAATCCACCATCGAAAGTGATACGCTCTTGCGGTTTTGGTACTCAACATTTTATGAACAGCCGGAAGTAGCCAAAAACAGTGTCTACGAAGTTATGGAAGCTATTTTCGACGCAACTAACAATACTGTTCATCCATTACACAAACTATTCAATGGTGAGAAGAATTCTCCTGTCTATCAGCAATTAATCTATGCTTACACAATTTATCGTTATGTTCAAGAGCAGAAAGAAATACAACAAACTGGAGAGTATATTAGCCACTTTGCCACTGAACTGATCGCCTATGGTATCTACAAGCGTTTGGAAAACAACCTGTCCAAAATTGATGACTTGGGTGCGTTAGCTGAAGCTTATGAATTCGCCCTAAATATTGTAGGCCGAATTGTAGAAGAACAGATTGAGTTATATAAGCAGCAAGACAAAACCTTCTCTTATGCTGGCTACTTCCGCAAAGCAAAATGCCGATTTGAATATAATCTCAAAGCTAGCATTGTTGATGATGACTCGATCATCGAAAAACTATTGAAGATTTAACCTAATTAAAATCATGACGTTCTCTAGTGCCTCATCCCCAGCTATGACCGCCGTCGAATATCTAGCCTGGGAACCACAGCAAGAACAGCGCTATGAATACATCAATGGCGAAATCGTTGCGATGACCTGTGGTACCGTACCCCACAATGATATCGCTATCAACCTTTTGACTGCCCTGCTGCCCCCAGTTCGTGCCAGCGGCTGTCGGATTAACATGGCCGATGTCAAACTCTGCGTCAACGAAACCGGACTCTACTACTACCCCGATTTGATGGTCAGTTGCCACCCCCAAGATCTTAACGCTCGTAAATTCATTCAATTCCCCAAGCTAATCGTCGAAGTACTGTCTCCCGGCACCGCCGACAAAGATCGTACCGACAAATTCACCGACTACCAAAGCATCCCCACCTTGCAAGAATACTTACTGATCAGCTCCGAAAAAATCAGCGCAGAATGCTACCGGCGCGGCGAAGGCCGAATGTGGTTGTACTATCCCTACAGCAGCGGAGATTTGATTGCCCTAGAAAGCTTGGGACTTACGTTAGCTATCGAACAACTCTACACCAGTATCGACTTTTCTCAATCCCCCGCCCACCGCCCAAATGTCTGACCGATATTTGCCATGTGACCTTGTTCTAAGTTTAGACTCTCCGGGAATGGCCACTTTTCGAGGCAAGTTCGTTCAGTTAAACCATCCGATCGATCTGAGCAACGATTTTATAAATAGCATTCGTGATAGCTGTCAATTCTGTAGGTTGAATGATATAGGGCGGCATCGTGTAGATCAGCCGCCCAAATGGACGTAGCCATACACCTTCTTCTACAAAGCGCGGTTGGATCACTGGCATATCCACCGGATCGTGCAACTCCACTACCCCGATCGCCCCCAATACCCGCACGTCCTTCACGGCGGCTAAACTCCGACAAGGTTCCAACTCAGCTCTAAGTTGGGATTCAATAGCTCTGATCGTCGATTGCCAATCATAGCTTTCCAGCAAGACCAAATTTGCCAAAGATACGGCACAGGCTAAAGGATTAGCCATAAATGTTGGCCCATGCATAAATACACCAGCTTCACCTGCCGCAAAAGTTTTACTGATTTCTGGTGTAGTGAGGGTGGCGGCTAGGGACATAAACCCACCAGTTAGGGCCTTGCCAACGCATAGAATATCCGGACACACTTGGGCATGTTCGCAGGCAAACATTTTCCCCGTACGACCAAAGCCAGTAGCGATCTCATCTAGAATCAGCAGGACATCGTACTTCTCGCATAAGGCTTTGGCTTGACGCACATATTCCGGATGATAAAAGCGCATTCCTCCAGCATTTTGCACCACCGGCTCAAAAATAGCGGCGGCGATGCGATCGTGATGAGCAGCTAACAATGCTGCAAAACTGTCAATATCTCGTGCTTGCCAATCTTGATACGGGCTGTCGCCCAGGCTAGCGCCAACGAAATTCGTCTGGGGTGCCTCGGCGAAATATTGCTGGGTCAAAACATCACGAAAAAGATGGTGCATCCCATTCACCGGATCGCAGGCAGACATTGCCCCAAAGGTGTCCCCATGATAGCCATTCCGCATGGTGAGGAACCGCTGCTTCTGGGGCAATCCGCGATTGTACCAATACTGTACTGCCATTTTCATGGCCACCTCCACTGCTACGGAGCCAGAATCACAAAAAAAGACCTGCTGTAGTTCCGCTGGCGTAATAGCAATCAATTTCTCTGCCAAATCCACTGCTGGTTGGTGGGTCAGCCCCCCAAACATAATGTGTGACATCCGATCGATTTGGGCGTGGGCAGCTTGGTTGAGGTAAGGATGGTTATAACCATGGATACAAGTCCACCAAGAAGAGATGCCGTCGATCAACGATCGGCCATCCATTAAATGAATATGTACTCCCTGGGCTGACTGTACTGGAAACACCGGTAAAAGGTTGGGCATGGCCGCATAGGGGTGCCAAACATGCTGGCGATCAAAATCCAGGAGTTGCTGTAAAGATTGCATTGATGGTGCGGACTGATTCAACAATGTTCACATTGATGTTACCCTCAGTGGTGGCTTCTTCAACGAAGTGGGGAAAGCTATTAACAGTTTCGCCAGTGGCTGCCAGCAGCTATGTAATGCGCACCTGTCCATACTTGATGAACGATTTGCATGAACATATCGCGAACAATCTGTTTTGGGTTTTTGGCAGTTATTACGATCGGCACCTTTCTGCTGGTGTTGCCGATCTCTGGCACCAGTGGCACTTGGAATAGTCCGCTAGTGGCTCTCTTTACTACTACTTCCGCCGTCTGCGTCACCGGACTCAGCATCGTCGATGTGGGTACCTACTTTTCCTTCTGGGGCCAATTGATTATTGCGATCGAGGCGCAAGTTGGCGGATTGGGCTACATGACCGTTACTACCTTACTAATGCTGTTGCTAGGCCGTCGGTTTGGCTTTAAACAGAAGCTGGCGATCCAGGACTCCTTCGATCGACCTTTTCTCCAGGGCAGCAAAAGTCTAATTTCCTCTATTCTCTACACCACTCTGATCTTTGAGCTAGCTGGGGCCGCCCTGATGTTCCCCACCTTTGCCCAACAATACGGAGTGGGAACAGGTTTATGGTACGCAATTTTTCACAGCGTGAGTGCTTGGAACAATGCCGGATTTGCCTTGCCCAAAGACAATTTGATGAGCTACTCGGCTTCTATTCCTGTCAATGTGGCAATTACGGGTCTCATTATCTTTGGTGGGATTGGTTACCAAGTCATTATTGAAATGTACATGGCGGTCTATCATCGTCTGCGCCGTCAGCCCGGTCGATTTTTGTGGTCCTTGAATTTCAAAGTGGTAGTTAGTTCTACGATTTTGCTGCTGTGCTTGGGGACGGGGGCTTTTTTCCTGACCGAGCATCGGAATCCTGAAACAATGGCTAATTGGAGCTTCGGTCATCAGATGATGGCTGCCTGGTTCCAGTCCGTGACTACCCGGACTGCTGGGTTCAATACAATTGATAACGGTAAAATGACCAATGCTGCACTGCTGGTGACTATGGGGCTGATGTTTATTGGGGCTAGTCCGAGTGGGACTGGCGGAGGGATTAAAACAACCACCCTCGGAATTTTAGCCAGTGCTACGCGATCGGTGCTCCAGGGAAAATCTGTGGTAGTCATGTTCGAGCGAGTCGTGTCTACAGAATTGTTGGTAAAGGCAGTAGCCGTAGTATTTGGTTCCGCCGCAGTAGTGGTGTTAGCCTCCGTTGTCATCGCCCTCAGTGATGGTAAGTTTGGGGCGGTGCAAGTACTCTTCGAGGTGGTGTCGGCCTTTGCTACAGTGGGTCTTTCTACGGGGATTACCGCTCAGTTGTCAGGTTTTGCACAACTGGTTTTGGTAGCAGTCATGTATACAGGTCGAGTGGGGGTTGTACTATTAATAGCGGCGATCTTGGGGGATTCCAGGCCTAGTGCGGTCAAGTATCCCTCTGAAAATCTTTTGGTAGGCTAACTTTCACGGTTGAAAAATATGCAATCTCATTCCCCTCTTAGTTTACGTCGCTTGCTTGGTGGCGATCGGTCTCTAGATCGGCAGTTCGGCGTCATTGGCTTGGGTCGATTTGGTCGATCAGTATGCAGTACTTTGCACAAAATGGGTTACGAAGTGCTGGGTGTAGATGTGGATGAAAAAAATGTGGCTGAGGTACTGACGGAAAAAATTGTGTCCCATGCCATGCAGCTAGACTCTCGCGAACCTTCCGCATTGCGCGAATCTGGAATTTTGGAGTTGGATACGGTGGTGGTGGCGATCGGCAGTTTTCTCGAAGAGAGTATTGTCACTACCCTGAATGTCAAGGAGGGTGGCGTGCGCTACGTGATTGCGAAAGCTTCTTCCGATACTCATGGCAAGCTCCTAGAAAGAGTGGGAGCTGATCGGGTGGTTTACCCAGAGCGCGAAGCCGGTCACCTATTGGCGCTGAAGTTGACCAAGCCAGGAATTCTCGACCGCTTCGAGCTAGACCCCGACAACAGCATTGTGGAAATCATGGTTCCGGCCGAGTTTGTGGGTAAAACGTTGGAAGAATTGCAACTGCGTCGTCACTATGGCTTGAATGTTCTGGCGGTGGGTAAGCCAGACCATTTTGATATCAACCCTCGCCCCTCCGTACGTTTAGCGTTGGGATCCATGATGGTGGTGTTAGGTGACAACCAAGAAATTCAGAAACTGCCCTTGCTCGATACGGGAGTACCCGTCCTACGGGATCGGCAATAAGCCTTGCTCTGTCAGGATTGTGGTTTCTTCCGCAGAAAACCCAAAAAAACCTCAAAAAAAGTGTTGACAGATGCCTGGAGATGGGATACATTTGTAAAGCGGTGAAAACAGCAGGCCGAAAGCGAAAGCTTGAAGTCGTTGGCGGAAGCCAGTTTAAGCCAAAAGAACCTAGAAAAAAGAATAGTCTGAAAGAAAAGAAATAGC
>JANMHS010000049.1:0-32175 GCA_031375385.1 Synechococcales cyanobacterium OTE_70_metabat_200 | reverse complement strand
ATGGATTGAGGCTTTCTACAACCGGCAGCGGATACATTCATCGATTGGCAATTGTACACCAGTAGCTTTTGAGGAAAACTACTGGAGCAGTCAATCAGCTTGACTCAAACGAACTGTCCACTTTACCGTGACAAGGTCACTTCCGAGCTACACGCTTCTCTGGACAAAACCAATGAATTTATCTTGGCTACCAACGCCGCTGTGATAGCCACCAATGAGAAAGTGAAAGCCCTGGTCGCCCTAGTAGAAGCCCATGACCTAGACATTCAGCAACTGCGTAACCGTCAGCCCTAGAGCACCAAGCCAAAAGCGCAAAATCCTACATGTCTAGACAAAACCGCTGGTGGATCCAGAAATTGATGTTGGCGATCGCCACCCTCCTGCTCGCCACCCTCATCGCCATACCACTCAGCTCTGCCCAGCTAGCACCCAAAAATTGGCTAGGATCTGCCAAGTATGGCCTGAATGCCAGTCTGTTTCCAGCAGTTCCCAACATCTCCGCCAATGGAACCTGGGATCGAGCCGTGGCCAGCTTTGATGTGAACGCTTTTGCCAAAGACGTGCGGGCCACTGGCGCCAAATACGTGATTTTTTCCGTGGGTCAAACCGCCGGCTTCTATAGCTCTCCCAACCAGTTTTTCCTCAACCGCACCGGCACCAAATTGGGCCAATACATCCCCCATCGCGACCTGGTACTAGATGTAGCCCGCGCCCTCAAGAAATACCAAATCCCCACCTTGGTGTACATTGCCGCCGAAGGGCCCACCGCTGCCCCGGTGAATATCCGTCAGACCTTCCCCGCTACAGATGATCAAGCCAATGCGGAAAACCGATCGGCCATGAATGCCATGATCCGAGAATGGTCAAAACGCTGGGGTAAAGAAATCGCTGGCTGGTGGATCGATGGCTGCTACCCCGGTGTCACCGGCTTTAGCAATCCCACCGATGGCGAAGCCAACGTAGACAAGCTGCTCGCCGCCACCAAGGCAGGCAATCCAGCGGCCCTTTCCACCTGCAACGCCAGCTCCACCCTATTCAAGCCCCTGAGTACCCAAGAAGATTTTCTGGCCGGAGAAGAATCGCTGTTTCATCGCTATCCCCGCCGCCGCTTCATTCAACATCGGAATCGAAATATTCAGTGGCATACCATGTCCTTCCTAGGCGATCAATGGGGCAAGGCTGGCACCAGTCGCTATGACGCCGATCGGCTAACCAGTTATGTCAAGCATGTCAGCGACTTAGGTGGGGTGGTAACGATCGATGTGGCAATTGGTGCTAATGGCCAGATCAACCCCGGTCAGTTAGGGCATCTGCGGCGGGTCAAAAAAGTCATCTGGGAGGGCGCTAAGCTCAAAGCATACCCCAGCCTCACTCAGCACAAGCCAGTATATATGGTGAGCAATCGGCCATCGAGCCGAGAGCTGATCATGAATGGCGCATCCTACTTCCACTATGGCAGCTACGCCGTAGATGGCTTTCACAACCCTCGCCAAAATGCCCAAGCCAGTCAGGAAGCAGACTGGAGCCTCTTAGTGGATCTAATGGCAGCTAAAAGGTTTCAGCGATCGACAATTACCTTTCCACCCGATAACTATGCCACGAAGTATCAAATATTATCATCCAACGATTTAGTCAATTGGCAAATACTGCTGACGAATAGCATTGACAAAGGTGGCACATACCAGCATAAATTGCCAGCCACCACCGCCCGCTATGTCAAAGTCAAAGCCCTCACCCCCAATGCTCCTGGCCAACCCGGCGACCAAATGGCCATCACCGAGTTCGAGCTATTTCGGTAGGAATAGACGAACAAAAAAGCCCAGTAAAACCGGGCTACCCAAAGCAATAAGGAGAGTATCAAAAATCAAGATTCAACCATTAGATATATTGCAACTGACGGCGATTATGACTGGGTTTCAAGCAGTAATCACGAATTTCTTGGCGTGCCAGATCGAAAGCACTCCAAATCGCCACATAGATATCCTCTTGATACTGGTCTACACCGGGCTGTCGTTCGACCACCAATAGTCGCTCCGGTAGAGTTAATGTAATTTGAATATGGTAGAGACCTTCGGTATAGGGAGCCGGTACCTCGGCCGTGACCTGACAATTCAGGATCCATTGGTGTTCACGAACTAGCCGATCGATCTGGTCGCGAATAATCACTTCGGCATTGTCCGGAACGTTGTGCAATGTAACAGCGGGAGATGCTTTCATGGTAGATGAACCCAAAACTTAGGATAGTTTCAGAGTTCCTATTCTCTAGCTAAGAAAAAATATCTCCAGAGAGATCGTAACATTTCTTTACTGGATGTAGCCGACAAGTCGCTTGCTCAAAATATCCCCAATTCTCGTAGCTTGGCCCTCAGCACATCGTTTTCCTGCTCTGCGGCATCAGCTCGATCGCGTTCTTGCCGTGCTTCCTGCTGAGCTTGCCGTGCTTCCTGCTGAGCTTGCCGTGCCTCCTGCTGAGCTTGCTGTGCTTCCTGCTGGGCTTGCTGTGCTTCCTGCTGGGCTTGCTGCCGCTGCTGCTCGATCTCTAATACCGAAAGGAATAAATGATTACTGGGATTATAGATCTCCAGCTCCTCACCCAGCTCAAATCTGATACCTAACCGAGGACTGACCCAACCAACAATTTCGCTGATCCCTTGCAGTATGCCCTCATGACGCAGCCAACCCGTGAAATCCACTTTATCGGGGTCATAGACATAATATTCCTCCACCCCATAACGCTGATAGAACTCAAACTTCGCCGTCATTTCCGCCAGGCGGTTACCCGGAGAAAGCACCTCAAACACCACCTGCGGAGCAATCCCACCCTCTAACCACTGCTGATAAGAACCGCGATAACCCTTTGGTCGGCCAAAAACCACCATCGCATCAGGCGCACGTCTGATAGTGTTAGAGCCTTCTACCGGATACCAAAGTAGATCCCCTGCCACAAACACATCGGGATAATCTGCAAACAGAATCTCCAGATTCTCTTTAATTTTGACAATCCAGCTAAACTGCAAAGTATTATCCGACATCGGTTGACCGTCGTTATCTGGGTAGATGACTGCTGATTTGGGAAGTTGAGAAACCATAGATCGTGCAGGGTATTTGCTTGCAGCAGAGAGCGCCAACATAGTTCAAGTCTATCATAAGAAGTTGCTAATTTCAGCATCGTTCCTTTCCCACGGGCTGCGCAGCTTGTGCCAAGGAGCAGACCTCAACTCCCAGTTATTTTTTCCTAATCAAAAAATAAGCATTGGCGTACTCGGGCATAGTGCGCGCAGCCTGTTGGAATTCATCCTTGTTGCCAAAGATCCCCGCCAAAAAGTCCAACTGATAGAGGTTGGGCAAGAAGGCTCCACCCGTATCGGCCAATACGCCCAACCGCAGGCTGCTGCCGTTGCCCACGGCCACCAGTCTACCCAGACCGAGGTTCAGTACATCTCCTGCAAAAGTTACCCCCGGTTCCACCTCAATTTTTTCGGACATGGTGTAACCATAGCCCTTAATTTTGTTGACTGGCTGGAAATACCAGTAGCGCTTTTGCTCTTTGCGATCGAGACCCTTCACATAGGCAATTTCGTTGCTGCGATCCACATTAAAAAAGCCCTGGGTGCCATCAGTAAACTTAATCAGAATCGTGCCCTCCATCAGGGCTTCTTCCAATCCATCGCGGGTCAGGTAGGCGATCGGCTGCACTGCTCCCGCTGCCTTGCCACCCGGCTCATAGATGCCGCCCAGCACTTCCTGCTTAGTATAGGTCGCAGCCTTGGCGAGAGGATCCTTCAGGGCATAGAGAGCCGTGTTATGGGTAGCAGTTTTAGTTTTGGAGCCAGGATGGGTAAAAACTGCATACTTGGTAATACGGATTTGCTCCTGGTCAGTCTTTTGGGGATTTTGGGCGCGCCACTTAATGACGCGAAAGTGTTTTTGAATAAAGGCCGTATCCTGGAGGCGCTGCGGGCGATTGGCTTGCAAGTCAGCTCGGAGGGTTTCGATCGCCAAGTCCAGCGTCCGCAACGTATCCGCCGCAGTCACCCCCTGGGTCGCTAAAATGCCTTGCTGACCGACGATCGCATCTTGGATGCCATTTCTTTGCAGGTAGCTACGGGTATTTTGCAAGACCGTCAGCATGGCCTGGGGCTGAAAATTCACTTGGGCCTTCGGTAGCTCGCTATTACTCAAAGTCTGACTACCCTTGACGGTAAATTGGGGCTGGCGTTGTTCGTTGACCACTTGATAGATATCGCCAGTGGCAACGGTGCTACTAGAGCTAGAGAGGGGAGTTGCACTACTATTCAAAGATGGCTCTAACGTGATGGCAACACTGGGTGATGAGCCGATGCTAGGACTAGGAGTGGGACTGGATATACTCACAGACTTCTGTCCAGATCCAGACCGGCGCTGCCCATCGATAGCGCTTCGCGCTCCAACGGGAGACGGGCCCGATGGCTTGGGCACCAGAGAATCCTCGCAGCTAGCGATCCCCCAAGTAATCATCGCTAACAGGAAGGCAGTGGCTCTAGGATGCAAATTTTTGGGCATGGCAGGCTAGGGAGATTCTCATCGGGCGACATTGACTATTTCGATCTTAAGGCTATTAGAAACCCGATTGATCGGACAGTTCCTCGGCGACATATCTAATCCAGATAGATTTCTCATGGCGAACCATCGCTCAATGTCGAATTGCTTTGGCTACCAGCATCGGCCAGTCGTTCAGTCCCCGCTGCCCCACCTCTTGAACATGAATAGTTTTGTGACAGGCAGCGGGAATAGTTAAAAGCTGGACGCAGAGTTCCGCCAAATCTTCACTACTGACAGATCCAATCGGTTCGCCGCCCAAACTAAAGTCTAGACTTTGGCCACCGGGCCGATCAACCACGATGCCCATTTCCAAAAGTGTATAGGGTTTCAGACTGCCCGCTAGAGGCTGGTGGAGATTGCCCTCCGTAGCAGTGCTAGGGGCTACAACGATCAATTGCGGACATGGCGATCGGCCATAGGCTCCGATCGAAAACAGCTCCAAGCGGAAATCCCCTGGCCGGAAATAAGGGTTCAAGCCACCATCGTATTCAAACTTGCTCAGCATAATTTGCAACGAAGAAATGCGGCTGGGATCTAAAAATGGTGCGTCGGCCACGGTTTTAGCTCGTTGTACCGGCACAAAGTTACGGAAGGGCAGCAGCAGATTGGTAATTGCCAGTGGATCCGTATCGAAGGAATAGGCATAGCCCAAGCCATCCCATTGTTCCGTGGGCCTCAGAAAGAGCTTGTAGCGCTGGCCGTTGCCCCGCACGCGGAGGGCAATTCCTTCATAGCCTGCCAAGTTGAGGGGAGTAGCAAAGTTGCGGGTGCGAATGGAGGCGAAGCCGCCGGAGTTTTCGACGGATACATGACCGCTAAAGACCGCTTGATCGCTCCCCAGACTCAGCGCACTAGCACTGACCCCACCCATCACTACGTCATCGATCGCCCCCCACATTTCTGCTATACCGGGGCGGGGCTGGGTAAAGTCAAATAATTCTCGCTCTTGGGGTAGGTATTGATTGGTCAGCTGTACCAGCATTTCCAGTTCGGGCTGGCTGAGGAGCGCGGGGCAATATAGCACGGCGGCGACTCGCGACCAGAGGGCTGGTGAGCTAAGCTCCCCCAGAAATATTTCGACCCCATGGGGAAAAAGGGCTTGGGCTTGCTCCTGGGTGGCTTTTTTTTGGACTAGCAAGCGCGGTTGATAGCCCTTTTGCCAAAGCTGTCCGATCAGGCGCGAACTGAGATGACCGAGTTCGCCGATGATGAGAACCGTGGGATCCATAAAATTTAGGTTGAGTGTCGGTGCTGGAAACTTTGGGCTAGAGAGAGAAAAAACACCAAAGTCGGTGAGAATTTGCCAGAAACGCTGGGGATCCCATGGAGCCATAAAACTGATCGACTTGTGAATTCATCAACCATTCTAAGTGCTTCTTGTGGCCTGCTGTGGATCTGATGCTAAGGTCAGGTAATGTCCAGGTTAGGCTGAGGTTAATTGTGACCCTAAAAGGGTTAAATCGTGGTACAAGCAAGCTGGGACAAAGATCCCGTCACTCCACACCCCTTACTCTCATTTTTTTATGACGAGCTACGACTCTTCGGTTCGAGGCATCCCTAGCTCACGCGGACAAATTATTTTAGTGGTAGAGGATGACCAAACTATTCGCGATTCCATTGAAGAATTTTTGCAAGAAGAAGGCTACCGAGTTTTGACCGCTGCCGATGGCAATGGGGCGATCGGCATCCTGGAAAATTTTCCGGGGATGCTATCGCCCAGCAGTGTGCCCACGATGGATGGGAGCAGCTCGGGTAGCTCGGAACAAACTCCAATCGGGCTGATTGTTTTGGATATGATGCTGCCCGGCATTAATGGCATCGATCTCTGTCAATACCTGCGCCGCAAGGGCAACCAAGTGCCGATTCTGATGATCAGTGCCAAGAGCCAGGAGGCCGATCGAGTCTTGGGTCTAGAAATGGGAGCCGATGACTATCTAGTGAAGCCCTTTGGTCTACCGGAACTCCGCGCCCGCTGCCGCGCCCTAATCCGGCGCACCCAGCCGCCATCGGCAGCAACGGAGCTGGAAGAGACGCTGGAATACAAGGATATTGTGCTGTACCCCCAGCAATACCGCGTGCTGGTAAAGGGCGAGGAGGTATCCCTATCTCGGAAGGAGTTTGCGCTGCTCCTGCTATTTATGCAGAATCCGAAGCGGGTGTTTTCACGGGATCTGTTGATCGATCGAGTCTGGGGCGCAGATTTCATGGGCGACACCAAAACGGTGGATGTCCATATCCGTTGGCTCCGTTCTAAGATCGAAGAAGAACCCAGTCAGCCTTCTTATCTGTTGACCATTCGCGGTTTTGGCTATCGCTTCGGCTAACTATCTCAATAATTGGTTCAAGCCTCGATCGTTTTCTGTTAGATTGGCGGCACCTAGCTTCCTTGCCGAATATGTCCGAAAGAATTGCCATTATTGGCGGCGGTGCTGCTGGCTTCTTTGCCGCGATCGCTGCCGCCACCGACCATCCCGCCCATACCATCATCCTGATCGAAGCCAGTACTCAGCCTTTGGGTAAAGTCAAAATCTCCGGGGGCGGGCGTTGCAATGTGACCCATGCTTGCTTCGATCCGGCCCAGCTCGTCCAGTTCTATCCCCGCGGGGGCAAAGCTTTGCGCGGAGCCTTCACCCGCTTCCAGCCCCAAGACACGGTGCGCTGGTTCGAGAAGAGGGGAGTGGCCCTGAAAACCGAAGCCGATGGCCGGATGTTTCCGGTGACCGATAATTCCCAGACGATTATTGATTGCCTGGAGCAGGCCGCTGCCGATGGGGGAGTCCAGGTCTGGAGCGGTACGGCGGTTAGCGAAGTAGCCAAGACAGAGCGAGGATTCACGCTCACGGCCAAAAACGGCCAGAGCTGGGACTTTGATCGCCTCCTACTGGCCACCGGCAGCAATCCCACGGGCTATCGTTGGGTCCAACAGCTCGGTCATACGTTGGAACCGATCGCCCCTTCCCTCTTCACTTTCAATATCAAAGATCCGCGTTTGACCGATCTGCCGGGGGTGGCCGTCAAAACTGCGACCTTGACGCTAGTAGACCAAAAAAAACTCAGCCAAACCGGGCCGGTGCTAATTACCCATTGGGGCTTGAGTGGGCCAGCTACCCTCAAACTATCGGCCTGGGCAGCCAGGTTTCTCAAGAACTGCGGCTATCGATCGACCCTCCAAATTAACTGGCTGCCAGCCACCGGCAGCGACCAACTGCGGGCTACATTGCTAGCAGTCAAAGAGCAAATGCCCCAGAAAAGCATCCACCGCAACTGTCCGGTGCTAATTCCCCAGCGGCTTTGGCAGTCCTTGCTGGATTACTGCGAAATTTCAGCGGATAGTTTGTGGGCAGGCCTTTCTAATAAAAAACTCGATCGATTGCTCCAAGAACTCCAACGGGGCCAATTTCAAATTACCGGCAAAGGCGTTTTCAAGGAAGAATTCGTGACCTGTGGCGGCGTTCGCCTAGGGGAGGTGGACTTTAAAACCATGGCCAGCAAAATCTGTCCAGGTCTCTACTTCGCTGGCGAAATCCTGGATATCGATGGCGTAACCGGCGGCTTCAACTTCCAAAATGCCTGGACAACGGGCTGGTTAGCTGGCACGTCAATATCGGCCCCTGGGAATTAATCGTTGCTTTCGAAGGCCGCTGGGATATACCGCACTAAATGAAGCTGTTCGCCACTGTCTAGGACGATCGATTGCAACGGCTGCCGGGCGGGAGCGCGGGCACTGCGCTGAACCAGGGCCACATCGAAGCGACAGTTGCAATCGGCCAATTCTGGATGGAATGCCAGGAATAGTTGGGTACCCAGGAGAATCTGGGCTTGTTTGTGAACATCGATCGCCAAGAGGCCATTGCTATCCCAGTTGCCCCGACCACGGGTTTTGACTTCGATAAAAAGCAGCAAACCATCGGTTTTCTGGGCGATCAAGTCAATCTCCGCCGATCGCTGCCGCCACCGCCGATGCAATACTTTGGCTCCCTTGGTGGCCAGCCATTGGGCCACTAGTTCCTCGCCCTGTTCGCCGATTGTCAAAATTTTCCAGGCAAATAATTGTTGGACATTAGCTAGAAACTTTAGTGATAATTAGGAATACTGTCGCCCACCCTAAACTTTTGGCGAATCGAAGTCAAGCAGAATTTGTTCACCTATTTTATCCATGCCCAAAAAAATCAAGTACCCACACCTGCTCCAATCCAAATGGACGGCTCAGCAAAAAATGTGGGGCTGGCGGCACTTTCAGGTGGTTAATCGCCAGACCGATGGCATTCATGTGTTTGCAGAAATGGTGTCTTCTTGCGACCCCAGCATCCGTTTTTGGATCAATGCCAAGGCCCTGAAAGATCGCAGCCAGTGGCAAGCGGGCTGGCAAACCCGGCAGGAAATGGCAGCGCCGATTGAGGATGATTCCCAAATTATTGAGTGCTAAAAATGCTAAAATTGGCGCTCGGAAACAAGGACAAGCTGAAATTCCATGCCCAGTCTTGCTATTCAGATAGAGGCCATTCTGTACCTCAAAGGTCAAGCCCTCAGCCTCGCAGATCTGGCCAAGTTGGCCGATTGTGATGAGGATGCTGCTGCCGAAGGGGTGATCGAACTAATGAGTAATTATGCTCGCCGCGATAGCGCCCTGGAGGTGGTGGAGAACATCGATCGCTCCTATGCGCTGCAACTGAAGGAATCTTTTAAGCCCCTGTGCGATCGCCTAGTTCCAGCGGAAATTGGGACGGGGGCCTTGCGAACTTTGGCAGCGATCGCCCTCAAAGGCCCGATCGCCCAGTCTGCCTTGGTGGAACTGCGCGGCGGTAGCGCCTATCAGCATGTGCAGGAACTAGTGGAAATGGGCTTAGTCCGCAAACGCACCCAAGCTGGCAACCGTTCCTCCTTTGTCCTGGTAACCGAGAAGTTCAAGCAGACTTACGAACTGAATGGGGAACTCCAGCCCTATTTGGGTAGTGCGGGGATAGTCGTTGACGATCCAGATGAAGATTTTGAGGAACCGCCAACAGCGGAATCGGCTCAACCGGCCACCGATGATTCCCAAACTACTGATGAAAACGAGATCATGACCTCCCATCTTACTGTGCCAGAGGAAGTTGAAGAGCCAGCATTGACTGAAGAACCTACGCAACCGACAGCAGCCGCAGCGATTCTAGATGAGATTGGGGCGATCGAGCAACCGACGATATGACCATGGAATTAGGCATTGGTAAAGTAGCAACTTCCTAAAGAATCAATGAAATCAGTGGGATGCCTGAGAAAGAATTATTTCGGCTGTTTCGTTGCGAGCTAACGTAATATTGGAATAAATTGATCATCAAAGAAGCAGCAAACATTATTAAAATCTGCGGCATATTTTTTTCATGGCATTCACAAAGCCTTCAAGCAGTCTTTAGCCGCAATGAAGTACAACGAACTTATTCCTGAATTTATGTAATTTCTAATTCACCATGCACCGTTACCAACCTTAGGATCGTGGATTAAATAAGATCTAAATTTGCCCTCACCCCAGCCCTCTCCCAAGCTTGGGAGAGGGAGCCGGAGTGCTAAGTTTTATTTAATTCTCATTCCTTAGCAGTATAGTCAATCTAATTAGACAAGGAATATTCTAGGATCTGATATCTATCTGGTGTCTAGAAAACCATCCTGAAGTACATCCGCACACAAATGTAACTTTTACCAAAAGATTTGTAAATTTTGATCAAGATCGACTAGAGTAGTAAAAAGCAGACTCTCAGATTTAGCGGAGTTCCGATGGCATTTAACTCAGACTTCCTTGAACCAAAGATCGCTGATGAAGCACAGATAAACCAGTTGCTCAAATACCTTCAGCACCAATCCCCCGACGTCCTGGCCCAAGTTGCAAAGTCCGCCAGTCCGCAGGTTAAAGACGTCATCTCCCACAACGTTCAGGGTTTGCTGGGCATGTTGCCCAGCGACCAATTTAGCGTGCAGGTGACCACCGATCGAGAACATCTCGCCAACCTCCTAGGATCGGCGATGATGACCGGCTATTTTCTACGTCAGATGGAACAGCGCATGGAACTAGAATCCAGCCTCAGCGAAGATTTTTAGTCTAGCGGCCCTAGCCACCAGCAGCAAAGGTGACCATCACCAGAACGGAAAGTAGGAGTCCTGGCAATAGCAGGAGTCCGAGGGTGGTCAGATCGGCGAGATTCATAATGGTAGTGGTAGAGAGTAGTGCCTACATCATGCTCGATCGCCCTACGGATCGGCTGGAAACTAAATGATTTCTTCCGATTGCTCTAAAAGAGTCGTGCAACAATGGGAAAATGTGGAAAACGCCACCGGTCTCTTCGGTTAGTTCTACAATCCAGGCGGGATCCTAGTCTTCTGCTAATGCGTCCGAGAACATTAAGCACATCCGGTACCCAACCATGAATTTTTCCAATTGCTCAGTTTTCGGGAGAGCGCCACTTTAAATCCCAGGGCGTATCTCCATCCTATTTCGACGATGTTAGTGGCAAGATAGCCACTGGTTTTGCTAACCCTTTCAAACAATACAAACGACATGGCATTTGGTGATTACAATCGGCAAGGCAAAGATGGTGCTCAGAACAAAGGATTGCTAGCCGCTGGTTGGCGTCCGCTGTCGCGGGATCTAGATCCGGGCTTTCTGTGGAATATTCTTTGGAACGATCCGGCTAACTTGGCCAAAAAGGGCTTGGATTTGGTGAGCGATATTACAGATGCAACGGGCCGTCGAGAGTACTCGATGTTGGCCAACTTCTTTAATTTCTTTTCCGATCACGTCCAGTACGAAATCAATGAGTTCTGGAATTTCATTACGCCAGAACCAGCAGCGCCAGACCATCGGCACAAAGAAAGCCTCTCGGTACAAACACCAGTGGTGCAAATGGTCAGCCGGGACAGTATCCCGATCGACTATGTGCTCAATCGCCTAGAAGAAATCACGATTATGCGGATTCTGGAAGTGATGGGCAAGCCTAGCTTGATCGCTCAGTACTACTGGGAAAGACACTTCTATTACCCACCAGAACGCTTTACCACTTGGGAGCGGCTAGAAGTAATGGGCAGTGTTTCGGCCTACTGGCAGGAATACGATGTATGGCTACAGATTGAAACCTACGAGCGGGGCAAGCGTCAGTACAGTTTATATGCCAAGGATTTGACCCCATTGGTGAACAAGGCTACCTTCAACCTAGCCGTGATTCTGAGCGGCTACAAGAGTCGTGTGGGCCAAGTCCATAGCCAATATTCACTGACTTCCTTTTCGCCCGATGTCCAGAAATTTACCGATGAGGTCCAACAGGCCGCTTTCGATCGCTCCCAAATGGCGGTGCTAGTCAATGGCGAACCGGGTACGGGCAAAACCGCCTGGACTCAAGCCTTTGCCAAAGAAGTGATGGTGCCCCTGGGCTATACGATTTTTATTCTGGATCACGATGCGGTGGAGAACTTTGTGCCACCAGTCTACCTAGAAAAAATCTGTCTGATTATCAATGAGGCCGATAACTTAGCCAAAAATCGCGCCTTTGAATCGGCCCAAGACAATAATAAGACCGAGCATATCCTCAGTCTATTGGATGGCACCTTATACCAAAGCGTGATCGATGAGAACGGCGTGCAAATGAAGCAAAAGCTAGTGGTGTTGATGACTTGCAATACCACCGAGCGCATGGATCCAGCCCTGCTCCGCAAGGGCCGGGTGGACTACACCCACGAATTCACCCATAAGTTCGTTTAGCTGCTTGACAGAAACCCGACTTCTAAAATGGATCGATCTCTTGATCAAGAGACTGATCTTTTTTAGAAGTCGGGTTTCTGAGCACAAAGAGATCGATCCATTTTAGAAGTCGGGTTTCTGGACAAGGCTATCCTCTGCGCCCCTTACCCAAAGAAACCCGAATAAACTCATAGACCTCGTTGAATTTACCGCTGTTGGCCTTAGTTAGACCGATTTGGTTATGGTACTGATGCAATTCAGCGGCATAGGCATCGACAAATCCCTTCGCCCGACTGAAGTTGACGCCAGATTTATTCAGCATAGTTTGGCTGATTTTTGCCATTTTACTAGGGTTTTTTTGGTTCCATTCTTCTATTTTGAAAACTACCGGCCAACAGCTTTTATAAGTACGATGCAGGTCGGCATCGGCAGCAGATCTCCAAAGAGAACCCTGGGAGGCCCAGTTCATCACAGTAGGCGAAGAGCCATTAGAGATACCGGGCTTACGACCTCTAGGAGCAGGTGTGGGCGTCGCTGTTACGGAAGCACCATTGAAGAGTGAAGCCATCTGATGTAGGCGGTTAGCCTTTTCCGTCAGGGCAGCATTTTCTTGACGGAGGGTTTCAATTTCCGTGCGGAGAGCAATATCGTCACTACTACCAAAAACAGATTTCTGGGCTAATTGTTGACGTAGATCGCTGATTTCGTTGGCCATCCATGCTTGAGTTTCTAATGCCTGTTGTTGGATTTCTAGCTGTTTTTCCAAAGCGGCCACAAGATCGGGACTAGCCGCAGTAGGGGCAGGAGCTTTTACTACACCTGGTTTACGACCTCTGGGAGTCTTGGGTTTAGATGTGCTCTTAGGGGGACGACCGATCGGAGCCTTTGCCTGGGCCGAAGATTGCAAGGATTGTCTAATTGCCATGATTACTCTGTGGGAGGAAAGGTAGAAAGAAAGTTTTGATGGAATAGCGATGCATGCTTTGCACAGGCGTTACCAACGGTAACTAGTAACTGAGATTGTAGAGAAAAATGGCGGAAAAGGGTAGTTATCGATCATACATTATCATTCGAATTCATTAAATCGAGAGGGGCTGTTGACCGTAATATGGCTCCACTAATTGCCAGCCAGGGCGCTCTCCAGCTTGCCATTGGAGTTTGGCCAGTTGCCAAATAGCATTAACCGTATGGCCCAAAGCTGCCCCAGCTTCCACTATTATTTGTTTTCCTTTGAACTCTTTTAGATAAGATTGGCTAGTAGCCAGACTAACTACTCGTTCCGGTTCCACAATTTCCAAGCCACCGACCATCCGGCGATAAACACCCATGTATACCTGCTCTCGCTGGGCGGGCATG
Source organism: Synechococcales cyanobacterium OTE_70_metabat_200 (assembly GCA_031375385.1). Classification (GTDB taxonomy): domain Bacteria; phylum Cyanobacteriota; class Cyanobacteriia; order Cyanobacteriales; family Chamaesiphonaceae; genus JAAFHZ01. The sequence goes on along the minus strand of JANMHS010000049.1, from coordinate 18,533 downwards.
ACCACTGTGATATCACCAAAGGTGCCAGCGGCCCAAGCGATCGCCCCCAAATTAGAAATACCATAGACCGGAATCTGTAATTGTTGGCCGATCGTCCGCGCAGTCACCACAGCTAAACGGGTTCCAGTAAAGCCACCAGGCCCATTGCCCACCGCCACCCAAGCAATATCAGCCCAAGTTTGGGGTAGGATGAAATCAGCCAAATAGCTGTGCAGCACATCGGAAGTAGCGCGGCCCAAGGGCCAATTAGCCACGCGGCAATCGGCAGCAGCCTCGCTATTACCCATAGCCAGACCCAGCTCCGGAGTACTACTATGCAGGGCAAGGCCGTATTGTGACATGGATTTATCCGGTTAGTTTGTACAATAATTTACCATTCATCGACCAATGCAAGTATCGTCCTTCCAATTGGTGCAAGCAGCTCAGCAAGGATCTGTAGTCAGTTTCCCCACAGATACCCTGCCAGCCTTGGCCGTACGGCCCGATCGAGCCGAGCTTTTGTATCAAATCAAACAACGTGAAGCGCAGAAACCACTGATTTTGATGGCGGCTAGCCCCCAGGAACTATGGAAATTCACTCATGGCGATCCAGCAGAACGATCAAGTTGGCAGGTCATGGCCGATTGCTATTGGCCGGGGGGATTAACGATGGTATTACCGGCCAGTGATCGGGTGCCGGCGGGCCTGAACATGACCGATCGCTGGACGATCGGCCTGCGGGTGCCCAATAGCTCGATCGCCCTGGATATTCTAAGCCAGACTGGGGTATTGGCGACCAGTAGTGCAAATCTTTCTGGTCAACCAGCCCTATTAACTGCCGAGGAAATAGATCGCCATTTTCCCACGGTCGCCATCTTAGATCGGAATATCGAAACCGGTGCCGTACCATCGACGGTCATTCGGTGGTCTGACGGTGGCTGGCAACTACTCCGATCTGGCCTGGTCACCATCCCCGACTTGCAATAGTCGGCCATCCAGCGCAGTGCTTTTCAGCAAGTTCTACCTGTGCGATCGAAGATGCCGATTGCCTAGAATAGAATCTGGCGTTGCTGATTCAAGGGATGGTTTGCCCTCACCCCGCCAGATCCTTCGGCTCTGGCCCCCCTCTCCCAAGCTTGGGAGAGGGGTTGGGGGTGAGGGCAAAATCCATGCTTCATACTCTAATTCAGCAATGCCTAGAATCTCTTATTTTATTACTGATCAACAGATGAAAAAATCGGAATCGGGCTTTACGCTGGTCGAATTAATCGTGGCGATCGCCTTAGGGGCGGGGATACTGGCGATGGCCGGGAATGGACTACTCGCAATTATGGCCAAAGATCGCCAAGCAGCAGCCGATCGGCAGAATCGCTACGAACTACAGCGCACCACAGATTTTTTAGGCCAGGAAATTCGGATGGCCACCAGTATCTCGCCCTGCCCCGAAAGCGAAGCAATCGACAAATTCCAAACAGCTACGGGCAGCACCAATGCCCGATCGATTTTATTACTGCGGATTAAGGACTTGCCAGCACCGATCATTTACTATTTGGCCACCCCCCCACCCAAGAACCAAACGGTCTGGGATGGGCCATTAGTACTCTATCGCTGGGGACCTACGCTGCTGCTCAATGGCGAATACAGTAAGGATGTAGCTACCAATACCTATAGCTACTACAACGAATTAGTCGTCGATCGAGTAACTACCCAAAGCAGCAACAGTGCTTGCCCGGTTGGCTACGATCAGAGCATTCCAGCCAGCGGAGCCGCCGGATTTTCCCTCTGTTTGGGAGCAGAGGGTCGCTCGGTGCGGCTCGCCCTCAGTCGCCTCAGTCATCAACAGAAAACCACTGCTACCTGGGCAACTTTCAGCAAGCGCAGCAAAGCAGCAGCGATCGCCAATGTTTGTGCGGCAACCTAGATCGATGCCAAATTTTAATACTGATACCTAGCCTATCTGCGACCGCAGCCAGGATTGGGGTACCCCTAGCAGCTTACGGGGAGTGCTGACATAGGCCCGCTTGTTGAACACATCGTAGTCATTCCGCTCGATCGAGTCCAGAATTTGTTGGTAGAGCATCGAGGCCGCCCAGACCGGCCAACGGGCATCGGATTCTAAGGCTTGGATGCCCACCTCCGCTTCCCGGTAATAACGGCGCGCTCGATCGATCTGAAACTTCATAAACTCGCGCCATTGCTTGTTGATTCGCCGGTTCAACAGATCTTCTTCGCTGTAGTTAAAAGCCGCCAGCTCATCCAAAGGCAAGTAGATGCGACCCCGTTGGATATCTTCGCCCACATCACGCAAAATATTGGTCAACTGCTTGGCAATCCCCAAAGACACCGCTTCGGCCACCGGGGGCGGTGTACCCACGGACCAAGGGGTGGTATCTTGCCGATCTTCGACCCCCACGATCGCATTGGAAAGTAACCCCACCGTACCGGCCACCCGGTAGCAATAGAGATACAAGTCATCAAAAGTCTGGTAGCGGCTCTGCTGCAAGTCCATGCGCTGACCCGCGATCATATCCCGGAAAGGTTGACGGTCTAACTCAGGAAAGCGCTGAATGGTATCGGCCAAAGCCACATCGTAGCGATCCACCGGCTTGCCCAAAAAAGCCGATTCCATCTGAGCTTCCCAATACTGGAGCGTATCCACTGTCGTATTGGCACATTCAGCTCCATCAACCAGTTCATCGGTATTCCGACACCAAGCATAGATCGCCCAGATCGCCTTACGCTTCGGCTCGGCCATCAATAGGGTTGCTAAATAAAAAGTCTTGCCACATTCCGCAATCACCCGGCGGCAAAGCTCGTAAGATTCGGCCAAGGAAGGGAGATTGGAAGCGGTGGCGGTCTGGTGAGGCAATTGAAGCATCGGCGTGGGAAGATCTGTTGAGAAGGTAGATGCTAACTCCTCAAAGCCAGCTAATCTAGTGCTAGATAAATTGCTGTTCAAAACTAATTCTCCTTGACCTTATCACTATTCGCGGCTTGCCGAGAGGTTTCAACTAATATTTCCATGGTGTCTAGGCTGCCACTGCGAGGGGTGGCTGCGTGGTGACGGGCTGGGCAGAGATCGCTTGAGCCGTTAGTTTGCCCGATAGCACCGCCCCTTCCATACTGCCAAAAAACGGCTGAGCCGTATAGCTACCAGTCAAAAAGAAGTTGGAAATCGGTGTAGCTTGGGTTGGCCGAAACTCCTCCCGGCCCGGAATGGCGGTGTAGATCGATCGAGGAGTCTTCACCACATGGCTCTTCAGCACCCGCGCCGGTTCCGGCAAATGATTGGGGAACAACTTGGCTAGCTCGGCCAGAGTTGCCGCCAAAATCTCCTCATCTGGTCGATCGATCCAGTCCGCCGCCGGAGCAAAGACTAGCTCCAGCATAGATTTATCGGGGTCGGCGTACTCCTTGCAGGAATTGCTCATATCCGAGTAAACGCTGAGCAGCGGCGATCTAGAAAACAAGGTGTGGTCGATATCCGTAAGCTTCCGATCGAACCAAATCTGCAAACTGATCACCGGTACACCTTCTAGCTCTTGAAGCTGTTGGAAGTAAGGCATCGCCTGCCATGGCTCGGGCATCAGCGCCTTGATCACATCCACGGGCAGCGCAGAAACATAGGCATCAGCGACAATCTCCCGCTCCACAGCCCCATCCACAACACGCACCAATAATTTTTCCACCGTCCCATCAGCATTCAGCACGATGCGTTTCAGCGGCATACTAGTCAACACTTCCCCACCCCGCTCGGTCACATAGTCCACAATTGGCTGACAGAGGCGTTCGGGGGGTGCCCCATCTAAATAGGCAATCCGCGAGCCTTCTTTTTGTTGCAAAAACTTATTCAAGGCTCGCAGGGGCACCGTGGCCGAAATCACATCTGGGTCGATGAACTTCAGGGCTTTGCAAGCCGCAACGAAAATTTCCGTGTTGACACTTTCGTCGATGCCTTGGAGTTTCAACCATTCCGCAAAGGTATACTTATCCTGGGCTTCCACGTACTTGTCGCCCCGGACGATCGCCGGAATCAGCCCGATCGCGAAGCGCACTTTCTGAGTCCAAGTCAGCATGTCGTTGTTGCGGACGATCGAAGCAATTACATTAAAGGGAGCTGGCAAGTTCGGAACATCGAACCAGGAGAGCACTCCGGGCTTGTCCGGCTGGTTGAATATGAGAGCATGACGCTTCCATTGGAGGCGATCCATAATGTTCAGTTCGCCCATCAGCTGGAACATATTAGGATAGGCACCAAAGAAGTTGTGGAGACCCGTTTCCACCCAGTCTCCATCTTGGTCTTTCCAGGCAGCGACCAGTCCCCCCAGCACGTCGCGGCTTTCCAAGACGATCGGAATATGTCCGGCATCCACCAAATACTTTGCACAGGATAGCCCCGCCAATCCGCCGCCCACAATTGCTACACGCATGTTTCGCTGTTTATGACTCGAAGTTCTTTGCCCCGCCATTATATTATTATTTCTTAACAATTGCGAGTTTTAGGGGATTTTGATGGTCTGGCTGTCCTTAATCATCGGCAATTCTCGGCTGCATTGGGCCTGGTGGCAGCAGGGCCAACTGCAAGCAACCTGGCATTCGCCTCACGGGGGGCCAGAAGCTGGGCTTGGCAATTTCCCCCCAGCCCTAGCCGCCTGCTTAAGGAATAGACCTTGGCAGCAGTTACCGCTCTACTGGGCTTCGGTAGTACCAGACCTGACGGCCCGGTGGCAGCATCAGGGACTGGAGATCCCATTAGATCGAATTCCCCTCGGCGATCTGTACCCAACCTTAGGAATCGATCGAGCCTTGGCTGCCTACGGAGCCGGAGAGAAATATGGGTATCCGGTGTTGGCGATCGATGGGGGCACGGCCATTACCTTGACTGGCATTGACCAGCAACGGCAGCTGGTGGGCGGCGCGATTTGGCCAGGACTAGCCCTGCAAAGGCGATCTTTGGCGGCGGGTACCGGCCAGTTACCCCTAGCTAGTTGGCCGGCAGAACTGCCCAGCCGCTGGAGCCGAGAGACACTCGGGTCCATCCATGGTGGCATTTTGTATGCCACCATGGATGGACTGCGGGCCTTTGGGGCAGACTGGCAGCGTCAGTTTCCTCAGAGCCGGATTTTGGTGACCGGCGGCGATGGCGAACTGTTAACAAAACTGTTGCAGGCTGAGGGGTCGGAGTTGGCAGTGGTCTGGGATCCCAACTTAGCCTGGTGGGGCTTGGGGTTAGTAGTTTCTAATTTGAGGGAAACCTAGAGAGGGAAGCTAATTGAGGTAGGAGCTGGGGGCTAGATCGCACCCATTTCCCAGACAATCGGTCAGAATTCAGCTAAAATGATGGCAGCATTAAAGTCCCTTAGTTCATCTGCATTCTGCTCGATCTGCATTGCCTCAGGTTTTTCATTTCAGTCTATTTTTGGTACTACATAGTGAGCAAGATTAACATCAACAAACGCAATCTAGCCGTAGGCGCAACTACCCTCCTGCTGTCTGCGATCGCCTTAGCCGGTAGCAGCAGTCATCTGTCCCAAGGTGTGGCATTGCTGAAAGACAATCCCAAAGAGATCGTCGAAGAAGTCTGGCAAATTGTCAATTACAGCTATGTAGATGGCACCTTCAACAAGAAAGATTGGAATGCCCTACGGCGGAAGTACGTGGTAAATGCCAAATACACCACCAAGGAACAGGCCTATAAGGGTGCGCGGGAAATGCTCAAGAATTTGGGCGATCCTTACACCCGCTTCATGAATCCGAAGGAATTTGCCGACCTCAAAACCGATACCTCCGGCGTGCTAGTAGGTGTAGGTCTCCAGCTCACCCAGGATGAGAAGACCAAGAAACTGGTGGTGGTAGCCCCGATCGAAGATACCCCCGCTTCTAAGGCCGGCATTCTGCCCAAAGACATCATCATCAAGATCGATGGCAAGAGCACTAAAGGCATGGATGTGAACCAGGCCGTACAGCTGATTCGGGGGAAGGAAGATACTACGGTCACCCTCACCATCAAGCGCGGCGACAAGACGATCGAGAATGTCTTGAAGCGCCAAAAGATCGATATTCACTCGGTGAAGGCCGAATATCGCCCGGACGATCTGGGTGGCATCGGATACATTCGCCTCAGTCAATTCAGCGCCAACGCTGCTGATGAAATGCAGGCAGCGGTCAAGCAGATGGAAACCAAGAACGTGAGGGGCTACGTACTGGATCTGCGGTCCAATCCCGGCGGACTGCTCTATGCAGCGGTGGAAGTTGGCCGGATGTGGCTGAATGAAGGGACGATCGTCTCCACTAAAAATCGCAGCGGCGGCTGCGATGGGCGTAGCGCAGACTGTAAGCAAAATGCCGATGGTACCGCCCTCACCAACAAACCCCTAGTGGTACTGGTCAATGGCGGTTCCGCTAGCGCTAGCGAAATTCTCGCCGGTGCCTTGCAGGACAATGGTCGCGCCGTACTGGTTGGAGAAAAGACTTTCGGCAAAGGTCTCGTCCAAGCCGTACGTTCTCTCAAGGATGGCTCCGGCATGGCCGTGACGATCGCCAAGTACTACACTCCCAATGGCAAGAACATCAACAAGCTCGGCATCGAGCCGGATGTGAAAATCGTCCTCTCCAAAAAAGATATCGAAACCATCATCAAAGACCGCAAGCGCCTGGGCACCAAGCTAGATCCCCAGTATGCCAAGGCTCTAACGGTGCTAGAAGGCCGCATCGCTTCTGGTAACGGCCAGCCAACTACGGAGCCAACGGTACAAAGTTCGGCACCGGCCAGCTCACCGGATGCTAGCGCTAAGCCCTAGGGTTTCACCCCCAACTCCCTCAGCCGTTGCACCGGAATTGCCCAGCTCACCGCTGGGATTTCGCTCTGCAGCGGCTCTTCTACGGCGCTGCCATCAGCGTAGGTTTCCACGGCTTCCCATAGCGGCTGAGCATGGATCCCATTAATACCAGTCAATTCGCCGCGCATATTAACGACTGGGCCACCGCTCATCCCTTTCTGGACATTAGCTCGGTGGCCTATTTGGTAGCCGTCGGCCAGGGGTCTGGTCGGTAAATAGGAAACTACACCGCGCTCGATACGGGAGTACCCGTCCTGCGGGATCGCCGGTTGCTCTGGGTTCTGGCCGTCTGGGCCCAAGGATTTTTGGCGATTCTCCAAAGTAGACGCTTCGCGAACGGCCGGGAAGCCAGCGGCAATTATTTCGTCGCCGACTTTTGGCAGTTCTTTGGCCTGCTTAGAAATAACATAGATATCACCGTCGGTCTCAAATTCCAGCAAGGCCAAGTCCAGACCATCGACATTGGTCTGGGAAATATCTACAACCCGCGCAGGATGAATCTTGCGATCGGCAGTCTGGACGGCCAAAGACTTGATTCTGGGGGGAAGCACATGTTGGTTAGTAATTACCCGATAAACTCCTCTCTCTACGCCAATCAAAGTACCCGAACCAATCCCTTGGTTGCCAGACATCACTCGCACCGTAATGGCTCGCAAGTGAACTTCTCGTTGGTCTTTAAGAACCTGGGGTGCAACATCGGCCACGGACTGCTGTGCAGAATTGCCAGACCAGACTACAGCACCGCTAGCAATAGCAATGAATCCAATACCCAGTAAGACTTTTAGAGCAGAAGCAGGAAGATACATAAAATTAGCAGAAAACAAATATTCTGGCCAGAGGAATTATAATAAAGCGAATGGCAGGCTCACCGCCGCACTTTAGCTCCACTATCGCCCCTAAGAACCATGATAGAACTCTACCAATTTGAATTGTCGCAGTTTTCCGAAAAGGTGCGCCTGATCCTAGATTTCAAAGGTCTGCCCTACAAAAAAATCGATGTGGTACCGGGAGTCGGTCAAATCGACGTTCTGCGCCTCTCCAAACAGCGCCAGTTGCCCGTGATTAAGGATGGCAACATGGTAATAGCCGATTCTACCGCGATCGCCCTCTACCTAGAAAAAACCTATCCCGAGCAGCCGATCTTGCCTCAGGATCCCCAGACAGCAGCCCTCTGTACGATTTTAGAAGACTGGGCCGATGAGGCGATCGGGATCAAAGGCCGCACCTCCTTTTTTGGCGCACTGAAAAACAGCACCCTCCGTTCTTCAATGCTGCCCAGCGGCACCCCAGATTTGCTCAAAAACTTAGTCAGCGCGATCCCCAGCGAACTATTCGATGCCGTAGGCAGCGGCGTAGGTCTATCGCCAGCAGTGCTCCAGGAAGAACGAGATTCTCTCCACCGAGCCATGGAATCGATCAGCAAACTTCTGGCCCAAAGTCCCTATCTCTTGGGCAGCCAACCCACCCTCGCCGACCTCACCGTCGCAGCCCTCAGCCTCGTCATCAAAATTCCCACCGGCCCCTACCTGAACATTGACTCTAACCTCAAAGGCAAAGGCATCCCAGGCTTCGCCGACAACCCTGCCTACGAACCATTCTTCGCCTGGCGCGATCGACTATACGCCGAATACCGTCGCCCCCACGTAGACAGAACTCCCCCGCCAACTGCCGGAGCACCAACGACGATCGCGATCGACTAACCCAAGAGCATTTGGTGAATCCAGTGGATCTTGGTCGAAGTCTGGAGACTAGAGCCAGTCATAGAGGTCAGTGGTTAAGGTGCCCCAGACCCCCAGTCTCGATAGGTTCGCCATACCAATCCCACCTATCCGCCAACATTCTTCAACAACTGAGCAACAGGCTGAGTCACCCAATTCAACCCCACCTGCACCTGATGCTCGAAAGTCGGCAACCGATACAGATACACCAACCGCCTCGCCAAATAGGCCAACGGCCCATCTAACTGCAAACCCAAGCCACTCAAAGTCGCATTATTAGTTCCCAAAGTCATCATCTCCCCCAAATCGTTATAGCGGAAAGGCAACAAAGGCTTCTGGAGAATACTCGCCCAAATATTCCAAGCCGCAAAATCGGCCTGCTGTAAAGCAGACTGCGCCGTCGCCGGAATCACCTGACCATTTGCATCATGGATCTCGGCTAAATCGCCCAGCGCATAGATCTCATCCCGATCGACCGTCTGGAGCGTAGCCTGCGTCAAAATCTGACCGTGGCTATTCCGCTGGAGAGCCAAAGCATCCACCTGCGGATTTACCTGGTTACCCACAGTCCACAGCACCAGATCTACCGGAATATTGTCGATCGCCTCCCGATACTTCAGCGAAATACTATCCGCAGTCACCTCCGTGACCGAAGTTTCCAGATCCACCCAGATTTTGCGCTCCTCCAGAGCCTTATTGGCCGCATCCCGATTGAAATCCTTCGATCGGCCCAAAATTTTGTCACCCAGCTCGATAACCCGCAGACGACCCCGCTCGCCCAGCCGATCGGCCAGCTTACAAGAGAGCTCGATGCCACTGAAGCCAGCGCCCACCACTGCCACCCGAATTTTCTCCCGATCGCTGTTTTCTAATTCCCGCAATCGATCGGCCACCCGCGCCACATCCGCTAGGTTCCGGAAAGGAATGGCATACTCCGTAGCGCCGGTAGTCATCGCCGTCGGCGTCTCGCCGCCCAGGCCCAGCAGCAAATAGTCGTAACTAATGTCCGAACCATCACCCAGCGCCACGGAGCGCTCAGTTAAATCGATTTTATCCACTGCCGCCTGCCGAAACTCAATATCGGTGCCTTTCAGCAGATCCCGAAAAGCCGGAGCAATCTCCCAGTCGGCCATTTCCTCCGTGAGCAATTCGTAGAGCAGGGGCGTAAAAACAAATCGATCGGATTTATCCACTAAGATGATCTTGCGCTGCTGCGTTCCCCAGTCCAATCGGTGGAGACTCAGGGCCGTGTAGAGTCCGGCAAAGCCGCCACCTAAAATACAAATTGTGCTCATCAGAAAACTCCCTGGAAAACCTAGCATCCAGTTTAACAAGTTTCACCAATTCCGCCGTCAGCTCCGCCCTCTCACCCCCTGCTAAATCCTTGGAAATCATCCGACTGCCCATTCTCAAAGACAATTACACTTTCTTACTGGTCGATGTGGCCCGCCGACAGGCGGCGGTAGTCGATCCCGGCCAGAGTGGGCCAGTGCTGGATTACTTGAGCCAAGGTGGCTTGGCGCTAACGAAGATTTTCATTACCCACCCCGATCGAGACCACATCGGCGGCAACCCAGCACTGTTGCAAAAATTTCCCCAGGCCGTAGTCTATGGTAGTCGGATCGATCAAGGCTATATTCCCGGTCAGCAGGTCTACCTGGCCGGCGGCGATGAGGTACGCTGCGCAGAGGTGGTGGGCCAAGTGCTGTTCATTCCCGGACATACCCTAGGACACATCGCTTACTACTGGCCAACGGCCACTGGGGGAGAGCTGTTCTGTGGGGATACGATTTTCGGTGGTGGCTGCGGTCGGATGAAGGAGGGCACTCCAGCGCAGATGTTGGCTTCGATCGAGACCATGGGTCAGTTGCCACCGGAGACTCGCCTGTGGTTCGCCCATGAATACACTGCGCACAATCTCCGCTTTGCCCTGACCATCGAGCCAGGAAACGTCGCGCTGCAACAGCGCTATGCGGAAGTTCGCCGGTATCCCGATCGACCCACCAGTCCTTCCACCATCGGTCTGGAACTTCAGACAAATCCTTTCTTACGCTGCGATCAGCCCGAGGTAATGGCAGCGGTAGCTAAGGCCGATCCCGTGGCGGTCTTCGCCGAACTGCGCCGCCGCAAAGACCAATTTTGATGTCACAATTAAGGCTGAAAAATATTTGGAATATGCAAAAAATCCTGCACAAAGCTCGTCCCTATCTCCCCATGCTCAGCCCGATCGGCGCGGGCTGGTCAGGCTCAGCGAAGGCCCTCTGGTGGCTGACCTTTTTCTGGCTAGCGATCGGCACGATCGTCCTGTTTTCGGCTTCCTATTACCACGGCAAGATCGAGCAACAGGATGGACTCTTCTACTTCAAGCGACAGCTGCTGTACGAGATGATTGGCCTGGTGATTTTTGGCTGGCTGGTCAAAACACCCATGAAAAAATTGCTCCAGGTGGCAACTTGGGGCCTGGGGATTACCCTAGCCATGATTTGGGTGACGCTGATCCCCGGCTTGGGCAAGAGTACTTTGGGTGCAACTCGTTGGATCGCCCTAGGGCCGGTACAGGTGCAGCCTTCGGAACTGGTAAAGCCTTTCTTGGTCCTGCAAGCAGCACAGCTCTTCGGTCAATGGCAGCGGTGGTCGTTACGAACCAAAGCCTTAGGGCTGGGCTTATTTGGCTTGGTACTGGTGGGAATTTTGATGCAGCCAAACCTCAGTACTACGGCCCTTTGTGGCATTACGCTGTGGCTGGTGGCCTGTACGGCGGGTATCTCGGTTTATTACTTGGCCGGGACGGCGATCGGGGGGTTGCTGGTGGCGACTATTAGCATGACTTTCCGGGAGTACCAGCGGCGGCGAATGATGTCTTTTCTGAATCCTTGGAACGACCCCCAAGGGGATGGTTTTCAGCTAATTCAGAGTTTGTTGGCGATCGGCTCCGGCGGTTTATTGGGCAATGGCTATGGTTTTTCTCAGCAGAAGCTGGCTTATTTACCAATTCAGGATACGGATTTTATTTTCTCGGTGTTTGCAGAAGAATTTGGATATTTGGGTTGTATTGGGTTGATAGCCTTGGTGATTGCCTATGCCACGATCGGTCTCAATATTGCCTACCATGCGAAGAATATGGTGCATCGGTTGGTAGCGGTGGGGGCAATGACTTTTATTGTGTTGCAGTCTATTTTGAATATTGGGGTGGCGATCGGGGCTTTGCCGACCACGGGCTTGCCCCTGCCAATGTTCAGCTATGGCGGTAGCTCGATCATTGCTTCTTTGATTATGTCGGCATTATTGATTCGGGTATCGCGTGAAAGCGCGGCGGAGAAGGTAATTCCCTTTCGCAACCCAACAGTCAAGGATAGCTAAATCACTCGCCAACGATGTGGACGACTAGTTCCCGGCAACTACCGAGTTGGCGGTGTTCCCATAGATAGATGCCTTGCCAGGTGCCCAGGACTAGGCGGCCACGAGAAATGGGGATTTGTTCAGAGGTGTTGGTGAATAGAGTGGGAGGATCGAGAGGCTGCTTGTTTCAAGCCTAGCGGCCCTACTTTGCAACAAGAGGTATAGTACAACCAGTGAGTAGAAGTTGCAGTGCTCCTGAGTACCATGAATATACCGAATCTATTACACTGCTCACTAGATCACTCCCTGGCACCTAGATCTTGCAGTTGCTTCAGGGCATATTGCAAGAGGTCATTTCGTCTTTGGGCGCGAAAAAGCTTAGCCGATTGGCGAAAATCCTGAATCGCTCCCTCTCGGTCATTCAATTTTTCTTTTTTCAGTACCCCTCGATTGAAGTATGCCTCCCCATAGCGTGCATCGATCGAGATCGCCTGGTTCAAATCAGCCAAAGCTCCCTGAATATCGTTCAGCCGGAGATACTTCAAAGTGCTCCGGCTCCGATAAGCCTCAGCATCATGGGGATCGATCGCGATCGACTGATCGTAGTCCGCCAGTGCCCCAGTGAAATCCTGCAGGCGGCGTTGCTTCATAGAAGCACGGTTATAATAGGCGATCGCGTACCGAGGATCGATCGAGATTGCTCGGTCATAATCGGCCATCGCACCACCCAAGTCATTCAATTTATTTTCCTTGAGATTACCGCGATTGTTGTAAGCGATCGCATACTTAGGGTCAATCGCAATCGCTTGATTATAGTCAGCCAAAGCCCCACTGGGATCGTTCAACCTCAAATACTTAAGAGTCCCGCGGCTGCTGTAAGCCTGTGTGAATTTGGGATTAGTAGCAATGGCTCGATCCAAATCTGCCAGAGCAGCTTGACTATTGCTAGCACTGGTTTTACCCAGTGCCGATATAAAAAAGTCATCAGCTTTCGGGGCACTAGCCGTCGGAGTGACCGCAATCCCCATCCCGGTGGGCGCTTTAATTTCCTTCGCTAATTCGCTAAATCGCCCGATCGGAATTCCCAAATTATAGTCCGTTTTCTGATTCAACTTCGTTCGATCGCCCTTGCCATGGATCGCCACCAGTTCACCAGATTTATTGAGCACAGCTCCCCCACTCATGCCCGGCAAGGTACTGTTGCTATAGATTAACGAATAGCCCCCTTGAAAAGCTTTATTACTATTGGCCGTTACTTTTCCCTCTCGAAATACCCAAACCCGTTCTGTAATAGTCAATGTAGGAGCGGGGAACCCAGAAACAAAGATGTCCATCCCCGGCTCCAGGAGATTGGAATCGCCAATTTTGGCTACGGGATAATTCAGAGCGCTGCGAAATTGGATGATGGCTAGATCGATATCACCGCTTGATCGACGCATCGAACTAGATACCAACTGATGTATTCGATCGTCCGTGGCTGTCTTAATCCTGGCAATCGAACCACTTTTGACCACATGGGCAGCAGTCAAAACCGTATAGAGATCTCCTTGTTTTTGGATGATAACTCCAGAACCCAAGCTAGCAGAGCCATCAGATTGGGGACTAGTCTCGATTTCCACCGAAATAGCTTTCGCAATTCTGGCCACCTCTCGATACGGGAGTACCCGTCCTGCGGGATCGGATTGAGCTTGGGCGGCACTCTGCACCAGCACCACATTAGCCGCACCGCCGAGCAAACATGAAATCAGTAATATATTGTGAAGCATTTTATTTTTCTACCGGCCTAATCATAAAACAATGTATTTGCCCCTTGACCAGTAGGCAAAATAACCGACTATTACAACAACAAGGATTGAGATTCCAGAAAATACTCCGGTACACTTTGTTCCCGAAAGCTGATTTTACTGCGATTTTCCTCCCCACTCCGTAAGAAAAAGTAAGGAATTTCTGAGTGCGATAGTATAATCGATCACTTTTTTTCCATAAGACAGTGCATATCTATCGCTCTTTTTCGGCTTGGGCAATATCCAGCATCGTCTTCACCACCGTATCTGGATTGAGACTGATGGAATCGATACCTGCAGCCACTAGGAAGCGAGCAAATTCCGGGTAGTCGCTGGGCGCTTGACCACAAATGCCAATCTTCCGATCGCGCTGCTTGGCCGTGGCAATCGCCTGACCGATCAGCCGTTGCACCGCCGGGTTCCGTTCATCGAACAAATGCGCCACTAGCTCCGAATCTCGATCCAGGCCCAAGGTCAACTGAGTCAGATCATTAGAACCGATCGAAAAACCATCGAACACCGCACAGAACTCATCAGCTAGCACCACATTACTGGGTAGCTCGCACATCACATAGACCTGCAAGCCATTCTCGCCCCGCACTAAACCGTTCTTCGCCATCTCCGCCAACACCCCCTGACCTTCCTGGGGCGTGCGACAGAAGGGCACCATCAAGATCACATTGGTCAGACCCATCTCCTCCCGCACCCGCTTCAGGGCTTGGCATTCCAGCTTAAACCCATCCCGATAGCGATCATCGCAATAGCGCGAAGCCCCCCGCCAGCCCAGCATCGGATTCTCTTCCAGCGGCTCGAACTGCCGACCGCCCAGTAAATTAGCATATTCGTTGCTCTTAAAATCGGAGAGCCGGACGATCACTGGCTTCGGATAAAAAGCCGCTGCGATCGTTCCCACCCCATAGGCCAGTCGATCGATGAAAAAGTCCGCCTTATTAGGGTATTGGGCCGTCAGCTTCTCAATCTTGGCCCGTTCCACCAAATCAGTCACCCGATCAAAATGTAGCAGCGCCAGGGGGTGGGCCTGGATATGGTTAGCAATAATAAATTCCAGCCTGGTCAAACCCACTCCATCATTAGGAATAGCCGCCAGCCCAAAGGCTTCCTGGGGATTGCCCACATTCATCATAATTTGGGTGCGGGTGCGGGGCACTTCCGCCAGCTCCACCGAGCGCACTTCAAAAGGCAATAGACCCGCGTAGACCTGGCCCTCATCACCTTCGGCGCAGCAGACCGTGATCTCCCGTCCGGGCTGAATGGTATCAGTGGCATCGCCACAGCCCACGATCGCCGGAATGCCCATTTCTCGCGCAATAATCGCCGCATGACAAGTCCGACCGCCTCGATCGGTCACGATCGCACTGGCTTTTTTCATGATTGGCTCCCAATCCGGATCCGTACGACTGGTGACCAACACATCACCAGGCTGGAATAGCTCAATTTGGCTGACATCCGCAATGACCGCCGCCCGCCCGCTACCGATCGCCGAACCCACAGCGCGACCCACAGCTAAGGGTTGGGAGTGGCGCTCGGCGGTGAGGTGATAGCTGCGCAGCACCTGCTGGGTCTTCTGAGACTGCACCGTTTCCGGGCGCGCTTGGACAATGAATAATTCCCCCGTACGACCATCCTTGGCCCATTCAATATCCATGGGGGTGGGCATGCCGCGTAAAGCCGAATAGTGATCTTCAATAATTACGGCCCAATTGGCGAGTTGGAGAATCTCTTCGTCATTGAGAGCAAAGCGCTGTCGATCGCCTTCGGCCACCGGGACATTGGTGGTCAGCTTCATCCCACCCGTATCGTAGATCATTTTGATTTCTTTACTACCCAAGCGCTTATCGATAATTGGTTTTTTGCCAGGGAGCAGCTGGGGCTTGAAAACCAAGTATTCATCGGGATTGACGGCCCCTTGGACGACGGTTTCACCCAGGCCATAGGCAGCGGTAATTAGGGCCGCATCCTTGAAGCCGGTTTCCGTATCGATCGAGAACATCACCCCCGCAGCGGCCAAGTCCGATCGCACCATTTTCTGGACTCCCACCGAAAGGGCCACCTGTAAATGATCGAAGCCTTTCTGGTGGCGATAGGAAATAGCTCGATCGGTGAAAATCGAAGCCAGACATTTGTGACAAGAGGCCAAAACTCCCGCCAAGCCGTGGACGTTCAAGTAGGTTTCCTGCTGGCCAGCGAAGCTGGCATCGGGCAGATCTTCGGCGGTGGCGCTGGAGCGCACTGCCACATCCGTATCCGCACCATATCGATCGCAGAGTTCGCCATAGGCCCGGGCGATTTCTGCTTCCAGATCTTTAGGGAAAGGAGCTTCGAGCAACATGAGGCGAGCTTGGCGACCGCGCTGCTGGAGATTGGCAATATCTTCCGGATCCAAGTCAGCAAAGAGTTCCTGGAGTTTCAGCCCCAATCCGGAGGCTGCGATAAAACTACGATAGGCATGGGTGGTGGTAGCAAAGCCCAGTGGTACTTTGACTCCTTTACCGGCCAGTTGGCCAATCATTTCACCGAGGGAAGCATTTTTACCACCGACGATCGGCAAATCGGCTAGACCGACTTCACTCAAAGACACGACAAGAGCATGGGTGCGTTCGCGTAGCGTTGCTGCATCGATCATCCTGAAACTCCTCTAACTCAATGGCTGGAAATGGTCGTAGCAAATAGTTGATCCTGCTATACCTAACTTCACCTTACCCCAAAAAAGTAGCCAAATAGAATGGTTTAAGAAATGCTAAGCTAGCTGATTCTTCATGGTTTCCTCAGATTTCAGGTCTAGTCTGAAGTCAGATGGATCCGATGGAGTGTAACCGTTGCCGCCATCGATTTTTCTCTACATCATAGAAATAATTGAGGTGATATATGCAATTCTTGATCCCCCTATCTCCCGAAGAAGTTGATGTGCTATTGCAGCTAGGTACTCTCTCGATTTTGATGATGATTTTGCATTTTGCTGGAGGTTTCTGATGAATCGCTCCCATTGGTACGAAGAACATGGCTTAGTCCAGCTGGCGATCCTCACCATCCTGCTGTTTCTATGGTTTATGCTGTGGCCACAGCCCCACCAAGTGCCTGGGTTATTCATTTGAAACTCGGTGGTGCTAGAATCCACAACATTCCTAGAAATGTTGCAGGCAAGTTGAATGCGCTTGAATTTTTGTGCTGTGTTACTGCTGGCCTTGACGGTCACCAACGGCAGCGTTGCTTTGGCCAATGAAATTCCTCCCTTAAGAATGACGGGTGCGAATTCGGCCCAGGCAGTCTACGCCAATAAATGTAGCAACGGCAATAATATCGATCAGGAAAACCGCGATAAGTTTGTGGAACTGATGCTGGCCAATAAGAAATCTCGGCTAGCCAAACTAAAAGCCACCCTCCTCCGGGATATCAAGCGTCACGGTGACGAACCAAGGGGTGAGGGGTTCTATATCGGAGAATGGACTCAAACCTTCCACTATCGCGGCGGCTGTGGCCAAAGCGACAACAGTTACTCGGCTTTTGTATCGACCGTAGTAAATGGCAACACCAATTATGCAGTAGTTAGATATTTAGTGACGATCGATGATGACGACCAGGTCGGCACCAGAACCCTCAAGGTGCGCGATATCCGCCCCATCAGTCTCCGGAAAAATCCAGTCTAGGCATCGATCACCACTGCCTCGATCGGGAAAGATACACAGGTCAGGATGTAGCCTGCGGCCTGTTCATCGGCTGCCAATGCTTCTCCATCAAAATCATCCATGCGCACGTTGCCACTGAGTTTCTGCTTTTTGCAGGTGCCACAAGCACCAGCCCGACAACTGCTACGGATTTTCACTCCATTTTCCTCGGCCATTTCCAAAATCGAAGCACTGCCATCGCCACTCACCTGTCGATCGGATTTTTGGAAAGTGACCACGATCCCACCAGTCTGGGCTGGGGTAGCTGCCACCTTGGCTGGAACTACATTTGGTTCTGGTTTCCGGGCCGCTCCAACCGCCGCTCCCCCAGCCTGAAGCATTTGTCTTAAAGCTCCACCGGCATTGCCGGAACCAGCACCGCTCGGGCCAGAAGCCACCGCCGGATCGGGAGTTGAAATGGGCGGCTTGGATTTCTTCGCGCCCCCAAAACTTTCCTCATGATATTGCTCCATCGGAAAACCCAGTTGTTGGGCGATCGCCTTGGTGGCCTCCATAAAAGCGCTCGGCCCACAGACAAAAATCCGCCGCTCCATCAGATCGGGTACTAGGGACTTCAACAGATCGGCAGTGACTCGGCCCCGCAGCCCCAGCCAACCCTGGCCCGATTGCCAACCAGTGACGGTAATTAACGGTCGGAAATTCTGATGGCGACCGGCCATGGTCATTAATTCTTGGTGATAGATAATATCCGCAGGATGCTTGGCACTATGCAGAAACACCACATCACATTCCGCTGCCGTATCGCAGATCCAGCGGGACATAGACATCATCGGCGTAATCCCGCTGCCTCCAGAGATCAGCAATAGTTTGGGGCTAGGATGTTGCCAACAACTAAATTTACCCAGTGGTCCACTGATTTTAATTTTGCGGCCCACCCGCATACAGAGCGTGCTGGCGAGAAATTTGATTGTTCAAAATAGTCACATCATTGCTAGTGACTCGCCCCAGCCGGACGATCGGCTGAGAATAAACATGGGACTCCCGGCCATTGTAGATCCTCAGATCCAAGGTCAGCGTAGGGATTCTGCGGGTGACGACTCTCACCGCTAACCTTACGGTGTAGCGGGAGCTTCTAACCTCACGATCAGAGTTTCTTGCTTCACAGGCCGGGTATCCCCGAAGCCTCCACAAGCAGCAACGATGCGTCCTCACCGTCGTTTTGTAAAATCA
>JANMHS010000046.1:0-205920 GCA_031375385.1 Synechococcales cyanobacterium OTE_70_metabat_200 | reverse complement strand
AACATGAGTAAATCGCTTACGATCAGAATCCCAGACGATGAATTAGAAACATTGAAGCAATATGCAAGCCAGACAAACCGAACACAAACAGAGATTATCAGGGCTTATATCAGAAGCCTCAAAGGTCGGATCAAAGGTTCGACAACGTAGTTGTTCGTCTCCTCATACCCGTCCCATCTCCCTTGATCTGAAGATTTCAAGTCTCGTGGGACGGGCAATCGTCACCTCACCTGCTATCCCCCTTACCGCCAAACGGAGTACCGTTCTGGCGGGAGTACCCCGCAGTTCGGATGGATGTCTTGAGAATCCCCCTAAATCCCCCTTTGAAAAGGGGGACTTCCGGATCTCTGATTTTCTTTCTACTGGTTACCAGCCGCAGAAAGCGAGGGAATCGGGGATACAAAAAATCCCGGCTGATGGGGCCGGGAGGAAATTCAGATGGTTGCAGACTAGCTAGCTGCAGCTACGGGCGGGTAAACGCTGACTTTCTTGCCATTTTTGCCGCGTCGCTCGAAGGTTACTACACCATCAGTCAAGGCATAGAGGGTGTAATCTTTGCCTACGCCTACGTTGTTACCGGCGTGCACGGAAGAGCCCCGCTGACGGACGATGATGTTGCCAGCTCTGACTACTTGGCCGCCATAACGCTTCACGCCCAAGCGCTGGGCATTTGAATCGCGACCGTTTCTTGTACTACCTGTACCTTTTTTACTTGCCATTAGGAATCTCTACTTTCGTTACAAGGTTGGAATGGATGGGATTACTTGACTTCGATCGCGTCGATCATCAGGCGAGTGACTTCCTGACGGTGACCACGCTTTTTGCGAGTCTTTTTCTTAGGCTGCATCTTGTAGACGATTACCTTGCGATCGCGGAAGTGCCGCATGACGGTGCCTTTGACGATAGCTCCAGCCACAGTCGGCTGGCCGACAGTAATCTTGTCGCCATCGACGACCATGAGTACCCGATCGATTTCGACAGATTCATCTGCTTCGACGTGCAGAAGTTCGATGTCGTAAAAACGTCCGGCTTCGACGCGGATTTGCTTGCCGCCGGTTTCAATAATTGCGTAGGTCATAGAAATTGGATAGGAGCCGTAGGGGTGCCCGCCGAGGCGAGGCTTCTGTGGATATAGTGAACCCGTTCCGAGCAGAATTTAATAAACAGCCTTCTATTATCTGCCAAGGGTGGGGTCTTAGTCAACGTCAACTTGATTTTCGAGGTAGCCAATGGCCCTCATCCCCCGGCCCCTTCTCCCAATTCTGGGAGAAGGGGAGTTGGAGTGTGAACACAATCAATCTCTAAGAAATCTGGGTGAGGGCAGATTGGAGGCGGGGGATAGCTAGGTGGTGTGCCTGGAGGAGGATGATCGATTGGATGAGGTCGGGGCCGTGGACTTCACCAGTGAGAGCGGCCCGAAGGCTGCGCATGACCAGACCTTTTTTAACGCCCTGTTCCTTAGTAGTGCGATCGATCACGCCTTTAGCTGATTCCTCGTCCAATTCTGGCGCAGATTGGAAAGCAGTCAACAACGCCTGCAGGATTCCCGGCACCCCAGCTTGGGCTAACTGCGCCTGGGCTTCTTCGTTCAGGGTCACCTCGGTGCCAAAGTAAACATGGGAAATAGCCACCGCATCTTTCAGAGTTGCCAAACTAGCCCCAATCAGGGCAGTGAGGCGCAGCAACCAAGGGCGATCGGCCGACCCATCGAACTGATAACCCGCCTGTTGCCAATAGGGAATCACCTGAGGCAACAACTCCTCCGGCGACATGGCATGGATATATTGACTGTTCACCCAGTTCAGCTTGTCCCAATCGAACTTAGCACCTGCTTTGTTGACTCGATCGAAATCGAACTGAGCAGCCGCCGTGGGCAGGTCGAAGATTTCCTGGGCATCGGGAGCCGACCAACCCAACAGCGTCATGTAATTCACTAAAGCCGGTGCCACATAGCCCAAATCCTTAAAATCCCAAATGGAGGTCACACCATCTCGCTTGGAAAGCTTCTTACCCGTAGGACTGAGGATCAGTGGCGTGTGGGAAAACTCCGGCACCGCTGCCCCCAGACCGCGATATAGCAAAATCTGCTTGGCCGTATTGGCGATATGGTCTTCGCCGCGAATCACATGGGTGATCTGCATATCGATATCATCGATCACCACCGCTAGATTATAGAGGGGCTGACCTAGAGCATCCCGATCAGCTGCCCGCGCAATCACCATATCACCGCCCAGATCGCTGCCCTTCCAGGAGACTCGATCGCGCACCCCATCTTGCCAGACAATTTCTTCGGCATCATCGATCCGGAAGCGAATCACCGGCTGCCGACCGGCGGCCAAAAACTCCGCTTCTTGAGCAGGAGTTAAATTCCGATGGCGATTATCGTAACGCGGCGCTTCTCCTCGCGCCTCCTGACCGGCCCGCAGCTCATCCAATTCCGCAGAGCTAGTGTAGCAGCGATAGGCCAAACCCCCATCCACCAGCTTCCGAATCCCTTGGCTGTATAGTTCCAAACGTTGGGACTGAAACAGCGGCCCTTCATCCCAGTTCAAACCCAGCCACTGCATACCATCCAGAATATTTTGAGTGAACTCCGGCCGAGACCGATCCACATCCGTGTCTTCGATGCGCAGAATAAATTGACCACCATGCCGCCTAGCGTAAAGCCAGTTAAAAACCGCAGTGCGGGCGGTGCCAATATGAAGGTTGCCAGTGGGACTGGGAGCGATCCGAACTCTAACTGTCACAGGTAAATACTTTGAATTAGTACAGAGGTCTCAATTGTAGGCGACAAGGTTACCAGCGACCACTGTTCTGCTCCAACAATTCCAGAGCCGCCACCCGCACGATCGGCCCTAAAACCTCAATCCCTGGCCAACCGATCGCTTCCCAATCTAAAAAATCCTCGACCAATCGCCGCCCCACTGACACCCAAGCCCGTTGGCGTTGGCGGAGCCTCTCTGCTAAGGCAGACACTTCGTGAACAGCATGAGAATGAGCAGCTGATGCTCCCCACCAACGCTCCTTAAAATCGGAGAAATCCACCAAAGACTGGAGCAGTCCCCCCACTACCGGTTCCTCAGCATTCACCAATTCCACCACGATCGCCCGCACGGCCCGAGCATCCAGCAGAGACCAAGATTTCTGATGCAAACGATCCAGCCGATCGGCCAGATACCACCAGCAGATCTCCAGCGGGGCAAGTTGATCGACCCACGCCAATGGTCGATGCTCCTGAAGAAAACTCGATCCGCAACCAAAACTACGCCAGTACAGCAACTCTATCCAACCGCAAATAGCCCCAGGCTCAGGTTGAAAATACAAAAAGTTCCGCTCATCCAACCAAGCTAACCACGGCCCCGCTGGAATTCTGGCCGTCAAATCGGCCATTTGTTGCAATAACAAAAGACCATTTCCTCTTAACAGATTCACATCTTCAACGAAGGGTGAACCAGCCACTATGGAATCATCACAAAACTGTTTTTTTTTAACTGAAAACCGTCACAAATCAATTGTAAATCTTCCGATGAGTAGGGAGTAATATTCTTCAATCGATGTACTGTATTATCGATGTAACTTATTTGCCGACAATCTGTCATCCGCTTCATACCAGTATTTTGATCGGCAGAACGCTCTAACAAATAGGCCGGAAAAGTATGACCCAAGGCGATCGTCAACTGATCGGAAATTTCGTTTAACATTGAAGTATTTATTGGTACATTCAAGGCAAAGATTTTTTGCAACATTGGGGATTCCATGTAATTATGGGGAGAAATTTGGAAACGTTCTAAAAATGGCCATGCATAGCTCCCATTCAACAACAGATACGCATCAATCGCTACCGCGCTGGCAGCGGGCGTATGACTGGGCGCAAAAGCAAGGCCGCTATCAGGTATTGGCCAAGGATGAACCCTTAGCGACCCACAACAACCGGCTGTACTGCGTCCAGACCGGCACCGTTCGGCTCACCGGCAAATCCTTGGCGATCGATCAAGCAGATGCCGAATCCTGCCTCGGCTTCATTGGAGCGGGCCAACCCTTTGAAATGCACCACCAAGTAGAAATAGCCCTGCAGGCCACCGCCCATGTGGATGGCACCTCTACCTTTTGGTTGTATTGGAATGACCTAGATGTCTTCCCTGGTCTTTGGCAAGATGTGATGAATGCCTTCCGCTATCAAAATCAACGCCGCCTACTGTGGCTGAACAACCAACGCCAACTACGGGCCAGCGATCGGCTCCTGGGCTACCTGTACCTCATGGTAGATGAATTCGGCGAAGTCTCTGCCCAAGGCCAATCTTTGCCTTTTACCTTGACCCACGCCCAAATTGCCAGCAGCATCGGAACCACCCGCGTCACCGTCACCAAACTGCTCAAAGAACTGCGCCAAGATGGACTGATCAATATCTCCAGAGGCCATCAGCTCTCTATTCCGCCAGATGCCACCAGACAGTTCCAGCAGCGCCTGCGACTGGTAGAATAGAGCCGCCCCAAACCCCCCACACCGGTGAAAACAAAAAAGCAGTTTGGCCAACACTGGCTGCGCAGCGATCGCATCCTCAATCAAATCATTGCTGCTGCCAAACTTCAGCCTACCGATCGGGTGCTAGAAATTGGCCCCGGCATGGGCGTACTGACCCATCGACTGGTGGAAAAAGCCGCCGCCGTGGTGGCCGTGGAAATTGATCGAGATCTCTGCGCCCACCTGGTTAAAAAAGCCGGTCACTACCACAATTTTCTGCTGCTCCAAGGAGATTTCTTGAGTTTAAATGTGGAAGAGCAGCTCCAATCTTTCCCAGATTTTCAGCAAGCTAATAAGGTAGTAGCAAATATTCCCTATAACATCACCGGGCCAATTCTAGAGAAGCTGTTGGGCACGATCGCCGCACCCAATCTACGGCCCTATGCCTCGATTACGCTATTGGTACAAAAAGAAGTGGCCGATCGGCTCACGGCCCAACCCCACAGCAAAGCCTTCGGTGCGATGACCGTGCGGATACAGTATTTGGCGGAGTGCCGCCTGATTTGTCCGGTACTAGCGAAGCATTTTGCCCCGCCCCCCAAGGTGGATTCGGCGGTGATTCAGCTCATTCCCCGAACATTTTCAGTGCAACTAGAGCAACCCGCTTGGCTCGATCGACTAGTGCGCCTAGGCTTCAGCAGCCGCCGCAAAATGCTTCGCAACAATCTCCAAACCGTAGCGGACAGAGAAAAATTAGGTCAACTCTTCCTAGCCTTAGGTCTCACGGAAGATGTTAGAGCCGAAGATCTGAGCGTGCAGCAATGGGTGGAGCTAAGCAACCGATTAGTCTTCGTCCCAGCTGAGGTAAATCAATAATCCCCGGTCGATCGCAGATCTCCATACTGACAGAAATCCTGGAGGAGCCACTTAGTTCAACTGCTCAATATGACTAGATTAAGTACGCCGCTAACGATGGCAATACCTTGAATCACCCACCAGCGAGGGGTGATTTGCTGAAAAGTATTTAATTGGTTAATATCTTCGCCTCGATCGAGACGTTCTCTACGATAGTGGGGAAATGCAACCAGACCTAATCCAACAACTACCATCGCCGGGCCAAGGAGTGCCCCATAAACTAGAAAAGTACGTGTCTGGATTGCTGATTGCCAAGTCCAAACCGTGATCATTATGCTGACTACGGCAATGAATAATCCAACGAAACGTTCTTGCTGTCTTGATGTTTGCATCTTGTTATCCTCATCTTCACACTGTATGGTATCACCAGCATCCAGCAACGTTGAGATTCCAGAAAATCTTGTGCAAGCAATCATGGTTTGAAATTAGGGTAGTGAACTTATGTCGCCGCTGGGGTTGGGCGGCAGAAATACACCGTCCAGTGTAAAAGCAGTTTCTTTGACTGCGATCGAGTCGAAGGTTTAGTCGGTGGTATTTTGAGGTTCTTGGGACAGCAGGGAAAAGATAATCTGGGAAGAACGTTTGAAGAGTGGAGTCGCGTTTCAGGGGGGATTACTGAGCTGGTATCACCTTAACCTAAGGGCTATTCGCTGACTCCGAGTTGGCGGAGAGCATCCATGATTTGCTGAGCTTTTGCAGTGTTGCCTTGCGATCGATATAGCTGAGCTGCTGTTCTGAGGTCCGCAATGCCGCCCGGTCTATCGTTCAACTCGTTATACTTCAAGGCCCCGCGATTGTGGTAGGCGTTTGCATCTTTAGGTTTGAGGGCGATGGCTTGGTTGTGGTCCGCCAGGGCTCCTTTGGGGTCATTGAGATCATCCTTCAAATTCCCGCGATTGACGTAGGCATTTGCATATTGAGGATTAAGGGAGATGGCTTGGTTGTAGTCCGCCAAGGCTCCTTGCGGGTCATTGAGTTTATCAGCCTTCAAAAGACCGCGATTATTGTAGACCTCTGCATCTTCAGGATTGAGAGAGATGGCTTGGTTGTAGTCCGCCAAGGCTCCTTGAAAGTCCTTGAGTTTCTCTTTCTTCAAAATTGCGCGATTGTAGTAGGCATTTGCATATTGAGGATTAAGGGAAATGGCTTGATTGTAGTCTACCAAGGCTCCTTTGGGGTCATTGAGTTTTTGATGCTTCAAAACACCGCGATTGTAGTAGGCATTTGCATATTGAGGATTGAGGGAGATGGCTTGGTTGTAGTCCGCCAAGGCTCCTTGGGAGTCATTAAGTTTATAAGCCTTCAAAAAACCGCGATTGTTGTAGGCCTCTGCATCTTTGGGATTGAGGGAGATGGCTTGGTTGTAGTCGGCTAGAGTTGAGGGGTAGTTACTCAGTAGTCCATTGACATAGACCTCACCTTGACCAAACAACCAGCCTTGCCCCTGGGGGAAGCTCGCCATATACACTGCATCCCCCACCTTTAAGCTACCTGGTTCCGCTACCTGAGCCACAGCATAATTGCGGCTACTGCGGAACTGCACAATCGCCAAGTCCAGCTTATTTCCCCCAGCATCCTTCAACAGCTTAATCGCCGATTGGCCCACTTGATATACCTGGCCATCTGCTGTCTTTAGCTGATAGCTATTGCGCACCCCTGATTCATCACACAATGACTCTTTAGCACAAACTACATGGCGGTTGGTGATGACCGTGTATACATCTCCCTGGCGATGCACCAACACCCCTGAACCCACACCAGAAATCATCTCCACCGAGACCGATCGAGCAATTGCTTCAATCTCCGCCGCAGATTTAGCACTAACAGGTTGTACAAAAGCCACCAAGGCAGCAGAACAACCAAGGAGGATAAAAGAGTATTTCATGAGCTATGGAATAGGCTTGAGTCAACCTAATTCTACAGGATCAGTCAAAGGACTGTCTCAACATTTGCGGTAGTTATGGAGCCGAAGCCTTAAAAGTTGTCAACATAGCAAAAATGCGATAAGCTGAGAATCAAACTGCTGCTTAGCGCCTCCATGCCAGAAACTCGCATCATCTTCTACCGAGACGAACAGGGCAATGCCCCTGTCTTACAATGGCTAGAAGAATTGGAGCAAAGCGACATCAAGGGAATGCTGAACTGTGTAAACAGAATTCAGCAGCTTGCTGTCAATGGCTATGAACTGCGCCGCCCCTTAGCAGATTTTCTACGGGACGGTATTTATGAACTAAGAGCTAAGCATCGGCGAGTACAGTACCGGATTTTATACTTCTTCGAGGGTCAAAATGTAGCGATCGTGGCCCATGCGATCGTTAAAAAAGGAGAAGCCGTACCAGATGTGGAAATTGATCGAGCCATTGAGCGGCGGCAATTATTTGTCGCAGATCCTGAAGCTCATACCTATGAGGAATCATCTAATGAGTAAGCCTAAAACAAAGACCACAGATGGACTAGAGATTCTGCATCGTCGCTTTTTGCAGGACAAACCAGAAAGCCAAGCACTATTGAACGAAATTTCGTTAAATGCTCGTGTGGCTCAGATGCTCTACACTGCTCGCAAGGAAAAGGGGCTGACCCAAAAGCAATTGGCCGAACTTGTGGGCACTACACAGTCAGTCATTGCTCGCATAGAGGATGTGAACTATGAGGGCCACTCGCTCTCTTTGTTACAGCGCATTAGCCAAGCCCTTGATCGACGATTAGAGATCGATATTACCCCGATCACCCCTGGCGGAGTGTAATTGTATCGATCGGCAAGGAAGTGGATGATAGCTGTATCGATCGCGAGGTTCTTTCTCCAAGCGAGTAACGGATTGGCATGGGGGCTATTCGCTGACTCCGAGTTTGCGGAGTATATCAAGGGTTTGCTGTTCTCTCGCGGTGTTGCCTTGCTATCGGTATATCTGAGCTGCTGTAGTCAAGAAGCTATCTTGCTGTAGCTGTGCAATAACAGCCATTAAGCTAAATTTTCATCCATTGGTAGGGGCACATAGCTACGTACCCCTACCAATGGGTTCAAGAATACTGCCAATCCTTAAACATCCTTAGACCTTGGCCAACTTCTTCTCCACCGGAGCCGTGAGAGCAGCTTCCAAAGGCGATCGACCCACCTTAGCCTCCAGGATATTCATCACTTCTCGACCAAAGTCATTGGGATTTTGGCGCGTGGCCTGGAGCCAAGTCTTGCCAAAGAAAGAACCCCAAGGCTCCGGATTCCAGAGCACCTTCCGGGCCGTCCAAGGCATCAGACTCATCGGATTGTAGCCCGGTCGCACAATGTCGTTCTCAAAGGCGTACTCCTCCAGGTGAGTGTGGGGTTGCAGACCGATAAAGAAGATCGCTGGCTCCACCTTATCGGCCCCAAAAATATTCTCTAGCTCCCGGTGATAGGCGATCGTCTGCTGGATCGTCTCGGCCCGCTCGTCGATCACATTAAAGGAATAGTTCACGGAAACCATATCGTTAAAGCCCGCCGCCTTTAGATCCCGACAATTTTCCAGCACCGTGCGCAGGTTGTAACCCATCCGCATCTTTCGTACTAGTTCTTGGGAACCGCTGGTGATGCCAATTTCAAAATAGTTCATCCCCGTCTCCACCATCAACTTACAGAGTTCCGGAGTCAGGTTATCGGCCCGGATATAGGCAGCCCAATGGATATCCTGCATCCCCGAGACCTTAATGGCTTCCAGCAGCTCGATCGCATCATCAATGTACTTCCGCGCCGGAATGAACTGGGCATCGGTGAACCAAAAATTGCGCACCCCCCGATCGTAAAGCTGGCGCATTTCCGCTACCACCTCCGCTGCCGGATTGACCCGTACCTGCTTACCTTCGATCACCGTGTAGACGCAGTAACAGCAGTTGTGGGGGCAACCGCGCTTAGTCTGCACCCCAATATAAAAATCATTGTCCTGAAGATAGTAAGGAAACTCCGGCCAAATAGTCTCGATATAGTCATAGTCGCAAGCAGTCTTAAAAATTGGCGTTGGTTGCTCGTGCACCAATCGCGGCCGGGGCTTAGTCTTACCCACCACATAGCACCGCTCATCGGCAAAATCCCGACCCTGCACCAACTTGGCCAACAAAGCTTCCCCTTCGCCCACGGAGACGATTGTCCCCTGGGGCAAACTCTTAGCCAACTGCTCATAAAAGACGCTGACCGCACCGCCGCCCACCACAGTCTGGATCTCCGGACAGTAGCGCTTGGCCCGCTGGTGACCGCGCTTCACCAGCCCCGTATTGTTCCACAGCTCCGCATAGTAGGTCTTCAGCACCTGTAGACCACCGATCGCCCCGCGCATTTTCACAAAAGGATTGGGGTCGTAATAAATCTCAAAGGCATTCTGCACCGGATTGCCACCACGACTACCCACGGGCGCATAGATCTGAATATCGCGCCAAGAGAAGACCAACACATTTGGCCGAAATTCATCGATCACCTCGTCTAACGCCTTACCGTAGTCCACCGGCGGAAAAGTACCAAAATCGAAGATCCGCTGTTCGATACCGGGCATCAGCTTGTTGATGTAGTCAGCTAGGTAAATTACGCCGATCGGAAAAATCGGGTTACAGGGCAAACGACAGTAGAGAATGCGAGCAGCCATAGGGTTATAGGGAGTTGTTAAACAAAAATGGTGAAGAAATTTTAAGCACCTATATACAAATTTACACAAGATCCAGAGACTTCGGGGAAATTCTTAAACCAATGAGTAGCTGGGCAAAGGGACAAAAAAACAGCTCAGCTAGCAGTGACTCCCCCAAACAAATCGTAGTCATCGTTACAGCCCACCAAAGATCGCCAGTGTTAACTTAGATTTTAGTGTTGTTGTCTGGGATCGGGCTTCACCCCACCACTCCATCCTCACCAAACATTTAATACACAATTACTATGTCACAAATTTTAGACCCCATTCCGACTGATCGCTCGGAACCCATCTACTGCTGCTACGTTAACAACAGCAGCCGCGTCCAAGTCACTCGCATTACAAACATTGAGAACTGGTATTTCGAGCGGGTAGCTTTTCCCGGTCAGCGGCTCATCTTTGAAGCACCTATGAACGCTTACCTAGAGATTCATACGGGTCACATGGCCAGTGCGGTGATGTCCGATCGCATTCCCTGCATCCGGCTCCAGATCGAAGAACAGCCTCCGGAATTTGCCACAATCGTCAAGGAAGCGCCGCCAGAAGAACTCAATATCCTCAGCAACAAGGGCATCGATCCGAGCCTAGGCGACAACCCCAAGTTCCTAGTCAGCACCGCCCAGGGACCAGCCTAAGCATGGTGAAAAATCGGTATTTGCTCGGAGCCGTTCCATCGCAACGGCTCCGAGTTGCTATGATATTGATTTCGCATTTTCCACCATGCAACAAACCACGGACGCCATAGTGATCGGTGGTGGCATCATTGGCCTCTCGATCGCCCTAGAACTTCGCTGGCGAGGTCTGAGCGTGCAGGTTTTAACTAAAGACAGCAGCACCGCCGCCACCTATGCTGCCGCTGGCATGCTCGCCCCCCAAGCAGAAGAAATCCCCCCTGGGGCCATGCTGGATCTCTGTCTCTGGAGCCGCAGCCTCTATCCAGACTGGACTGCCAAGATCGCAGCCTGCACTGGCCTAGATAGCGGCTATTGGCCATGCGGCATCCTCGCCCCCCGCCAGCGACTAACGAACCATCCAGACTGGCAAGACCGCGATCGGCTATCCCAATATTTGCCCCAAGCTAGCCTCGGCCCAGCGATCGTTGGTGGCTACTGGTTCCCCCAAGATGGCCAAGTGGATAATCGCGCCCTCTTTCGATCGCTCCAAGCCGCCGTCCACCAAGCGGGCATCCCAGTCATCGAAGGCATCTCGATCGACGATCTCAGCAGATCTAGGCTCGATCAGGGTCTCATCACCAACCAAGGCACATTTTCAGCGGCACAATACATCCTCGCTACGGGCGCATGGACTCAAGAATTACTGCCCATCCCAGTCCAGCCCCGCAAAGGTCAGATGCTAGCCCTCCAAGCCCCCCCTAGCGCACTACCACTCCAAACCGTGCTGTTTGCCGAAGACGTTTACATAGTGCCGCGCCGGGATGGCCGCATTATTGTGGGAGCCACCAGCGAAAATGTGGGCTTTCTGCCCCACAATACAAAAAGTGGGATTCAAGGACTGCACGAAAGAGCACTGCACCTCTGCCCGACCCTCGCACCCTATCCGATCGGCGAACAATGGTGGGGCTTCCGGCCTAGCACCCCCGATGAAATGCCGATCCTTGGCCCGAGTTCCCAAGCCAACCTGATCCTAGCCACCGGCCACTATCGGAACGGCATTCTCTTGGCTCCAGCTACGGCCCAGCTCATTGCCGACTCGATCTGCAACAAACCCACCCCCCTACTGCCCCACTTTAGCTACCAACGTTTTCCAGCGACCACTCAGCCAGATCGCCCACCCCTGGCTAAGGTCTAAAAACCACAGATCAGCCATGGTAGATTAAGGTATGCAAAGAGCTTTAATCGATCAAAAAAGGAGAATGTTAGTGCGCAAAGTATTTTGGCTACGGTTGCTGATGGCTCTGACGGTCTTCGGCAGTGGAGCAATGCTCACCCCCCAAGCTGGGCAGGCCGAATTTACCATTTTCAGCGGCGTAGAACAGAAAGACCAGCTAGGCTATAGTCTGGATTTTGGCAACCGATCGGTGACCGATCGCTACCGCTTGCGCATCTCCGGCAAAAAGATGCCCCTCGGTGCCACCCAGATTAACATCGTCTATCCAGACCACTACAGTGGTAAATTTGATGAGGCTGGAACGGAGGTGATGTTGGGTGACAAATCCATCCCGGTCGCCAGCACCAAGTGGGACAAGGAAAACCGCACTTTGCAAATTATGCTGAAGGAACGCTTGCAGACCAAAAACGAAATTGAAATAGTGCTCAACAACGTCCGCAACCCCGACAGCGGTGGCATTTTCTACTTCGACTGCCAAGTGAAGAGCAGCGCCGAGTTTCCCCTAGCTCGCTACGCCGGCACTTGGATTTTGAACATCAACTAGTATCCAACTAAATTTCAAGCAAAAAAAAGGACGAGCTGTAGCTCGTCCTTTTTTTTGTGGTGCTGACGATCGTTCCGGATGTCTTTTGGGAGTCGGCGTAAATTATGGAGCAGTCCTTGGGCAATCTAGAAACAAGGAACTGTAACTGTAACAAGCTGATCGCTGACTGCCTAGTCAACAGAGTTCGATCGCTGTTCGATCGCCACATTCGCATCTATCAGGTATCTCTAGATTTATTTCTGGCAGACCGTTTCGTCATCCAAATTTTTTGCTTGAGTTGAGTAGGATTGAGATTTTATCTATGCCGACCACACCGAATCTATTAATCATCGATGAATATGGTGATTCACCGATAGAGGAGACCTCTCCAGAAGGCATATCGGCAGAAATACCCGAAGATGCTGAAGCAGAGATCCTTACTGATATCGATGAAGACGAACTCAATATCGACTGGCAAGAACTGGAGTCATTGGAAGAAGATTCCGATGAAGTGGAAGTTGCTACCAAAGGTGTTGGCACCTATAGCAAAGATCTAGTGCGCGTCTATCTCCAAGAAATTGGTCGCGTCAAGCTCCTCAGCCGCGATGAAGAAATCAACGAATCCCAAGCCGTACAACGCCACATCCAGATATTAGAACTGCGCACTAATGCAGTAGCAGCGGTAAAAGCCGGTGAGAGCAACGATGCCATCATCGAAATGTTCGGCAGGTTGATAGAAATCCGCGATCGCCTTACGGCCAAGCATGGTCATCGCCCATCTCCAGAAACCTGGGCCAACGCGGCAGATATCGAAGTAGATATTCTCAAACCCCAACTGGCTGTAGGCAAACAGCGCTGGGCCGAAATCGCCAATATCACTGTGGCCGAGCTAGAAACCATCCAATCCAAGGGCATCCAATCCAAGGAACACATGATCAAGGCCAATCTGCGCCTAGTAGTCTCCGTGGCTAAAAAGTATCAACACCGTGGTCTGGAACTACTGGATTTGATTCAAGAAGGCACCATGGGCCTGGAGCGAGCCGTCGAAAAGTTCGACCCGACCAAGGGCTATCGCTTTAGTACTTATGCCTACTGGTGGATTCGGCAAGGTATCACCAGAGCCTTGGCGACCCAGAGCCGTAATATTCGCCTGCCGGTGCATATCACCGAGAAGCTGAATAAGATTCGGAAGATGCAGCGGCAACTCACCCAAGCCGGGATACCACCGAAACTAGAGGAAGTAGCAAAGCACCTGGATATGACTCCGGAGCAAGTCCAAGAAGTACTGATGCGCGTACCTCGATCGATCTCTCTGGATGTGAAAGTCGGCAAAGACAAGGATACGGAGCTGGGCGATCTGCTGGAAGCGGAAGAAATTTCGCCGGAACAGTTGCTGATGCGGGAATCGCTCCATGGCGAACTCCTACAGTTATTAGCCGATCTGACGGAACGGGAACGGGAAGTGATCGGTCTCCGCTTTGGCCTGGGTCACAACCAGTCCTATTCGCTGGCAGATATTGGCCGGATTCTGGATCTATCACGGGAGCGGGTGCGCCAAATCGAGGCAAAGGCCCTGCAAAAGCTGCGGCAACCAAAGCGCCGCAACCGCGTCCGCGATTACTTAGATGCTCTGTGCTAATGATAAGAGGCCCCGTTGGGCTAAACTGACAATTTACACCCAACCAAGCTTAAAACCATGTGGCGAGTGACCATCCAATGCTCCGATGATAACTGGAAAATTCAGGGGGCAGCTTTCAAGGCGATCGCCGAAAAATATCCCACTACGCTGCTTTCTTCTAAGAAAATGCCTGGGGACAATCGACGGATCATGTCTTATCAAGTAGAAGATGTGAGCGATGCGGACAATTTTGCCACAGAGTGCCAAGGTTTAGGAGGATTCAGTGCCCTCTTTGAATCCCTTTAAGCACCTGAGCAGCAGTCCTTCACCAGCACCAAATCAAAAATATCAATTGACATCCACATCGATCGACCTTGGCAAGCCTTCGTAGCCTGTATACCTAATGGTATCTTCGATCGTCCGTTGAATCCCCGCACAAATTATATCCAGCGGTAAATCGTTGGGATCGCTGCCAAAAGGATTCTCAATTTCCATCCCAATCGCCTCAATCCCAAACAGCGTAAAGCTCACCAGCCCCACCACCGGAATCGACCACCAGCCCAGATCGATCACAAACTGGGAAGGCAACAGCAAACTATAAATCAGCAACAACTGCTTGAGATGAATCGCATAGGCCATCGGAATCGGCGTGCGCAAAATTCGCTCACAGACACCCAGCATATCCACCATCTGCGCAATAGTTCCCTGCAACTCATTCATCTGATACAGCCCGATCGTCCCCCGGCGCTGCTCCGCCTGCAAATATTCTCCCACCCAAAAAGCAATCTCCAAAGGCGGTACCTGCACCTGGGCCAACTGGGCCAATTGAAATTCCGACAGATCCACCGCCAATTCCGCCGTCGCCCCCTGCCCCCGCAAGTGCAGCTTCATCGCGATCGCATAGGCCGGTAATAGGCGCAGCACCGCAATCTTCCGCTCCCGGTCATCCAACCGCCGCTCCTCCACCGCCAACCAAATCTGGCGGGACAGATTGCGTACGCTGTTATTGATTGTGCCCCAAGCTTTCCGGCCCTCCCAGAAACGCTCATAGGCCGTATTAGTCCGAAACACCAACAACAAACCCAGCACGATCGCCGGAATCGTATTAGCCAAAGACTTATTAGCCACCGGCAACTTGTAATAATAGAGCAGACAAATCAAAGCTGTAAAAGCCGAGCAAAATAATACCCGAGGCCAGATCGCTGGAATGACCGAACCCTTAGTTCGGAAAGCGATCGACAACCAGCTATTCTTCTCCAAAACCCGATCCTCCGACATTCCAACAGCTCTCCGGCTAGCGGAGATAGTTAGTCTACAACAGCAGACCATCAATAATTTGATATACTGCCACCACCACCAGCCAAAAGCAATGGCGGGCTAAGAAATAGCACCGCCACTGGTTCATTAAACCGAATTAATATCTGGAATGAGCGAGGAGGGATTCGAACCCCCGATCTTTTGGTTCGTAGCCAAATGCTTTATCCACTAAGCCACTCGCCCCAGTCCGTTTTTTACAATAACACACCTTTCTCGATTCATGCAAAATAATTTTTCGACCGACGACAATAGTACTCTCACCCACCTCAACGCAGCCGGAGAAGCCCGGATGGTGGATGTCTCCGCCAAAGGCAGCACCAAGCGTACGGCCACCGCCGAAGCCCTAGTCAAAATGACCCCAGCCACCCTGGAAAAAATCGCCAGCGGCAATGCCCCCAAAGGCGACATCCTGGCCACCGTCCGCGTCGCTGGCATCATGGCTGCCAAACAAACCTCCAACCTGATCCCCCTCTGCCACCCCTTGGCCATTAGCAAAGTGGCGATCGACATCCGCCCGGATCCCACCATTCCGGGCTACCGCATCCAAGCCACCGTCAACATCGAAGGCAAAACCGGCGTGGAAATGGAAGCCATGACCGCCGCGACGATCGCCGCCCTCACCCTTTACGACATGGCCAAAGGACTGGAAAAGTCGATCGAAATCACCCAAGTCCGCTTGCTCAGTAAAACCGGTGGCAAGTCCGGCGAATACCGAATCACCTAGGCCAGACAATTGCTGGACAATTGGCAAGGGTGCTAAAGCCCCGTAGAATGGGGATGCAAAAACGCAATTTTTGGCAATGACCAGCACTCAAGAATCAGTCGCCTCCACCTTTCAGCTCCAGACCTACCTGGGAGAACATCAATCCCAAGTAGAAGCAGCCTTGGATCGAGCATTGCCCCTGGCCTACCCAGAAAAAATCTACGCAGCCATGCGCTATTCCCTCCTCGCCGGAGGCAAGCGCCTGCGCCCCATCTTGACGATCGCCAGTTGCGAACTGCTCGGCGGCACCGCTGACATGGCCATGGCCACCGCCTGCGCCATGGAAATGGTCCACACCATGTCGCTCATTCATGACGACCTGCCCGCCATGGACGACGACGACTACCGGCGCGGCAAACTCACCAATCACAAAGTTTACGGCGAAGATATCGCCATCCTGGCGGGCGACGGACTGCTCGCCTATGCCTTCGAACACATGGCCAAAGCAACTACGGGCGTACCGATCGAACGCATCCTCCAAGCGGTCATCCACCTCAGCACCGCCGCCGGCGCAAGTGGCCTAGTGGGCGGCCAAGTAGTAGACCTAGAATCCGAAGGCCAAAGCGACATTACCTTAGAAACCCTCGGCTACATCCACGCCCACAAAACCGGCGCATTATTGGAATCCTGCGTGGTCTGTGGCGGGATCATTGCGGGCGGTAGCCCTGCGGATTTAGCCCGACTCTCCGGCTATGCCCAAAACATCGGTCTAGCCTTCCAAATAATTGATGATATTTTAGATATCACCGCCACCTCTGAGGAATTGGGCAAGACCGCTGGTAAGGATCTGGCAGCAGAAAAGATTACCTATCCGAAACTATTGGGCATCGAAGAATCCCAGCGGCGGGCCACGGCCCTGGTCACCGAAGCCAAAGCAGCTCTGGATATGTATGGGGAGCGATCGCAACCACTCCAAGCTCTAGCGGACTACATCACAGCTCGTCGCAACTGACCTTCGGAACCCAAATCGACTATTAATTTCAGGTAAAGCCCGTGCCCATTTCCCCAGACCACCAAATCCAAAGCATCAAGACCGTCTTAGATAACCATGTACTAATTGTGGCTTTGGTAGCTTGCGGTATCTCTCAGGGACTGAAACTGATTATCGATGTGATCAAAAACGGCAAGATCAGCCTCCGGGTATTGACTACCACCGGCGGCATGCCCAGCGCCCACTCGGCCTTTGTCACATCCCTAGCTACGGGGGTCGGCCAAGTCAAGGGCTGGGACAGCGTGGAATTTGCGATCGCCACCATCTTTGCCATCATCGTGATGTACGATGCGGCCGGAGTCCGGCAAGCCGCCGGCAAACAAGCCCGCATCCTGAACCAGATCGTGGACGAGCTATTCTCGGAAGATCACCATTTCAACGAGCAGCGGCTCAAGGAGCTACTCGGCCACACGCCAGTACAGGTGATTGCTGGAGCCATATTGGGGATAGCGATCGCCTGGATAGCGGTCTGGGCTTGGAAGTAATCGTCGCCATGGTTCGGGAAACCGCACTAAATTTAGGCCAAATCCTTTTAGCACTCCAGTCCAGAGAGTGCTAAATTTTTTAAGGAATGTCATCAACAAAATCCCTATGTCTAAAATAGTAGCCTTCAATGAAGAGGCACGGCGGTCTCTAGAGCGCGGTGTAAATGCCCTAGCCGACGCTGTCAAAATCACCCTCGGGCCTAAGGGCAGAAACGTACTATTAGAGAAAAAGTTCGGTGCGCCCCAAATCGTGAACGACGGTAACACCGTAGCCAAAGAAGTAGAACTGAGCGATCCACTAGAAAATGCTGGCGCACGCCTGATCCAGGAAGTAGCTTCCAAAACTAAGGATTTGGCTGGCGATGGTACGACCACCGCCACCATCTTGGCCCAAGAAATGATCCGCGAAGGTCTGAAGAACGTAGCCGCAGGCACCAACCCCATGGGTCTGAAGCGCGGCATGGACAAGATTGTGGTCAAACTAGTCGCTGAAATTGCCAAGGTTGCCCAGCCCGTAGAAGGCAACGGCATCGCCCAAGTGGCCACCGTTTCTGCCGGTAACGACCCCGAAGTGGGTGCCATGATTGCAGAGGCCATGAGCCGGGTGACCAAAGACGGCGTGATCACCGTCGAAGAGTCCAAGTCTCTTTCCACCGAAATGGATGTGGTCGAAGGGATGCAAGTCGATCGCGGATATCTCTCGCCTTACTTAATCACCGATAACGAACGGATGACGATCGAGTATGAAAACTGCTTGTTGCTGATTGTCGATAAAAAGATTAGCTCCATTCAGGAACTGGTCAGCGTACTAGAAAAAGTAGCCCGCGCTGGCAAGCCACTCTTGATCATCGCCGAAGATGTAGAAGGCGAAGCCTTGGCTACATTGGTAGTCAACAAAGCCCGTGGTGTCCTTAACGTTGCCGCCATCAAGTCCCCAGGCTTCGGCGAACGCCGGAAGGCCATGCTCCAAGATATTGCGATTCTCACTGGCGGTCAGGTAATTTCCGAGGAAATCGGTCTGAGCCTCGATACCGTGGAAATCGAAATGCTCGGCGTTGCCACCAAGGTCTCGATCGACAAAGAGCACACGGTAATTGTGGCCGATGGCAGCAAAAAGGCCGATGTCACAACCCGCGTCGCCCAACTGCGGACACAACTGGAAGAAACTGATTCGGACTACGATCGGGAAAAGCTGCAAGAGCGAATTGCCAAGCTAGCCGGTGGGGTCGCGGTGATCAAAGTCGGTGCGGCTACGGAGACCGAACTGAAGGATCGCAAGCTGCGCCTAGAAGACGCGCTAAACGCTACCAAGGCAGCGATCGAAGAAGGGATCGTCCCCGGTGGTGGAATCACCTTGGTACATCTTTCCAAGCAGGTGGAAGCCATGAAAGCCGGTCTGGATGCGGAAGAATGTATCGGTGCCGATATCATCGCCCGCGCCCTGCTGGCTCCCCTGCGGCAGATTGCCGATAATGCTGGCGTAGAAGGCGCGATCGTCGTAGAAAAAGTCCTGGAAAGTGATTTCCGGATTGGCTTCAACGCCGCTACGGATGAGTACGAAGACCTGATCGCAGCTGGGATCATCGACCCCGCCAAGGTCGTCCGTTCTTGCCTACAAAATGCCGTTTCGATCGCTGGCCTGGTGCTCACCACCGAAGCTTTGGTCGTAGAAAAGCCCCAACCTAAATCCGCTGCTCCCGATGGTGGAATGGGCGGCATGGGTGGAATGGGCGGCATGGGCGGGATGGGTGGCATGGGCATGATGTAGTCCCACCCCCCATAAATTTATCTTCTGAATCAAGGTGGCCCACAGCCGCCTTTTTTTTGCAATACCATCCCGATCTCTGCTAGTACGGCTGGTATTGTGTATAGAGCAAAGGCAGTCTGTTTGTTATGCGATCGGTAGAAGTAATGCTGAAAAAATTTGGTGCAGTAAGTTTGTTGTTTTTGAGCGCTTGTAGCTCGTCCGTGGGCACGTCCCAACCCAATGAAACGCCGATCGAGTCGCCAGTACCGATAGTGGAAACCAGTGTGGCCCCCAGCCCAGAGTCTACACCGGCCATAATTGACAAATATCTAGAGGCGATCGATGTGGCCTCCTCCGCTAAGTCCTTCAGTCAATCGGCATTAACCAAGGGAGATTGGCTGCTAGTAGCTGACAAATGGCAAGAGGCGATCGCGCTCCTCAAGACTATCCCGAAGAGCAGCGCAAACTACGATTTGGCCATCAAGCTATTACCCCAATACGAGCAGAACAAAGACCAAGCTCGCCAAAAATCAGCAACTTTCAAATCCCAGTCACAGAACCCAACTAACCCGTCTTTAGATGGAATGACGGAAAATCCGGAAGCCTCCCGGTCTTTTTCGATTCCGATCGTCCAGAAAATCCAAGGGGTGCCGCTGGTGGAAGTGACCATCAACGGTGAACGCACCCGCATGCTGTTGGATACGGGGGCCAGCCGCACGCTGATCACCAAAGGCTTCCGCCAAAGATTGCAGCTCCAAGCTACGGGCAGTACCTCAGCCAAAACGGCCAATGGCTCAGCGAATTTCGATACGGTCACGGTAAATTCGGTGCAGGTCGGGAAGATTGAAATATCCAATCTATCCGTAGCCGTGGGTAACGATGATATGAACTACGGTCTCTTAGGCCATGATGTTTACCAGGGCTACGATATTACCCTCCGCGAAGATAGTGTGGTATTTGCAAAGCGCTAAGCTCGATAGCGGCAAGGTGACAATTATTAAATTTATTACAAATGCCACCCAGATCTCAAAAAAACCGGTATATTTCCCTCATAAAGCTATTTGGCAAAGCCTGAGGGGGTCTTGTGGGAAAAGTTTTGTGCGGATTGATCGGCTCTATGGTTCCTGCGGGAATCACTGCTAGTACTTGCCTAGCATTAACAGCTTGTTTCATGCCCTCACTGGTGGCTAGAGCAGAAAACCAAATTACCAATACACCAGCCGCTGGCTCCCAGCCATGTGCTGATTCTAAATTAACTAATGCAGAAATTGATGAGATTTTAAGGATTCACAATCAAGCGCGGAGTAAAGTAGGCGTTGGGCCATTGAA
Source organism: Synechococcales cyanobacterium OTE_70_metabat_200 (assembly GCA_031375385.1). Lineage (GTDB taxonomy): Bacteria > Cyanobacteriota > Cyanobacteriia > Cyanobacteriales > Chamaesiphonaceae > JAAFHZ01. The sequence continues at coordinate 185,276 of JANMHS010000046.1, read as the reverse complement.
ATGGGACTGTACATTGGCCAAGTATGCCCAGAGATGGGTCGATCGAGATCAATGGAAACACAGCTCCGATGCGGATTACAAATCCCTCTTGCCCCCCAGCTATGCCTTCACCGGGGAGAATATAGCAGTTGCCGCTGGCCCCAAAAGACAGATTACTAAAGACGGGCCCGCGCTCTGGCTGGCGGAGCAGGAAAACTGGAATGCTACGACAGCAAAGTGTAAGACTGGTAAAGTTTGCACTCATTATACCCAAGTGGTTTGGCGGCAGACCACCAAAATTGGCTGCGGGATAAATCGCCAGTCTACAGTCATGGGAGCCCGTTGGCGAGGACAGACCCAGTTCTTAAGCTGTAACTATAATCCTGCCGGTAATGTAATGGGTCAGAAGCCCTATTAGGGGCAGCTAAGAGTTGGTTGACATACTCCCCGGCCTGTTCGCACAGCGTTGCCGTAAGGCTAGGCACGGGGCTTTCCGGCGGGTTCCGGTAAAATCTGACTGCGGGCATCGTCGGTCACGAGCTCAAGGCTGGGGATGTTTCCTGATCCGGGCGAGCCACCAAACCGGAGTATGGCGTTAGAGCCAAGGGCAGATGGGGATCTGTGAGGAGGGCTTGATCGCAGGCCCCAAAAAGCTCTGAAGCAGACTGGGCCTGGCGCATAGCGCGCTGAAACAGACCATGGGCATCCACATTGGGTGCGACATAGTTCAGAAACATCTTCATGTAGCCAACTCGGGCCCGTTCTGGCACTGCTACGGGATTTTGCCAGAGCCGATCGATATATTCTCGCACGGCACCCAAAGTGGGAGCCACGATCGCCTCGCCCCTTTGGGCCTGCCGAATTTGCTGAAAAATCCAAGGATTCCCGATCGCCCAACGGCCAACCATCACTCCGGCCGCTTCGGTTTGATGGAGCACGGCGATCGCCTGGGCAGCGGACTGGATGTTGCCATTGGCCAGTACCGGACAATTAGCTTGGGCCACAGCCCTAGCGATCATTTGATAATTCACTGGGCCATGATACATATCTTTCACGGTGCGGCCATGGAGGCTCAGTAAGTCTATTTGGTGACGGTTGACCAATTCCACCATGGTTTCCCAGTCATTATCCTGCTCGAAGCCCAGCCGCATTTTCACGGTTAAGGGTAGATCGATCACTTGGCGTAGGCTGCCCAGGATCCGATCGACCTGGGCTGGATCGCGCAGCAAGCCACCACCTACATTTTTGCGATAGATGCGCGGCGCAGGACAGCCCATATTTAGATCGATGCCAGCGATATTGTGCTTACATAATTCGCGGGCAATGCGCACCAGTGCGGTCACGTCTTCGCCAATCATTTGAGCAAAAACTGGACGGCCAGTATCATTTTCCGTAATCGAGGCCAGAATCTGTTTATCTAACCGAGAGGTTTCATGGACTCGGAAATATTCGGTGAAGAAGTAGTCCGGTGCTCCACATTGGGCGATCGTCTGCATGAACCACAGATTGGTCACGTCCTGCATGGGCGCGAGAGCGGTCAGGGGTTGGGCACGATCGACAATGAGTTTCAGCATTCAATAGTTTTAATTATCAGCCTTAGCCACACCAAATCCAGCACAGCTTGGATTCAAGACCGGCCAACGATACGACCCTGCTCTGACAAAGCTTCCCCCTCTAATGCCCCTCAGACCCCGGTGAATCGATCAGCTTTGCCGTCCCAGAGGGAATTGAGCCGGACTGCTCTAGCTTTTGGCGAATAGCAGCTTGAACTTTTCCATCAAAATCCGGATCGCCGAGGCTAGCAATAACTCGGCGCGGACGCTGACTCCGTCGATCCAAATATGCTTGTACGGCCTCTCGATCGCTGCGATGACTAAGAAAATACTGCTTGAGATCGCTGTCCGACATTTGCTCGTAGTTAACTTGGCTCATCAGAAAAATCTCCATCGAGTGCAATTTGGAACTCCAGCTCTTCTTTGTGTCCTGCCAGTATGTACAACTCACTACTTCGAGCATCAACACAAACCAAATGTATTGGCTGAAACATAATGTACGTCAACTGATAGCAGATGCGATACAAGCTCTCCAATTGAGCAGAGTTAGGCATTTTCAATACTCACATTATAGCTCACCAATTTTAACCCCGACCTACCACTTACACGTAATGCGGGGGTGAGTTTAAAACCCACCCCCGCATTGAATACAGGATAGCTCAAAGGATTGACCGACCCTTCATCTTCCTAAGTGTTCGCGTAATCTAGCTTCCGATAAGGTACGGAGCTAGCAATATCGATATTTTGGGCCGAGATCGACTGAGCCGTACTCGCTACCGCACCGACATTCCGCGCCATATTCAAGAAATTAGCGGGGCTACCAGCCTTCGGCGCTTGGTCTTGGGGCACAAAAGTACGAACACTAGACTGCCAAACCGGCTTCGGAAAGCCTAGCACCCGACGGTAGTAAGAGTCGTAGCGCGGAGAAGAGATGTTGAAAGGAGTTTCACCAGCTGATCGACCGGGCAATACCCGACGACGTTGGTAAGGCAATACATCGTAGCCAAAAGCCTTGATATATTCATCGCTGTTCAGCAGATCGTCTACAAAGCCTTGGATACCCTTAGTCGCCACAGTGATCGACCAAGCCAGCTTCTCAGCATTGTTATAGACATCCCGACCCAGCACCCGTTGTACCGTTTGTTCCACAAAGCGGTAGTTGCTGTTCATGTCATAAAAGCTCTTCTTATAAGTACTGGAGAGCAATAGACCGCGCACGAAATCGCGCACAGTAATCTGACCGTTGCGCAATTGGGATTCTAGAAAAGTCTGCCGATCGCTAGCAAAGGCATGGAAAAAGATCTGGCGGTAAGCCGCGTCGATCAAAGTAGTCATATCTCCGGAGGAGAGAATGTTTTCAGTAGAATAAATTCTAGCTTGTTCGTCGCCGCCTACTTCAAAACCCGAAACCCGTTGGTTCTGAGAAGAGGGCTTATATTCTAAAAGAGGAATCGCCACGCCTAGAAAGCTCCTAATTTTACTTATAAAGTTACAAATTTATTAATCATCATAGTATCAGGCGCAGTCATCATTCGCTTTAGTTTAATAAAAATTACATAAGTTTACGAAAACTTTACCCCTTGTACTAGGGCACCTTAGCCCAGAGCCGATCGGTAATTTGCAGGCGCAGACAAGTTTTCCACCTGGCCCCCCTCATCCACCCGAAACTCCGTACAAAAAGTCGCCGTACTAAAGCCCCCAAACCGAGTCACCGTACTAGTACGCATCCGCAAATTGGGCGCAGCAAAAGAAAATCGTTCCACCACGCTCATACTGTCGTAGTCGGTGGTCAGCACCAACGCATCGTGCTCATCCATCTCATACTGGCCAGCCACCGGCACGATCTCCGCATAGCCCCGCTCCCGCAGCAAAACTCCCGTGCGACCCAATTCATCGCTGGGCACTAGCGCAAAAACCGTCGTACCAGCATGGTTCTCATCCTCTTTATCCCAACCCATGGAACCTTCCCAAGTTACGTAGGCTCCACCGATCGCCAGGCCCGGCTCCCGATCGTGCATTTGGCAAATTTCCACAATGCGCGGATCTTCCTTGGGCAAGTACTCCACAGAAATATCCGAAGTACCGCTCTCGGTGCGCCGAAAAGCGAGGTGGTGAGTAGTGCGCTGGGACTTCCAGCTACCGCTGCTCTTCTGGAAAAATTCCTTAGCATTCATGGATTTTAGTTTCTGGGGATTTACACAACGGATCCTAGTCTAACAACTTATCCGACCCAGAATCCACACAGGCCATCAGCTCCCGCCGGAAATACGCATCCTCCAACTGGCGACCGATGAACACCAATTGGTTCTGGCGCAGACCGTCTCGCCAAGACTCGCCCTCAATCCCAAAGCGCGGCCCACTCATCTGAAAAATATGGCGCTGCGGACTGCCCGCAAACCAGAGAATGCCCTTGGCCCGAAACACCGTTGGCGGCAGCAGCTCTCGCAAAAATCGATCGAATCGCACCGGATCCAATGGCCGATCGCTCCGCCAAGTAACCACCTCATAACCATCGTTAGCTAGATGGTGATGAGATACATGGCTGGCCTGCAAGGCTTGCTGCCGGGCCACCGTAGAAGCCCCCACGCCCAAGATCAGCGGCAAGTCCACCGCTCCCCGCGTCGCCCACAGCAGCCTAGCCCCCGCCTTGAAATCCTGGAGCTGTCCGGCCACCGCCGCCGCCCGCTCCGCAGTCACTAAGTCAGTTTTATTCAGAATAGTAATATCGGCATAGAGCAACTGCTGGCGGGCTGCTTCGCCATGAAAATTCTCCGGCCCAAAATTCTCCGCATCCACCACGGTCAAAATGGCATCCAGGCGAGTCAAGTCCCGCAAATCCTTGCCCAAAAACGTGAGGGCGATGGGCACTGGGTCGGCCAAGCCAGTAGTTTCAATCACCAAGTAATCAATCTGCCGCCCCATCACCTTATAGACCGCCTCCAGCAAGTCCTCATTAATCGTGCAACAGATGCAGCCATTGCTCAGCTCCACCATGTCTTCTTCGATCGACACCAACAATTCCCGATCGATGTTGATATCCCCCAGCTCATTAACCAATACCGCCACCTTCAGATCTTGGCGATTGGTCAAAATATGATTGAGCAAGGTGGTTTTACCGCTGCCCAGAAAGCCAGTGATGATCGTGACCGGCAAGCCCCGCTTGGGCAAAATCAGTTCTTCTTCCACTCTAGTAACTACCCAGCGATTGACTGGGGACTATTCTATCGCGCTACCGCTTCGGCATTAGCCGCCGATTCACGATCGAAGATTGCTGTATGATAATGATTCTCATTCGCATCTTTAGATCTCGTGCATACCCTCAAGTCCCTCGCCCTCCTCACACTACTGTTCCTAGCCACCAGTTGCGATCAGCAGAAAGCTCGGGAATCAACAAACAAATCAACAAACAGCCCACAACGCCCGCTAGTGGTCGTCACCACCGACATCCTCTGTGACCTCACCAAGCAGATAGCCCAAAACACAGTGGAGCTGAAATGTGCGATCGCGGCGGGGACAGATCCCCATGCCTACCAAGCCACACCAGCGGATCGGCAGGCGATCGAAAAAGCCAACCTAGTGTTGTATGCGGGTCATGACTTCGAGCCAACTCTGATCAAAATTATCCAGGCCACCAATAGTCCAGCACCCAAAATTGCGGTCAACGAAGTAGCGGTACCCCAGCCCCTATCCGCAAACCATGGCCGCGATCCCCACGTGTGGCACGATGCCCAGCATGGCATAGCGATGGCCAAGACGATCGAAGCTAGCCTCACCCAGCTCCGGCCCGCCAACCGCAACCTCTATCAACAGCAGCGAGTACTATTAACTGATCGCCTAGGTCAGATCGATCTCTGGATTAAAACTCAGATTGCGACGATTCCGGCTCCGGCCCGCAAGCTGTTTACGACCCACGATTCGCTGAGTTACTACGGTCGCGCCTATGGCTTGCCGATCGAAGGTGCCCTCCAAGGCCTGAGTACGGAGGAAAAACCCACGGCCCAACGGGCCAAGGAACTGGTCGATCGCCTGAAAAAATCCAGCGTCCCCATGGTGTTTATCGAAGCAAGCAGCAACTCCAAGCTGATTGCCAGCTTGGCCCAAGAGGCCCAAGTTAAAATATCTCAGGATCCCCTATATGCGGATGGACTCGGCCCCGTGGGTAGCAGTGGGGATACCTATCCCAAAATGTTGATGGCCAATACGCAGGCGATCGTGACAGGTTTGGGTGGGAAATACGAACCAATCAAAATCCCTTAAACTTTTGTTAAACATCATGCGATCCGAAAATTCTTAGGAATTAATCAAAACGCTGAAAACTAAAAAGCCCACCGGCTGGGACGGTGGGCTTTAGATGGTGGCTATCAGTATTTAATTGTTGCATTCCAGGGAGAAGCATCCCGCCTCTAGCGCTCTGGACACCCAGTATTCCATTTCTAGTTGCTGCTTGGCCAAAGCGATTTTGTCAGAGATTATCTTCTTCTTCGGAAATGTTTTAGGAACTACGTACATAGACTATGCCTCTTCTGATGATTCTATCGGCTGAAAACTCGGTTGTTAATCTTAGGTATATATAACCATCTGCTCCTCACACTGTCCTCATTATAGCAGCCCTCCTTAATTTGAATTGGTAACAAAATATCCAGATTGCTTAATTTTGTTTTATTTTTTCCAATAGATCCGCACTAGGGGCCAAGATCCCGATCTAAATCCTGATCTTCCCAGGAGAGCGGGTCCTCCGCCGGTTCCAAATGGGTGATGGTATGGGTACCGGGCAAAGCAGTGGAAATAGCCATTTCGATCTGCTCGCAGAGATCGTGGCCACGCTTGACCGTCCAATCCCCCGGTACCAACACATGCAAGGTTACAAACCGCCGAGAACCGGCCAGTCTGGTTCGCAGAGCATGGAATTGGATGCCTTTGGCTTGATGTTCGCCGAGAACTAGGTCAATTGCTGCTCGGTCTGCTTGGGGCAGTGCCGCATCCAGTAATCCCGACCCAGTTTCCCGCAGTAGCCTAAACCCAGCCCAGAGAATATTGAGGGCTACCCCGATCGCAATGATCGGATCCAGGATCAGCCAACCAGTAAACTTGACTGCTACTAAGCCAATCAACACTCCCACGGAAGTCCAAACATCCGTGAGCAAATGATGACCATCGGCTTTCAAGGCAATCGATCTGAGTCTTTTGCCCGCCCGCAACAGCACAAAGGCCGTCAAGCCATTGACCACGGCGGCAACGGTGGAGATCAAAAGACCCCAGCCCAACTGCTCCACTGGATGGGGCGTCCAGAGTCGAGGCACGGCGGTTACTACAATACTAAGAGCTGCGACAAAAATCAGCACTCCTTCCAAGGCGCTCGAGAAATACTCGGCCTTGGTGTAACCAAAGGCATGACCGGCATCGGGTGGACGGCTGGCTAGGGTTAAAGCCCCTAAGGCCGCTACGGCGGCTACGAGGTTGACGAGAGATTCTAAAGCATCGGAAAGCAAACCGACGGAGCCAGTGAGCTGGTAGGCGATCGCTTTTAGGGCGATGGTAGTGATAGCCGCAGAGATCGATAACCAAGCATAGATATGAGCAGATTTGGCAGCGCTCGCCTTGGTTTCCATGGGTTCCCCCGCATTGCACGGAACCATTGTACTATATCGGGGGATTTCAGCCAATTGTTGGGCCGCCGATCCAGATACCAAATTTGGACAATTGCTAGTTGCCCAAATTCTAGGTTTGTGGCCTATCGATCGACCGAACCCATGATGATGTCGATGCTGCCCAGGATAGTCACCAAGTCAGCGATCTTGACCCCGGTGAGGAGGTGCGGCAAGATTTGCAGATTATTGAAATCCGCCGCCCGAATCTTCCAGCGCCAAGGGAAAACGTTATCTTCGCCAATTACGTAGACCCCGACTTCACCTTTGCCACTTTCGAGGCGCACATAGTGTTCGCCCTTAGGAATTTTGAAGGTGGGAGCGATTTTTTTGCTGACGTACTGATAATCTGGGCCGTCCCATTCGGACTTCGGACCAGCGGCGAGGCGCTTGGCTTCGAGGTTTTCGTAAGGGCCACCGGGGAGACCGGCGATCGCTTGACGGATGATTTTAACGGATTCGCGCATTTCTCTCATCCGCACGACGTAACGGGCAAAGCAGTCACCGCCGTTTTCCACGGCCACTTCCCAATCGAAGTCGTCGTAGCATTCGTAGCTATCCACCTTACGCAGATCCCAGTTCACACCAGAAGCCCGCAGCATTGGGCCGGAAAGACCCCAGTTGATCGCTTCTTCTCGCCCGATCGTTCCGATGCCTTCCACCCGGCGGCGGAAAATCGGGTTATTGGTAATCAATTTTTCGTACTCATCCACTTTGGGATCGAAGTAGTCGCAGAAATCCAGACATTTATCTACCCAACCATAGGGCAGATCCACTGCAACGCCGCCGACCCGGAAGTAGTTATTATTGACCATCCGGTAGCCCGTGGCAGCTTCCCAGAGGTCATAGATCATTTCCCGTTCCCGGAAGATGTAGAAGAAGGGAGTCTGGGCACCCACGTCGGCCATGAATGGGCCCAGCCACAGCAAGTGGTTGGCAATCCGGTTCAGCTCTAGCATGATCACGCGGATGTAGCTGGCCCGTTTGGGTACCGGAATCCCGGCTAGTCTTTCGGGAGCATTGACCGTAATGGCTTCATTGAACATCCCAGCAGCGTAGTCCCAACGGCTCACGTAGGGCACATACATAATGTTGGTGCGACTTTCGGCAATTTTTTCCATCCCCCGATGCAGGTAGCCGATCACCGGCTCGCAGTCTACGACATCTTCACCATCCAAGGTCACAATGAGCCGCAACACGCCGTGCATCGATGGGTGATGGGGACCCATATTGAGCACCATGGGCTCAACTCTGGTTTCTATCTTAGTCATAGGGATTTGTAGGTTCGTAGACTCCAACCAGACATTATAGAGCAGCATAGAGATCATAGACCAAGTGATCGAAACTAGAGGCTCGCCGATCACATATGATTACAGACTGGTCTTTTCTCCTATCTTCCATGGCCTTCCCCCGCTCCAGTGGCATCCTGCTTCACCCCACCTCCTTGCCCAGCCCCCATGGCATCGGCGATCTAGGCCAAGGAGCTTACGACTTTATCGACTTTTTGCATCGTAGCCACCAAACCTACTGGCAAGTCTTGCCCCTCGGGCCGACGGGCTATGGAAACTCACCATACCTCTGTTACTCGGCGATCGCCGGTAACCCCCTATTAATTAGCCCCGATCGACTAGTCACCGAAGGCTGGCTGCGCAGCACCGACCTGAAACCCATCAAGGAAAGCAACAGCGTAGACTTCGAGACCATCAAACTCACCAAAACCGAACTGCTCGAAACCGCCTGCCGCAACTTCCGCCACCACAACAGTGCTGCCGAGCAGCAAAAATTTCAGGAATTTACCACCAGCCAAGCCCACTGGTTGAACGACTATGCCCTCTTCATGGCCCTCCACGAGCATTACCAAGATGCCCCTTGGTACGAATGGCCTAAAGATGTGGCCCAAAGACAACCCGCCGCCCTCGATCGAGAGCGCCAGCAGTTAGCCGATCGAATTATCTACTACCAATTCGTCCAGTTCGTCTTTCAAGAGCAGTGGCTATCCCTCAAGGAATACGCTGGCGATTTGACCATCCAAATTATCGGCGATATCCCCATTTACGTAGCCCACGACAGCGCCGATGTTTGGGCCAACCCAGAGATTTTCCAGCTCGATCCGGAAACGGGCCTAGCCGCACAGATGGCTGGCGTACCCCCAGACTACTTCAGCGAAACCGGCCAACTCTGGGGCAACCCCGTCTATAACTGGGACAAATTACAAGAAACCAATTTTGCTTGGTGGATCGATCGGTTCCGGGCCTTGCTGAAACTCGTAGATATCATTCGCATCGATCACTTCCGGGGCTTCGAAGCTTTTTGGTCCGTACCCCAGGGCGAAAAGACAGCCATGAATGGCGAATGGGTCACGGCTCCCGGTATGGAATTCTTTGGCGAGCTAGCAAAACAGTTAGGCCACCTGCCCATCCTGGCCGAAGATCTCGGTGTCATCACCCCCGAAGTAGAAGAGCTGCGCGATCGGTTTGATTTCCCCGGCATGAAGGTGCTGCAATTTGCCTTCGGCTCCGATCACGCCAACGCCTTCTTGCCCTTCAACTTCGATCGGAACTTCGTGGTCTACACTGGCACCCACGATAACGACACCACCATCGGCTGGTTCGAGAAAGCCGAAGGCTACGAGCGAGATCGGGTGCTGCGCTATTTAGGCGGTATTTCTAGCATCGGCATCCACTGGGATTTGATTCGCTTAGCCGCCAGCTCGATCGCCAACCAAGTCATTCTACCCATGCAGGATGTGCTAGGCGGCGATGGCTCCGCCCGCATGAACTTCCCCGGCACCATTGCCGGAAACTGGCAATGGCGCTACCAAACAGACCAGCTCACCCCAGAAATCGAACAGCAGTTGCTGCGGATCACTGAGGCTTACGGTCGCTCGCCCTTACCTAATCCTGATTCTGATACCACCACCAAGTAGCCATCGGAATCACCGTGGCCGCAATGAGCAGAATCACCACGATCGCCGTGAAGCCGCCTCGGTTCGCCTCCGTTTCCTCCGCAGTTAGATAGGTGCTACCAGCTACTTCGGCTTCTTTGATTACTGGTGGGCCGGGGTCCGGCTGGCCAGAGAGAACCGTGACAATCCGATCGACCCCATCAGAAAATGCTTGGTTGTAGCGATTACCTTGACGCAATGGAGCTAGCATCGTCTCTTGAGCAATGCTGGTGGCGATCGTATCGGTCATGGTCTCTTTCAGGCCGCTGCCGGTCACCACACCGGTGGTATTGGTAAGATCATCCAATACAATCAGCATTTGATTATTTTGGTCTGCCGCCGCCGGAAACCACTTTTTAAAGATTTTCTCAGCGAAGGTCTGGGCCGTATCCCCATAGTCAAAGCGGTGCAAGGTCACAAAGCGCACCTCCGTACCAGTGCTCTTAGCCAATTTCTCTAGAGAGCCATTAATTTTGGTTTTAGTCGAAAGGCTCAGAATATCGGCTTTGTCGATCGACCAGGTGGGTACACCCTTCGATATCGATGGAATTTCGTAGAGGGCCGTGGCGGCAGCGGGCAATAGCCACAGTTGCCAGAGGGCTAGGGTCACAGCACACACCATGCCCAGGCGGGAAAAAAGCATCCGGATAGAATTCATGGCAGTAGGAAGAATTATAAAAAATAATATCTTTCCTAAAATACACCAAGAACTACTGAGCTGTTCGACGGAATTATGGTGGTTCGAGGTGGTCAACATGGACGCAAGTCTAGGCAGAATGGTTTAATAGATGCTGGATTAATTTTAGGAGAAACTTTTATGACCGGCGCAGTTATTTACATCGGTTTCTTGGGTGCAATGGTAGTCATTGCTATTACTTTTTTCTTCGGCCTGCGGGCTGCCAAGATTATCTAGTTACTGACCTTACCCTGGGCTGGTTGTCTGGGGTAACTTCGATCTATCCTATATCACCGCTCCTTTGGGCTTTTTCATGAAATCCTATCTCGCCGCCGCCGTTCAAATGACCAGCTCGCCTCACCTCGAGCAGAATCTCTCCCAGGCCGAAGACCTGATCGATCTAGCGGTGAAGCGCGGCGCAGAGCTAGTATCACTCCCGGAAAACTTCGCTTTCCTGGGCCAAGAAGATGACAAGATCGCCCAGGCCGACAAAATTGCTACAGCCACCGAAAAGTTTCTGAAGGCCACTGCCCAAAAATTCCAAATCACCCTCCTAGGCGGTGGCTTTCCCACCCCCGCCGGCGATCGACAAGTTTACAACACGGCCCTCCTAATCGGGCCAGATGGCCGCGAAATGCAGCGGTACCAGAAAGTCCACCTCTTCGATGTGGATCTGCCCGATGGCAACACCTACCGAGAATCCAAGACCGTGAAAGCGGGCAGTGTCTTGCCCCAGGTATATGCCTCACCAGACTTGGGCAATCTGGGCATCTCCGTTTGTTACGATGTGCGCTTCCCGGAACTGTACCGCGACCTCTCCCGCCAAGGAGCCGAAGTATTATTCGTGCCCGCTGCCTTTACGGCCTACACCGGCAAAGACCATTGGCAAGTACTGTTGCAAGCGCGGGCGATCGAGAACACCTGTTACGTCATTGCCCCGGCTCAGACCGGCAATCACTACGCCATGCGTTATACCCACGGCCATGCCATGATCGTCGATCCCTGGGGAGTGGTATTAGCCGATGCGGGCGATGCGCCGGGGGTAGCTGTGGCTGAAATTAGTCCTGATCGGCTGGCCCAGGTCAGACGGCAGATGCCTTCGCTCCAACATCGGATGTTCGGATAGGTGACTACTACAACAATTTGTGGCGGGTTTTACTACCAAAGAGGCAGGCACTGTTCTTCAGTCTCATCTATCTGGGTACTTTAGGTAAGAGCTAATAAATTTTGGGCCGTACATCAATCAGTGCGACCCATGCTATTATGCTCTTCGCTTGATTTTTCAGGCTTCCCCTATTCAACAAAGGATTTTACGTAGATGAACAAACCCGAACCTAACCCTCTAGGTCAAGAATTTGAGTTCTATGGACGCCATCTGCTCCTGAATTTTTCAGGATGCGCGGTAGACTTAAACGACGTGGCAAGTATCCGCCACGACATGGCCAGGGCGATTGAGGTAATTGGAGCGACAATTTTGTCGGTGACGGAACACAAGTTTGAGCCGGAAGGAATGTCTCTCGTGATGCTATTGGCGGAATCCCACGCTAGTATCCACACCTATCCGGAACATAAAGCCTGCTTTTTAGATGTCTTTACTTGTGGCTCCACCATTCGGGTGGAACCCTTTGGCGAACTTCTAGAGCAGTTGTGGAAACCCACTCACGTTTCTCGCAAACTCCATGAAAGGTTTGATCCGAAGTTCGATATTAATGCACTGGCCGATACGGAAGTACCCGTCCTACGGGATCGCGTACCGCAGCTGAGCGTCCGCTAAGGGTTTCAGTAATATTTATTCTGTCAGCCGCCAATTTCCTAGCTATGCTCGGGAAGTTGGCGGCTTACTTGTGGTTGAGGGCCATAGGAACTTGGAAAATCATTGGAATCCCCCTAGCCCCCTTTGAAAAGGGGGAACCGGATATTGCACTCAAAGTCCCCCTTCCAAAGGGGGATTCTCATCGGATGCTTTGTTGTCCTGGACAATCTTTAGAATTCTACGAGGCTGTAGGCTTCTTCGTCTTCTGGCTCCGGGACAAAGGCCGGTAGACCTTGTTGGATACGGGCTTCGTCCGCATTTAAGTCACCCAGTTCCAGACCCTCGGTGGTCATCGGATCGAATTCCTCGAAGGTGGCAGATAGATCGAGGATGTTTACATACTGGCGCAGGAATTGGCGCGGAACTACGCCCACATCGCCCCGAAAGCCAGCGGTGACCATGGCAATCAGCCGCTCGATGAAGTCGAGGGTCACCTTTTGCTTTAAACCGGCCCGATCGTCCGTGGGAAACAGCTCCAGTAGCTTCAAAGAAACCTCCTTCAACCGCTCCGCATCGAAGGGCTGGAGGGCTAGCTGGGGCTGGCGAGGACTAGAAAAGCCGCCGGATTGCAGAAACTTAATCCGATCGTTCAAGGGCTGGAGGCCAGCCACCCCCCGATTGGTATCGAAAAACTCCGGCGTACCCGTGAAGACCCAGAAGAGACCGCGATAGCGATCGGCTGCATCACAGATCTGGCGAATGCCGTTCAAGGACTTACCACGAATATCGTGGCGCATCCGCAGCACCGTCTCCACCTCATCGATCACGATCACCAAGCCCTTATAGCCAGCAGCCTTGGTGATCTCCAGAATCCCATGCAAATAGTCCAAAGCTTCTCGACTGCTAATATCACCCTTGATCCCAGCCAACTTCTTGATTCTGCCGCCCACGTTTTCACTGCCCGAGAGCCAAGAAAGAAGGGCACTGGCCTCGACGATCTGGCCTTGTTGCTTGAGTTCAAAGATTTTACGCAGTACCCGCACCATATCTTCCGGCGCTTTGCCACCGGTCAAGGAAGCCAAGTCTTCTTCGATGCGGGCCTGGACTTTCTCATCAAAATCCTCGGCTTCCGGGTCGGAACCAGTGGCAATCAATCCATCTTCGACCCTGGCAATCCATCGATCGATTACATCACTCAAGGCCCCCCGATCGCAAGAACTAGTGCCCAGCTCTTGCACAACTTTCCGATAAACGTCATCGAAGCGATGAAAATGCAAGTCATTGTCCGAAACCACCACGAAGCTGGTAGCAAACCCGGCATTCTGGGCATCCAGCAGAGCGAGGCGAGACATAAAGGTTTTTCCGCAACCATAACCACCTCGCAGAAACTTAAAGGTGCCTTCGTTATTACCAGCCATCTCTAACTGTCGATGGATCTCCGATCGCTGTCGATCGATGCCCACCGCAAAGGTTTCCAGTCCTCTTTCGGGAACTACGCCCGATCGTAAACGCTCAAAAATGTGGTCGATATCGCGGGGATTAGGGTTCATTTTAGGGCTTAGGGCGGAATTCAGATTGCTTTGCCCATAATACCCCTAGCAGCGACCGCACCCCAAGGACTCGATTCTCCAAAGGAGAGGCTCCACCAACGGATCTCGTTCTCCAGGTACTGCTAAGATGATGGGCGGAGCGATGAATTTTCAATTTCAACCGCACGGGATATTAATTAACCAAGGAGATCGTGGTATGGGTACAGTAACATTCATTCAAGATGAAGCGGCATTCGATGGATTGCTAGCGGCGGAGCCGTTGGTAGTGGTGGACTGTACAGCGACTTGGTGCGGCCCTTGCAAACTAGTCGCCCCCTTGATGGATCAGTTGGCAGAGGACTACATCGATCGGGCCAAGGTCTTTAAGCTAGATCTAGATAGCAACAAGGCTATCGCCAAACGCTTCGCGATCAAAAGTATTCCAGCGGTGATGTTTTTCAAGCAGGGTGAATTGGTGGAAACTGTGGTGGGAGCGAAGCCTTACGAGGAATTCACTAGCGCCTTAGAAAAATTCCTATAGTTCCAGGCAGAGGGAGAATTTGGGGGCAGGGATGCTTTTGGGTAGGAACTGGGTAAGCTGTGTTTAGATAGTCCGAATCTCCCTGCAATGACTTCTTCCCCCAGTCTTCAGATCATTCCTCCAGCACTCAAGTTTTTGGAGGATTTTGCCAATAAGCAGGCCAATGGCTATTTGCGATGTGCTGCCAATGGTGTCACCTGGTACGTCTACCTAAGCAAGGGCAAGATTTTTCATGTCAATTTCTCGATCGATCCCCTGGAGCGGTTGGAACTCTATACCCGCCGGACTGTGGGTAGCCGGAATTTCGACTGGCGTATTTTGGATGTTTGGCGGCAGCGGGTAGCTATTGCTAAGCTGGATGACTTTTATCCCAGCTATGATTACCAATCAATTCATTCGCTGGTGCGCAAAAAGAAGCTGCCAGCCAGCGATGCTGTAGAAATTATCAAGGGTATTTCCACTGAGGCATTCCGCAATCTGCTGCTGGTTGACCAGTTGGAATGCAATTTTGTGGAGGACGATCGAGAGTTTCCGATTCTCTGGTCGATCAATTTCCTATCGCTGGCGAAGGAATGCCAGGACGAAATACAACGCTGGCAGGCACTGGGTTCGGGGATTTACAGTCCTTACCAACGACTATTTGTAGTGAGAAAAAAAGAGCCAACCCTACAACTTGATGCGATCAAACAGTTTCTGACCGGTGTGGACTTTCATCAACTGGCTTTGTCTCTCCAGCAATCCCCCTTAAAAGTAGCTCAACAGCTGCGCCCACTGATCGATCAAGGATTGGTGGGGCTGCGCACGCCCAAGGTGCCGTTTAATAAATTGCCCCACTTTGCGGAGCGCCAAGATTCTAGTTCCTTCGATCCCAATATCAAAACACGCTTGCAATATCGCATTGTTTGTATCGACGACAGTCCGACCATTTTGCAGCGGATGCGGTTGTTTTTAGATAACAAAGTCTTTGAGATTTTTTCGATTCTAGATTCGGGGACAGCCCTCACCAAAATCACTACTATCAAACCCCATGTGATTTTATTAGATATCACGATGCCCCATATTGATGGCTACAAGCTCTGTTCGATGATTCGTCGCCATCCGGAGTTCAAGGAAATCCCGATTATTATGGTGACCAGCAATACGGGCTTTTTCGATCGCACCCGTGCCAAGCTCTGCGGGGCCACCGATCACCTGCCAAAACCTTTCACCCAAGTTGGCTTGAGTGATATGGTATTCAAATACCTTGGGGACTAATTTGCTCCCCTTAGGGTGCCAGGTATCGAATATCAACCCATCAATACATGCCAGCTAACTATTTGCAGGGCTAAGTCCGCAGCTAGATGGCTGAGGTAGCAAGGGGTGATCGATCGAAATATTCCGAAGCAGCGCGCCCAAATCACCCCAGCCATAAATACCGCAGCGGCACCGACTGCCACCAACCACCAATCCCCACAATAGGCTACTAGCAAAACCACATGGTGCAATGTAAAGAAAGCCGCCGAAATCCAGACTGCGGCGCTTTTTCCCCAGACCACTTCGCACTTTTGGTACACAAACCCCCGCCACACATACTCCTCGATCCAAGAATTCACCAAGGTCTGGAAGGTACCGAAGCCAAAAACCATCAGGGGCACATTCATCTGCATAGTTGCCACTCTGGCTCTAATATCCGCCACATCCAGCCAATGCCGACCAACCCACCAATAGCTGCCCAGAATGATGCCAAACATCGCCAAGCCCAGGGTCACCCCAATGCCCAGACTTTTTTGCGAAGCAGACAGCCCTAGGGCTAGGGGTCTCAGTTCTATCGACCGTTGCCAAATCATCGGGAACAGCACCAGCCAGAGACCGCAGATGATCGCCACCAGCTGTCCTGGCCAGCCTGGCGCAATAAAGGCAGAGCTAAGAGCACCAATGCTGGTGGCCGGAACAATCGCAGCTAAGGCCCACAGAGCGCGTTTTTTCATGGGGGAATTCTAAAACATTACCCCCAGATTAACGGAGTCCTATTCCCAGTGGCGGGGAGATGGTGACAGTTCGTGAACTGTCATGGGCGATCGGATTAGAGGTCTGAGCAGGACGATTCTCCAGTGGGGGAGGCTTTGTCAATAGTTTAATAGGTTGTACTACTTGATGAATTTGCTAGTCCTACTTGTTTGCTGCGGATGCGATCGGCTATATCCCTACCAATTTCAAAGATTTCTTGTGAAACCAAGGGACGCGCTTCTCCAAGGAAAATCTTTAATCCAACAACAAGTGGCTCTAATTTTGTTTTTTCTTGGCTTTCAACAAGTACGGCTAACGTTCCCGTTCACCCGCTGCCAACAATCTTGTTAATTTGCTAGACTGTCGAGCTGTCATCTACTCCAGAGGTAGAATCATCGAATAGATCTATCAGTGGCTTGAGATCAAGGTACATGGTGCGGTAGGGAGTTGTAGGTGGTAGGACTTCTTCGGCGTTGACAAAACAGAAGCCGAACTTCTGATAAAAGCCCGACGCATCATAGGGAGGTGTCATGTCTTCATCATACAAAGCATCTACCGTAAGGAACCTGACACCGATCGCCGGTGCAATTTCACTTGCTACATACTCGATCGACCACTCCACTAATCTGCGACCGGCTCCTTTTGCCCGTTTATCAGCGGCAAGTAGTCCAATCTTGATGGCCGGAAAGGTTTCGTATTGAACGCCTTCATCAATCAAGATTGGTTGAGCGAGATCCAATTTGTCAGCGATCAGAGTGACATAACCAGCCAAAGAATCTTCACACCGTAGAACCCAACATTGACTGATGCGGGCGTTGATCTCTCGTTGAATACGCCCTTGTCGCCAGTAGGTGACAAATTCTCCCCGCGAACAGCGAAACCCCTGACCTAAACCACTCAGATCGGGGGTGACGCGCTCAACGGGCATTGTGGAAAAGTCGATGTTAGCGAACTTACTACTTGGAGTCATGCTCAGACTTCCGACGGGCGGCGATCTGCTTCATCAAAGCCAAGGCAGTTTCATTCGCAACATGGCCATCACTCTGAATCGCCTGGGCTAACTTCTCAGCTTCGCTGCCAGAGACAGGCTTGGATACGGTGTGGAAAGGGTACTTCATAGTCTTAGGATGTTCATTGTCTCTATTGTAGCAAGACCTTAGTCTTTCGTCAGTACAAAAAAGTTTTTCACGCTGAATTTTATGGAATTATGATTCCGAAGTTGTTGATCAAAGCACAGGTGACAGGAAAAATATCCACAAGGACTTCAGAAATTTCAGTTTCATAAATGCATGGGCAATAATTGCAGGTGAGTTTATGTCCACTTCTAGCAGTGATTGTCAGTCTAACATTTATAACCACCTGCTGCAGGTCACTTTTACATAATAACCGATCCAATTTCAACGGTCGGCGTGCATAAGCGTGTTATGAGTTTAGATGCGTTCAATTTCAAATCAGTAGTACTCTGCTCCGCAAACCTGGTTTTTCTGTAACGTCCATTTACTTTTTTCAAATATCTCTGTTGCTTTTTCAACCAGCTTACTAACCACTAAATATTCAAGCTCATCCAAAAAGTACTTAGCCACTTTTGTCTCGTACCATGCTGAGTTATGTAAAGTAGTGGAATAATGAATGCATATTTTATCGCCAACGTATGAAAATATCAACTCTAGTGACGTTTCACATTCAGTACCACTCAAATACCAATAGTCTCCAACTTTAGACTTCAAAAGGTTACGGGCATCTGACCATTGAATGAGAGAAGTTCCATATCCTAGTCCAATACGAGACAAGGGTGATGCTTCATCTAAATCAACGGTACCGAAAAAATCAGTCAACATCATCCTATCTTTTATCTCAAAATCGAATTCTAATCGATTAGAATCTATGTTTTTAATTAACCCATCCAAAACATAGCTTTTAAGTATTTCCGATGGTCTCTTATCGTACCAACCATTTAGTTCTGAATGCGGCGGCTGCCACAATACAAATGCTTTTCCTTCCTTTACGAGATAGTCCTCATTCCCCTGAATTTTGATCGGGTACACTTCCCCAATTTTTGGAAGAACATTATCAATCTCCAAGATGCTTTCAAAGCTGATTTCCCAGCAGAGCTTGGCCCATTGCATAGTTTGGATTAATTCTATGCTCATTGCTAACACATGGAGAACTTATAACTACTTATTAGACTTAACCAATTCTACCTAACACCCCAAAAAAGGATCATAGGTAGAAACATTTCTGCCTAACACACCCCCAGATGGGTAATAGGCTGGCAGAATTCAGCATAACACCCAATCCACTTCTTCGGAGTGGCATTATAAAATCTCAACAAACTAATTAGTTGTCTTGTTCTAGCTTTTATGGAAATTCCATCTACTCCGCCCAAGAAATTACTAAACAGAGTCCTTAATGCCATTCGCCTTAAACATTACTCCTAGTTACTAGCGTAACACTGCGTGAACGAACAGAGCAAACCTACGTACAGTGGAACTGACCCGAAAACCCGATCGCGCAGCGTCTCCCTGGGAGAATTGCAACATCTCAGACCAGCGCCGAACCAAAATCCTCAAAAACCTCGCCTCCGATCTACGAACATCCCCTATGCAGGAATCTCTCTGGCACCCCCTAAGACACTATGACCTCAGCACCTAAAAAAATGTTAGTCCTTGACTATCTGGGTGGGTCCAAATTGGGTCTTGAAATATCACACCTAACGCCGCATTCACCGGATTGTCCGGTGCAACTCTTTGTTATGCCTCGCAAATGTCTTTAAATAATTGAAGCGCTTTCGGCCAGGCCCCCATCATTTCTTCAAAGGCTTCATCTGCAATCATGACAATCTCAAGAGTTGTTTCGGAATCGCTTTCCCTTTTGAAGTGATAGATTTCTTGGGAACCAATCCACTTTTGCATCATCTCGTCAGTAAGTTCAACTTCAATATTTTGTGGATTTACCATAGCAACATGTTTGGCCCTTATTGTCTCATTGGGAACTATTTCTTCGATTATCACTTTCGTTCCTCCTTGAGTTTGGTCAAAGAAAGAAATGTGCTCGCCCTCTCTCCATTCTCCTTCATAGGTCATTCCTTCACCCCACGCTTTCGCCCAGCCCGGATACGCCGACTTATCTTTGATTTTGCTAAAAACGAAATCTTGAGGCTTATTGATTTTGATTGAGTAGGTAAGCTTTTTCATGAACAAATCTCCGAATTTCTAAATACATAACAATTATTAGGTGGAAAGTTTCCACCTACTTGAGTGTTGTGAATTGCTGTAAGTCTTGCTAGCTAAGGATTCCAAAGGGTCTTGCCCAACCTTTAGTACGTACGCCCTTATTCTAGTGGGGCTTGAAACCCGCACTCTTTCGTTCATTATCTAAGATACTGAGTCTATAGTTGGCCATAAATTCACTCAAAGATGTTCATTTAGCAATGGTTTCACAAGTTCACAATGCCTAAAGCGTTGATCTGACTGGGTTGCAGCCATGTTGATTTTTCTCTCGCGAGAGTACAACACTCAAGCGCCTATCTACCCAAATTCGGCTAGATAGGCAGAAACATTCAGCATATTCCCTGTGGAAAAGCAGAAAGTTTCCATCTATTTTCCTATTTAAGAAGGATAGGCAGAATTTGTCCACTGCTCGTAACATTATGCAACAACCACCAAAGAATCTCCTAGTCAGAGTTCGGGATGCAATTCGTCTCACAAACTACTCTTACCGCACAGAAGAAACTTAAGTGCAATGGATCCGCCGCTACATACTGTTTCAAAACAACTATGATTTACACCCACGTTCTCAATCGTGGTGGGCGCGGAGTCGTCAGCCCATTAGACCAGGCCATGTGACAACTTGCCATCAAGCCCTAATGATCGTGATCGTTGGCGCTAGCCTGGGCGACAGCCCGTAACGCACCTTTGCCGTCTGCACCACTTGCGTCCCCAATCGCTCCTCGATAGCTTCGCTTGCGCCTTCGGCGATCGGCAACGCATTCACCCTTCGATTGGTCTTCGCCCACACTTCGTGAACGAACACAAATAACCAACCCTCATCTAAATCCAACCGGACTAAATAAGATATGGTGCTCCCTCGGGAGTTAGCCAACTCGGTGCAATCATCGGCAAACTATCTTGGGCACCCTGCACCAAGACTCGCGGGAGCACTTCCCGATAAATCGGATTAGCCACTGCCGGATCTCGCCGCAGCAACCCCAGGTCTACCAGATAGTTACCTCAGGTACTCGGCTTTCTCAGTGTAGATAATTGCTCTAGGTATTGGCGCAGGAGATCGATTCAACTATGATAATCCTGAATCGCTCGCACCTCCAGCGGTTGAGACTGCAAAGCCCGGATCCCAGCAGCCGTTGCCCGCGCCCCAGCGATCGTCGTCACGATCGGAATCTTATAAGTCAAAGCCGTGCGCCGAATCAGCCGCCCATCAGCCTGGGCCTCTTCCCCAGAAGGAGTATTGATAATCAAACCAATTTGTTGATTCTTAATAATATCCGCCACATTCGGGCGACCCTCATGCACCTTCAGCACTAGCTCCACCTCCAGACCATGGGCCTGCAGCACCCGGCGCGTACCGGCAGTAGCCACAATCTGGAAACCCAATTCAATCAGATCCCGGACGATCGGCACCACCGCCTCCTTATCCCGATCGTTGGTGGAAATAAATACCTTACCACTCGCCGGTAAAGTCTGACTGGCAGCGATTTCCGCCTTCGCAAAAGCCCGGCCAAAATCCGTATCAATCCCCATCACCTCACCAGTCGATCGCATCTCCGGCCCCAGAATCGTATCAGTCCCCGGAAACTTCTCAAAGGGTAGCACCGCCTCCTTCACAGCAATGTGTTTAGGAATCACTTCCTCCGTATAATTCAGTTGCGCCAAAGTCTCCCCAGACATCAACCGCGCCGCATAACCCGCCAAAGGCACCCCCGTCGCCTTTGCCACAAAGGGCACCGTGCGCGAAGCCCGTGGATTGGCCTCTAGAATATAGACCTGCTCCCCTTGCACTGCAAACTGAATATTCATCAATCCCAGCACTTCCAAAGCCTTCGCCAGCTCGATCGTCCAAGTCCGAATCGTGGCCAAAGTCGCCTCACTGAGAGAAATATAGGGTAGCGAACAGGCCGAATCGCCGGAGTGAATCCCCGCCTGCTCAATGTGCTCCATAATCCCGCCAATCACCACCATCCCAGTGGCATCAGCGATCGCATCCACATCCACCTCGATCGCATTCTCCAAAAACTGGTCGATCAAAATCGGGTGATCCGGCTCCACCTGCACAGCATAGACCATATAGCGCTCCAGTTCCCCATCGGAATAGACGATTTCCATGCCCCGGCCACCTAAGACATAGGAAGGCCGCACCACCACCGGATAGCCAATTTCATTGGCCACTTTCACCGATTCCTCAAAACTGCGGGCGATCCCGTTGCGGGGCTGCTCGATTTTCAGGCGAGTCAAGATTTTCTCGAACTTCTCCCGATCCTCGGCCATATCGATCGAAGCCGGGGAAGTGCCCCAGATCCGAGTGCCAATTTCCGGATGAGCCGCTAAATACTGCTCGATCGGCACCGCTAGTTTCAAGGGAGTCTGACCGCCGAACTGCACAATGATCCCCTCGGGCCGCTCCGCCTCAATGATATTCAGCACATCTTCCTTAGTCAAGGGTTCAAAATACAACCGATCGCTGGTGTCATAGTCCGTAGAGACCGTCTCCGGGTTGGAGTTGACCATGATGGTCTCGAAGCCCTGGGCACTGAGGGCATAGGCCGCATGACAGCAACAATAGTCGAACTCGATGCCCTGACCGATCCGGTTCGGGCCGCCGCCCAGGATCATCACCTTCCGCTTGTTCGATGGCAAGACCTCCGATTCTCGCTCATAGCTAGAGTAGTAATAGGGCGTAGCCGCTGCGAACTCCGCCGCACAGGTATCCACCAGCTTGTAAGCCGGGATGATCCCCAAGGACTTCCGATAGGCCCGCACCTCGTCTTCTTGGCTACCGGTGGCGTAGGCAATTTGCCGATCGCTGAAGCCTTGGCGTTTCACTTGCCAGAGCGTCTCCGCATCCAGCCCACTCAACTGCTGGCCAGTCAAGAAATTCTCGATTTCCAAGAGATTCGCCAACTTATCGAGGAACCAAGGATCGATGCCGGTCAGCTCCTGAATCTCTGCTACGGACAAACCCAGCTGCATCCCATGACGAATCGCAAAGACCCGATCGGGGCTGGGTTGGCGCAGTTGGGCCTTGACCTGTTCGAGGGTAGGGAGTTCTTCGGGTCGATCGCACCCCCAGCCGTAGCGGCCAATTTCTAGGGAGCGCAGGGCTTTCTGAAAAGATTCCTGAAAAGTCCGACCAATCGCCATCGCTTCGCCCACGGACTTCATTTGGGTGGTCAGGTGAGGGAGGGAACCGGGAAATTTCTCAAAGGCGAAGCGGGGAATTTTGGTGACCACATAGTCAATAGTCGGCTCAAAGGAAGCGGGGGTCTGCCGCGTAATATCGTTGGGAATCTCATCCAAGGTGTAGCCAACGGCCAACTTAGCCGCCATTTTAGCGATCGGGAAGCCGGTAGCCTTGGAGGCCAGGGCCGAGCTGCGGCTGACCCGAGGATTCATTTCGATCACGATGTAGTCGCCATTAACGGGGTTGACCGAGAACTGAATATTGGAGCCGCCGGTCTCCACACCAATTTCCCGGATGATCTTGAGGGAGGCATCGCGCAGCCGCTGATATTCTTTGTCCGTCAAAGTCTGAGCCGGAGCCACCGTAATCGAGTCGCCCGTATGCACGCCCATGGGGTCGAAATTCTCGATCGAACAAATAATCACCACATTATCGGCCAGATCCCGCATCACCTCTAGCTCATATTCTTTCCAGCCCAACAGAGATTTCTCGATCAAAATCTGATCCATGGGCGAAGCATCGATGCCGCTTTGGGCCAGGATCTCAAATTCTTCTTGATTGTAGGCAATACCGCCACCGGTACCGCCGAGGGTAAAGGCCGGACGCACGATCAGCGGATAGCTACCGATCTGCAAGGCCACGGCCTGGGCTGCGGCCAGGGTGCTAGCAATCCCCGAAGGGCACACCGGCACACCGATCCGCGCCATGGCTTCCTTAAAGAGCAGCCGGTCTTCGGCCATTTCGATCGCTGGTAACTTCGCCCCAATCAGCTCCACCCCATATTTTTCCAGCACGCCGTTTTTGGAGAGACTCACGGCCAAGTTCAAAGCGGTCTGACCGCCCATGGTGGGTAACAACGCATCGGGCCGCTCCTTGGCAATTACCTTAGCCACCATTTCCGGGGTCAGCGGCTCGATATAAGTGCGATCGGCCGTCTCCGGGTCGGTCATGATCGTGGCCGGGTTGGAATTCACCAGCACCACCTCATAGCCTTCTTCCCGCAGCGCTTTGCAGGCTTGGGTGCCGGAATAGTCGAATTCACAGCCCTGACCAATCACGATCGGGCCAGAGCCAAGAATCAGAATTTTTTTGAGGTCGGTGCGGCGGGGCATAGTATCACAGGAATAGGTAAATGGACTCGAAAAACCCCGGTCGCAATTGCCGGGGTGGAATAGTTGGGAAGTTAGCCTTCGTCTTCACTGGCTCTAGAGCGACGACGGGGTGCTGGGCTACCGCCACTTTCCGATCCCGTAGGACGGGTACTCCCGTATCGGGCACGACTGCGGGGCTGAGCTTCACCACCGCCACTGTTCTCCGATCGAGCACGACTGCGGGGCTGAGCTTCACCATCGCCACTGTTCTCCGATCTAGCCCGGCGGCGAGGTTGAGCTTCACTGCCACCACTACTATCTTCTGACCGGGTGCGACGACGGCTGGGGCGGTCTTCGCTACTACTGCTAGAGTCACCACTGCTTTCTACCCGAGCGCGCCGGCGGCTGGGGCGATCTTGGCTGCTGCTATTACTATTAATGCTGCTGTTGTCGCCCGACTCTTTTCCCTTGGGGTCGTCCTCCTTCGGAGCGGCGAGGGTCCTGATATAGCCCGGTCGTACTGGATCGAGCTTGATTTCGGCTTTCTGCTTAGCATAGTCCGGGGTGGGAAACTGCTGCGCTGGCATCCCCTTGACCGCTTCGGCCATAAAGCGATGCCAAGCATAGGCAGCGGTACTACTGGCATTACCCGTCGGCCGGTTATTGTCGTTACCCAGCCAGACACCGGTTACCAGTTGGGGAATATAGCCCATGAACCACAGATCCCGCTCCTTATCGGTGGTACCGGTCTTACCCGCTACGGGTCGATCGGCCAGTTGGGCATTAACACCAGTACCTTCCATAACTACACCGCGCATTAGGGAAATGGCGATCGCCACATTATTAGGTTGCAACACTCGTTGGGGATCAAGCTTGTTCTCATAGAGCACATTACCCTTGCGATCCAAAATCCGCTGAATGCCATGAACTTTCTCGTGCATGCCCATAGAAGCAAAAGTACTGTAAGCATTAGTTAGCTCCAGCAGATTCACCTCCAAACCACCTAGTGCCAAGGAATAGTAGGGCTTCAGCTCCGATTCAATGCCCATCTTGCTCGCTAGATCCATCACCGGCTGGAAACCAGTATCGATCAGGATCTTGATCGCTACGATGTTGATGGAGTTAGTTAGAGCTCCCCGCATACTGATCGATCCCTTGAAGCCCTTACCGGCGTTTTTGGGTTTGTAGCCATCCACATCGAGGGGCGCATCCACATAGGATTTGTTGGGACTAATGCCGCCGGCGATCGCCGTCGTGTACAAAATCGGCTTGAAGGTAGAACCGGGCTGGCGCATGGCTTGGGTCACGCGGTTGAACTGGTTCTTTTCACTGAATTCCTTGCCACCCACCATGGTGCGGATCGCACCACTGCGGGGCTCGATCGAGACCATGGCCGCTTGACCGAAGGAGCCGCTGTTATTCCGCACTGTCGACTTGATCACATCTTCCGCCACGGTTTGCCATTGGGGATTCAGGGTGGTTTCCACGATCAAGCCACCGGATTTCAAGTCTTCCGCAGAGATATATTTGCCCGTAGCCAGTTCCTGCTCAATGTACTTAGTGAAGTAGCGAGCTTGCTGGAATTTTTGCTTATGCTCGGTTTTCTTCAAGCCCAGAGGAGCTGCTTTAGCTTCGGCCATTTCCGCAGCCGTAATAAAGCCCGCTTCCTGCATCCGCAGCAGCACTAAATTGCGCCGATCTTTAGCAAACTTCTCATTCACAAAGGGCGAATACTTGTTCGGTGCCGGCGGCAGGGCGGCCAGCATCGCCATTTGGGGTAGAGTCAGTTTGTCGATCGTCTTGCCAAAATATACCCAGGCCGCATCAGCCACACCATAGGTGCCCTCCCCGAGGTACACCAAATTCAAGTAGCGCTCCAGAATCTGGTCTTTGCCCAGCTCCTTCTCAATTTTTTGGGCGAGCCTGACTTCCTTCAGCTTCCGCCAAAAGTTCTTGTCATTGTCCAGATAGACCATCCGAGCCACTTGCTGGGTGATACTACTGGCTCCTTCAGACAGTCCTCGGGTAGTAATGTTACTGACCATGGCGCGGGTCACGCCCTTATAATCCACCCCATCGTGCTCATAAAAACGCCGGTCTTCGATCGCGATAAAGGCCTGCTTCAGCTTATCTGGGAACTGCCAGAGCTTGAGGGTTTCGCTAGTATCCGAACCCAATTGCAGCAGCTTGGTCCCATCGTTCCCCTTGATGGTCATGGTGCCCGGTCTGGCAAAGCTGAGGGGTTCTTTCATGGAGAACTTGCTGACGCTCTGGTCGACAAAAACCCAAAAACCACCTAAGGCCACAGCGCCGATCCCGGTCGTCAGGCCCAGCCAAAACAGCGGTCGTTTCTGCAGTGGGCGCGGGCCAGTAAAGGGCCGAACAATTCCTTTGCCCACAGCACCGATCGCCCCAAAGGTACTACCAACTAAGGATTTTTTCTTTTTGGGTAAGGGCGAAGAGTGGAAATTACCACTGGGCAAACCACTGGCTGGGCCACTAGGTTCTGGCTCTGCATCACCCAGAGGATCGAGGTCAGAGTTTGGCCCATTCATCGTAAAAGGGGAAGCCGCATCAGCGTTGCCGAGCTTGTCTGTGGGCGGGGTGGAGCCATTGGTTTCGCCAGATACTCCCGTTTGCTTGCCAGACGACTTTTTAAACCTGTCGAATATACTCAAAACCCTCACTCCTAAAGTATCAAAACCCAACCAGCGCGTAAGTTACGTTCGCATTCATAACCTTAAAGCTCAGTGCACCTTTGACGGATAGTAAGCTGTCATAAAACATTGCTACGACTTAGCAGACACGTTGGTGCAACAACCCAGTCGTTCGCCAAAAGACTTTGCGGTTGAAATTTTACAACAATTCGGTCGTTTGCTGCTGGCGAAGTTCTAAATCCATGACCGTTGGCGTAGCCTCTCCTAGGGAGAATCAATATATTACAGTGGAGCAACCAAAAACATCTTCCCGAAGGCTGTGGGGTGTCTCAGGTGGTCGTAACCAGTAGCAAAAGCTTCAGAGACTTAAATTCTAGCCAAACCACGATATTGTTCGCTAAGCTAATAGTAGTAAGGACTCTCTTGTGAATTTTATCGGAAACGCTGAGCTATGATTTTACTGAAAATTGGTCTGCTGGCCATCTATGTTGGCGGTGCTTGGATGTTCTGGCGTGGCTTCAAACATACCCACTACAACCGCACCTTGGGCAATCAGGTGAAGTTTACCTTGCTATGGCCGGTGTTTGCAGCCATTAGCGGTAGCTATCGCCAAAACTTCCAGCGGGCCTTGCGCGGTGATTAGCGCTACTCTTGGGGTCTTGCCCGGCGCGGGCGGCGGGTTCTGGGTTTTTCGGTGGGGTCCTGCTGTGTGGCGGTGGTGCGCCGCCGCCGGTTAGCAGTAGGAACAGCATTGCTATTCCGAACTGTTCGTAGTCCGGGAGTCGGCACTTCCACGAGCGGAATTACCGGTTTGGCCGGGGTACTGGGGGTCGTCGGCCCTGGAGTCTGGCGAGTTCCGGAGTTGGGGGTAACGGTACCAGGAAAGTTAGGGAAGCTAATCCCTGGAAAAATTTGATAGGTGCGGCCCGCTGGTTTGCTCTGGGCCGAGGCCATCCGTGGGCGATCGCTCCAGAGGGCTACAGCACAAACAACGGCCACCAGCCCATAAGCTTGCAGGTTACGTGAATTTTTCATAACAGCCCCAGGAATCTTTTTTTAAATGCTAAACAGCCATCATAGGGAATCCATGGCTATTTTGGAAACTATGCCTAACTCAACGGGTATTCTACAGATCGAGGTTTATCAAAAAATTAGCCAAGAATCCTCACGCCTTTGGACTGAGGAGTGTCAATTCGCTTACAATCGATTGTAACCTTTGCTGAATCAATGGTTCTCAGATTCTATGTCTAGTTCCGAAAAACCCAAAATCACTGTCCGGCCGCTGCAGTACCGCGATCTAGAAGAGGTCAACTCTCTTTTGGAGAGAGCCATCAACAACACGGACGGAGCCAAGCAATCGCTACAATCCGTAGAACGCTGGCGCAACGCCCAAGATTTTTTGCGCAGTATCCCCCAGTCGCCCAATTCCCACCTGCTAGTGGCCGAGTTCGAGCGGCAAGTTTGCGGTGCGATCCGCGTAGTTCCCTTCAATCGCTCTCGCACCACCTGGCAGGTCGATTGGGTGGCCCTAGCCACTATTCCCGAATCTACAATTACGCCCCAAGAATGTGGCTCTCAGCTGCTGCGCCACTGCTTCGAGAAAGTTGTAGAAGCCAGTAACTGGGTACTGGAAGTGGATGTAAATGACCAGGTAGCCTTAGCACTCTATCGGCAAAATGGTTTTCAGCCCTTGGCTCAACTGACTTCTTGGGAAGTGCCCACCGAGGCGCTCCGGGATCTGAGGCAGCATTCTCCCGATCTGCCCAATCTTTTACCGATCCGCAATACGGATGCCCAGCTACTTTACCAGTTGGATACGGTTTCCATGCCGCCATTGCTGCGTCAAGTATTCGATCGGCAAATCCATGACTTCAAGATTGGTCTCTTCCAGCGCATTCACGACCACTTGGCCATGCAGTTCGATCGCTGCCAATCGGAAAGCAACTATGTGTTCGAGAGTCAGCGCAAGGCGGCGATCGGCTATTTCAAGCTGGATGTGGGGACAGAAGATGCCCATCAGGCCCAGTTGACCGTACACCCAGCCTACACTTGGCTCTACCCGGAACTAATGTCTCAAATGGCCCAGGTCTGCCAAGCAAATAACTCCCACCTACCACTCCAGCTGATCTCCGCCGACTACCATTCGGAGCGGGAAGAGTATCTGCAAAAAATCGGTGCCCAACGCATGGCCCATGGACTACTGATGTCTCGATCGGTCTGGCACAAGGTCCGCGAAACTAGGCAGATTTCCCTAGAAGGACTCCAGCTCTCCGATGTACTATCGGGACTTCAGCCCGCCCGCAACCCAATTCCAAGTCGGTGGGAAGTCTCGGTCGAACCGGAAGAACCGGGGCAAACCTAAAAATCTCTATCTAATTTAATGATTTCTGGCCACCCTGATGACTGAAGGGGTGGCTTTTTGCTAAAGTAAAGAAATATAAATAAATTCTGAGTGTATGCCCCAATAGATTCTCATCTTGACCGGGATAACACGTTTACAATTAGTCACCTCCATTTCCCCCATGATCCTACGTTCTTTGTTTGCCAAGGCTTTGGCCCTGGCCTGTTGTCTTTCGATCGCCTGGGCTACACCAGCTCTCGCCTATGACAATCCAGACCTATTACCCAAAGAACAAACACCGATCATCGATTTGGCCAAGGCCCTCACGCCCTTTCAAGAAGAGCGCTTAGCCAAGGATATTACGGAGTTCGAAAAAGATACTGGCTGGAAATTGCGCGTGTTGACCCAGTTCGATCGGACTCCCGGTCGGGCCGTGAAGGAATACTGGGGCTTGGATGACAACAGTGTGTTGCTGGTAGCCGATTCCAGAGGTGGCAATATTTTGAATTTCAATGTGGGTGACGGCGCTTACAAAATGATGCCCCGGACTTTCTGGATCGAGCTGCAAACCCGCTTTGGCAACATGTACTATGTGCGAGAGCATGGAGAAGATGGTTCGATCCTAGATGCATTGGATGCGGTGAAGGGTTGTTTGGCGCGCGGTGGCTGCACAGTGGTGCCCGGTCTCCCCCGCGAGCAGTGGTTGCTGACGCTGGTGACCTCGGTGCTGGGTGGTTTGGTCTGCGGCTTTGCAGCCCAGTCTCGCAAGGACAAAGATGGTGAAAAAAGTGGTTTCTCTTGGCAGTGGGCGCTGATCTTTTCGCCACTCTGGGGTATTCTTTTCATCGCCTTTGGCATCGCGCCAGTGATCACCCGGACTTCCGAATGGGTCCCGCTAGTGCGGAACATCTCTGGTTTCCTGATGGGCGTTTTGGTAGCCTACCTCTCGCCGGTACTGATGAATCCCAATCCTTCGGAAAACGAAAGTTAACCAGACCGGGATTAATTGAATACCCACAATTGTCGTTTCTCTCAAATACTGTGCCCAAGGGTTTTTGGCCTTATTCACTTGTAGAACACTTGACAAAAACTAACGAATAAAATAACATAGGCGTAGACGTAATGGATGCAGCAGACATGCTTACGCATGACATCCCGTTACCCGCAAGGGTCGAGGAAATCCGGTAAAGACGTTCTGAATACCAAAATGTTATTTTGGCGAAGGCTCCTTAAGGGGCCTTTGTTATCTTTAGGGTTTAGGCAATTTCCTATCGTGCAGCAGGTTTTTGGCAATAGCGAAGAAGCCAACTTTCTTAACTCTGCCTGGGCTTTCAGTCACCGGATAAGCGCTTTGTACATGTAGTCTAAGCTTTTTACTTTCTTTGAATACTGCGAAAGGAACGAAATAATTTACTTCCTCGCCGTTTGAATCCAGAACCTTTACTATGGCAAATTTTCCGTGCCCAGCGTGGCAAACCAAGGTTTCCTTATTGCCCAGCGAGTTGATAATACTAGGTAACTGCTTTGAGAGTTCATATCTCTCGAAACTAAATTGTCTAGACTCTCTCGGCCCATCGTACATCAGTAATTTTGACTTTTCTGCAGAAAGCTCCGCTGAGTCTTTGGCAAAACAGTGCAAACCATAAGTTACTACAAACCTGTATGTGATCGGCTTTTCCCCATCTCTCGCATCTTGATACTCAACCCACTGAGCATCAAGATGCGACAAGTCATAAATTTCCCCATCCAGCGTGAAACTTCTCCAGTTTGTGACTTCTCCCACAGTGTTGAACTTCATGCTGGTCAAAATACACTAAGATTTTTGTTACAGAAGACTTGTCAATCCCACTATGGTTACTCCGTCTGGGTTTAGTTTAGCCTTAGCTAATTGTACCTATAAGGTAACCAGTCAAACAAGCATCTGCACGCGGAACGGAGCACTATTCTTGTGATGCAGGGTGGTGAGCCGCAGGCCGCTAGATAGATCGACCAATTAGACTTAAGTCCTTGGAATCCGCTATCCTTAATCCTTGGCGCAAGCCTGTAAGTAAAGCAATTTTAGGAGTTAGCGGTGGAACGTACATTCATTGCGATCAAGCCCGACGGCGTACAGCGCGGACTGATCGCAGAAATTATTGGTCGCTTCGAGCGCAAGGGTTTTACCCTCGTGGGCATGAAATTCATGCAAGTCAGCCGGGCACTGGCCGAACAACACTATGCAGTGCACAAAGAAAGACCCTTCTTTGCCGGCTTAGTAGACTTCATCACCTCTGGCCCAGTAGTTGCCATGGTTTGGCAAGGTGATGGCGTAGTGGCCTCGGCCCGGAAAGTGATTGGCGCCACCAATCCCCTCGCTTCGGAGCCAGGGACCATTCGCGGTGACCTCGGTATCAACATTGGCCGCAACCTGATCCATGGTTCCGACGCGATCGAAACCGCTCAGCAAGAAGTAACTCTGTGGTTCAAGCCCGACGAACTGGCCGATTGGCAGCCCACCGTTAGCCCGTGGCTTTCCGAGTAAGCAGTTAGGGGTGGATGAGCAAATATCTATCCATCCCCTCCTCAGCCACTCCCAACCAAAATCCACCATTTTAAAATTCCAAATTTCCGCCCCCATGCCAGACACCGCCGCCGTTTTAGCCGCCCTCAGCACCGTTAAAGACCACGAGTTCCAGAAAAACCTAGTGGAACTGAACATGATCCGGCAGGTCGAAGTCCGAGACGGCAATGTCAGCTTCGACTTAGTCTTTAGCACTCCATCCTTTCCGTTACGGGGCATGGTGCCGGACGACTGTCGCAAAGCTTTAGCTCAGCTGGATGGGGTGCAGGAAGTAACCATTAATGTCATTACCGATATCCCGCAGCAAAAGGCGATCGAAGGCCGAGTCGGCATCGAAGGAGTCAAAAACATCATCGCGATTACCAGCGGTAAGGGCGGCGTGGGCAAGAGCACCGTTTCGGCCAATGTGGCTGTGGCCCTAGCCCAGAGTGGAGCTAAGGTGGGCCTGCTGGATGCAGATATCTATGGGCCGAATGCACCGATCATGTTTGGGTTGGCTGGCACCCGGGCAGTCATGCCCGAGGGTGGGGGCTTGGTGCCGCCGATGGCCCATGGGGTGAAGCTGATCTCCATGTCTTTTTTTGTGGACGCTGACCAGCCCTTGCCTTGGCGGGGACCGATGTTAAACGGGGTAATTCGGCAGTTCCTCTATGAAGTGGATTGGGGCGAGCTGGACTATTTGATCGTAGATCTGCCACCGGGCACTGGCGATGCCCAGTTGACCTTGGCCCAAGCGGTGCCCATGGCCGGCGCTGTAATTGTGACTACGCCCCAGGTGGTAGCGATCGCCGATGCCCGCAAGGGTCTGCGCATGTTTGAAAAATTCGCGCCGATTTTGGGAGTAATAGAAAACATGAGTTACTTCATCCCGCCGGACATGCCCGATCGCCAATATCCGATCTTTGGCGAAGATGGCGGCAAAAACTTTGCGGCGGAGTTGCAGGTGCCTTTGTTGGGCGAAATCCCCCTAGAAATACCCGTGCGGGCCGGTGGCGATGCGGGTCAGCCGATCGTGGTAGGGTCGCCGGAGTCCGCAGCGGCCCAGGCGTTGATCGCTACGGCCCGAGCGATCGCCACCCGCGTTTCGGCTTTAGCCTTGGCCTAGTTAGCTTTTGTCTCTACCGATGATGTATCTACCCGATCGGCCATGTTTTCATCTACCCCCACCAAAATCCAATCCAGCTCCAAGCGCCCACCGTTTTACAGCAAGTATTTGTTGCCCTATGGTAGAGCCGACTGGATGCTGCTGCTGCTCACGATCGGTCTGACCGGCTTTGGTGGCTGGATGATTCGCAGCACGGAGCTGAACCGGCCAGTGACCGATTGGTGGCAACATTGGTTAACTGGCTTGATCGGGCTGTTGATCGCCCTGTTGCTCACCCGCATTAACTACCAAAATTTCCTGCGCTGGCATTGGTATGTTTATGCAGTTAATGTGGCGACGTTAATTGCGGTGATGGGTCTGGGTGACAGTGCCAAGGGTGCCCAGCGCTGGATCAGCATTGGGGGCTTCAAGTTTCAGCCCTCGGAATTCGCCAAAATTGCCCTGGTAATTACGTTGGCAGCAGTTTTACACCACCGACAAGCCCGCAAGTTTCCAGAATTTATCAAGGCCCTAGCCATTACGCTGCCACCTTGGTTCTTGGTGTTTATTCAGCCAGACCTCGGTAGCTCTCTGGTGTTTGGGGTGATCACCTTGGGCATGCTTTACTGGGCCGGAGCCAATCCAGGTTGGATTTTATTGTTGGTGTCACCATTGGTAGCGGCGGTCGCCTTTGGTATTAATCCACCTCTTTGGATTGCTTGGTCGATCGCCATGGGTATTTTGGCCTGGTTTACCCTGCCTTGGCGCAACTTCAGCACCGTCGTGGCTCTATTGGTAAATATTGGCTCCGGCTTCCTGGGCAATTTCTTTTGGGGAATTTTAAAGGATTATCAAAAAGAACGACTGACCACCTTTTTGGATCCAGACAAAGACCCTTGGGGTGCTGGCTACCACCTGAACCAGTCGCGGATTGCGGTGGGTGCTGGCGAACTCTGGGGCCAGGGTATTAATCAGGGAACCCAGACTCAATTGAACTTTATTCCAGAGCAACATACAGACTTTATTTTTTCGGCAATCGGCGAAGAATGCGGCTTTGTAGGCTCGATGCTTTTAGTACTAGTATTTTGGTATCTCTGCTGGCGCATCGTCAACATCGCCCTCACTTCCAAAGATAACTTCGGCTCTCTCTTGGCGATCGGCTTTCTCTCCATGATCGTGTTTCAGATAATCGTGAATATTGGCATGAATATCGGCATTGCGCCAGTTACTGGTATTCCCCTGCCTTGGATCAGCTATGGTCGATCGGCCCTGCTCAAGAATTTTATGGCGATCGGGTTGATCGAGTCCGTAGCCGCAGCTCGGCGCTCCACTAGAGCTTGAACCGCAGGTAGGGGAGCAGTTGGGTCAGGGTCGGCCCATCTAGCTGCAAGCGGCGCTGGAAGTCTGCCAAATCCTGGAAGGCCGTAATCTCTCGTTCAGCAGCAATCCGTTCGGCCAAGACGGGAGTAATAATTTGCCCTAGCTCTGCCAAGGTAGCCCGGTTGGGATTGAGTTGTAAGGGAACAGACTCCGGATGATGGTATTCAAAGCTGAGAATGGCGTTCCAGCCCTGGGCCCGATGCCAGGGTATTTCCAAAGCAGCGGCTAAGTCCTCGATCGAGTACAGTTCCAATCCGGCAGCCTGTAAATTCACCAAAGCTCTAGCTTGATGGATCGAGAGGCCCGGCAAGCGCAGCCAGTCGTCCACCGTAGCGCTGTGCACCGCAATTCTCTCCCCCCGCCGGGCGGCAGCATTCAGCTCGGAGATCGATCGAAAGCGATAGTATGGTTCCGACGATGAGGCAAAAAGTTTCATAGATCCATTGGCTAGCTCTCCAACATTGTAAATTTGATTGCCCGAAAACCAATAACAATGACACCAGGACTGGGAAAATCCGAATTGCGGAGGAGATTGGCCGATGGCCTGCTATTTTAGGGATTGCCCGTGGCATACTAAGGTAGAGTTCGGTAATTCCACTGGTCTGTTCGTGTTGGCAAAGCCTCTGCCTTCTCCCAGATCAGGAAATAATTCGGGCCAAACGTCTGACTAGATTCAGGCAATTGCAAATCTTCAGATTCAGGTATATGTTTGTTTGTCCCCGATGCAGCGCGGAGAATCCCCAAGACCATCGGTTTTGCCAACAGTGTGGCCTCAAGCTGGTCCGCAGGTTAGCCGTTATTCTGGAGCAGCCCTTAGCAACTGGTGAACCGACCGATCCCCAGATCGATCCGGAAGGAACTGCGCCAGCACAAGCCTTTAACTTACCGACGGGGGAAACGAGCCTGCGATCGCGCTACCCGATTGTGGCGGAGATGCCCTGCGGACTAGACGATGATTTGCGCCTGCTGGAAGTGTTAGATAGCACCCCCCAGGAATCCTCCCCCCTCCAAGAATTTATCAAACAACAACCCATGGTGGATGGCAAAGCCTATCTGGGTAAGTCTCCGATGGAATACCCAGAATGGGAGCTGTGGGAAAGCTGTGGGGTGGCCCAGGCTGCCCGCCCCTATCTGGCTCTCCAGCCCTCCCTGACTGGCATTCCCCAACTCTGGGATGCTTGGGAAGAGTATGGTCGCAGCGTTGTAGTCCTGGATAATATCTCTCATCAACCCAGCCTGAGCCAGCTGTGCCAGGATCCGCAAGTTACCGATCAGGAAGTAGTGAATTGGCTAGACCAAATCTTACGACTATGGAGCCATTTAGAACCTTGGGCCGTGCGCTCTAGCCTCCTCGATCTAGATAATCTGCGCATTGCCGAAGACCGCAGTATTGCTCTGTCCTATTTAATACCCGAAGATATTCCAGTTACCTGTAAGGATTTAGCTCAACGGTGGCAGACCTTAACTATTAGCCGTTGGCCCCATTGGAGCGAATCCATCGGCACTCTGGCCAGCCAGCCGGATCTGACCGTCGATCGGCTGCGCACTAGTCTTCAGGAACTGAGCGGCCCGGCTTCTAGCGATGTGACCGATTCCCTCACGTTCTCTTACCATTTGGTGGGGATCGATGCGGCAGCGGCCACGGATGTGGGCCAGCAACGGGATCACAATGAAGACTACTACAGCATTTCCACTCATTGCAAGCGTTCCCAAGACCCCCAGGCCAACAGCTTAGAAGGGCGCGGTTTGTATATTCTATGCGATGGCATGGGTGGCCACGCGGCGGGGGAAGTGGCCAGCCGGATGGTCGTAGACAAGCTAAATGACTATTGGCAAGAGCATTGGCAAGATAACTTGCCCAGTGAAGAAGAAATTTTGGCCTCGATCGCCAATGCCAATCAGGCCGTATACGAAATCAACCAAACCAGTTCGGCGGCGGGCAACGGTCGGATGGGCACCACTTTGGTCATGGTGATGGTGCAGGATCAGCAAGTGGCGATCGCCCATGTGGGAGATTCTCGCTGCTATTTGCTAGAGGAAAGCAGCCGTCCTGTCCAGGTGACTTTAGATCATGAAGTGGGTCAACGGGAAATCTTACGCGGGGTGGAGCCGGAGATTGCCTACGGTCGGCCCGATGCCTACCAACTCACCCAAGCCATTGGGCCTCGGGACTGGGGATCGATTTCTCCCGATGTGCAGTTCTTTGGCCTGCGCGAGAATACGCTGATTCTGTTGGCTTCCGATGGTTTGACCGATCAAGATCTGGTAGAAGAACATGGCGAAGAACTATTGCGCCCCATGGTCGATCGGCAAGTTCCCCTCCAGGAAGGAGTGCAGAACCTCCTAGACTTCGGCAACAGCTACAATGGTCATGACAACATTACGGTGATCGCCGTCCACATCCAAGTAGGAAAATAGGCCAGAGATGGTGATCTTGACTCTCTATGACCCGGCCGGGGAAAGGGTGATTAAACAATGGCAATTCGATCGCTCCCAACAAATTAAAATTGGCCGCGCGCCAGAAAACCAGGTGGTCATCGACCATCCACTGGTCTCGCGCTTCCATGCGGAATTGACCCAGAGCGGGAACTGGCAGCTCACGGCCCATGGCACCAACGGCACGATCGTCAATGGGCAGCAGGTGCAGCAGGCAATTTTGGCCAGTGGATCGCGGATCCAGCTGGCTCCAGATGGGCCCTTACTGAAATTTGAAATGACTGGTGGCGGGCCTTGCCAGCATCAGGGCAACCCGCCGGATCAGCTGTTCTGCGTGCGCTGCGGTCAGCCAGTGCAGGTCATGAAAACCATCCGTGATTACCAAGTGCTCAAACCCCTCGGCCAAGGCGGGATGGGGACTACCTATTTGGCCTGGAGCGGCAAGCAAATGCTGGTGCTGAAGGAAATGAACGCCGATGTGGCCAATCGGGCCAAGGCTCAGGAACTATTCGAGCGGGAAGCCAAAATCCTCAAGTCCCTCAGCCACCCTGGTATTCCTCGTTACTACGACTTTTTTTATGAGGAAGGGCGGCGCTATTTGGCGATGGAGCTGGTACATGGGAAGGATCTGGAGCAGTACATCATCCAGAAAGGCCCCGTACCCTTGCCCCAGGCGATCGACTGGATGCTGCAACTCTGCCAGATACTTTCCTATATCCACAGCCAACCCCAGCCGCTAATTCACCGGGATGTGAAACCAGCGAATTTGTTGGTCAGTAATGTGGAGCAACATATTTTCTTGCTGGACTTTGGAGCCGTGAAAGAAAGCGGTTCGGTCGGCAGTACACGGATTGGCGCGCCGGACTACATGGCTCCAGAGCAGAACCAAGGCAAGCCAGTGGTGCAATCGGATCTCTATGCGATCGGGCCGACTTTGATCTTTTTGCTGACGGGCTGCAATCCCCGCAGCTTTCTGGAAATTACCCCCAGCGGTTTTAAGTTCAACATCCGAGACGTGCCCACTATTCCACCGAGCGTCGATCGGGTGATTCAGAAAGCCACGGCCCAGCGGGTAATCGATCGCTATGTGACGGCTAAGGACCTGGCCTCGGCGCTCAAAAGCTGCTAGGGATAGGATACGGACAGTTATGGAAGCCCGCAGATTTTTTTTCCATCAATCCGTATTCAACTTTCGTAAACAAATCCCGCCCACTCCAAACGGAGTGTTATCTTAAATACAAGACATCCACCAGTCTAAACCACTGGTTGCCACCAACCTCGAAGCCGAACCAGATGTTCACCGGTTGCGGATTCGCCCCAGAGTATCGACGTAGCATTAAGTGGTTCCAACCACGCCCTTCGGGGATGTTGACCAACGCAAAATGTGAAATTTCCTACGATCGACCTGCGGTTTCAAGTAAAACCTAGTTTTATCCATTTAGCTACCTATCCTAATCAAATTTAAAACATTGAAGTCTCCTAAACCCAGAAGGGCCTAGATCTCTAGGCCCTTCTGCTGTGGGTGGCCAACTTTGGCATAATGTAAGTCTGGACATTACCAACACAAAGCAATGCAGACAGAATATCGGCGGCGGCGCGAACTCCTGATGGAAAAGATGGGCAAGGGAATCGCAATTCTGGGCAGCGCGCCGCTGGCGGTGATGCATCACGATGTGGAACACACCTACCGCCAGGAAAGCGATTTCTATTACCTGACCGGCTTCAACGAAGCAGAAGCCGTAGCCGTGATCGTGCCCCACCACCCAGAACACAAGTTCATTTTGTTTGTCCAGCCCAAGGAACGCGAAAAGGAAATTTGGACGGGCTACCGAGTGGGCATGGACGCGGCCAAGGCTGAATATGGAGCCGATGAAGCCTATCCGATCAGCGAACTGGATGAAAAACTACCCCAGTATTTGACCGGTGCCGATCGCATTTACTATCACATGGGCCGCGACGAAGACCTGAACCTGAAAGTGATCCAGCATTGGCAAAAAATGCTGCGGGGCTACCAGAAAAGAGGCACTGGGCCCTTGTCGATCGAAGACCCCGTAACGGTCTTGCACCCCCTGCGCCGGGTCAAGTCCGAGGCAGAATTACAACTGATGCGGCAAGCTGCCCAGATTGCAGCGGAGGCCCACTGTTTTGCCATGAGTTTTGCGCGGCCCGGCGTATTCGAGCACGAAGTCCAGACGGAAGTAGAATACCTGTTCCGGAAAAAAGGAGCCATGGGGCCCGCTTACCCCTCGATCGTGGCTAGCGGCAGCAATGCCTGCATCTTGCACTACACCGACAATGATTGCCAGATGGGCGAAGGCGACCTACTGCTGATCGATGCGGGCTGTGCTTGCGGCTACTACAATTCGGATATCACCCGCACTTTTCCGATTAGCGGCAAGTTCTCGCCGGAACAAAGAATTATCTACGAGCTGGTACTCAAGGCTCAATTGGCCTGCATTGCCAAGGTGGTGCCCGGTACCACCTGGAAGGAGTTCCACGATACGGCAGTCCAAGTTATCACCGCAGGATTGGTAGAAATCGGGCTCTTGCAAGGTGCGGTGGCAGAATTAATTAAGGAAGAAAA
Organism: Synechococcales cyanobacterium OTE_70_metabat_200; assembly: GCA_031375385.1. Lineage (GTDB taxonomy): Bacteria > Cyanobacteriota > Cyanobacteriia > Cyanobacteriales > Chamaesiphonaceae > JAAFHZ01. The sequence continues at coordinate 146,123 of JANMHS010000046.1, read as the reverse complement.
ATACAAGAATTTCTTTATGCATGGTACCGGCCACTGGTTGGGCCTAGATGTTCACGATGCCGGTGGCTATTGGAATGCGCCGGAACAAGGCTACCAGTTCCAGCCGGGGAATGTGATCACAGTGGAGCCGGGGATCTACATTTCCCCAGAAATCGAAGCTGCCGAAGGGCAGCCAGAAATTGCCGATCGCTGGCGGGGCATTGGGGTGCGTATTGAGGACGATGTGCTAGTGACCGATGGATTGCCGGAGGTGCTGACCGCCGCAGCGCCTAAGTTAGTGCGGGATTTAGAGTGGGCATAGTGGTAAATTCGCAGTTTTGTTAGAAAGAATTTGAGTAAAAAGGGCTGGTCGCGACCGGCCCTTTTTACTAGGGAAATATCTGGCCAGCGCAGAAAAATCTTAGAAAGTAGCAAAAAAATCTTTCTACAACACTTTTCATGAGCAACAATTTAGGCTATTTTCGATTAACTTGTGAGCGAGATTTACTCGATTGACGATCTAAATCACTGGCAATATCCTCAGAATATTAATCTGTTATTAAGTTGGCAGAATGCAGTCTTAGCCTAATAGACCGCGTAAAAGAAGCCGTTTTACGGAGGTTCTGACATATTTTTAGGTCATTTATCTATCATTTTTTTATGCTAAACGCAGCGATCTACGTCTTTATGCGTAAATATACTTAGGTTATCCGTAGAATCACCCACGACCCTATTTCATGGTGCTAAGGTAAGTGGCAACCGTGGTAGTAATAAAGTCGTCAACCTTATGACTGCAAACAATCGAATTCCTGCAATTGTTAGATTAATCCGCAGAAACGGATCGGATCTCTTTCTCAATAGCGCTCCCTCCAAAAAACGTCTTCATACTCTCAATGGCTCCGCCCTCAGCCTATCGCGGGTGGCCAAGAGAATTTTCGATCTCTCCTTTTCTTTGACTGTTCTGACTCTCGGCTTCCCCGTATATTTACTGTTGACAGCCTGCGTCTACATTTCTTCTCCTGGCCCAGTCTTTTTTAGCCACCAGCGAGTGGGCAGAAATCGTCGCTCTTTTGGCTGCATGAAATTCCGCACAATGGTGCCCAATGCCGATCGCAAACTTCAGGAAGTTTTAGATCGCTCTCCGGAGCTACGCCAAGAATTTGAAGAAACCTTCAAGCTGCGCAACGATCCACGAGTAACCTGGATTGGCAAGTTCCTGCGCAAAACTAGCTTAGATGAGCTGCCTCAGTTCATTAATGTCCTCAAGGGCGAAATGAGCGTGGTTGGCCCCCGGCCCCTAGTCCAAGGTGAACTGGAGCGCTACGGTCAAGATATCGACTGCGTGCTGTCAGTCAAGCCCGGTGTGACTGGTCTTTGGCAAGTCTCTGGCCGCAACGACGTCTCCTATGAGGCTCGCGTCAAGCTAGATGTTTCCTACGTTACCCGGCGCAGCCTGTGGATGGATCTCTCGCTAATCCTCAAAACCGTTGGGGTAGTGGTTTCGCCCAAAAACAACGGCGCTTACTAGTTTCGATCTTCTTTCAAAACGATTGCGGGTATGAGCGGGGAGTTTTTACTCCCCGCTTTGTTGTGTGGGTATCTCTGGCCAGAAGCTATGATGAGAGCAGAATTCACAAATAGCCAATGATCGAAGTTACCAATCTCCATAAAAAGTACGGCAGCCAAACAGCGATCGAGGCCGTCAACTTCACGGTACAGCCGGGAGAAGTCATGGGTCTATTGGGAGTCAATGGTGCGGGTAAGACCACGATTCTGCGGATTCTGGCGGGGGCGATCGGGGCAACGGATGGAACAGCGGTAATTGCGGGCTATGACATCAACCGCCAGCCCGCTCTGGCTCGCCAACAGGTGGGCTATTTACCCGAAACTATTCCTCTGTACCGGGATATGACCGTCACGGATTTTCTGGATTTTGCGGCGGCGATCGGTCAAGTCCCCGCCAAAAAACGTCAGCACTACGTGGCCAGGTCGATCGAGCGCTGCGGACTGAGCGCATATCGCCAATCACTGATTCGCAAGCTTTCCCAGGGCTACCGGCAGCGGTTGGGCATCGCCCAGGCGATCGTGGCCAATCCGCCGGTGATTATTTTAGATGAACCCACGCGGGGACTAGATCCCAAGCAGATCCTCAAAATTCGGCAACTGGTGGGAGAACTGGCCCAAGACCATACTATTTTGATGTCCAGCCACATTCTGGCGGAAGTACAAGCCAGTTGCCAGCGGGTCACCATCGTAGACCAGGGGCGAGTGGTAGCAGTGGATACGCCCCAGGCGCTGGCGGAATTGGTGGGATCGGAGCAGCACTATGAACTGGAATGTGCCGGTGAGCCCGATCAAGTTCGAGCTGTACTACAAGATCTACCGGGGGTCAGCTCCGTGGAATTACGAAGCGTCGCCGTTGGCAAAGCTTCTCTGTTCGTGCAGCGTCCCGCAGGGAAAGAGAAACGCAATCTGTCGATCGTCACGGCCCAAACGGATATCGGCTCAGAGATCGTGGCTGCCCTAGTGGCTCAGGGCATCGCGGTCTACGAGATCCGCCGCAGTCGCGCTAATCTGGAAGAGGTCTTTGTGGCGCTCACTGGGGCGGAGGAGAAAATTGGCGTTGGTGGAGCCTCTCAGAATGAGAATCGCGAAATTTAGCAAGTCTTGGCATAGCCAAACCCTTACCCAAGGACTATCCAATATCCTGGCGATCTATCGGCGAGAGCTGTATAGCTATTTTCGATCGCCTTTGGCCTATGTGCTGACGGGAATTTTTTGGCTGGTGGGCGGTCTGCTGTTTTTCAGTCTACTGGTAAGTACGGTGGATCAGGCGGCACTGATCGATCGACAAGCGGCACTGGGCGAAAAGATGGGTAGTTACGATATTCCCTACCTGTTTCTGCAAAACTTTCTGGAAAGTGTGCTCGGCTCCACCAGTCTGCTGATTTTACCGCTGCTCTCTATGGGTCTCTATGCGGAGGAGCGGAAGCAGGGGACTTTGGAGCTATTGGTCACCTCGCCGATCGCCAATTGGCAGGGAGCGGTGGGTAAGCTATTGGGCGCTTTGACCTTGTTCGGCCTCATGGTGATGCCCTTTGTGGGCTTTGAAATGCTGGCGGTGGCGGGCAGCAAACCGGCGTTTCCCCTGACGATTATTTGGATGGGCCATGGCGGCTTATTGCTGCAAGCCACTGCGGTCTTGGCTTGGGGAATGGCAATTTCGGCCTGTAGTAGTAGCTCGCTCGCGGCGGCCTTCGGAACCTTTTTGTTGGTGACGGCTTGGAATAATTTGGATATCTTGGCCGACCAGTTCACCGGCGCACCTCGTCTCTTCATTAGCAATTTTTCCGTAGTCAATCACTACCGCCGACTGGCTGGCGGCGTGCTAGATCTCAGTAGTGTTAGCATTTTGCTCACCTATGCAATCCTCGGGGTGTTTTTTACGGCAGTGGCGATCGAATTCGGGCGCGGTCGTCGCTTGTAACTTCATGCTACAATCTCATAGTCCTCTGGTCAAACAAGATATGAAGCCTCTACTACCCCAGCAAGAAGTCCCAGCCAACCAGCCTGCCCGCCAAACCCGTCTCCAACAGCTCCAAAAATCTTACGAATACGATTATAAATATTTACCCAAGCTGGCCCTACTAAAAGCAGTGCCCAAAGCGGAAAATTTCTCGCCAGAATACACGGCGGAGCGACTGTTGGCCACCGCTACATTACTGCCAAACAATCTAGCGACCAGGGCCAAGTCTTTTTTTGATCCCTTGGATGAATTGCAGGATTACGAAGATTTTTTTAATACAATCCCCTTGCCAGCGGTGGCCAAGGTTTATCAAACCAACGATTCCTTTGGGGAGCAGCGGTTGTCGGGAGCGAATCCCCAAGTACTCCGATCACTCAAGGCTAGCGATGCGCGGGCTGGGGTATTAAAAAAAATCAAGAGCTACGATCCTAATTTCGAACCGCTATTCGATGTGCCTAAGGAATTGGCTAATGGCAATATTTATGTAGCAGATTATACGGGCACCGATCCCACATACCAAGGCCCAGCCTATGTCCAGGGCGGTAGCCAGGAAAATGGTCGAAAATATTTGCCCAAGCCCTTGGCTTTCTTTTGGTGGAAGTCTTTGGGAGTAAGCGATCGAGGCAAAATGGTGCCGATCGCCATCCAGCTCGATGCCAGCACCGATCCCAAGGTCTATGTGCCGAAGGATAGTCGGGTCTATACACCCTTTGAAACCAATCCTTTGGACTGGTTTTTCGCTAAAATCTGCGTGCAAATTGCCGATGCGAATCATCATGAAATGAGTTCTCACCTAGCGCGCACCCACTTGGTGATGGAGCCGATCGCCATCGGTACCGCCCGACAGCTAGCCGAAAGCCATCCTCTGAATATTTTGATTCGCTTGCACATGCGGTTTATGTTGGGCAATAATAATTTAGCCCATAGCACGCTGCTGGCAACGGATGGGCCAGTGGATAAACTGCTTTCTGGAACTTTTGCGGAGTCCATGGCCTTGCTGACCGATGCCTATGATAAATGGGATCTCAAGCAATTTGCTTTCCCTCAAGAAATCCGTAATCGCGGGATGGACGACGTGAATCGCTTACCGCACTACCCCTATCGGGATGATGGGATGTTGTTCTGGAATGCGCTGCGCACCTTTGTGAATGATTATCTCCGGCATTTCTATCCCGATGCTAAGTCCATCACGGACGATCGAGAGCTGCAAGCTTGGGCCAAGGAACTGGCAGACCAAACTAATGGGGGCAAGGTAAAGGGGATGCCTGCTAGTTTCTCGACGATCGAGGAGCTAATTGAGATTGTCACCACCATTATTTTCATCTGCGGGCCGCAGCATTCGGCGGTGAATTTTGCCCAGCCAGACTATATTGCTTTTGCGGCCAATATGCCTTTAGCAGCCTACTTAGATACCAACGAAGTGGCCAAGCATCCAATCACAGAAGAGACCATCTTGGCCATGTTGCCACCCTACGAACGCACCTCCGGCCAGTTGAGTATCATTACGGTGCTTTCGGCCTATAAGTTCGATAAATTTGGTTACTACAATAAGTCTTGCCTAGAAATATACGGCCAGAAGTTTGAAGAGATCTTCGGCGATCCAGCCCATAAGGCCGTTGTGGGTATTTGGGGACAGCTCCAACAAAATCTCAATATGGTGGAGCAACAAATTGATGCCAATAATCGCAAACGGGTGGTGCCCTATGTCTACCTCAAGCCTTCCCAGGTTTTGAATAGCATCAGCATGTAGGTTGCTCCGCACGGGCCTTAATGCAATACTAGAATCCCCCAGTCCAGGTTACCAACCGAGACTAGGGGACTTTCTGTTTCCCAGACACCACCTATACCAATGGCAAAAAAGCCTCCAGCTCAAGCTCTGTGGCTGATCGCGCTGGCGATCGGCTATCTCAGTCTCATTATTCTGTTGCCTGCGGCCAACGTGGTCATGCAGGCATGCAAGGGTGGTCTGGGTGGATTACTGGCTGCTTATCACAATCCGGAGTTTCTGTCGGCTCTACTGTTGACCTTGGGCATAGCGGCGCTGGTGTTGCCGATCAATATTGTGTTTGGTCTCTGTGCTGCTTGGTCGATCGCCCGCCATCGTTTTCCGGGCCGGACGCTGTTGATCAGTATTCTAGACCTGCCTTTTTCGATTTCACCGGTGGTGGTGGGGTTGATGATGGTGTTGCTGTATGGGAATAAGGGCTGGCTGGGGGGATTCTTGCAGGCGATCGGCTTCAAAGTGATTTTTGCTTGGCCGGGGATGGTGTTGGCCACGGCTTTTGCGACGCTGCCGTTTATTGCCAAGGAGGTGATTCCAGTACTAGAAGAAATTGGCACGGAACAGGAAGAAGCCGCCCGCACCTTAGGAGCCAGCGAGTGGCAAATTTTCTGGCGAGTGACGCTGCCCAATCTCCGCTGGGGTCTGGTCTATGGAGTGATCTTGACCAATGCCAGAGCCATGGGAGAATTCGGGGCCGTCTCCGTCGTCTCGGGCAACATCGCCCGCAAGACCCAAACCCTATCCCTGTACGTCGAAGATGCTTACAAACAATACCAAACCCAAGCAGCCTTCGCCGCCGCTCTCCTCCTGGCCCTCTTGGGCCTAGTGACCCTAGTCATCCAAGAATGGGTCGTCCAACGCAACCAACGTCTCCAAAACAGCGGTGAATGAATTAGTATTTATACCAACAAACCATAGCGTTCACTCATGCTTTACAGTAGAAAATGTTTAAACCAAGAAAGCTTACAGCGTTGGAACTTGTGCTGGTTTCAGGTAGTCTTGAAAAGAATCATTTACTACCAAAATTTAACTATGTCTATGTGGAGAAAAGTGGCGATTGCTGTAGTTGCCGGGTGTTTATTGACTGCGGAGGCCACCCCAGCCCAGATGGTGCCAGCTGATGCTCCGAAGAAGCCAACCTGTATCGATACATCTCCTAAATGTCAATCTGAGCAAGAATCCTATCGCTTAGCGTCGATGGTCTACGGTTGCCAAGAAAAGAAGAAAGTGGTGGGCAATTCTACTTACAGTATCTGTCTGCTGCGCGGCAAGGTGGTCACGGCCTCCGAAGCTCTAAGTGAGGCGGGAGACGGCATGGGGTACTTTTTCAAGAATGGCAAGGTAGCCGCTATTCGCTTTTTCCATGATGGTAGTCTGGCGGTCTTTGAGGGGGGTAAGCTGAAGACGCTGTACGAAGAAGTGAGCGGTGGTGGAGTGACGGCAACGACGAAGTTTTCTCAGGCCCAGCGTCAAAATCTGGAAACTTCGGCGGCTAGTGGTTATCGATCGATTTTGAAAAAATTTGGTCGTTAGGCCCAAGACGGTAAGAGGACAACAAGCACTCCGGAATCCTGGGACAGAATACATGCTTATGTACTATAGTTAATACGGACTATTTCTTAAGCCTTCGAGGATCGGTTGTTGTCCCAATTTCCCCACGATGAATTTGCCAAAGACTTGTTGGATTCTCTGCTCCAGCCCTATGGCCACACCGAACCCGCTAAAGTCGTTTCCAGCGAGGCCCGCGAAATCGACCTCTACTTTACCCCAAAGCCCACCTACGATCCCAGCCCAGATCTCGGACTTCTAGGCAAGCTCGCCCAAACCCCAGCTAGTTTTGAACCCTATCGGAATCCGGCCACCCTGGCCCAAGTCAAAAGCTGCATGGCCAAACTCTGGGATGTACAGTCTATCCTTGGGGAGATCGACTCTCCACCCCATTTATGGATTTTAACCCCCACTTTTTCTGTTGACAAATTGCGAAAATTAGGTGCACAAGCTAACCTAGAACTATCTCCCAGCGGCATTTATGACCTGCCGCCCGCCTTCGACACCAGTATCGTGGTCATCCACCAATTGCCGGGCACACCAGAGACTCTCTGGCTGAGGATTATGGGTCGGGACAATGTCCAACTCCAAGCGGCCCAAGAAATTGCGGCTTTGCCGCCGGACAGTCGCTATCAGAGCAAAGCTTTGAAGCTCCTGAGTAACTTAAGAGTGCATCTGGACATTAAAAAACGCAAAACCGTTCAAGAGAGGAATTTGATCATGACCCTATCACCCATCTTTGTTGCTCAACTGGAGCAAGCCGAACAGCAAGGTATCCAGCTCGGAATCCAGCTCGGAATGGCTTTGGGCATACTTAGTGCTCGCTTCGGAGAAATTTCTCCTGACCTCTTCGATCGCCTGCGCACTCTCGATGCAGCAAAGATTAGTTCTCTGCGCCAAGACCTGATTACATTTCGTAGCTTAGATGACCTGGAAACTTGGCTAACGCAGTAAAGACTACCTTCTAGCACAGACCTAGCCAGCTCAGTGGTAGGAGATCAATTATTGACATCCTCCCCGGCGTCTCCTTCACCACATGAGCTGCCGTCAGCACCGTATAAACATCGCCATTTTTTTGCAGCAAAACCCCTGAACCATTGCTCCTGATTTCCCCTTGGCTATCCTGCTTCACAAAGGGCACGTTCACTGTAATGGCCTGGGCGATCTGGCCGATCTCCCGTGATGTCTTCGCTAGCACCGCTTGCTGCGTCACCACTAACAGCGTCACTACCGCGATCGGTGTTGGTAGCTAATTGCCCAAGTATTCCATTGAGATAGCTTTAATGAACTTCAGTTTCCTATTATACACAAGCACCCTGAAATCCTGATCACTCCTCGGCAATGGCAACAATGGTTCAAACATTTTGCGATAGCTGGCCCTCATCCCCCAGGGAGCAGGGAAGCCGGTTTGAAGTCCCTCTCCCAGAATTGGGAGAGGGATTTAGGGTGAGGGCCAATGGCAAATTCCACAGTTCAAGGAGCCAAGCGGCCATCCTCCATATTGACAATCCGATCGGCAATATCCAAAATCCGATTATCGTGGGTCACCAACAAAATCGTACAATTTTGCTCCCGCGCCAGAGACTGCATCAGCTCCACCACATCTCGCCCAGACTTACTATCTAGTGCCGCCGTCGGCTCATCGGCCAGCACCAACTGCGGACGGCTCACCAAAGCCCGGGCGATCGCCACCCGCTGCTTTTGGCCGCCCGAAAGATCGTCAGGATAATAGTGGAGCCGATCAGCCAAACCCACCTCCGCCAGAATTTCCTGGGCCCGATCGGTCATCTCCTGCACCCCATAGTGCTCGTGCATCTCCAGACCCATCCGCACATTCTGAAGGGCCGTTAGACTGCTATGGAGATTATGGGCCTGAAAAATATAGCCGTGATGTCGTCGTGCCTCCGTCAAAGCTTTGGGCGCAGCTCCATATAGCTCTTGACCCAAGATTTGCAAACTACCGAACTGAGCCGATCTCAAACCTCCCACCAAAGTCAACAGCGTGGTTTTGCCCGAACCAGAAGGCCCAGTCATCAGCACAATTTCACCGGCAGCGATTTCCAGATCGATATCATAGAGCACCTGTTTCTGCAATTGCCCACTACCGAAATAATGGCAGAGGTTCCGAATCACAATGGCGGGTTCAGACATAGCATTGCACCTAAAACATATCAGCAGGATCCGCGGACTGGAGCTTGCGGGTGGCGATCGCCCCAGACAGCATACACATGCTCACCGTTAAGGATAAAACGAACAGCGCCCGCGAGGTGGTCATATACAGTGGCAAAGCCGTAGCACTAGCAGCCAAGCCATAGAGCAGATGGGGTAACAGAAAGCCGGGTATAAATCCCAAAAAGGCCAAGATAATTGCCTCCTCAAACACCACGCCTAATAAATAGGAATTGTGATAGCCCATCGCTTTAAAGGTGGCATATTCCTTCAGGTGGGCATTCACATCCGTCGAAAGCACTTGATAAACAATCACCACCCCCACCACAAAAGCCATCGCCGTGCCCAAGCCAAAAATGAAGCCGACGGGGCTGGCCGTGCGCCAATAGTTTTCCTCAAACTGCACGAATTCTGGAGCCGTTAGTACCCGCACATCCTCCGGTAAATGCGCCCTTAAGGCCGCCGCGATCGCCTGGGGGTCGTAGCCCCGTTTAACTCTAATCAGACCTAGACTGATACTGGCCGCATCGCGGCGGGGAAACAAGCGCAGAAAAGTTTGGTCGCTAGCCATCAAACTGGCATCAGCCCCAAAGGAAGCCCCCAACCGAAAGAGTCCGCCGATCGTCAGAGTGCGCTGATCCACCTCCGTAGTCACCTCCCGGCCCAGATCCAGTTGGGCAATGGTCTCCGCATATTTACCTCTGGCTCCCCGATCGAACAGCACCACATCGGGCAGCTTGATTTTATCAAGTTGCCGATTGACCTCCGGCAAATCGAAAGCCGGCAGATCCGGGTCGAAGCCTAAAACCTGCACCGTAGCACTGAGCTGCGTCTGGGGATTTTTCCAGGTGAGGCTATTGATATATAAACCGCTGGAGCTTTGCACACCAGGAATATCCATCGCTTGCAGCAACCGCCGGCGGGAAAAAGTAGAAAGGTTTTGTAAATTCAGGGCCTTCGGACTATACAAAATCACATCGGCCATCATCGCTCGATCGACCCGAGTATTACTGTCATACAGCGCATTCTGAAAACCCAACTGCATAAACATCAGCACATCAGCAAAAGCAATTCCGGCCAAGGCTACACGCAGACGACCTCGATCATGATTCAATTGTAGCCAGCCCAGGGGCGTGCGGCGACGCAGGTTACGGAGAAGTTTAATCATTGCTCGATGGATACCCGTACTTGTAAATTGGTCAATTTAGCGGCCTTTTGACTGGAGGCCCGATCGAGAACCACATGCACCTCCACAATTCTGGCATCGATATTAGTGCTGGGATCGGTATTGACGATCGTCTGGCGGCGCACCTGGGAGCCAATTTGCACTACAGTCCCCGTCATATCTCCGGCAATCGCTGTGCTTGAGATCCGGGCCTTCTGACCCACCTGCACCTTGGCCACATCGCTCTGATAAACTTCGGCGATTGCCTCCATTTGCTCTGTCTGACCGATTTCCGCAATCCCATTGCTGGAAACCAGCTCTCCCTCATGGGTATAGACATATAGGATCTCACCGGCCTGCGGGGCCCTAACTGAGGATTGCATCAAACTAGCTTTGGCCTGTTGAACATTGGCGATCGTCCGGGATACTTCAGCCTGGGCGGCTCGCACATCCACCGGACGCACTTCTCGCACTTGATCTAAGGTGGCTTGGGCGGCGGCAACCTGTTGGGCACCAGCATCATTGGTGCGTTGCAGTTTGGTCTGAGCTTGATTGAGCTGTTGTTTGCCCGTGCGATTAATCCGGTTGAGAGCAGCTTGGGCAGCGGCAATCTGTTGTTGTCCGGAGGATTCGATCCGTTGCAGTTTGGTTTGGGCCTGATTGAGTTGCTGTCGAGAAGTGAGATTCGTGCGGTCGATCGTCGCTTGGGCTTCAGCTAACTGCTGCTGGGCCGTATCTACGGCAAGTTTTTTGCTATCCAGAACGGATTTGGAGATGGCTCCATCGGCCTGCAGGATCCGATGCCGCTCGTATTCTGATCGAGCATTTTGCAGCGCTGCCTGCCAGCGGCGAATCGTCGCGGACTGGGCGGCCCGATCGCCATTCCATTGAGCTTGAACTCTAGTGATTTCATCGGCTTGGGCAGATCGATCGTTTTCCAGCTCCACTTGGATCTGGCGGAGCTTAGCCGTTTGCTCTTGTTGCTCTCCCTGCGACTGGGCTTGGACTCTGGTGATTTCATCGGTTTGGGTCGATCGATCCTTTTGCAGCTCCACTTGGGTCTGCCGAGATTTGGCGGCCTGTGCGCCGATTTCTCCAGACTTGGCCCCAGCTTGCACCTGGGCCAGCTTGGCTTGGGCTGACGCTACTTGGCGCTCGGCTTCGGCGAGGGCCGCTTGCAGTCGATCGTGACTATCCAGAATGGCAATCACTTGGCCAGCTTGGACTCGATCGCCTTCTTTGACCAACAATTTCTCCACTCGATTGCCATTGGCTGCGGTGGGAGCCGAGAGTTTGATCACTTCGCCTTGGGGCTGCAATTTACCCAGAGCGGTGATAGTTTTGAGCTGCTGCGAACTGGCCGTGGGCAGTGGGGCTGACGGTTGCTGGCTGCGCTGCCAGAAGAAGATACTCGTGCCTGCGGTGCCAGCGATCGCCAGGATTGCGAGCAGCATGGGGGGGGATTTGAGTCGTGCTAGGATAGCCGATGGCTTTGATGGTAGCCGATCTGAGATGAGTTGGAGCATGGAAACTTACCTTTACCAGTAACTAAACTATACAGTTCAGTTTTGCTATCTCTATACTAAACCGGTTAGTATAGAAGCGTCAAGATCCACATCCCCAAAAATGATCCAAATAGACCCCAGCGTTGCGACAAAAGCACCCAAAGACCCCCGCCAACTTTCGCCAGAAAAAGCGGCGGCGATCTTAGCTGGTGGGATGCAAGAGTTTTTGGCCCATGGCTATGCAGCCACCAGTATGGATCGGGTAGCTACGGCGGCTGGCGTTTCCAAGGCAACGGTCTACAGTCATTTCCAAGATAAGCAAGGCTTGTTTACGGCGCTCATCGAACAGTTGGTGCAGGGAGAATTTCGATCAATCTTCGATCTCCATCCACATACCACTCCACTAGCGCCTCAAGTTTTCCTGCGCGGCATGGCCCACCGATTCTTGGATATCAGCATTCATCATCCGCAGTTTCTCAATTTCATGCGCCTGATCATTGGCGAATCCGGTAGATTTCCAGAATTGGCCCGCATCTTCGTTCAAAACATCGAACGGACTTCTTTTCAGATCCTACAGCAGTATTTTGCTGGCTGCCCTCAACTCAAATCAAAGGATCCCGAAGCTACCGCCCGCATTTTCATTGGGTCTCTCGTTCATTTCCTGATCGTCCAGGAAATGCTCCATGGCAAGGATATTGTGCCCATGGAGCGCGATCGGCTCATTGATACTTTATTAGATTCGATTCTAATCAATGAATTAGAGGGTTGAGGATATCGCTAGCCCCAAGAATCGCAATATTTGACAGACTATCTCTAGCTCTCGGGCAGCCACCAAAGGCGAAAATATTCGCGATAGACCATAGCTACCCCGCTCTAATTTCACAAATAGCAGCTCATCCCCATTGGTAACCAAAGCAAAACTAGGTTTTTCGGGAGTAGGATTGGCCATCAAGTAAGCCAAGGTCTGGGGCAGAGCGACCCACACCGATAGTGCAGTCTTCTTTGCTTCCAGCACCACCACCCAAAAGTTCTCGGACAATACCAATACGTCAATCCGGCCCTGTAAAACTTCTTCTGCATCGGTTAACTGCAACTGCACCGATTCTTCTGCCCGAATCCTAAAAGGCGGATCATAGAATCCCGCGATCGCCAGTAACGGCGAAGCCATCAATAATAACACAGTACCTTCCAGCAAATGCCCTTGGGTACGCTGGTAGATATATCGTTGCCGCATTTCTAATAACTTGGCTCGATCTCCCCTGGGTAGCTCTGGCCAATCTTGCTGCCATTCTGCAAAAAAGCTCTCTGCTTCTGAGCGCCCCAACCCAAATCGCCCCTCGGCCTCAGCAATGGTAGTAATAGCATCAGTAATGACAACAGACATCACAAAAATCCTTCGGCACTAACCCAATCCTAGCAAATTCCGCAGCAATCTAGTAATCCACAATTTTTCCATAGTCTAGCTTCAATAATCGATCGGCCAAATGAAAATATCGATCATCATGACTAATTACCAATACAGCCTTGCCGCGCTGCTTCAATTCCGGCAACAACTGCTGATAAAACACCTCCCGAAAAAAGGGATCCTGATCCGCAGCCCATTCATCGAATAAATATATCGGGCGATCTTCCAGATAAGCCGTTAGCAAAGCCAGTCGTTTGCGTTGTCCCTGAGAGAGAGCCGTGGTCGAAAGCTTACCATCGAGCACCTCCACCTTATGGGAAAGTTGCAGTTGCTCCAGATATCGCTGGGCTTGGGCGTCGGGGTCTTCCAGGCGAATGCCCAACATTCTGTCGAATAAATAGAAATCCGCAAATACCGTAGAAAATAATTGCCGATAGGCTTCCCGATTATAGTCATCGATCGCCTGACCATCCCAGCACACCGCGCCCGCCGTGGGTACATAAAGACCCGTAATCATTTTGGCGAGGGTGGACTTCCCACTACCATTGCCGCCTACGATAAAAATCAACTCGCCAGGCTGGATATTCAGGTCGATCGGGCCGAGGGTAAAAGTCGCATCCTCGCCCACTCCACGATAACTATGGGTCACCTGCCGTAAATCGAGCCGCTGGAAATCGCTTGTGCGATGGGTGCCACCGAAAGATTCGGCTTGGCTGGTTAGGGATAGGCCCAGAGTATCGATTTTACGCAGGGCCACCCCAGCTTGGCTGAGGCTGGGTAGGGTTTGGAGAATATTCCCGATCGGGCGCATCAGGTAAGACATCGTAATCACATAACCCGAAAGCAGACTGGCCGAAACGGGGCTGACTTGCGGCACACCAAATACCAGTAGTCCGAATAGGACAAAGAGCAATAGATCACCTAGGGCACTGGACAGGGCGATCGCCCGCTGACTACCGATTCGATAGTTACGCAAAGCCGCCGCCGTCACCTGCAGATCTTCGTTTATAAAGTCCTCTCGGCGCGCGGAGTGCAGCTTGAGCTCCTTAACTCCATCGGTAATCGCCCGAAAATGCTGCATCAGAGCATCGTTTTCTTCCCGAGCTTGGGTAAACCAATAGACAGCTCGGTTGATCAGGAGTTGAACAAAGCCAATACCGAGGATCAAAAAGATGACGGTACCCAATAAGACCCCAGGCGAGAGCCAGCCCAAATAAGTCAAGGCTGCAACAATCAACGCGGCATTGACAAAGAGGCTAGGAAAGTTAAAGACCGCATTGGAAATCGATTGGACATCTTCCGTGAGCGTAGCCAAGAGGCGGTTGGCACCCAATTCCTCCAGATGGCGCAGCGGCGAGGCCAGAATCCAACCACTAATGCGCAGGCGCAGTTTATAAACCGCATCCTGGGCCAACTGTACCAACAAAAACTGGGAAATCAGATTGTTGATCAGGGTGACCACCACGAGCACCACAAAGCCCCACAACATGGCGGAGGGGGCTTGGGGATTGGCAGGAGTAATCTGGCTGATCGATTGATTAATCAGGGCCAAGGCCGCAGCGCTACAAATGCCGCCGCAAGTACCCGCGATCGCCGCTGCCACAATAATCCGCCAGGAAGCCTTCAACAAAAATTGAATCAAATTCATCAGCAGCTCCCAACCTCAAAATCTTGTCGCTAAGTGCAATGCAGACCCCCTTTTTCAAAGGAACTCTGACTCCAACTCCGAATTCCCCCCTTTAAAAAGGAGGGTTAGGGGGGATTCCAATATCTCCATAAAATCCGCAATCCTAAGTAGCCTCGCCGCCACCAAATAGTTTCTGAGCCGCCCGAGGCGCACGAGCATCTGCGGAGCTCATGACCTCCGCCTGGTCGTTGACCATCTCGCCCGGCTTGTTTTCCAAAACCCTCGTCGAGAGCGAAATTTTACCGGTACCCTCATCCAGATTGACGATTAATGCCTTGATCTCCTGACCGATCGAGAACACCGCCGACAGATCCTTGATGTACTCCTGACTGATCTGTTTAATGTGTAGCAGACCCGTATTGCCATCGAAATCCACAAAGGCCCCAAAAGGCTTCAGGCTCACCACCTGGCCGGTGATCAGTTGACCCATTTGCAGCGTACTAAAGTTTGCAGTGCGCGTCGCCTGCCGCTGAGACAGTACAAATTTATCCCGTTCCTGGCTAGCCTCAATAATCAGCGCCGTCACATTGGTACCCTTCAAGGCTTCTAGATCCCGATCGACCAACTGGGATTTGGGAATGAAGCCGCGCAGACCTTGGAAATCCACCGTCACACCGCCCTTATTTACACCAGTGACCCGCACCGTCACCGACTCCTTGCGTTCCTGAATTTCTTCTACCTGCACCCAGGCATAGCGCACCTGGAGCTGACGGCGGGAGAGCGTCACCTGTCCATCCGCATCCTGATCGCGAACGACCAAAAAGTCCATGTCTTCGCCGATCGGCACCAAAGTTTCCAGATCCGCATCGCCGCTCGCCGTAATTTCTTCGATCGGGACGAAGGCCAAAGACTTCCCTTTGATGTCTACATAGGCCCCATTGGTATCGTGGCTAAAGACTTTGCCCTTGACGATCGAACCCTTCTCGAAGCTGACCGATTCAGCTTCGAGGGCCTTGGCAAAGTCATCCATAGAAAAGGCAGACGGGGCAGATTTGGGAGACATAGTACTAATAGAATCCTGAGAGAAGTAGATGGCAAGGCCACTGGGAGCAACCGCCGTAGAATTATACCCCAGCTTACTGCCAAATTCCCTGATAGTCGTCTTTTGATGCATAATTATTCTGTGGAGTTCTAACCAACGGAAAGAACCAGCGAGCATCAACCGAATCGTCCTGTAAGCACCCCTATGTACAAGAAAAAACGCCCCCAACCCTCTGCCAACACCAACCTAATGAAGTTGATTGGTTTGGGTGTGGCCGCGATCGCCATTGTCGTTGGCGTACTGTTTGGCATCAGTCAGGTTTTTAGCAACCAATCCATCTCATCCTTGGCCAACCTGGGGGTGTCCAACTCCGTGTCGGCCAACCAAAAGGTCTTGGAAAGCATTCCGATCGAGTTCGAGGTGCCTGCGGCCTACCGAGCAAAGACGCTCAAAGAGGTGGTGTTGCCCAGCGACCAAAAGTTGGTAGCCCTCACCTTTGATGATGGCCCTTGGCCCAAGACCACCGAAGAAATTTTGGCTAGTCTGAAAAAAGAGAATGTGAAGGCCACTTTCTACATGATCGGCCAGCCCCTCAAGTCCTTTCCAGAAATTGGCAAAAAAGTGGTAGCCGGTGGCCACGAGATTGCCAACCACACCGTTCACCATTGGTACCACAAGATGGGCGATGTGGTGGCCAAGCGGGAGATCGATGACACCAACACGATCATCAAAGATTATCTAAACGTCAAAACCAGCTATTTCCGTCCACCCGGTGGGGTGCTGAACAATGGTTTGGCCGATTACGCACACAAGCTGAATGATGCTGTATTCATGTGGTCTGTCGATTCTGGTGACAGCCAACCTCGCCGGCCATCGGTAGATACCATTGTGAAAAATGTGATGTCTCAGGTCAAGCCCGGTGGCATCGTGCTGATGCATGATGGTGGCGGCAACCACGAAAATACAGCTAAGGCCGTGCCCATCCTCATTACCAAACTGCGGGCCGCAGGTTACAAAATGGTCAGTACCACCGAGCTACTAGAAGCCGGCATGGCCGCAGCAGCCACGCCAGCTAGCACCGAACCATCGGCAGCGCCGACAGCTAGCGCTAGTCCAAAAAGCTAGACCTGGCCCCAGAAGAATTAAAATCAAGGGAGCTGAAGACCTCAGCTCTTTTTTCTGTCCCTTTTTTTATGACCCGGCCATGCAATTCCATATCCAGGCCGACAGCGATGTCCCTGCTTCTAAGCAGCTCTACGACCAGATTCTATTTGGGATCGCCTCTCGGCAGTTTTCTCCGGGTCACCGTTTGCCCAGCACCCGCCAGTTGGCCATGCAGACTGGCCTGCACCGCAACACGATCAGCAAGGTCTACAACCAGCTAGAAGCTACAGGGATGGTGGAATCCTTGGCTGGGTCAGGTATTTATGTCAAAGCTTTGGGCAACGAAAGTGGAGATATGGATCGATCGGCAGCGGAGATTAGTGACAATGCTCGCGAAATTGTGCGCCAGAGTCTCAATAATTTACTGCTCCAAGGTTCTTCGCTCACGGAGGCCCGCGCCCAGTTTCTGGAAGAGATCGATTGGCGACTGCGTTGTAGTGCGCGAGTCTTTGTTTCCGTTCCCCAACATGATATTGGGGCTGGGGAACTCATGACCCAAGAGCTTCAGCAGTCCTTGGGGATTCCGGTACAGCTAGTGCCGATCGATAATTTGCATGAGGTGCTGTCCCTCACCCACTCGGGCACCGTAGTGACCAGCCGCTACTTTATCGCTCAGGTGGAAAAGATCGCCGCCCCCCGTAATATCCGGGTGTTGCCAGTGGATCTGCAAGATTATGGCAAGGAGCTATCGGTGATCAAAGGCGTTCCTAAAAACAGCTATGTGGGCATTGTCAGCGTCAGCGCAGGGATCTTGGCGATCGCCGAAATGATCGTTTACAGTATGCGTGGTGAAGAAATTCTGATCAATACTTGCCAGATTACGGATAGCTACAAACTAAAGGCGATCGTCCGCAGCGCCCATATTATTATTAGCGATCGAGCCAGTTTGGGACGAGTGAAGGAAGCTATCGAGCTGGCTAGCGACGATCTGATTCGGAGACCGAAGGTCATTGAAAGCGAAAGCTATGTGGGGGAAAAGTCGATCGGTCTGCTCAAGCGGGAATTGGGACTGGTTTAGATCCACTGAAACGACCACAGCCCGACCGAGGAGTCGAGCTGATTTAACCAAAACGACCTTCCACGTAGTCGCGAGTGGCCGAGTTGCTGGCGGCCGTAAAGATGTGCTCGGTGCGATCGAACTCCACGAGCTGGCCGACTCTGGTTTCATCCGTATTAAAAAAGGCCGTGTAGTCTGCCACCCGTGTGGCCTGCTGCATATTGTGAGTAACCATCACGATCGTCAGCTTGGCCTTCAGCTCGCCGATCAGCTCTTCGATCTTGCCAGTAGAAATGGGGTCTAGGGCCGAACAAGGTTCATCCATCAGCAGAACTTTGGGCTTGACCGCTAGGGCCCGACCGATACAAAGGCGTTGCTGCTGACCACCGGAGAGATCCAGCGCCGACTTGCCGAGGGAATCCTTCACCTCCTCCCAGAGGGCCACATCTCGTAAGGCCGATTCCACTACTTCGTCTTTTTCGGCCCGCGAGAATTGCTTGATCAGCTTAATGCCATAGGTAACATTGTCATAAATGCTCATGGGGAAAGGATTCGGTCGCTGGAAAACCATGCCCACTTGGCGACGCAGGCGGTTGACATTCACATCTCGGGCGTAAATGTTCTTGCCCATGAATTCGATGCGCCCGCGCAGTCGGATATTTCCTTCCAGTTCTGCAACCCGATTGAGTGACTTGAGAAAAGTGGATTTGCCACAGCCGGAGGAACCAATAATCGCCGTGACACAATTGCTTTCTACGTCCATCGAAACATCCTTGAGAGTCAGCTTAGAGCCATAGGCAAAACTAAAGCGCCTCACCCGCAATACTGGGATGTCCCGATCTTGCGGATCGAAATCCGTGGGGTCGAAGTCAATAGAATCAAAATCTGGTAAATCGTTAAACATAACTATATTTACTTATTGGGTGAACGACGGTTAATCAAAAAGCGGGAAGCTACATTGCTAATCAAAACGATCGCAAGCAATACTAGGGCAGCAGTCCAGCCGAGGTTTTTTTCCACATCCTCGGAAGAGGTGGAGTATTTGTAGATCAATACGGGCAAAGAAGCGATCGGCTTAAACACTCCTTCGGGCCAAGCTGGATTACCAAAGGCCGTAAAGATCAGAGGAGCCGTTTCGCCAGCAGCTCTGGAGATCGCTAACAAACAACCAGTAGTAATCCCCGATCGAGCCGATTTCAGCACAATTTGCCAGATTACTTGCAGCTTGTTGCCACCCAAAGCTGCCGCTGCCAGACGCAGGGACTGGGGCACCCGTCGAATAGATTCTTCAGTGGTCAAAGCTACCACCGGCAACATAATCGAAACCAGGGCAAAACTGCCGGCAAAAGCCGAGAATGGAGGTTTCGATTTGGAGGTCAAGACAATTACCGAATAGGCAAAAACCCCAATCACGATCGAAGGGATACTAGACAAAATCCGCTGCACGAAGCGAATAGTGGTGTTCAGGATCCGATCGAAGGGGCTGGTTTGCTCGAATTCGGCCAAGTAGATGCCAGTCAAAATTCCCAACGGAATACTAACCACGCTCGCACAGCTCACCAGCACTAAAGTTCCAGCGATCGCATGGCCAAAGCCACCGCCCTCGGGAGTAGGAATCGCGGTTAAGGCCTGGAGACTGAGGCTGGGCAAGCCCCGGCGCAGAATTTGCCACAGAATCGAGCCCAGAGGAATTACCGCTAGTCCAGCTAGCCCATAGATCGAGCTGGCAAATAGGGAGCTAATCAGGCGACGCAGTAAGGGTAAGTCCTTAGTGAGCACATCGTGACCTAGAAACGAGCGACGCAGGCCGATTTCGTAATCGATCCGAGGGCGGTAAACATAGGAAGGATCTTCTGGCATAATTTACTTTTTCACTAATCTCACTAACAGCAATGCCATGAAATTCACCCCTAAGGTCAGGGCAAATAAAATCAATGACAAATACATCAACGCTCCCACATGGAGACTCTCGGTGGCTTCGGCAAATTGGTTGGCCAGCAAAGCTGGAATTGTGTAGGCCGGATCTAACCAAGAGATACTGATTTGGTCGGAGTTCCCAATCACCATGGTCACTGCCATAGTTTCCCCTAAGGCCCGACCCAAACCCAGCATTACAGCGCCAATAATGCCCGCTGAGGCCACTGGTAGCTTCACTTTCAGGATAGTTTCCCAGCGATTGGCTCCTAAAGACATCGAAGCGCTGCTCAGCTCTGGGGGCACTGTGGTTAAAATATCTCGACTGATCGCGGCGACCGTTGGCAAAATCATAATCGCTAGAATCATCGCTGCCGCGAACATACTCGGCCCACCTGGCTCCGTACTAAAAAAAGGAATTTTGCCGAGTTTAGCATTCAACCATATTTGGATCGGCTGAATTGCCGGAATCATCACATAGATGCCCCAAAGCCCAATAATCACACTGGGAATCGCCGCAATCAGTTCCACCACGAAGGCCAAGCCATTAGTCAACCGATCGGGCAGCAATTTCTGCTCGCTGGTCAGAATGGCTACGGCGATGCCGATCGGCACAGCGATTACCAGCGCCAGTGATGCACTGACAATCGTGCCATAGACGTAGGGAGCCGCCCCAAACTCCAGGTCATCAACTTTCCACACCTGATCAAAAATAAACTTGCCACCATATTTCTTCAGCGCCGGCTGAGCCTGACTCCAAACCGTCAAGGCGATCCAAAACAGTAGTAGTAAACCGGCAATCGCCGATCCGCGCACCAATATCACAAATAGACGAGACGTAAAATCCGCCCAGCCATCTTTAGTAGTTAGGTACGCCGCAGAGGGGATTGCAATATGCCTTTCTAATTCACTATCTTTATTCACAATGCATCCAACCATCTCAAACAATCAACAAAATCCAAGGATCCGATAATATTCAAGTAACCCAACATGTGAGGCACACGGGTTGCACCTCACCATTGGGTCACTAGATCTTCGGAATCTCAGGATTTATTAGTAGTATTCATATTCCTGTAGGCGGTAGCCTAGCGATAGTTGATATCGCCCCCAGAACTATTGAATTTCTTCGACCTTAGCGATCGCCTTTTGGGCAACGGAACTAGGAATAACAGTATAGCCCAAAGCTTCATTTTTGCTTTGACCATCTGTCAGAATCCATTTCACCATGGTCTTGATGGCAGGAGCCTTATCGCCATTGCCTTTAGTTTTCAGTAGCAACCAAGTCAAGCCGGTAATCGGATAACCCCGGTCCGGATTTCCTTCAAACACCCGGAAATTTTCTGGAAAAGAAATACCATCAAGAGCCTTGCTGGCTTCCTTAACAGTGGGAGCAACATATTCTCCGGTTTTATTCTGAACGAGAGCGGTAGCGCCTTTAGCATAGGCGGTTTCCACATAGCCGATCGCTCCATCAGTAGAAGCTACAGCGCTGGCAACGCCTTCGTTACCCTTTTGTTTAATGGGGCTGCCGACCCAGTTTGGAGACTTAGTCGCACCGATTTTGCTCTTGAAGCTAGCGTCAACTGCGCTCAGATGGTTGGTAAAAACAAAGCTAGTACCGCTGCTATCGGCTCTTACGACCATTTTGATTGACTTATTCGGCAAACCAGAATTTTCCTTCGCTAGAATGGGGTCATTCCACTTGGTAATCTTGCCACTAAAAATACCGGCCAATGCTTTCTGGGAAAGCTTTAGATTCTTTACTCCAGACAAATTGTAGGGTAAAGCCACTGCTCCACCAGCAGTAGGAACCATCAATACACCATTGGGAGCCTTAGCAATTTCCGCATCGGTCATGGCTGAGTCGCTAGCACCAAAGTCTACGTTACCAGCCAGGAACTGCTTGATACCAGTACCACTGCCAACACCTGCATAGTTAACAGAAATCCCTTTCCCCTTCAGTTCGGAGAAATATGTCTTGTATAGCTTTTCGGGAAAGGTGGCACCGGCACCAGTCAAGGAAGCCGCTTGGGCCCAGGCCACCAGCGGAATGGATAGGCAAGTAACACCAGCAATGGCGATGGGAATCACTCGCTTGAATGTAAACGAGGAATGAGTAGTCTTCATGGTATGGGAATCCAGCAATAATTTAGATGGTGTCAACAACAGGTCAATACTGAAAACCGACAGGGAGGATATCAAGTATCTGTATTGTCTTTTACTAGCACCGGGACAAATCATCAAAGTCAAAAGTTCCTGAATTATTAGCAATAATTTCCAAGAACGACTTCGACACTCCAAGCCCATAGCTAAGACCATACAGATAGATATCCATCCACTATTGGTCGAAAATTGAATGCAAGAGGAGCTTGCTCTCGCATACTACTGGTTATAAAGAAAGCATGGGTAAACCCAAGGTTAAGATCCGATTAAGTCAGGTTAAATCTAGACGATCGAAGAATTGCTTTTAACTGCACTCTGTTATCATCTACATTGGGTTTATTATTTTGATGTGGCCGATATGCCTCAGCAAGCATTAGTGCCACAACTATAACGCAGAAATACTACATTCATAATACAAAATAAGTTGCTAATGTCCGACTTTCAAATTCTCGACCAGTTCGATGAGTTAGAAGAAATCGAGGGTTCTACTTGGTCTTGGCAAAAATTGTTCAAGCCTTCGGTTACTGTGGCCATTGGGCTACATTTGTTATTGCTGATCGTACCGATCGTAGGTTCGCAGAGCAATGAATCAACCAAGCCCAAAAAGCCTGAGCAGAAAGATGAAAAAGTCAAACTTACCACTCTCTCTGCCGACACAGTATTGGGCAGTCCAGCACCCAGTTCTCCCACGCCAAAAGCCTCGGCTGGGGTTCCACCATCCCCCTCTAGCGGGCCTTCTCCAACCGCTAATAGAAATCCAGCACCAAAGTTACCATCAGCTCCTACGCCCAAGCCATCATCCGCTACCCCCAAGTCATCAGCTTCTACTCCTAAGCCATCCAGTCCTACTCCGTCACCATCCAGCCCTAAGCCATCCCCATCTACGCCTGCGCCATCACCATCTAGCGCCAAACCATCCCCGTCTACGCCTGCGCCCAGCACTGCATCCTCAGCGATACCGGCATATCCAAAAGGCACCAAAGGAGCATTTGGGATTCCAGAACTAGCGCCAGTAGCAGCAGGTGCCCAACAAACAACTGATGATGTGGCAATTGTTGAACAACACTACAAAAGAATTTTGCCCGGTAAGGGCTTTACTATAAATGTATCGGAGAATAGTGCAACCAAAAAGACTTTTGAAGTTGCTAGTAAAGCGGGGCCAACTCAGTTCTTGACTCTTTTCAAAGTGGCCCAGGGTACTGTGATAGTAACGAGCAATCAACCGCTACCGCAAAATCTAGCGGATACAGCGCAGCAATCCGTCGAAGAAAAACTTTTCGATGATACATTTGCCGCAGGAAATGGCACAGCATATGCATCTGCTCCAAGTGGCTCCAATGGCTTCAAAGATAATATGTTTGTCCCAGGTAATCAATTCGATGCGGATAGTCCGAACATGCTCAATGCTCAGTTCATAGCAAATCAGAGTGAAGAACAAGCATTTAATGGTTTTGCTACGGTCTTTCAAAGTAAGGGATTCCAAGTAACCAAAGGTAGCTACGGTGGCGCAATCCTGGTTACTGTCCAAAAAGGAAGTGTGACAAAATACTTTAGTTTAGTGACTGCTACCACCGCCAAGCCAGACGGACCAGGAGTTTATGTCATAGGATGGAAAGCAAGCCCCTAAGCAACCATTACATCTTCACCTAGGGATCTGTCATTCCTAGTAGAAAGAGGGCAAAACTTAGGTTTTGCCCTCTTTCTTTTCAGTCTATTTAGCAGCGGAACTTAGTTAGCCAAAAGTTTGGTCAGCAATACCTGGACTGCCTGCTGGCCTTCCGGTAGACTGCCTATATAACCATCTATCTCACTGGTAGGCAACTGACCGATCGCACTAGCATGCAAAGAGCTCATGTAGGCGTTGTAAGCAGTAACCGCATTAGTTAGCACCGCTGCATCGATATTACCTCTCCGGCGATCTCTCAGGCCCAATAGACTTTCAGCTAAGGACTGGGCGGGACTGCCACCACCTAAGGATGCTACCAATTTAGGTAGCGCTTCCGGTGTGGAGCCAGCCGGAGAATTGATCACCTCTAACAATAATTCAACAGATACCGGATCTACGTTGAGGGAGAAATCGCCGATTTGCTGACTACCACTGATACTATCCATGGAAAGCTCTACCCTTTCCATTTTGGCTTGTCTTTCCGGGGAAAATTGGTTGCGAACGACCTTGCGAGAAGTACCGCTACCAACCGCTCCAGAAACTGGGGCACTGCTGGTGGCGGCGACGCCACTCACATCGATCAAGCCGGTATTTGGCCCTGCTTGAGCAGTATTCCAAGGAATCAGAACAGCACTCACAATGGCAAAGATGGAAATATTGATTTTTTTCATTTTCAGCTGAGAGATTAGAACAAAAAAACTAGAGAGGGATTGAGTTGGCTGCCTGCTGCGGCCAACTACCAAAAATCTAGAACCTGATACCAAGACCACCACTAATACCAAAGCGCGTACCAGCGCCGACACTAGTTCGATCGCCACCAATATCTAACAGGGCTGGAGTGACTTGGACGCCAACACCCTCGCTCAAGGTCAAGGTTACAGGCAGGCCTACATTGAAAGTACGGCCATTATAGTCACCAACCACCGCTAGATAATCCGTAGCTCGCACTCCGATGCTACCAAACAAGTTGGTTCCTTGCTTATCCGTAGAAAGGTCGCTGGAAGTGCGAAAACGACCATTACCAGCACCTACTGAAGCAGTGATATTGCTGGTTTCACCGAGGGGTAGTACGCCAGTGAGCACTCCATAAACAGAACTGCCAGGGTCCGTAGCAGTTGTATAGCCATGATTGATCGCATTTTCCCAACCAACTGCTACGGCTAAGTTATCAGTCAAGACTTTGTGGAGTTTGAAGTTCACATTGCCACGATTGAAGGGCTTACTGTTAAAGCTACCGGCAGTGGAATAGGAAGTTTCCAGCCCGATCACACTGCGAGCATCACCCAGTCCAAAGCCCACACCAAAACTAGTGGAATCGCGTCCTTCAGCACCGCGCCCGATCGCCGGAATATTATTTTGGGAACCAAAACCAATGAAGAAATCACCCCAATTTGCACCAAAACCGCTGGGTGTAGTAACGCCACCAACTGGTGCATTGACTGGCTCAGTCACCAATACTTGCTGGATGGATTGAGGCGGCGTAGGCACCCCAGTCCGAGTATTAAGATCCTGTTCCGTGACTTTAGCTACGGTAGCTACGGTGGGAGCCGGAGCTGGCGCACAGTTGACAATGTATTTTTGAGCGGGGCTATCCTCTGGCAACTTGGGCAGGCGACCAGCAGCTACTAAAGTTTGGTGCAAGAAAGCTGCCACATCGGCGCGGGTGGCAACTCCCGTGGGATTAAAGGTGCGGCCATCAGGATAGGAAACGCTCACCGCTACGCAGCGCTGTGCGGCAGCCACCAATTGGTCGCGACCATAGCTGGGAACTTGATTGGTATCAGTGAATAGCTCATCAATGTTGGCAGCTTGGCCTTCGGCAGCAAGCTTGGCACCATTCACAAAAGAAACCAAGGAGTCGATCCGCTTGATGCCTTCTCTAGGCTGAAAAGTTCGATCGGGGTAACCTGCCAAAAACCCGGTGGCAGTGGCCTTGCGAATCGCATCACTGGCCCAAAAACCCCGTGGCACATCCCGGAAGTTAATGGCTGCACGAATTTCTGGCGAATCGGGGAAAGCTTTATTGACTAGGGCCGCAAATTCAGCTCTGGTGACGGGCCGATCGGGCTGAAAGGTGCCATCGGGGTAACCAGCGATAATGCCATTCTCGGTCAGTACCCGAATAAAAGGCTCGGCCCAGTTACCAGAAATGTCGCTGAGATTAGCTTGAGCAGAGTAATTCACTGCCGCTGGCCGATCGGCAGTTGGAGTAACCCCAGATTTTTGGGAAGCTTGCCCAATATTCATGTTCGAGGTAGAAATAACCTGAGGAGTTTGTTCTTGAATATTGGCTGATGACTGAATCCGATCGCTAGATTGATCAATTGCCTGTGGCACTGAGCTTTGCTCTATCGACCCTGGACTATTTATCTCATCCAAGGTAGTTTGAACCGTTGGATGAACTGGAGCGGCCGGAGCAATTGATGTACTCGCTCCAGAAATTCTCGGCATCACTGCCTCCATAAGAATCATAGCTCCCAGGAAGGAGCCCAGCACAACAAAGTTTTTGCAGCTTAGCTTTTGTTTCGGACAAGCCATGGTTCGGAACTCACTCCTTAATAAAAATGACGATTTTTCAATCATCATATGATGACATATCACATATTAGCAACCAGGACGATTGATCGATATTTATTTCGACAGATCAAGATTGATTGATAACCAGCGAAACTGCCATAACCCGTATTTTCATAACCCCTCCATAACCTTCTCATAGCCTTAATTTAATCATCAAAGATCCGGTTATAAAGGCAATTATTTTTCACTCTCACCACGTTGAGAATCCAGGGTTTTCTATAATCAATCGCTCAAGATCGCAATTTAGTAGTTCCCAGGATTCATCAATGGGTTGGATATCTAGAAAAAAACAATAGCGAGGCGCAGTGATTGCACCCACTATTGTTCTTTTCTAGATATTATTTAAGACCCTCATTCCCAATCCTTGCAGGGCTGTAGTAGGATCGATTTTTTTATGCCATTCATTCTTCAGGCTAGCTCTTATTGACAGCTAAAGACACCTTCTCTCCACCAAGACTACGCATTTGAGACAGTACTTCGATCACTTTGGCATAGGAGATTTGGCTGTCGGCCTTTAGGATCACCACACCATCCTTAGGATATTTCGCTAAATAAGCTTTAATTTCGGGACCCAATTGGCTAATGACAATTTTACGATTCTCTACGAACATTTCATTTTTGCTGTCCACACTGACAATCATCGGATCTGTGGGCTTATTATCACCCTCCTGATCAGACAAGCCAGATTTAGCACTGGGCAAAGCAATGTCAACGGAACCCGTACTACCAGAGGAACCGGCCAGAGAAATAGAAGCAACGATAAAAAAACATAAAATTGTCAAAACCAAGTCCATCAGTGGAACTAGATTTAGTTCTGGCATCTGATTCCCTCTTCGACTCCGATTAGATCCTAACGCCATAGCTCCACTCCAAAATGTTTAAAATAAGTCAGTTTAGATCCAGCACGGACTAGTACTTGTCACTCAAGCTCAGCCCACGCTTTCTAGTCGCTAAATAAGACGATGAAGGCAGATGCAAGTCGCTAGAAGTAGAAGGTTCAGACTCAGGCTTAGGCTCTGCGGACTGGATACCGGAGGTAACTTGCGTCGATCGATAATCCCGATCTTCACACCAAACATGGCGATAGATTAACTCCAGTTGGTTACCTACGGTATTAAAGTAGTCCATTTGCTTGTCCTGCAATGTCACAAAAATTCGGAAAAAGATCAGGGCCAGAATAGCTACGAACATCCCAGTCGCAGTAGCAATCAGCGCCTCTCCAATACCAGCTGCCGCTTTAGAGAGGCCCGCATTTGCCGCATTACCACCACCCAGGTTTAGATGACTAAATGTAGTCATCAAGCCAGTAACTGTTCCGAGTAACCCTAAGAGGGGAGCAACCCCCACCACCGTTTCTAGCAACTTGTCTCCCTTGCGCATTTGGATAAATTCCCGCTCCGCCGCCGCCTCCATGGCTAGGTGAAAGGTCTCCGGTGAAGAGTCACTGAGGCGGAGGGTGGCAAAAAGAAACCGTCCGATCGCTAGGTTTCGGGCTTGATAGGCGATCTTAGCTGCATCATCTAGGCTATGATGCGCCGCATCTAAAACATCATGTACAATGCGGTCTTCATGACTAATCAGCCGCAGCCAGAATCCAGCTCGCTCTAGAGCAGTAGCAATTGTCATAACTGACAGGCCGAGCAGCGGCCACATAAGTGGTCCGCCCTGTTGGACTAAGCTATATATATTAGACACGCCAACAGCATTGGACATAACAACGGGTATTTTTTTGCAAAGAGCTTAATGTATCGCAACACAAGTCTATTGCATTTTCCTCCAAGTTTGGAAAAGCTTTGGTTAAGCTTTGGTTATAAAATTAGCCCAAAAAAAGAAGTTGGCAAATCCAAAATAGACTCAAAGCATTACTGCAAGCAAGAAATAGAGATTAGGGAGAAGATAAATTAGCTTAATCTGGTCTTAACCATCAAGAAACGTGGCTTTAATGAACAGACTTTAGTATTGTGTTGCTTGCTACTGATTTTCCACAAGTCTCGGGCTTTCCTTTTGCCATTTATATTTTCGGAAAAAGCAAATTTGTTAGGTCGCTTTTTGTTAACCAATACAACGCACAAGCCAATTTAAGGTGTGAGAACTATGATGCATTTAAATTTATCCCAGGGTGCAATGACCTTACTAGGTCTGATGGCTTTGCTAGCAGCTACTCCCGCCCAAGCAGCCGAGCCGATACGGGAGTACCCGTCCTACGGGATCGTGACCGATGAAACTAATGTGGCCCAGCCCCAAAGAGTTGCTGCTAGCAACCTAATGCCCACCGATCCTCAAGTACAGCAACTGAACCGGATCAACGATCGCTATCAATGCGGCATTACTTCTATTCAGCAAGAAATTCCCCAATCCGAACTAGTGCGCAACATGGGCACTTGCTTGAATACGCTGGAAGAGAAGATGGCGGCGAACCCCAACCTAGTAGCGGCCGAAGACCTCGCCCAGCTCAAGGCCTTGGCTAAGGCTTTCACTAGCGAAGTTGGAGCCTTAGAAAACCGGGTAACCAATGTAGAGAACAGCTTCAAAGTCGCCCAAGAAACCAGCACCTTCTCGACCACCAGCAAACTGGTGGGAGAAGTGATTGTGGGGTTTACGGCTTATAGTGGTAATACTAGCTCCGCTGCAAACAGCTCCACTAGCGGCACCCAGCTATCTAACCGCGTGCGCCTCAACATAGATACCACTTTTACGGGCAAAGACAAACTGAGAACTCGTCTGCAATCCAGAAATACCACACCTCTAAATGGTGCAACCACCACCAATACCAGAATGACTCGGCTGGGATTTGATGGAGACGAGGCTAATTCGACTAATCTTTCCTTGCTCCAGTACACCTTGCCAGTTTTCGATCGCTCTAAGCTGATTCTAGAAACAGTGGGCAGCGAGTTCAATGAAAACATGTATACCTTCAACCCACTGCTGGCCAGTTCTGGTGGTGGTTCCTTGACTCGTTTCGGTCGCTATAACCCCGTCTATCGCCAGAGCGGTGATGGTGCGGCGGCAACTTTAGATCATCGCTTCAGTGATGAATTTACAGCTTCGATCGGCTATGCCGTGCCTGGCACCGTGGCAGCAGATCCCACTGCCAACATTGCACCTTCCGGAACTGGTGGTGGTGCCTTTGGTGGTGCCTATGCGATCATCGGCCAAGTCCGGTATGAGGCCGCTCCAGGTATTAATTTGGGTCTCAATTACGCCCGCTCCTATAGCCCCAATGGCGCCAACATTTCTGGCGGCACTGGCAGTGCCTTTGCAAATAGTCCCTTTGGTACCGCTCCCACGGTGGCTAACCACTATAACTTCTTGGCTAGTGCCAAAGTCTCGCCTGGATTCGTGCTATCTGGTTGGGCAGGGTTGACCAACGCCTCCCTCGATAATGGTGGGGCTGGCGGCAGTGCCGATATTTTCAACTTCGCAGTAACTGCGGCTTTCCCCGATCTGGGAGCTAAGGGTAATGTGCTCGGCCTGATCGTAGGTGTACCACCAAAGGTAACTGGTAGCTCCGTTGCCGCCAGAGTTGATAGAGATACTTCTCTGCACTTAGAAGCTCTCTATAAAATCAAGATGAGTGATAATCTAGACATCACTCCGGGCGTACTGTTGATTACCAACCCCGAACACAATAGCTCCAGAGCTAGTGAAGTTGTGGGAACTATCAGAACAACTTTCCGCTTTTAGTAAACCAATGACCGTTGGTTAATTAAATACAAGCAAGAGTAGATTTTAAACCTATTCTTGCTTTTTTGATTTTGTTGCCAGAATCCACCATCAATACATTTCATACTTCATCAATTGACAAGCAATGGTGCCGTTATACACCGGAGTACGCGCCGCCGATCGCAACCCAATCGACATGGCCAATTCCTTATTGCCACTCAGCACATAGGCATTCCAGCCCTTGAACCGCTGCTTCAGCACATCTCCCAGCAGCCGATAAAAGGCCCCCAGATCCTCACCACGACCCAGCCGCTCGCCATAGGGTGGATTGCAAATCAGCACTCCCCGATCGGCTGGCGCTTCCACATCGGCTAATTCCCGCTGAGCAAATTGCAGATGGGTATCTAGCCCACAACTCACCGCATTCGCATTGGCCTGGGCCACCACTGCACTATTGTGATCACTGCCCACGATCGGCACTAGCAATTCCTGCTTTTCACTGGCTTCGGCCGCCTTGAATAATCGATCAAACAGCGGCTCGTCAAAGCTCGGCCAAGATTCGAAGCCAAAGGACTCCCGAAAAATCCCCGGCGCAATGTTCAGGCTGCGCATAGCTGCATCCAAGGGCAATGTACCAGAGCCACAAAGCGGATCGCAGAAAGCTAGATCGGCCTGCCAACCAGAAATTTGCACCAGCGCCGAGGCCAAAGATTCCTTGAGCGGGGCATCGCCCACCGCCGATCGATAGCCGCGCCGATGGAGACTGTTGCCGGAGCTATCCAGGCTGACGGTGCAACCATCTTTGTCGATATGAGCATTGATCCGCACGTCGGGGTTCTCAGTGTTCACATCAGATCGACTGCCCAGCTTTTTTTGTTGTTGCTCCACGATCGCCCGTTTGGCTTGGACTGCGGTGAAGTGGCTGTGGTTGAGGCGCTCATTTTTGCCGGTGACCGTGACAGCCATGGTGAGCTCGGGAGTCAGGTATTGGCTCCAGTCGATCGCTTGGATTCCTTCAAACAGATCGTCACCATCGGCACAGGGAAAAGTCGCCAGCTTCAGCAGAATCCGAAAGGGCAGTCTGGCCCAGAGGTTAACCCGGTACAGCAGCTCTAGGTCGCCTTGGAAAGAGACACCGCAAAAACCGGGACTGGGCTCGATCGCCCCCAGTCCCACTAATTCTTCGAGAGCCAAGGCTTCCAGCCCGCGGGCTACCGTCGCAAAGTATTGATTCATGCAGAAATGGCCACTAGTACTTACGTTGATTGTAGATATCCATCAGGGTATCGTAAGGTAATACTAACGGTCGATCGGTCTGTTTTTTCAGATAGGGACGCAAATCTCGAACAGAGCTCAGAAATTTGCGGATAAAAGGGAAAGTTTCCAACAGCCCAGCCAGAAAATTCAGGGTCAAAGGTTGCCAAAAGGTGCCATATTCTGCCCGGATTTTTTCAGCACCCCGGCGCGCCCCAGCAAAATTACCGCTATACAGTAACTCTATTCCCAAGAAATAGGTATTATCGCGAATGATCCTGTGAAAAATCTGCTCCAGCCTACGATTAGAAGCCTCATCTAACAGCGGCTGCAGACTCTTGGCGATCGACTCCTGCTCTTGCCAAGCATGATCAATTTCCACTTGGCGGCCCTTATCCAAGTTGTGGATAGTAAAGATCGAACATTCCACTGGACTAGTGATCACCGGATAGCAGGCAGCAATTCGACACAGCCAATCTCGATCTGACCAAAGGTTCACTCTGCCCATTTCTCCACAGTTATTTAAAACCTCTCGCCGGAGCATCGTCCCATGTAAACAGGGGTGCATATCAGCTTCAATAAACTTAAAGACTCCGGCAGGAGGCATCAGCACCTCCGCATCATAAGCAACACCACCATGTTTATTACCTTCCAGGGTCAAACACAAAAAAGAGCCTGCAAAAAACATCGCATTGGGTTGCTCGGCAAAAGCCTGCATTGCTGCTTCATAAAAATTCGGTAGCATCAAATCATCATCAGCGACAAAAGCAAAGAAAGGCGTTTTTACATCCTTCATTGCTTCCCCATAGTTAGCTGCCGCGCCAATGTTTTCTGGCCGACAGTGATACTTGATACGAGAATCACGCTCAGCCAGCTCGGCCACCACTGCAGCTGTTTCGTCACCGGAAGCATTATCGTAAATACAAATCTGAAAATTCTCAAAGGTCTGACTCTGCACGCTTCGAATTGCTCGCCTCAGCATTTCCGGGCGACGATAAGTGCAAATAATAGCAGTAATTGGGGGGAGAGCCGCAGGCATAAGATAACAATGATGAGTAATATTTCGGTCACTGGTCTGAGTATAACACGGGGCTTCAGCAACAGGGAAGCCTTACTCTGCGGACGAAAAAGTCGGCGTTGGCAGAGCAGCTTGTAGCTTCTAAAATCCTCATCAAGTCGCTTGCTGCTTGCCATTTCCCTGTCTGAGCCGGTAGAATCACCATCCACCCAGACAAGCCCCAAGACAGCAACTATTTCAATCGCTTTAAATACCCATCCGGTGCTACTGTAATCAATAATTTATTTTGAATATTCCGATCAATTTCAAACTCGGAATGGGTCTTGAGGTATTCCCAAACTGCGGTTTTTGGGTTATTACCTACTCCCCAAGGTCGATCCGGAAACATATCATCTGGCATATCTTCAACAATCGTGTCGAACACAACACAATAGCTGCCAATGCTTGTCAAAGGTGCATAAGCTTCCAATTCACCAAGGACATGATCATGAGTATGATTGGAATCCAAGAAAACAAGGATTTTTTGATAATTTGCTGCATATTTGTAAACCTGTTCAATGATGTCGGGAGCAACAGATGATCCCTCAATCATATCAATTCGATTAGACATCGGATGAGCTTCAATTGCTTCACGGTTATGAACACGGATGTCAATATCCAAGCCTAATACTCTTCGCCTCGGCCTATTGGGATCCAGTACTTCTCGATGCTCAATCGCATCACAATATTCCAGCAGAGCTAACATTGACGCACTAAAAATCAACGAGCCTCCATGAGCTATTCCAGTCTCGATAATAAGGTCAGGCTTGGTCTCCCAAATCAATTCTTGCATAGCAGCCATATCTTGAGGGAATTGAATAATCGGGCGACCCTGCCAAGAAAAGTTGTAACTATACTTGTAGGGAGCAGTAAGCAGAACAAAATCCAAGCCGCCATTGACCACACTGGCATCTTCAGACATCTTGCGAATATTCACCGCTTTTTCATTTTCGAATTCACTAATTGGATTGATTGTCATATTAATTTAGCTCCAGCCTTACAAGGTATTGAACAACAAAACTATTTTGACATCAACCAGCTGTGTTTGTCAAAAAAAAGTGCCTTTTCTAAAGACATCTCTTGATATTGGAAACTAGCAACATTTTTCAAATCCGTGCATGCCACATAAGAAACTTCGTTTCCAGCTGCCACTCGGGACAAACTTTGCAAACCGATAGTTTCAAACCCAATTCGCTCATACAACGAAATCGCTCTGTTATTATTGGAAAATACATGTAGGCTTGCAACACTGATATTAAGTGCCTTGAAGATCCAATTCAACAGTGCAATTGCAGCATAGTAAAATAAGTTTCTACACACCACCTTTTCACCCCGAAGAATATTATCCAATTCAGCATATTCTTTCCCCACCTTGCACAATCCAAAATTACCAATGGCTTGTCCTATTTGATCACAGACTAGAAATAAAATCCGATCTTCGGCAGGCAAGACTGTGTTTTTCAGCCACTGAGAAGTTCGTTCTTCTGTAGCAGCGAATTGGGTCAGAAAGCATTGCATGTATTGATTACGCCATTTTGTCAACAATCCAATAATTTCTGAATTTTGCAAGCTATAAATGTCTATGCACTGGAGAGTTCCTACGAGACCTCCATTTTCTTCTATAATTGGTATTGTAAATACAGAATCATTTAAATTCCGATATTTGTATTCCTTCAGGGGTTGATAAATATCCATCATAAATCGAGACCTTTCCTTGATAAGGATTGAGCGATCAAACCATTAACAATGTCCATTTCTCTTTCGCTTAGATCGTGGTAAGTTGGCAAGTTTATAGCTCTTCGATAAAGATTCAAACTTAACTTGTTATTGGGCACTTCCTCAAACATAGGTAGTATAGATAAAGGCCAGAAAAACACCCTACCATCGATATCGTTCTTTTTAAATTCTTCCAACAAGAGATCTCGATCAAATTCAACTCTTTCATCCACAACAATAGTTGGCATCCAATAACCATTTTTAGTCCCTTCTGGCTCAGGATTCATTTTCAATGGTAATTCCTTCAATCCATTCCGGTAGTATTCAAAAACTCGTCTTTTTCCAGCTATTAATTCATCGATCCTCTCCATCTGAGCGCAACCAATGGCAGCTTGAATGTTAGACATCTTATATTTAAAGCCTACCATGTCAGGCCAAAACTGTCTGGATTGACCATTAGCACGTCCATGGTTGCTGAGAGTTAGAACCTTTTCATATAATTGCTGATCACTGGTAACAAACATCCCCCCTTCGCCCGTCGTAATTGTCTTTGTACCGTGAAATGAAAAAGTACTAAAAGCACCCATTGAACCAGCTCTTTTATCATGCCAAACTGAACCAATCGCCTCAGCAGCATCTTCAATAATAGGAATACCATGCTTTTCCCCAATAGCCAGAAGAGCATCGAGATCACAAAGATTTCCATAGATGTGAACAGCAATAATAGCTTTTGTTTTTGGTGTAATAGCTGCTTCCACTTTCTGTGGATCCATACACCATGTATCAGGTAAAATATCGACAAAGACTGGTTTAGCACCAAGATAGGTGATAGGTGCAGCAGGAGCAATCCAGTTGATGTCTGCCAAAATAACTTCATCATCCACCCCAATCCCTAACGCGGCTAGTCCCATATGCATAGCCCCCGTACAACTTGAAGTTGCGATCGCATATTTTACGCCGAGATGTATTCTGAAAAGCTGTTCAAAACGACCGATATATTCATAACAACGTTCTCCCCATCCATTTGTAGCCGCATCGGTAGCATAACAAATTTCTAGTTCAGTGATTGAGGGCTTAGTGTAGTGTATACGTGACATATTTCTTGGCTTCTTGGAATAAGGTTTTCTAGAGTCGGCTTGACGGTGCTGTTCACCCACATACAGAGGTAAATCCAATGGTACCCGGTGCAAACTATAATCGAGCTCCTCCACAATTCATCGCTCTCGGCCTTGCATTGACATCCTCCCCGGCGTAAACGCACGGGGATTCCTGACCTAAAGATTCAGACATAATTGTTGAATCTCTATCCAATGGGGTCAAAGATTTTGCTAGCAGTGTAGCTCTGATTGGGATCGAGAAGTTGCAAATAGTTCTAGACCACAAAATTTGGGTACTGTCGATCCCGACCGGCTATGATCACTGGTTCATAAGGCCATTCTATCCCAAAAGCTGGATCGTTCCAGCGCAGCCCACGGGCCGACTCGGCCTGGTAAGTACCAGTCATTTGGTAAAAGACCTCAGTGCCATCCACCAAAGTCAGAAAACCATGGGCCACCCCGATCGGAATATAGAGCAGCTGCCGATTGGCCCCCGTCAACTCCACAGCTACCCACTGCCGAAAAGTTAGGGAATCTGGCCGCACATCCACCAAGACATCATAAATTGCCCCCGCAGTACAACGCACCAGCTTCACCTCTCCATGAGGCGGTGCTTGGTAATGCAGGCCCCGCAGGGTGCCCAGCCGATCGTTAAAGGAAATACTGCACTGGTCGAGCTGGCTGGCCAAACCTCGGGCGGCAAACTCTTGCTGGCACCAAGTTCTCGCAAAAAAGCCCCGCTCATCACGCAGCTCTTCCGGTTCGATACAATAAGCACCACCAATGGCCAATTCTCGAAAAATCATCCAAATACCTCATCAAGCCAAAATAGTTAACTCCGGAATCGGCACCACAAACTGACCACCCCACTCCCGCACCTGTTGCATACTCTCCATAATCTCCTGCCGAATATTCCAAGGGAGGATGAGCACATAATCTGGCCGAGTCTCGAAAATTTTCTGGGGGGCATAAACCGGAATCCGGGTACCGGGCAGCAACATATTTTGCTTGTGCGGACTGGCATCCACCGTGTAAGCCAATAAATCTGTTTTGACCCCACAGTAGTTTAAAAGGGTGTTGCCCTTAGCTGGTGCCCCATAACCCACTACCTGTTGGCCCCGCTCCTGGGCCTGCATCAAAAAAGTGAGGAGCTGTCGCTTAATGGCCTGGATCTGGCTGGCAAATCCATGATAGGTAGCAATCTCCTCCAGACCAGCCGATCGCTCCGCCAACTTTAGTCGATCAATATTCTCGCCGATCGGGCGTTCCTGATTTTCCTGATGCCGACCATAAATCCGCAGAGAGCCACCATGGGTCGGCAACTGCTCCACATCAAACAGCACAATTCCATGGTGAGCAAAGATCTTTTCCACCGCCAGCAGCGAAAAATAGGAGAAATGCTCGTGGTAGATGGTATCGAATTGATTTTGCTGGATCAAATTGAGTAAGTGGGGAAACTCCATCGTAATCACTCCCCCAGGGGCCAACAGCAGCTTCAGTCCCGCCACAAAATCATTCAGATCGGGCACATGGGCCAGCACATTATTACCCAACAATAGATCGGCCCGCCGCCCCTCTCGCACCAACTGGGTAGCCGTCTCCACCGAGAAAAACTGTACCAAACTATCAATTCCCTTGGCCCGAGCCACCGCCGCCACATTTGCCGCTGGCTCGATCCCCAAGACGGGAATGCCCCGCTCTTGGAAGTACTGGAGCAGATAGCCATCATTGCTAGCAATTTCCACCACCTGACTTTGAGCATCGAGCTGGAAGCGATCAATCATGTCTGTTACATAACGCCGGGAATGCTCTAGCCAGGATGAGGAATAGGAAGAGAAATAAGCATATTCTGCATTAAAAATCTCACTGGGTGTTTCAAATTCCTCTAGCTGCACCAGCAAACATCGATCGCAAACATAGGCATGGAGCGGATAGAATTTCTCGCCTTGGTTGGCTCGTTGGCGTAGCCTCTCCGGTGGAGAATCGGCCCTAATAAAAGCATTGGAAATCGGCGACATACCCAGATCTGCGAAGGTCTGATGTAAAGGGCTAGCACAAAAACGGCAAGTAGATGTCATGAAACGGGGCAGAAAATAGGATAAATGTTAGCTAGCCAGAAAATAGCGATACCAGTCAATTGTCTCTTGCAGAGCTGCTGCTAGCTCATACTGCGGATGCCAATCCAGCAACTGGCGCGCCTTGGCCGCAGAGAGATATTGATGCTTGATTTCGTTGGTGGCTTGGTTGGAAATCACCGGTTTCAAATCCGAGCGACCCATCAAACCCAAGATCTGATCAACCATATTCAGCACGGAAATTTGCAACTCGTTGCTAAAGTTAAAGGCCTCCCCCCACAGCTGGCGATCGTCCATGCGCTCGGCCAAATGAAGGTAAGCCAACACACCATCTTTGACATAAAAATAGTCCCGCACATAACTACCATCACTACGAATCGTCAATGGCCGACCGCGCAGAGTTGATCGAATAGTATCGGGAATCAATCGATTAAAATTCAGGTCGCCGCCCCCATAGAAATTACCACAGCGGGTAATACACACCGGCAAACCGTAGCTGACCGCGTAACTACGCCCAATCAAGTCCCCACAGCTCTTCGAAACATCGTAGGGATGTTCGCCTCGCAAGGGCGTGGTTTCGTCATAGGGTAATATTTCACAGTCCCCATAAGCCTTATCACTAGAAGCCAAAACGATCCGGCTGACCCCACCGACTCGCCGACAGGCTTCCAGCACATTCCAAGTCCCCTTGATATTGGCCTCAAAGGTAGCCAAAGGTTCCCGATTGGCTACACCCACAATAGTTTGGGCGGCCAAATGAAATATCGTATCCACTTCATATTCACTCAGAGTCCGTTCCAGCACCGTAATATCTTCGATCGCCCCATAGACCGTAGCGATCTTGGCCGTCAACCCAGCAGTGATCAACCGCGCTTGTGGCACCCAATCCCGCACCAGGCAGACCACCCGCGCCCCCCGCTGCACCAGTTCTTCTATCAGCCAACTACCCAGCAGCCCAGTACCACCAGTGACTAACACCGATCGATCACCCCAAAAATTGCTCATTTCCATACCTGCCATGCTGCCTTGCCGGAATTGTACAGCTTGTTGAGCACCTCCAGCTCCCGATAGGTATCCATACATTGCCAAAAACCATTGTGAAAATGCACTTGCAGTTGTTGCTCCTGCGCCAAACTTTGCAGCGTTTCGGCCTCAAAACTACTATCATCGTTGTCAATCCAGTCCAAGACCTCTCGCTGAATGACGAAATATCCCCCATTGATCCAGCCTTCGGTGGTCTGGGGCTTTTCATAAAAGCCCCGCACCAGATCGCCCTGCACATTTAGTTCACCAAAGCGGGAAGGTGGGTGGACGGCCGTCACCGTGGCCAACTTGCCATGACTGCGATGAAAATCCAAGAGCTGACGAATATCGATATTCGCGACCCCATCGCCATAGGTACCCAAAATAGTAGAAATCCCCTGCTTATCCAAGTAGGGCGATAGTCGGCGCAGCCTGCCACCAGTATTACTCTCTTGGCCCGTATCGATCAGCGAAACTTTCCAATCTTCTTCATCGTGACCGCTACCTAATTTGGTCACCTTTTTGCTACCCAGCTCCAGCATCACATCACTGTGATTCCAGTCATAGTTAAAAAAATACTCGCGAATCATTTCGCCCTTGTAGCCCAAGCAGAGCATGAAATCCTTAAAACCATAGTGCGAATAGGTCTTCATGATGTGCCAAATCATCGGTCGATCGCCCACTGCGATCATGGGCTTGGGTCGAAACTCCGTTTCTTCGCGCAGTCTAGTTCCCTTGCCACCACACAAAATTGCTACTGGAATGTTACTAATTTCCATAAAACCGGGCGAGGCCAAAATTCGAGGCAAATCATAGCACATTGCGTGGTGGGTCTATTCCCCCTCTGCCGAAAGAGCTACCCAAAAACTCAGGAAGGCTGACACCAACAGCCAAAGGCTATCGCCACAGTACAAAAATGCCCTGAAGCTTCAACCACACCAGAATTTTTTGCCAAAGACCGGGAGCCTGGGCAATTTCCTGACCCATCTCAGCCAGAATTTGACCGTTATTGGCCGAAACACCACCGCTACGGAAAATAGACAACACCCTGGCCGAAATTTCCACCGGCTCCGTTTCAAATTTACGGGCTAGCACGATCGTGTCGGACATAATCCGATGGTGCTCGGGAAACAGCGCAGCCTCATTGATCAAGCCAATAAAGCCGGGGTGGGTCATAGCCACCCGCGCTAGGGCAAACCAGCGGTTACGATAGTAAGCATTGTCTAACAAACTGCCATTGGCCGGGCCGATCGAATCCTTTACCACCAGATTGCTTTGAATATCCACTTTGAGGATCGCGTTCATGTAGTTCTGATGAGGGTCTGCCTGACTCAACCAAGCCAAAGAATCAGCATGGCAGAGCAGGTCATCGGCATTCAGATGCAAGACATGGCTACCCTGAGCCAGACGAGTCCCCTTATTCATGGCGCTATAAATGCCCCCATCAGCATCACTAACCCAATAGTTGATCTTATCCTCGTAGCGACGCACGATCTCCAGCGTCCCATCGGTGGAACCACCATCCACAATGATGTATTCCAGGTGAGGATAGGACTGGTGAATGACCGACTGGATAGTTTGTTCTAAATACTTGGCACCGTTGTAGACCACCGTGACGATCGACAGCAATGGCAAATCCAGTGGGGCTGACTTAAACAAGCCCCGCGTGCGCAGCCCACCAGTTTGCAACTGAGGTGTACCCTCGGTTTGGAATAACTGCGTCACCAGAGCCTGCTGGCGCACCGCTGGGGCTGCGGGCAATAGGTTAAGGGTAGTCCCATAGGTCAGGGCCAAATCTTCCACCTTGGGGGCTGCCCAGGGAAGTATGAAGTTGCCGTAAACATGGGTAACCGTTTGCCAACAGCGACCCAACAAAAACTCTGGTGCTAGGGATACCGGATCTTTTGGCAAATTGGCAATTTCTGGATTGCAACAATAAATAATCAGCTTGTGCCGTGTGCGGTGCTGCTCCTTTTCTAATAACAGAACCTCGTTCCAGCCCAAGTCCCACAGCCGCTGCTGCAAAATTGATGCACTCCAGGCATACCGCAGATCCACCTCATAGATCTGGCCATTTTTGGTCTGCCCGACGCAGGTGCAGAGTCCAGTCCAACCAGTCAAGCTGGGCGATCGATGCGCTTCCACGGCCAGAATCTCTTCCAAATCCAGCCAGGGACAGTGTTGATTAAGAAAATTGGCAGCTGCATGCGGATCCATAGACTGTTGCAAAATTTTAGAGTTCAGTGGGTGCTAGCACCCCTTCATACAGGCCAGCAGTATCATCGAGCATGGCCTGCACCGTGAACTTATCTTGGTAGCGCTCGTAGCTCTTGCGGGAAAAATGCGCCATTAACTCCGGATTGGAAATCAGACGGTGAATCCGATCGGCCAAGGCCGCCGCATCTTTCGCCGGTACCACAAAGCCAGTTTCGCCATCTACAATTTGCTCCGGAATGCCCCCCACATTGGTGCCCACGATCGCTTTGTGCATGGACATCGCTTCCACACAGGCTAAGGGTAGGGCTTCTTGCAGCGAAGGCAGCACAAAAATATCGAAGGAGTACATGAGGTTTTGCACATCGGGCACGTAGCCAGCAAATACCACATGGTCTGCGATGCCCAGATCGTTGACCTGCTGTTTGAGGCTATCTTTCAGCTCCCCATCACCAGCAATCACCAGCCGGATGTTCGGATGCGTTACTACCAACTGCGCCATGGCCAGAATTAGGTACTCTAGCCCTTTAGCTTTGCTCAGCCTTGCAGCGGTGCCAATCGTAATTTGGTCGGGCCGATCGCACTCAAATTGCCGTGCCAGATCGGCGACCCGTTGCCGATCGATCTGGGGTTCGGCCACTCCGTTGTATACCAATTGAGATTTGCCACTCCGCAAATGGTCCGTAGCCAAAATATCCAATTCCGACTGGGAAACCGCAATCACCCGATCCGCAAACAAATTGCCAAAGAGGGCAGCCAGACGGTAGCCCAGAGCGCTTTGGCGACCATGGTAACCATGTACCGTAAACACGATTGGCACCCCAGGCAATACCAACTTGGCCAAGAGAGTCAGCTCGTGCGCAGCATGGATATGCAACAGGTCGATCGGGCGCTGGCGATGGATTTCTAATAGGGCCGCCC
Source organism: Synechococcales cyanobacterium OTE_70_metabat_200 (assembly GCA_031375385.1). GTDB lineage: Bacteria > Cyanobacteriota > Cyanobacteriia > Cyanobacteriales > Chamaesiphonaceae > JAAFHZ01. The sequence goes on along the minus strand of JANMHS010000046.1, from coordinate 104,873 downwards.
GAAACTGGGCTAAACCTCCCAACAAATTTTTTTCCAAGCGCGGAAACTCATAGTAGGGGAATCCAGCCTGCCGGAAGGGGCGATCTCCCAGTCCATCGGGAGCCAGCAGGGAAATCTGATAGCGATCGAGCAAGTTCTTCATCAGACTGAATGCCTGTCGTTCGGTCCCGCCTAAATTCATATAGGGCAAAACATACAGAATGTGTTTCATTGAGGATCGGGAGCAAAAGACAAGTAAAAGATCTTAGATGCCAAGAAGAATGGTGAACCAGATCGCTGGGTACCGCTTTTGGATTATAGGGCAACAACACAAATCACCGACATCCGAGTCGATCGGATGTCGGTGAAAAGGGTTCTAAAATGGTAATGATTTAAGCTTTGCTGCCGGTGAAGACACCAATCTGTTTGACGGCACGGATGCAAGCCGGGCAGTCGCAACCAAATCTTTTGATGGCAGCATCGCTCTCTGCATCGGTGAATTCTACGCCTTGCTCGAAGGTGGAAGCCAGTACTTCGGCTTGCTTGGCCTGAGCGGCATTGGGCTTGGCTTGTTTTACACAATAGGTGCGGCTATGCTGGGTCACACAGAGCTGACTGCCTTTGATGGTGTAAGTGTTTGGTTTGGCGGGAACGGCGTGGGCTGCAAAGGGAAATAGTACAGCTGTGACTGTGGGCATTGTGAGTAATGTCAGTAACAGTTTTTTCATTGAGGAAACCAATTTAAATTTCTAGATGAACAACAGACTAGCCACACAGACCACACTTTTATGAGATGTTAGGGCATTATAGAGCCAAACAGCAGGGGCACCCACTAACCATACCCGACATTCAGCCATTTGTAACAGTTTGTCTTAGCACGGGTTGAGAAGCAATCGGCACGCCTAGCTACTTTCAGACAATTAGCTGAAAATTAAGTTCCCGGCCCCCTTGACAATTGCCAAAATTTATTTCAATTTGACATCAATAGCACTCCGCTACCTAGACGCCACCATTATGACCATCCTTGTTATTGTCGAGTCTCCTACCAAAGCACGGACGATCAGTAAGTTTTTACCCAGTGGCTACGAAGTCAAGGCATCGATGGGGCATGTGCGTGACCTCCCTTCTTCTGCTGACGAAATCCCCGCCGAGTTTAAGGGGGAAAGCTGGTCGAAGATCGGCATTAACGTCCTAGAAAACTTCGAACCGCTCTACGTGATTCCCAAGGACAAGAAAAAAATAGTCCAAGAACTCAAAACCGCCCTCAAGAACGCCGATGAACTGATTCTGGCCACGGACGAAGACCGGGAAGGGGAAAGCATTAGCTGGCACCTCTTGCAGTTGCTGAAGCCCAAAGTTCCGGCCAAGCGGATGGTATTCCATGAAATTACCAAGGAAGCGATCAAGAAAGCCCTGAGCAACTGCCGGACGATCGATGAAGACGTGGTTCACGCCCAAGAAACCCGCCGGATCCTCGATCGGCTAGTGGGCTATACGGTCTCACCCCTCCTCTGGAAAAAGGTCGCCTTCGGTCTCTCCGCTGGTCGTGTCCAGTCCGTAGCTGTGCGCCTCGTGGTCAAAAAAGAACGCCAACGGCGGGCCTTCCGCACCGCCGAATATTGGGATCTAAAAGCGCTGCTCCAACAGGTGAAGAATCAGTTTGAAGCAAAATTAGTTTTACTGGACGGCGTGCGCATTGCTAACGGCGCAGATTTCGACCCCAACAACGGCCAATTAATTGCCAACAAAAAAGTCAAGCTACTCGATCGAACGGAGGCCGAAGCCCTGACAGCCAGCCTCCAAGGTAAGCCCTGGACGGTCAGCTCCCTCGAAGAAAAGCCAGTTACCCGCAAACCAGCACCGCCCTTCACGACTTCTACCCTGCAACAGGAAGCCAACCGGAAACTGCGCCTCTCGGCCCGCGACACCATGCGCACAGCCCAGAAGCTCTACGAGCAAGGCTATATCACCTACATGCGGACGGATTCCGTGCATCTCTCCGAGCAGGCGATCGGTGCAGCTCGCAGTTGCGTAGAGCAAATGTATGGAGCCGACTATCTCAGCCCTGCCCCCCGTCAATACACCACTAAGTCTAAGGGCGCGCAGGAGGCCCACGAAGCCATCCGGCCCGCCGGTAGCACCTTTGTGACTCCCAAGCAAACCGGTCTGAGCGATCGGGAGCTGGCCCTCTATGACATGATCTGGAAACGCACGGTGGCTTGTCAAATGGCTGATGCCCGCCAAACCCAAGTCAGTGTAGATATTCAGGTGGAAAAGGCCACCTTCCGATCCAGCGGTAAGCGGATCGACTTCCCCGGCTATCTGCGGGCCTATGTGGAAGGCTCCGACGATCCCGATGCGGCCCTGGAAGACCAAGAAGTAATCTTGCCCAATTTGAAAAAAGGCGATCGGCCAGATTGCCAGAAATTAGAATCGATCGATCACCAAACCCAAGCGCCGGCCCGCTACACCGAAGCATCTTTAGTAAAAACCTTGGAAGGCGAGGGCATCGGTCGCCCCAGTACCTACGCCAGCATCATCGGTACCATTATCGATCGGGGCTATGTGCAGCAGCAGAACAATGCGCTGATTCCAACTTTTACAGCCTTTGCGGTGACGGCCCTGCTGGAAAACCATTTCAATGAGCTGGTGGATGTGGGCTTTACGGCCCGCATGGAGCAGACCTTGGATGATATTTCTACTGGGGGCACTGCTTGGCTGCCCTATTTACAGAATTTCTATCTAGGCGACACGGGTCTGGAAACCCAGGTCAAGGAAAAAGAAAAGGAAATCGATGCCACAACGGCGCGCACGATCGACCTGGATGGTCTGGATGTGAAGATCAAGATCGGTAAATTCGGTGCCTATATCGAATCGGAGCAGGGCAACGCCTCGATTCCCACCGATCTGAATCCTTCGGATCTGGCTCCCGAGACCATCCAGCTCTTGCTCCGCCAAAAGAGCGGTGACCTAGATGTGCTGGGGCACCACCCAGAAACCGGTGAACCGATTTACACCAAGCTGGGGCCCTATGGGCCTTACGTCCAACTTGGCGAAAAAACGGAGGATGGTAAAAAGCCGAAACAAAGTTCTCTGCCTAAGGGCGTGAAGATGGAGGATGTGACCGTAGAAATGGCCGTGAGCCTATTGGCTCTGCCGCGCCTGTTGGGACAACATCCAGAAACCGGTTGCAAAATTCAGGCGGCCCTGGGTCGCTTTGGGCCTTATGTGGTTCACGACCAAGGTAAGGAGGGCAAGGATTATCGATCGATCAAGGCGGGAGATGATGTGCTGACCATTACCCTGGAGCGAGCCTTGGAAATGTTAGCGGAACCAAAGGTCGTGCGCGGTAGCCGTGGCAAGGCCAAGGAACCCCTGCGCCAAATCGGGCCGCACCCGGCGGACAGTGAGCCGGTGAATATCTACGCTGGGCCGCACGGCGATTACATTAACCATGGCAAGGTGAATGTCAGTGTGCCCAAGGATGAAACGGTGGAGGGCATCACCATGGAAACTGCGGTGAAGCTCTTGGCCGAAAAGGTTCCCGCCAAGAAGAAGGGCGCAGCGGCTAGTAAGGCCAAGTCTACGGCGACTAAATCCACTGCCACGAAGAAAGCTCCCGCAAAAGCCAAGGCCGCTATTGCGGCTAAGGAACCAGCGGCTAAGAAGGCGGCAGCTAAAAAGTCTACGACAACTACCAAGAAAACTACGACCACCAAGAAATCAAGCGCCAGTAAACCCGCATAGGATTCCCAAGTCCGATGCAATCTTTGGCATCAAGGTATAGCTATGCAAGTAGTTAATGCATCACTGAAATAGTTGCAAGTCTTTAGAGATCATCTTTATCAGCTCATGAATTTTGTCGATTGCACCTACACAACTTATGGAGAAGCGATTCTCGATATTTTCAATGAGGCAATTATCAATTCCACTGCTTTGTATGATTATCAACCACGCACCATGGAAAACATGGTGGAATGGTTCGATCGCAAAATCACCAATCAGTTCCCGGTAATCGGCGCCACCAACAACGGCGGTGAACTCCTGGGATTCGCCAGCTACGGCACCTTTCGCCAATGGACTGCCTACAAATACACCATTGAGCATTCTGTCTATGTCCACCATCAGCACCGGGGTCAAGGCATCGGTCAGGCTTTGCTAGAAAAACTGATCGCCTCGGCGATCGATCGACAGTATCACACCCTGATCGGCGGCATCGATATGAGCAACCAAGCCAGCATTAGCCTGCACCAAAAACTCGGCTTTCGGCACTGCGGAACGATCGCCCAAGCAGGCTTTAAGTTCGGTAGCTGGCTCGACCTCGGCTTTTACCAACTCCTGCTACCCACGCCCCTCCAGCCGATCGATGGCTGAGACAGCAACCCATGGTACATTAAATCTGTCCCACCGTCAGGGAAACCCCTGTCCCCATGACCAACGCCAGCTTTTTAGGCTACATTCACGTCTTTCGGTGCTTCGCGATCGGAATGGTAGTCCTGAGTCACCTAATCCTTTCTCTCCAATGGCAGAACCAAGCAGCATTGCATCTGGCTCGCATGCTATTTAGCAACGGTACCGTCTACTTCATTTTCATCGCTGGCTATCTATTTCAATACCTGTTACCCAAATACAGCTACGGCTCTTATCTGAAGAAAAAACTTCAATACGTCCTACTACCCTATTTCATCACTTCAATTCCGATCATCCTAGCCAAGCTCGCTGGCAAAATCCCCGATTACCCAGCTTTCAGCGAACACTTCGGCCAACTATCGGCACTCCAAAAAGTCTTGGTCTATTATCTGACAGGGATGCACCTAGGGCCACTTTGGTTCATTCCCATGATCTGTCTTTTTTACTTGGCAGCTCCTTTATTTATCTTGGCCACCAAGTGGCAAAAAGCTTACCTCCTCTTCCCCTTACTTATTTTAATCAATCTGGGTATCCCCCGTCCTTGGGTACACGACCCATTGATATCAGCATTGCATTTCGCCCCAATTTATCTCATTGGCATGCTAGCTTGTCGCTACCGCGCACGGATTTTTCAATATTGCCAAAAGCTTTGGCCGGTATTATTGGGCCTCTTGATATTACTGTGTTTATTAGAATTCACCCATCGTCCGTTCATGGCCTTCAACTCAGTCACCAAAATAATCGCTAGCTTTTTAATAATTTACGGTCTCCAGCGCCGCGAAAAGTACGAAATGCAGACCTACACTCCCTGGATAGGCTTGATCGCCAACTATAGCTTCGGCATATTCTTTCTGCATCAATATGCGATCGGTCTCTACAGCCGCGCCATTATTCCCTTAGGTCATCTGCTCAAAGATGCAAATGTCTTGACGGTGGCGATCGGCTTCTTAGCAGTCAATGGAACTTGTCTATTGTTGTTGCTGGGTATCAAGAGAGTTTTGGTCGATCGAAGCCGATATATTATCGGTTGCTAATATCAAACCGCCCCACCGAGACCACCAAAGCGCCTTTGCCGCCCCTGATACTCCAGCAACGCCTTCAGTAGCGCCGCCCGATCAAAATCCACCCACAGTGTATCCGTAAAATATAGCTCCGTATAGGCCAACTGCCAGAGCAGAAAATTGCTCAGCCGCATCTCCCCACTAGTCCGAATCAGCAAATCTGGAGCCAGCCCGTCGCTTAACTCCCGGCCAAAAGTCACCTCATCAATCTCCCCCAACTCCAGCTGCCCCGCCTGCACCCGCGCCGCCAAGATCCGACAAGTTTCCACAATCTCCGATCGACTCCCATAATTCATCGCCACATTAAAAGCAATGCCCCGATTGTGCTGAGTCAGTTCGATCGCCTTGCGCACCGCTCGCTCCACCGAAATCGGCAGACCCGTGAGATCTCCTAAAAACTGGAGCTTCACTCCTCGATCATGCATCGCCTCCAGCTCCTGAGCCAACATCCGCTCGAACAAAGACATCAAATAATTCACCTCATCCAGCGGTCGCCGCCAATTCTCCGTCGAAAAAGCATAGACCGTCAAAGCCGAAATCCCCCATTCATCACAGCAAGTCAAAATATTCTTCAGGGTTCTGGCTCCCTGGGCATGGCCCACCGTGCGGGGCATTTTGCGCTGCTCCGCCCAGCGACCGTTGCCATCCATAATAATTGCCAGGTGGGCAGGAAGGCGGCTAGGATCTAGTTCGACAGGAAGACTAGAAACGGGCTGGATCGTTGTTGTGTAAGTCATTAGCTTTGAATTTAGGAACCACTCATTACCCAAAAATTCTAAGGGGTAGGTCTAGCAATGTCAGTCCGAAGAAGTCGGTAATTGGCGATCGCCAAAGTCGGGGAAAGTCGGGAAGTAGCATGACCCCGGCAATGGATGATCAACTGCGCTAGACTCGAAAGGCATCAGATTTTTTAGCTGGGATGGAGGAAGCAATGCTCAATCATCAACACCTTACCTTCAATCTTTTGATTTTGTCGATCGCGATCACCCTCATTCTGCATACCATTGCAGAAGCTTGGATTCCTGCCTATCAAAAAGTCCGCCCAGACTGGCGATCGGTTGCTTTCGATCCTGTGCTGTTCCGCGATAACGTGCCATTCTTTATTTTGTCGCTGGCAGCGGCGGTGGTGGGCTGGCAATGGCCAGTCGTCGGTGGCATTCTGCCAGCGGTGGGCTTGACCCATCCTTTGCTAGACCATTTAGGGTTGAGCTGGAAAAACAAAAACCTGCGGCCCGGTAGTTGGACGGGGTTGCTATTGCTCTGGCCCCTCAGCCTGGGCACCTATGTGGCAATTTATACTCAGCAGAGTCTGACGGTGACAGAGTTGGTGGGGAGTGGGGCGATCGGTTTGGGCATTTCTTTGGTGCTGCTGTGGCTGACAGTCAAGGAATCCTCAGCGTCCCATGAGCTATAAAGTTTATTGACTTGCCCTCATCCCCCAGCCCCTGCTCCCAAGTTTGGGAGCAGGGGAGCCGGAGCTAGAAGCGAAGTTGATATCCGCTCTGCTTGTTTGCTGCGAATGCGATCGGCTATATCTTTCCCAACTTCAAAGACTTCTTGCGGAACCAGAGGACGTTCTTCACCCAAAAAAATTCTGAGACCAACAATAAGTGGCTCTATCCCAACAAAACGTTCATCAAAAACAAAGTGTGTTTCTTCTCCTAAAAGGGTTTGAAGCTTTGTAACTGATGATTCTAGATCGAGATTTACTATCAATTGAGTAAGTTCACTCAGTACTTCTTTCGCACAACCATTAGACGCCATTTCAATCGTGGATGCGGTGAGTTCTTCCAGCATCGCTGAATGATTTTCGTGAAATCGCACGAGTTTATCCATGGATTGCAACTCATCATTTGGCGTTTTATTTAAAAGAAGACGTGCTGCATAAAGATGATCTTTCTGTTGTTGGATTGGTAAATTGAGCGAATCGACAAGGATTCGACGTATCTGCTCATATGCGCTTGGATAGAACAAAGCCATGAACTCAACAACGACTCGAACGCGATCGCTATTCCCACCTCTTTTCCTCATTAAATAATAGATATTAAACAGTCGTTCCGACACCTGATAATATTTCTTCTTGCTGGACTGTTCAACTATTTCTATTGCACCTCGATCAAGTAAGCGTTTCAAAAGCGCGCTGGCTTTATTTACATCTAATCTGGTTGCTTTTGCGATCTCATTAGTACTTGCTGGCTTCCAAAATTCCAACAATTCTACAAAGACTTTGCGTTCTGTTGCAGGTAAATTTTCCAATAAGCTTTTGAAGTAGTCTGTATGACTATCAATAAGCTGAGTAAGATTAGCCATCAAATCCTGGAAACTCACACCCTTGGAAACACCAGCTAAAACCTGCAATAAACGAGGATTGCCCCCAGTTAGAATTTGAATCGGGCGCATTTGATTATCTGATAAATCTTCTTCAGCAATGCTGCTCCAGAGCTGACATATTTCAGAAAGCTTTAATGGCTCCATCATATGGAGGGCAAAGAATTCAAACCAAGCTTTATCGACATTGTCAATCTCATCGAAACGCTGGGTTGCTGTGCCCAACAGCATCAGGCGGGGTTCATTTTGCAGCGTATGCCGTAGATCCCAGTCGTCGCCAGTGCTCATTTGTTCATCGAAGAGCATATTGAGATTTTCCACAATGAGTAAAATCTGCTTGTTTTGGGCATCGGCAAAATCCATGAGCTGAGCGATCGCCCGCTGCTGTAACCTCTTTTCATCCCGCTCTCCCCGCAACTCTTCATACCCCCCCTGCCATTGGGAACCCGGATTCTGAGCGGCTAAATGGTTCAAAGCCTCTAGCCAAAACTCCCCCGCACTCAAGATTCGGTAAGATTCCTCTCCAAATACCAACGGATACCAATGCTGATTTAGTTCATTAGACCGTCGGATTTCCGCCGCTACTCGCCGCACCAACATCGTTTTTCCGGTACCTCTAGCACCCACTAGCAATAAATGCTGATAGGTGCGACCCGTATTCTCTTGAATCGTTTGCAGAATTTGCTGTAGCTCCTTTTGCCGCACCACAAAAGCACCAATCAAATCTTCATCGCTACTAAAACCCGGATTGTACTTGAAATTCATGGTATTGCCCTGAATGGTTGAGACAGTCTGCGAACCAGCCTTGGATTAGATTGAAATTAGCTGCGCTCCGATGCCGGGATAAAATTAAAGCGATAGCGGGCATTCCACCAATCTCGGATCAGCTTAGAAACAAACACATAAGCATCCTGTCGCTGTTCCAAATAGCCATCATGCTCTAAAACCATCAACACATCTCGACAAGCATCATCGATCGAACGATAATCCCCCAAATCGATCGAGGACTCCCGACCCAAAATCCGAATCGACTTTTGTCTATCATGGTTTTCACTAGGAAGTTTCTTCCAGCTTAGCAGCCAACAAAATTGTTGGCAACAAATCTGTTGGCAAATCCCACCCCTTACATTGCCGCGCCAGCGTAGTTCTAACTAGTCCCCACCAACAGATCGTAAATCCACTATCATAGCCAGTGGCCCGCCATCCTTTCCCCAAATCATGAACGCCACATCCTCCCCAGCGACCCTGAGCCCCCAAACCTGGAGCTGGCGCGGTCACCACATCAACTATTGTCAGCAAGGCCACAGCGGCCCAGCGGTCTTACTAATTCATGGCTTTGGCGCCTCGATCGGCCATTGGCGCAAAAACATCCCAGCCCTGGCCCAAGTCTCCTGCTGCTACGCGATCGATCTGATCGGCTTCGGCGCTTCGGCCAAGCCTACACCGGGACTAGAAATTGACTATACCTTTGATACCTGGGGCGCACAGGTGTTGGATTTCTGCCGGGAAGTCATTGGCGAACCGGTGCTATTGATTGCCAACTCGATCGGCTGTGTAGTAGCTATGCAAGCCGCCGTGGATGGCAGCGATTGGGTCAAGGGCATTGCCATGCTGAATTGCTCTCTGCGGTTGCTGCATGATCGCAAACAAGCCACCCAACCCTGGTTCAAGCGCATCGGCGCACCAGTGCTCCAACAGGTCTTACAGAACAAGGCGATCGGTCACTTCTTCTTCAACCAACTAGCCCGCCCCAACACCGTCCGTAAAATTCTGCTCCAAGCCTACGGCCAACCCGAGTCGGTCACCGATGAACTGGTGGAGATTCTAATGAAACCCGCCGCTGATCCGGGCGCAGCGGACGTTTTTCTGGCCTTCACGGCCTATTCCCAAGGGCCATTGCCAGAGGATTTGTTACCGCTGCTAACCTGTCCGACATTGATTCTTTGGGGGGAAGCAGATCCCTGGGAGCCGATCGACCTAGGCCGTGAATTTGCCAACTACCCCGCCGTCCAAGAATTCATCCCCCTACCCGGCATCGGCCACTGTCCCCAAGATGATGCACCGGAACTGGTGAACCCGATTCTCGATCGCTGGATTAGGGATTTATCAGTGATATGAAATAGAGTTACTTATGTCTTTAGCTAAATCGCCGGTATTTGTTGAGTACATGAAGAAGGCTACAGCCGATGCCGTTAACACGGCTCATCGATCGGTAGCAGAAAGTATGATGGTAGAGCGTTTTGGTGCTTTGGATGCAGAGCTATCTGCTGTTGTCCCCAACATCATTAAGCTGTCACCATCTGAGTTCACACCGCTACTGATGCACCTGAGTCGGCAAGAGCTGATCGATCAATTCACTACAGGATCGGCCCAAGTTTAAAACCGCTCAATAATTAGGATCTTCACCCAGCAAAGCAGGTAACTTGTCCGGAGTAGACTGTAGCATCTCCAGCTCCACCAAAGGCCGATCTGCCAACTCATTCTGAGGCATTTGCAACGGCAGCACCAACGGCTTCTCGATCCAGCAGCTGGCCGTCGGTAGGGTCATCTCCAGATCCTCCAGCGGACGCGGAATCACCATCACCGATCGCAGCTCCCCAATTAACTCCGCCGTACTCATCCCCGCATCTACCGCAAAAGTCACATTAGAAATATTGCCCCGAATGATCGCCGTACAAAGACCCGAGCCAGTTTTCTCATAGCCAGACACATAAACTTCCGCCGCCTTCAGCATCGAATCCATCGCCCCCACCATCGCCGGAAAGCCACAGGTTTCCAAGAGACCGATCGCCAAATTGCTCAACTGGCTGCGGCCACTAATCTGAGCCAAGAGCCTCGTACTAATCGGTAAAATCACATCCAAATTTGGCGAAGGCCGGGGCACCACCAGCTGGGAAACCAACTGACCCATCTGAGCCGCCGTATCTGCTCCCACACTGACGGCCAACCGCACATCCGGAAAACGGCCCCTGATCACCGCCGTACAGGAACCGCTGCCAATTTTTTCGTAGCCCACCAGCGTCACCGCCGCAGACTTTAACATCATATCGGCGGTGCCCACCATGGCCGGAAAGCTACTCGTGGATACTAAGCCGATCGCACTTTCAGCATCTATCTTGGCCACGTCGCTTTACTCCGATGTCTAGAATATTACGCAGATCTGCCTTCCACCTGATCGCGGAAATCTTGCACTTCCTCAGTATACCCAATCGGTAGAATTCGCTCAACGTTTGGATGGGGGCGCGGAATAATCACCCAAGTTTCCAGAGCACCGCCGTAGACCTTTTCTACCACGTCCACACCAGCAGCCATTGCTTGCTTGACTTCGGACACATCACCACGAATATTTACCGTAAAGCGAGCACTACCAGCCCGAATGTAACCGACCAAAGTCACCCGACCGGCCTTGAGCATGGCATCGGCAGCAGCCAACACGGCGGGAAAGCCCTTGGTTTCGATCGAACCTACGGCCTGTTGAGAACTCATCGAATCAGACATGAAAAATATACTCGCAAATAATTAGTAAGTGATAGTAGTTATCGATCAAATCCAAAATTCTTCGGATTCGGCAGTGTAATGGATCGGCAAGACGCTCTCCACATTTTCTGGCGGATTCGGCACAATGTAATGGCTAACAATGCCCCCACGCCGCGCCTCTTCGCCGGCGAGCACCCCGGCGGCCACCGCCTGCTCCACCTCCGAGACATTTCCGCGCACGGCCACCAAGAACTCGGCCCGCTCGGCCAAACCATAGTAAACCAAAGTCACAGCACCGGCTTTCACCATCGCATCAGCAGCGGCCAACACTGGGGGGAAACCATCTGTCTGTATCACTCCAACGGCTTTAGGCATTTAAGATCCAGATATATCTAAGAATTCTGAGGGAATTAAGAATTAGTCCAACCAACCAATATCAGTATTGGCGCGGCGCAGAGCGGTTTCTTCCCTGGTTTGCACGGGCCGATTGCTATCGGCACCACCCGGTCTGGGCGAATTGGTTTTAGGTGCAGTTTTGCTTTGATTGGCCAACTTAACGATCGTTTCCGAGGCTTCGCTCAGTTCCTTTGTCTGCTTCGTCAGCTTGGATTGGAGCTCGGCTACCTGGGCTTGGAGCTTAGCTTGTTCGGAAATGTTGGCAGCGTCGGTTTTAGGTTCAGTCATTGTATTAGGAATTGAATTGGGTTGGGAATTGGATTCTGGATTAGGAGCGGATTGGGACGCTTCTGACACCAAGGGCTGCTGGGGCTGCTCGGGTTGCTGCATTTCCTGCCGCAACACGTCGGAAGCCGACATTTTCTTCTTTCTGATGCTCATATTTAGCTCCAATCTTTCCAGATCTCATTGACGACACAGCGGTAATCAGCCGCTGCGGGTGCAGCCTGTTGATTCTTGTACTGATTCAGTGACAAGCCTTCCATCGCTGCCCGTTCATGAATTTTTAAATTCCGAATAACCGTATAGTATACCGGAATTTGGCACTCCAATAAGGTTTGCTGGGCCTCCTGCGCCTCTCGCAAACCACGAGAGTTCACCTTAGTCAGCAACACCCGGTAGTCGATCTTGGCCGGAACCACTACTTGGCGCACCGTACGAATCAGAGCCGCCAGATCCATAGGTGCCGGTGGCGAAGGTAGCAACAAATAATCTGCCAAAGGCAACAGTTTAGTCAACGCCTGAGATTCTAGAGCTGGCGGCATATCCACCACTACAATCTGGCGATCGACCCACTGCTGACGGTCAACAGCAGCCAAATCGGGAATCGCGGTAGTTTCAAACCCCAAGTCTCGATCGGACTGGCCAACCCACCAAGATGCAGAACCTTGGAGATCCGCATCCACCAGCAGCACCTTATGAGTCTCCGCAAAAATCGCTGCTAGGTTAATCGCCGTCGTCGTTTTACCCACACCCCCCTTGCCGTTCAACACGATCAGGACTTTGGTTGAATTAAGTTGGGGTGGGGTAGTCATGGATTGCCACTATGGGGGAAGAGAGATTTTTTGAGTAACTCAAACTGGGCACGGCCAACCACAGCGGGGCTAGCAGATTTCAGCTCAATGGCCGATGACGTAGCAGCGGCTGAGTTATCCCAAGCATCCAAGGTATCATCTTCCGGGGGCTTCACCACGGGTACTTTGGCCCTGGGCACCGCAGCCGCTACGACTGGCTCCGGCTCTCGCTGGGAGCTAGGGCCAATGGTCTCCCGACTGCGATCACCAACCACCGAATGGGGGGCGACCACAGCTGCTTCGGGAATTTGCGGGTCGATCGCCGTCGTGGCAGCACCAATGCAAGCATTAGCACCGATCCAACCCCGACCGACGACCAGCACCTCTCGGCCCAAGCAAGCCCCGGCGCCAATTTCCAGCAATCCGCCAGCTGCCTGAACGATTGTCCCGGCTCCAATACAAACACCTGGGCCGATGACGATCCGACTGTTAGCTTCCGCTTGGAGCAAAACTCCAGGGGCCACTACCGCCGTCGGATCGATCGAGACAGTACCATATAAGTTGACGGGAACCAGCTCTCTAGTCAGAGAGCGCAGTTTGGTTAGCATGGTGAGGATTTACCTGCCGACAAAGGCAACGGCTACTAGGGGCGCTGAATGATTTCCTCATGCACCCGGCGTTTGGCCTTGGTATCGATGCCAATCAAGCGCACATACTCACCTTGGTGATCGCTCAAGCAAGTTTCTAGCTGAGCTACTGCATCCTGTAAACGAGTTGCAGTCACAGGTTTGCAGCTATGCCAAGAACCACTGCGGAAACGGCGCGTATCGGCGTGCTCCGTAGTAACTTGGTAGCTATTTTCTAGCAAGCGCCGGACGGAGGCCACGACCTCGGAACTCATGGCTGCGGACTTCACGTTACCACCGGCCTTACTGCCATAGGAACCACCAGTGCTAAAGCTAGAGCCACCACCAGCAGCGGAGATCGAAGTCTTTTCACCGGGCTTATGAATGATTACTTCCTTCACCCGCTTGCGCGCACTAGTATCTACGCCCACCAGTCGCACGTAGTCATTTTCGTGCTCAGCAATCAGATTGTTCAACAGAGCGATCGCATCCGCATCTCTGCCACCTTGGTAAGCCGGACCACTAGTCCAGGAGCTGGCCCGGTAGCGCCGCGCATCGGCGAATTCCGTCCCCACCGTATAGCCTTGGCTAAGTAGCTGGCGCACGATGGTAGCCACATCGCCACCCACATTACCACCACCACCATTACCATTGCTGACAGCCGCTCCGCTACCGCCCTTAATCGCGGCATTAGCGACTTGGGTGACCACACCATCAGGACGCTGAATAATCAGTTCTAGTACCCGAGTGCGGGTGGTAGTATCCACCCCAATCAGTTGGACATACTTACCTTGATGTTCGGTCAAAATCGCACCAATGCTAGAAATAACCGCACTTTCGCTGCCTTGGGCCACGGAAGAACTCTGCCAAGAGCAGCTGCGGAAACGACGCTCATCGGCGTATTCGATGCCAACCCGGTAGCCCTGACTCAGGAGCCGTCGAACCTGTTGGCGAATGCTGTCGCTAATATTGCTCATATCTTCGGTTTCCGTTGAATTATCAATAATTTCTGAATTTAAATTAGCTTCTCTGGCTGTCATGCAACCGACATCCTCGGCGCACAAATAGCCACTGCGCAGGGATTCGTTCACCCCAATGACGTGGTGGGCAAAATCCTTGTCACCTTGCTGAACATCCGAGAGCCGATCGGCCTGATGTTGACTGGTGATAATGGAGCCAGATGGTACGTATTTTCCGGGAGGAATTTCGACGTTCTCGATCAAGACATGCATCATGACAATGCAACCATCGCCCACCTTGGCATTGAAAACCGTCGATCGGAAGCCGATGAAACAGTTATCTCCCACATAGGCGGGGCCATGGATCAAGGCTTTATGGGTAATGGAAGTGTTGCCACCAATCCACACCGAATAATCTTTTCGATCATCGCCCTGGACTCGCCCTTCCGCCAATCCATGGATTACTACCCCATCCTGAATATTGGAGCTAGCCCCAATATAGAAAGGACTACCTTCGTCGGCCCGAATCGAAACACCTGGTGCAATCAGCACGTTCGGCCCAATTTCTACGGCTCCAATAATACTAGTGGAGACATGCACATAGGCCGTCGGATCGATTTGGGGACGGGATAGGTCTTGAGACCAAGGGGTAGGAGGTGACGCCGCCTGACGAATCCCCATTAAATTTTCTCCTGAAACATAAATATCAGCTGAATCCTGCTACATTCAGCTATCTTTCTTACTATAGGTTTGGTCGTTGCCCGTGGTTACGGTATCGACGATCGCCACCACGAGGGCATCCACCGGATAGCGATCTTTGCTAGAAACTTGACGGGCGGCGCTGCCTCGGCTGACCAGAACCACTTCGGTCAGGCCTGCGCCCACACAGTCCGCAGCAATTTCATACTCAGGCAATTCGTTGCCTGCCGCATCGAGCATTTGCACGAGCAAAAACTTTGTCCCTGTTAGACTTGGCTCCTTATGGGTACTGACCACAGTACCCATCACTTTAGCTAGCTTCATCTAGCTTAGGAACGACGACCGCTGATGGCCAGAGGGCCAGGGCCATTTAGGCTATCACGAAATTGTTGAACGTCTTCGGTGTAACGCATGGGCAATACGTACTCCAGGTTCTCATGGGGACGAGCGATGATGTGAGTGGATACCACTTGTCCGCCATTTACTCGCTTCACGGACTCTACACCAGCAGCAACAGAAGCCTGAACTTCCGACACGTCGCCACGGACAATTACGGTCACGCGACCGCTACCGATCTTTTCGTAGCCGACCAGGGTAACGCGAGCGGCTTTCACCATCGCGTCGGCGGCTTCTACTACGGCAGGGAAACCTAAGGTTTCAATCATTCCAACTGCAATGGACATTATTAATGACTCCTAATTTTTTTACTTAAAATGAAAATTCCAATGAATCCTAGACGCGGAATCTTTCAACATCTTCGGTGTAGTTCATGGGCAGCACGAACTCCAAGTTTTCGTGGGGGCGAGCAATAATGTGAGTGGAAAGCACTTCGCCACCATTTACACGCTTAACGGACTCCACACCAGCAGCTACGGAAGCCTGAACTTCCGAGACGTCGCCGCGGACAATTACAGTCACGCGACCGCTACCGATCTTTTCGTACCCAACTAGTGTGACCCGTGCGGCTTTAACCATGGCATCGGCAGCTTCCACAACAGCAGGAAAACCCTTAGTTTCAATCATTCCTACAGCAATAGACATATATTTTTCGTCCTTAGAATTAAATTTGTAGTAAAGAGCGAAGATTCGCTTCTCTTGGTTTCAGCGGCACGCGACAAAAAGCCCCACAAGCTTTGCACTTGCGTAAGGTCGAAACATTAAGTGTATGAACAAAATATTAAGCGCTTGCCATGGTCAAGCATAAACTGAGAAGTTACCTTTGGCAATATAAGCAACAATTTTAATTGTTTAATTCAAGTATTAAAAAAATTTATGATCGTTGACAGAGCCAAGTCAGACAAAGTTCGGGGGAAGCCAGTGCCAACCCGTCGGCAAAGAAAGGCTCTCTGCAAGACTTTGGACTTAAGTGCAACGCAGGATTCCCAACTCTTTGTCAGCAAAGTAGTATTGAAAGCCCGGAAATTGTGGGATGCCACTGGTTTCTTTTCGCAGTTTTTGGCCCTATGCTGAAGTGTGATGAGATGCCCCAAATATCCTTATATATAGAAATAGAATATTCTTCCTTGGCTAATAAATTATCTTTAGTTAGCTACTCCCAATACCAAAAAATTCATAATTCCCCTTGCTCAGTAATGAGTTCGCGGATATTTTGATTTTTCTCGCTATAAAAAATTTTATTGTTGTCGATCGATGGTCTTACCCCCAAATCAATTTCTGCTCCAAAGTAGTTGCTGGATCCCCCTCTACGGACTAGTTGGAGCTATTCTCACGGTGCCCTGGGCCACGGGTGTAGTCAAGCGTAGTGGGCCGAGGCCCGCCGCCTACTTGAACATCTTCATGACCCTATTAGCCATGGTGCATGGCATCTTGGCCTTCCAGGCTACCTTGGGCCAAGAAACTCAGCAAGTGCTATTTCATTGGCTGACCGTAGCAGACTTAGACCTGACCTTTGCACTAAAAATTTCCGAGCTCAGCATCGGGGCCATGGGTTTGGTGACCCTGATGAGCCTCCTCGCCCAATTCTATGCTTTGGGCTACATGGAAAAGGATTGGGCCTTAGCCCGCTTCTTTGCGCTGATTGGCTTCTTTGAAGCGGCCCTGAGCGGGTTGGCCATCAGCGACTCGCTGTTTCTGACCTATGCCCTACTGGAATTAATGACCCTTTCCACATACATGTTAGTGGGATTTTGGTACGCCCAGCCGCTGGTAGTGGGTGCGGCCCGCGATGCCTTCCTGACCAAGCGGGTCGGCGATGTGTTGCTGCTGATGGGGATGTTGTCCCTTTCGGTCTATGCCGGCAGCCTGAATTTTCCAGACCTCTACGAATGGACCGAGACCGCCCAGCTTTCGCCCCTCTCAGCCACACTGCTGGGGCTGTCCTTGATCGCTGGCCCGATCGGCAAATGTGCCCAGTTTCCTTTGCATATGTGGCTGGATGAAGCCATGGAAGGGCCGGGCCCCGCTTCGATTCTGCGGAATTCCGTGGTAGTGGGAGCCGGAGCCTACGTACTGATCAAGCTCCAGCCGATCCTAATATTGTCGCCGATCGCCTCGGATGTGTTGGTACTGTTGGGAACAATGACGGCGATTGGCGCTTCCCTGGTGGCGATTGCCCAAATCGATATCAAACGCGCCCTCGCCCATTCCACCAGCGCTTACTTGGGCTTCGCGTTCATTGCAGTGGGCATGCAGCAGACGGGCTTTGCACTGATGGTGCTAGCGGTCCATGGGGTAGCCAAAGCGCTACTATTCATGAGTTCCAGCGCGGTTAGTTTAACCACCAACTGTCAGAACTTGACGGAGTTGGGTGGCTTGGGTCAAAAAATGCCGATTACGACTATTTCGTTTGTGGTCGGAACGGCGGGGCTGGTAGGCTTTTTGCCCTTGGGGGGCTTTTGGGCCTTGCGGGATGGCATCAACATTTTTTGGTATGAACAGCCCTGGCTGGTGGCGGTGATTTTGGTAGTCAACGTGCTGAATGCCCTCAATTTGACCAGGGTGTTTCGATTGGTATTTTTAGGCCCCAGTCAGGCGAAGACCCGCCGTGCCCCAGAGGTGGGTTGGGCGATGGCCGTACCGATGGTGTCTTTGGCGGTGATCACTTTGTTGGTGCCGTTGCTGATGCTGAAGCTACAAGTTCTACCAGATTGGGATTCGATCGAGGTGGGAGTTACTAGCATCTTGGTTGGTTCGGGGTTAGGGGGATTTGCCCTGGGGGGACTGGTGCCGCTGGAACGGGCCGATCGCCGATCAATCTACCGACCCTACCGGATTCTGCAAGATATGCTTTCTCAGGATTTTTATGTTTTTGACTTCTATAAGCTGACCGTGGTGGCGGCGGTCAGAGCTCTGGCCAAGGGGAGTGCCTGGGTCGATCGCTATGTAGTTGATGGGGCCGTGAATGTGGCGGGCTTTGCTTCGCTGTTTGCGGGGGAAGGGCTGAAATACGCTGGCTCCGGCCAGTCCCAGACCTATTTCCTGACTATTATTTTGGGCATGGGTCTGATTGGCGCGGCCTTGACCTGGTCTATTTGGTCGAAGCTCTCAATAGGTTTATGAAGGTGAAGTGATGCTGAGCGTGTTGATTTTGGGGCCCTTGCTGGGGGCCATATTAATTGGGCTACTGCCCGCTGCCCGGGCGCGATCGATCGCGCTCTTAATCGGTGTAGCAACCTTAGTTTGGTCCTTAGTACTGCTGTGGAAATTCGATCCGTCGGTAGTCACGGCCCAATTCCAAGAACTCTTGCCCTGGATCGATTCTCTGGGCCTGACCTACCGCCTGAGCTTGGATGGGTTGTCTTTGCCGTTGGTGGTGTTGAATAGCTTTTTGACGCTGATTGCTATTTATATTAGCGATCAAGATATCCAGCGCCCGCGCTTTTACTATGCCCTGTTGTTGGTTTTGTACGTGGGGGTAGCGGGAGCCTTCCTGGCCGACAATCTGCTGCTCTTTTTTATTTTCTACGAGCTGGAACTAATCCCCCTGTATCTCTTGATTGCGGTGTGGGGCGGCGAAAGGCGCGGCTATGCGGCCACTAAGTTCCTGATCTATACGGCCCTCTCGGGGATTTTCATTCTGGGGGCGTTTCTGGGTCTCACTTGGTTGACCGGCGCACCGAATTTTGACTATGTAGCCGCTCTCGGACACACTTTGCCCATGGCCCAGCAGCTCCTGTTGCTGGGGGCAATCCTGATTGGCTTTGGCATTAAGATTCCCTTGGTACCCCTGCACACTTGGCTACCCGATGCCCACGTGGAAGCCTCTACGCCGATTTCTGTCCTGTTGGCCGGAGTATTGCTGAAGCTCGGTACCTATGGGCTGGTGCGCTTTGGCCTAGGACTATTCCCCGATGCTTGGGCGGTTGCGGCTCCTTGGTTGGCTTGGTGGGCGGTGGCTGGGGCCATCTATGGCTCGGCGATCGCCATTGCCCAGACCGATATGAAAAAAATGGTGGCCTACAGCTCGATCGGGCACATGGGCTTCATTCTCTTGGCCTGTGCCGCCGCCACGCCCCTGAGTATTCTGGGCACGATCTTCCAAATGGTCAGTCACGGTCTGATTTCGGCCCTGCTGTTCATCGCCGTCGGGATGGTTTACAAGAAGACTGGCACTAGGGATTTAAGAATTCTCAGCGGTCTGTTGAACCCAGAACGCGGTCTGCCAATTATCGGGGCGCTGATGATTATTGGGGTCATGGCCAGTGCCGGGATGCCCGGAATGGTCGGCTTTATCTCCGAGTTCATTGTCTTCCGAGGGAGTTTTCCCAGCTTCCCGATCCAAACGCTGCTCTGCATGGTGGGGACGGGCCTCACCGCAGTTTATTTCCTGCTGTTGGTCAACCGAGCGTTCTTCGGTCGCCTGAAAACCCAGGCGGGCACCACACCGGATCCCGATAGCAAGGTGCTGCCGATCATCACCTGGGGCGAAAGGCTACCGGGACTAATCTTGGCTCTGACGATCGTGGTGTTTGGCCTCCAACCCAACTGGGTTTTGCGCTGGAGCGCGCACACAATTTACACCAGCTATCCCCCTGCCATCATTGCTGCCGTTCACGAAGTATTGCCCCAAGGCAAATTTCAGTACTAGTCAACCACCGCTACCATGAATCAACCTCATCATCCCCTGGCCGCATACTTAGATCGCTTGATGACCGGTGGTGTATTGCTGCCGGACAGCCCTAGTAATGTAGAAGAAGTCGTCGGCATCCTGAAGAGCTATGGCATCGTTCTAGATCGCTACTCCGACAACCTGATTTATATTGCCAACGAACAGTTTCTGGTCCTGTTTCCCTTTTTCAAATATTTCAATGGAGAAGTGAATTTCTCGAAGCTGCTCCAGCATTGGTGGGGCGATCGGATCAATTTCGAGTACGCCGAATACTGTATGCGAGCGATGATGTGGCACGGCGGTGGCGGTCTCGATCGCTATCTAGATTCCCCAGAATTTTCCGAGCTATCCCGGCGGGCCATTGGAGCTAAGGCGAATTTCTTGGTGCGATCGCTCAATAGCATCTCCAGCGAATTCCTGAATGAGCAAGTCCGCCAACAGGCTTATTACAGTGCCCTTGGACAGTTCTGGCGGATCATGAGCGATATGTTTATCGAACTCAGCGATCTCTATGATGCGGGTAAAATCCAGACGATTCCAGGGGTGGTCAAGCATATCAAAGATGCCCTAGTGGCCGCCGCCGGAGTTCCGATTACCTACGAGGTCACCATCAAAGGCACACATTACGATATCATCCCGGCCTCGGCCAATCTGACCTTTTTGATGGATACGGCGGTGCCCTACGTGGAAGCAGTGTTCTTCCGGGGCACCCCCTTCCCCGGCACGGTCTCTTTCAATGCCCAAGCTTACCAAATCCCCAACGACCTCGCCCAGTTTGCCTATGGTGCACTCTATGCGGATCCGGTGCCGATCGGGGGTTCTGGCATTCCACCCACCCAACTGATGCAAGATATGCGCCATTTCTTGCCGGAATACCTCATGGAACGCTATCGGCGATCGCCCCGTGGCGAAATGGATCTGCGCGTCCAAATCTGCCAAAGTTTCCAAAAATCCATGTTCTGTGTGACTTCCGCTGCTTTGATCGGTCTCGCTCCCTATCCAGTGGGTACGGAGCAAGCCGAGGAACGACAGGCCAATAGTGATTTCTTTGGCAGCTGGCTCGATCGGCTGGCGACTTCCCGATTGGAAGAAGTCAACCGATAGCTTCATGTGACAGTTTCATTGACCGTGCTAGGCAATCTAGAACTACTTGTCTTGATTGAACAAGCCATTGAGCATCGTAGAGACGAAGGACAGCAGCACCGTGCCACCCAAGGTCGCCACCCACCCATGGATGGCGAAGCCCGGCAGATACCAATCCACTGCCATCAGGCAGGCGACATTTAACACCAAGGCCGATAGCCCCAAGGTCACAAAGGTCAGCGGAAAAGTCAGGAACTTCAGCACGGGCCGGATAAAAGTGTTGACGGCCCCCAGCAATAACGCTGCCCCAGCTCCGGCCCGCCAATCTCGCGAGTTGAAGCCGTCGTCCACAAACTGGTTTACTATATAGGCAGTAATCGGTAAGGAAAGAGCATTCAGCAGCCAAGTCATCAACAGTTTCTTCATATATTCTCATTACAGCTGGAATATCCCAATTGTAGCTTTTGCTAGCTGAAACTATGTAGTTCCCCCAACCCTCCAATTATTCAATCCTCCTGAATAGGATTTTTTATTGTTATGCGAATTGCCTACGATTATCAAGCTTTTGCTTTCACACCCTATGGCGGAGGGTCGCGCTACTTATATGAAGTCAGCAAAAGGATTGTAGAATCCCAAGCAGCCGCAGTGAAAATCGTCGCAGGCTTGCATAGTAATCATTACATTCAACAGTCTCCCAGCGGCTTAGTAGTAGGCCGTTACATTCCGCAGCTCCAGGATTTGTTAGGACTCACCACCGCCATCGATTTCCACTGGAGTAAGTGGTGGTTATCCCAATACCGGCCAGATGTTCTGCACGAGACTTACTACAGCCTGAAAAGTTCGGCCCCCCAGGGTTGCAAAATTGTACTGACCGTTCATGACATGATTCATGAAAAATTCGGGAATTTATTGAATGCTGGCGAGCAAGAGGTAATTCGGCGCAAAAAGGCCTCGATCGAACGCGCCGACCATTTGATCTGTGTGTCTCACAACACCAAGCAGGATCTATTGGAATTGATCGATCTGGATCCGGCGAAAGTTTCCGTAGTCCATCATGGCTCCTCCCTCACCATCCCACGGCCCGCTGCCCAGTCGCCGCTAGCTTCCCCCTACTTACTCTATGTGGGACCTAGGGGATATTACAAAAACTTCCAGACATTATTGCAAGCCTATGGACAGGAGCCATTGCTACACCAGAATTTTCAACTTGTCTGTTTTGGCAGCAATGGATTTTCCTTGGCGGAGCAGCGAGCAATGCGGCGGCTAGGGGTGCTAGATCGCTTACTTCATCTCCGTGGGGACGATCAACTACTAGCTAATTTGTATGGCCATGCAGCGGCTTTTGTGTATCCTTCTTTCTATGAAGGCTTTGGGATTCCCCCGATCGAAGCGATGGAGTTGGGTTGTCCGGTAGTTTGTAGCAATGCTGGCTCGATTCCAGAGGTGGTAGGCGAAGCTGGTCGGTATTTTGACCCCAATAGTAGCGAGGATCTAGCTGCTAGTATTTTGGCCGTGGTCAACGACAATAGCCTGCGGACACAATTAATAGCGGCCGGTAAGCTGCGCGCCCAGCTTTTTTCCTGGGACAAGTGTGCCACTGAAACCTATGCTGTCTACCAAAAAGTTGCTCATGATTGCTAATTATCCAGCTATTGTCCTGACTGGCACGATCATTCCCAACGTGCTCAACCATCATCGCCATTTAGATGAATCCGTCCGGCGGGCTGAATATCTGAATGCAATTCGTTTCTACAGTCAATTTTCCCCTGTCTATTTTTTAGAGAATTCCGGCTATCCACTCCAGTCCGATCCCGAATTCACCGACATCCAGCACCTCCAGATCTGCCAATTTCCAGTTTCGGCTTTTACGGAGCAAGGTAGAGGTTTTCAGGAATTTGAAATGCTCGATCGCTGGGTCACAGAAACGAAGAACCTCCCAACAAGTTGGCTGAAAATTACGGGGCGCTACAAATATGAAAATATTCAGCAAATCTTGCAGGAATGCCAGCTACCAGAGTCTCCAGCGATGCGAATTAATCAATATCGCTTCTCGGGATACACCAATCCGGCGATTTTTTATATCACCAGTGCCTATTACCGCAGTCAGATCGCCGGTCTTTATCAACAGTGCGACGATCGAACCGGCCAGTATGTAGAAAAGGTACTGCACATAAATCTGCAACAACAGTCTCAGGAGCATTGCCAGCGCTTTCGGAGTCCCTTGCTCTGTTCGGGTATCGCCGGTAGCAGCGGTCGAGAAATGAGTAACCCCTGGCGCGATCGGCTCAATGGCCTGATTGCTGATGCTAACTACTTATTTGATAAGAAATATCTGTGGTTGAGTTTTTAGGAGGGGGTTGATTGTTTTTGGCGAACCTTATGCTGGGGGGGTCGCCCCCCAGACCCCGATTGGAGGGCGTTACGCCGCCCTCCAAACCTCCCACGTAGGGGTCAATTTTGCTGAGTTGTCGCGTTGTCTTTACTGATCGTACTGAGTTTGATTGGAGGCCGCAACTGCGCGACAACGCTGGATCTTCTATCGAAATCTTTATGGCAGGAGTAAAGATTTGGAGTTTTGCAGGTATTATTGCGTTACTGCAAGATCTAAACTACCTCCACGAATCCATTTCCCATGCTTTCTTTTCAGACTATCCTCGGCCTCCGCTGCCACCTAGAATCTCAAGGGGGGCAAACCATTGGACTGGTGCCCACCATGGGAGCCTTGCATGAAGGGCACCGTAGCTTGATCGATCGAGCCCGTCAGGAAAACGATCTGGTGGTGGTCAGTATCTTCGTGAACCCACTGCAATTTGGCCCTAGGGAAGACCTCGATCGCTATCCCCGCCCGCTGGAGGCCGATATCGAACTCTGTCGCGCGGCGGGGGTGGATGTGCTATTTACGCCCACGGCCTCATCCATTGGTGCTGTGCCGGGTATCACCCAAGTGGTGCCGCCCGCTAGTTTGACCGATCGACTCTGCGGCCAGTCTCGCCCCGGCCACTTCAGCGGGGTAGCCACGATCGTCCACAAGCTGCTGCAAATTGTGCAGCCCCAGCGGGCTTATTTCGGCCAAAAGGATGCCCAGCAGTTGGCCATAATTCGGCGGCTAGTGGCGGATCTGAATCTACCGGTGCGCATCGTGGGTTGCCCGATCATCCGGGATCCCAATGGCTTAGCGCTCAGTTCTCGCAACCAATATCTCAGTGCCTCGGAAAAAACTCAGGCCACAGCGTTAGCGAAGAGTCTTCAGGTTGCCAAACAACTCTTCGGCAGTGGCGAACGGCAAGCCGATTCATTGCTGCAAGCTGCCCACAGCACTCTCCGTGAGACTCCAGGGCCGGAATTAGAATATTTGGCCCTGGTGGATCCGGCGACCATGGTAGCGATCGACCGGGTGGAAAGTGTGGGCCTGTTGGCGATCGCCGCGCGGGTGGGCCAAACGCGGCTGATCGATAATTTGCTGCTCAGTCACAGAAAGCCGGTGATTGCGATCGATGGGCCAGCGGGTGCGGGCAAGTCTTCGGTCACGAAGCTGGTGGCCCAGACTTTAGGACTGCAATTTTTGGATACGGGAGCCATGTACCGAGCGGTGACTTGGCTGGTGCTGGAATCTAAAATCAATCTCGGCAGCGAGGCGGAAATTGCGGAGCTGCTAGCGCGCTGCCAAATCGAGTTGCGCGGCGCACAGGTATTGGTAGATGGCCGCGATGTGAGCAGGGAGATTCGGACGCTGGAAGTAACGAGTAAGGTGTCGGTGATCGCGGCGCTGGGGGCGGTGCGGACGGCTTTGGTTCAGCAACAACAGGCGATCGGGCGCAATGGGGGAATTGTGGCCGAGGGTCGGGATATGTGCAGCTATGTGTTTCCGGAAGCGGAGGTGAAGGTCTTTTTGACGGCGACGGTAGAGGAGCGGGCGCGGCGGCGACTGGCGGAGTTACCTGCTGGCTCCATTGCTCTGGCGGAGCTAGTGGCCAGCATTGGGGAGCGCGATCACTTGGATAGTACGCGAGCGATCGCGCCGCTCCAGCAAGCTGCGGATGCGGTGGAAATTGTCAGCGATGGCCTGTCGATCGAGCAGGTGGTCGCCAAAATCATTGCTCTCTTTGAAGCAGCTCTGGATCGAGGCTAATGAGAAAATTTCAGAGATTTTTGCTGGCAATAATCATCGCCCTGGCGATCAGCTGTGTTGTTAATTATTTCCAACACAACACTAGCACTGCTGGGGACAGCGTACCATCAATGACCACAGCTCCCGATGCCACGCTGCATCCTACGGACGATGGCTATATCGATCGCACGGGCAAAATCATCTTGCCGTTGCCCCCAAATAGTTATGCTCCGCGTTACTTCTCTGAAGGTCTAGCCGCAGTGGGCATGCCCTCCCTCGATAATTCCAAAGAAGCTGGTGTGGGCTATATCGACCCCACCGGAAAAGTGGTAATTCCTCCAAGGTTTTTGGATACCCCCGAGTTACGGGGAGCCGAAGACTTTGGCGAAGGATTGGCAGCCTTTGGGGTCAATGTCCAGGACAAAACGCTCTATGGCTACCTAGATAAAACAGGTCAAGTGATCATTGCCGCTCAGTTCGCTAGTCCTAGTAAATTTGTCGATGGGATTGCCTTGGTAGCAACCTATCAAAACCTGCAAAAGAATGAATCCATGCGTTATGTATTCATCAATAAACAGGGCAAAATTCTCTTTGAAAATCCCAAAACATTTAGGGCGGACGATCACTCTGTTTTTTCCGAAGGCTTCGCCCCTGTGGTGGTGGGCGAGAAATGGGGATTCATCAATCGGCAAGGCCAATTGGTAATTCCACCTTTGTTTGCGAATGTTTATAAGGACACTAAATTCAGCGCTGGGTTAGTCCCTATCCAAGCGCCAGAAAGCTATAAATATGGCTATCTCGATGCCACCGGCAAGTTTCAGATTGCCCCACAATTTACTGCTGCCCGACCTTTTTCTGAGGGACTGGCTGCGGTGAAAGTGGGAGATGGGACGGAAGGATTGTGGGGGTACATCGATCGCACGGGCAAATTTGCGATTCGCCCACAATTCACAGACTCCTTAGCTGGTGCCGGTGAGTTTTATGAAGGCTTAGCCCCCGTCGCAATCAGGGATTCAAGCACGCCTCCAAACACGATTAGCAATGGCCCCACCGGTTACATCGATCGCACGGGCAAATTTGTGATTCCACCCAAATTCAATCAAGGTGGTAGTCCCTTCCATGGTGGTCTAGCCTACGCTCATGTCACTTTCCTAAAAACAGCTCCATCATCTACAAATTCCGATTATCCCTATGAAGGCGGGCAGATGGGCTATATCGATCGGCAGGGCCAGTTTGTTTGGTCGAAGACCTATCGTTGAAAACAATGTTGTCATTGAACGCTGACTGAACACAGCAACTTAGGAAAAACATTTCTCCTGGCGGAGTACTTCGATCAGTCTTCGATTCGCCAATCGCCTTCTCTTAGAATGTACGTCAACTCTGATGTACATTTTCTGCAATGTACATCGGAATTGACGTGCATTTGTTCGTGCTGTCCTCCTCAATATCTTCAACCTCTACAGCACCACCCAAGTTCTCCCCGTTCGCGTAGCGTGACCGAAGGGAATACTCGGAGTCGCCCTGATCCGCAGCCTCCAAGCCATCCAATCCCCTACCATCAGCGACCACACCGCCGCCGAGTGGCTAAAGCTGTGGCAAGAACTAGGAGCCAACCACCCAGAAATAGCCCTATCCCTCAAAATGCTCGCCGCAGGCATCCAATACAAAAATTCCCCAAGACAGCAGAGTCTTCCTCAGCATCCCCCAAGAAACGCGCCTAATCCTGAGGGAAGCCCTAGGATTGCCCACGGATTCTTGAAGACGGTGCTTTTCGGTGGGAGGTTGGAGGACTTTTTGTTTACCAAAGCAAATAGTAGGATTGATCGAAATGCATGATAAAAGCTGTGAACTATTCATGACTTCATTACCCTCCGCATCACATAAACCAGTAGAATGGATGAATTGCCATGACGATCACCAATCTCTAGAAAATCTCTAAGACCGTTTCCATGAAAAATATCCCAAAGATGTTTAAGGATTTGCAGTATTTTTGAATCCATTGTGTAGGGGCACGTCGCCACGTGCCCTACCAATGGATTCAAAGATCTCAAAGTCTTCAGCGTCTCTAATATTCACACCAGAGGCCGATGACAAACAACAGTTCCAATGATCCCAAAGGCTGTGCACGTGGCGACGTGCCCCTACCCTTTGGGATCATCGGCATTGACCTTCATAGGGACTTGTATTTCTGGAAACCGCCTAACCTCAATAGCAATGACCAAACAGCATGGGATCGATTCGGCAAAGTCAACACTGCGCGATCGATTTCCAGCATCCGGCGAAAACGGGTTGGAAATCCGTCCCCACCAGACGAGAGCCGGAGAATTACTTCGGGCCGTAGAAAAAAGCCACTTCGCGGTCTTTGAGTGGGGCAAAATCTGCCGCCGCCAGCATCGCATCCAGTTCCCCGTGGGGGATATGCTTAGCCCCAATCCGCACGATCCGCGATCGCATCGTATTAGAAACACCACTGCGCTGGCGACCGGCCTCCAGCCCCATCACCTTCTCATACAGATCCAGCTTCGCGGGGGGAATCGGCGTGCCATCGAAATCTAGGCCGCTGGCGATCGCCACATCGATCGCGTCAGCACCGGTAGTCGAATTCTCAGTCATAGAAATATTTTATCAATTGGACTGTAACCTATCTTAAAGCCTGAGGGAAAGCTAAGAACAAACTCTCTGAATCCACCATCCCGTAACCATGGCTAAGACTCCCGACGAATATTCCGTACAAATCCTGATTGCCGGTGGCCATCGGGAAGAAGTTCGGTTCCCCAGCATCCAGGAATTCCAAAAATGGTATAGTGGCGAGTTAGTGCCGAAGGCCAGTTCCGACGACTTCGTAACCGTCCCGATCAAAAATATTCAGGGAGAGTACATGGTTGTCCGGCCTGCCAGCGTTTTGGCCATCCGAGTCATCCCATTATTCTCATCAAGCGTCGATCGAGACTATTAACATCTACCCCAAAATCATGATTAAAACCCTAGCGCTGCTTTCCCTTCAAATGGGGCTAGCCCTAGCCAGTACACATCATCTCCCCCTCCGGGTTTCTGCCCTGCCCGAACAGCCCGCTGCCAACCCCAAAGCTGGCGACCTAGAAGCTCCAAATAACGGAGAAATAGTCGGTCTAGATGACCAACTCTGGGGCAAAAACGGCGATCGGGCAGCCATGATTGCCTCGATCGACAACAGCCTGCGCTACATGCAGACCCCCGCATCGGTGAAAGCCTACAGCGAATACATCGTACCGGGTGTCACCCACGATCGAGTAAAACGCTCCCTGACTCGCTTCCGCCAGTTGGTCACTAGTTCCAAATCCGGCACCCAACTGCGAGACTCCGTCAAAAAAGAATTCGCCTTCTACCAATCGATCGGCAACGACAACAAAGGTACAGTCAAGTTCACCGGCTACTACGAGCCAATCTACGCCGCTAGCCGGAAACCCACCGCCGAATATAAGTATCCGCTCTACAAACAACCGGCTAACTTCGGCTCCTGGGCGAAGCCCCATCCGACTAGAGTGCAGCTAGAAGGCATTGATGGTTTGCAAGCTGCCAAAGGGCCGCTGGCTGGCAGCGAACTGCTGTACATGAAAGATCGCTTTGAAGTAATCTTGGTGCAAATTCAAGGTTCCGCCAAATTCAAGCTCACCGATGGCAGCACTACCACCGTCGGCTTCAATGGTGGTACAGATCATCCCTACAAGAGCATTGGGAAAATGCTGCTAGAGGATAAAAAACTGACCGCCAGCCAACTGAGCTTGCAGGGAATCATCCGCTACTTCCGCGAAAATCCCAAGGAGCTAGATATCTATCTTCCTCGCTACGATCGCTTCGTCTTCATGAAAGACACCAACAATAGTCAACCAATGGGTAGCATTAATGTGCCCGTGACCGCCGAGCGCTCGATCGCCACAGATAAATCCGTCATGCCACCGGGCGCATTAGCC
Source organism: Synechococcales cyanobacterium OTE_70_metabat_200 (assembly GCA_031375385.1). GTDB lineage: Bacteria > Cyanobacteriota > Cyanobacteriia > Cyanobacteriales > Chamaesiphonaceae > JAAFHZ01. The sequence continues at coordinate 75,656 of JANMHS010000046.1, read as the reverse complement.
TTGGTACATACCCAATTGCCCTACTACAATAGTGGCAAAATCCAGCAGCGCTTAGTCAGCCGCTACGTGCTAGACCAAGATACGGGCAGTGCGATCACCACCCCTGGCCGCGTGGACTACTTCATGGGTGTTGGCAAAGAAGCTGGCGATCGGGCAGGAGTAACCGGTGGCAATGGCAAGCTCTACTATCTGTTGCTCAAAAAATAGTCTTCAAAAGCATAACTACTAAGCAAAATGGCCTTCCCCTAGCGGGAAGGCCATTTTCGCAGCGGAATAGCATTTCTGGCAACTAACAATTTTCTTCGGCGGTTTCCCAATCAAAATGTGGCTCATAGCAGCGGTGAACTTGCCATACTTCCAGCAAAGAAGCTTCTACCTTAGGGGGCAGATGGGTGACAAAAACTCCCTCTTCACTGTTGCAGTTGCTAGCCAACCAGTAGCCTTCCAATCCAATTTCGATCGAGTCCGCATCGCAGATCGAGAGAGCCACTGAGTCGCTAGCCTCCCGACAGATCAGGTACTCCAGATCGTTCCAACCAGCCAAATTAGTCGAAAGACTAAAGGAAGCATTCATTGGCTCGACTACCACCTTGTCACCAACCCGGAGGGCTAACAACACGCGCTGACCGATCCATTCCTCAACGGAAGCAGTCAGTTTCTCGATATGTAAATCTGTTTCTGTGTAGATTAGTTTCAACATGAATCAGCTACTCTCCCTTATGCCTTGCTATCGATCGTGACCGTATTGCATTATTCGTGATCACTTTGTACAATTCAGGCAATTTTGCCTTTTTTTCAGATCAAACCCAGGACTCACATTGAATAACTAGCTAGTTATGCTAATCAACAAGTTTTTAGCGTTTTAAAACGCCATTTGTCCGTTGAGAATAAAAATTTACACTCCACACCTGAGCTACTTCAACCCCAACCGAACCAATTCCGGAAATCTTCAAAAAAGTTTTTTTTCAGTCCCAGAGAGACTTTGGTAGAAATCCTTACCCTGCCGGTACGGTCAAACCTACTTTTTCATCGGGTATCCGTCTTGCCCACCGAGTTTGCGGAACCATCTTCCTACGTTACAATTATGTTCATTACTACTACAAATTCTTCGGAGTCAGACACAATGATGGGCACGATGGTTAAACGGGTTCCCACCACAGAAATGGAGGTCACTAGCATCCGCCTTGAACGTGAGCTCAAGGAAAAGCTGAAGGAAATTTCTGGGCACCAAGGCTACCAAGCTCTAATTCGCGACGTTCTGTGGCGGTTTGTGCAGCAGAAGTCCGGTGAGTATCGCCAAAGTTACTCAGCCTCAGATATTCGTGCCACGATACCAGCGATCGCCACCAGCGAAGAACGCTGCTCCATTACCGGCCAAGTCATTGCCCTCAATGATAGCTTCCTACTCGGTTGGACAACTGATGGAGAACTCGTTCCTCTACATTCTCAGGCTTTGACGGCAGAATAGTTTCGATTACTGCCCAATGAGCACAAAAAAGCCCCCTTCTAGAAGAGGGCTTTTGTTCAGTCTACAAAACTTCTATAGGTCTTGCTCGCTGAACTCTCTGGTTAAATGGTCGAAGGGCACATCCACGAAATCAGCATTACCCATACCAGCAGCGGCCAGCTCCGTACGCACAATTTCCTTCATGATCTGGATCCCTACCACCGTGGGGGCCACCGGCACACCCAGGGAATTATAAGTCTCGCGCAGGCCCTGGAGAACCCGCTCATCTAGTACATGGTTGTCACCAGCGACGATCGCGTAGCTAGCATAACGTAGGTAGTAGTCCATATCGCGCAGGCAAGCAGCATAGCGGCGAGTGGTATAAGCATTGCCACCGGGACGAATTAGCTCGGGGTTTTCATCAAATAGGCGCAGACCAGCAGCACGCACGATCGAAGCGGCTTTGCTATTGATCAGCGTAGCAGCAGCAATCCGCGCCGCCCCCGTATCAAAATAGGACTTGAGGCTATCTAGGGCATTGCGATCTAGGTAGCGGCCTGTAATGTCGTAGGTCTTAATTAAATTTGTAACAGCATCCCGCATGAGACTGCTCTCCTAGGAATAAAAATATCTATACGGTTTCTAAGTATTACAGAAAAGCTCCAAAGACGGGCCAAGTCGCTTTACAATTCGCAATCAGGCAGCTTCCAAAGGAGCCATGGTCAAGTTCTCCCGGCGCAGTTGTTCGTGGTAGAGTTCGGCCTGTTCCTGCGGCCCAGTCCAGACCGTAGCTAGTCCATCGAAATGAACCTGGTTGGTGAGTTCCCAAGCATGGTCTGGATCCATAGCTGGAATATATTTCAGCAGACAGCCATAGACGTGTTCGAAAGTGTTGAAGTCATCGTTCAGCACAATCACCTTAGAGTTGGGATAGAGTTGGCGTTTGGTGTCCGTGACCCGATCGGGAGTCACAATGGCAGCGGTAGTCATCATGATCTTTTGCTCCAGCAAGAATTTTATTAGGTTTCGGGGACTTGGTTTTTGCGTCGCCGACAGCGCTCCGAACAGTAGCGCACCTCATCCCAGCAATTTTCCCACTTTTTGCGCCAGCTAAAAGACAAATTGCATACGGGACAGACTTTGGTGGGAAGATCGGCTTTAGTACGTTGTCGAGCCATTGTTTTATGGGATTAGACAGAATCCGAATAGTGTTAGTGGAACCAGCCGGTGCTCGGAATGTGGGTTCGATCGCCAGGATCATGACCAACATGGGTCTGAGCCAATTAGTGCTAGTGGCTCCCCGCTGCGATTGGCTGGGGGAAGAGGCCATGCACATGGCCGTCCACGCCCGATCGCTCCTAGCACAAGCTCAGGTAGTCCCAGATTTGCGCACGGCCTTGATCGGCTGCGAACGAGTAGTGGCCACTACCCACCGTCAGGATTTACCGATGGCTCCTACCCAATCTCCGGCTACGGCCTTAGGCTGGCTTCGAGTGGCCACCGGCCCCGCAGCTATTCTGTTCGGCCGCGAAGATCGCGGCCTGGATAACCAGGAACTGGATTTTGCCCAGCGGTACCTACGCATTCCCGTAGATGCGGCCTATACTTCCCTGAATCTAGCACAGGCCGTCGGTATTTGTGCTTACGAGCTAGTCCGGGCTGAGCAGGGGACCGATGCAGTTCAGCCAACACTTCAGGAGCGGCCACAGAATTCTACAGATACCGTAGATCCGGCGACCATCGACCAGATCGATCGCTACCTCGGCCAGTTAGAGACTCTGTTGCTAGACGTGGGCTATCTCTATCCCCATACGGCTCCCAGCCGGATTGCTAAGTTGCGGCGGATTTACAACCGATCGAACCTGAGCGAGGAAGAACTAGCTCTGCTCTGGGGAATGTGTAAGCAGTTGCGCTGGGCGTTGGAGCAGCGTGGGCAATGATATTGAGGTTTTACTCATACTTTTGCATCACCTCTTGACTTTCTTAGTACGACGGATCTATAGTAAGTTCATATCTGGGTACATACTTATTCAAATATTCTTTGGTGAGACAGAAGTAACTCTTTTGCAATCTCGTGAGCATCCCGAATTGGAACCCTGGGTTCCAGCAAACCCTTTACAGACCTAATGATGTAGGCAAAGCTCATGACGAATCCGAATCTTACCAAAGTCCAACAAGAACTCTATGATTGGCTGGTGGAGTACATCCGCGAGAACCAGCACGCTCCTTCCATTCGGCAAATGATGATGGCCATGGGTCTGCGGTCGCCCGCCCCGATCCAGAGCCGTCTGGAGCACCTACGGAACAAAGGCTACATCCAGTGGGCCGAGGGCCAAGCCCGCACCATTCAAATCCTGAAGAATAGTGCCAGCGGGATTCCCGTCCTGGGTGCGATCGCTGCCGGTGGATTGGTGGAACCCTTTGTGGACGAGACCGATCGCTTGGATATCAACAGCTTCGTGCATGGTAGCAATCACTTTGCCCTGCGGGTGACTGGCGACAGCATGATCGACGACATGATTGCCGAAGGAGACATGGTGATCATGAAGCCCGTGCCCAATGCCAAGACCCTGAAGAACGGCACGATCGTGGCAGCGCGAGTAGATGGCCAGGGAACTACCCTCAAGCACTACCATATCCAAGGCGATAAGGTGACCCTGAAGCCAGCTAACCCTAAGTACCAACCGATCCAAGCCAAGGCCGCTCAGGTAGAAATCCAAGGCACTCTCGTTGGGATCTGGCGCGGTTACTAGATCTCGATACCAGAAGTCCGATTTCCGCACAAGTTGGCTGTTGTTATTCAGCCGCTCGGTGCGAGAAGTCGGACTTCTTCTTTGTTTACAATGGGAACTAGGTTTTCCCTATCCCCAATCACCATGGCCTTTTGCACCGAGCTAGCGCTGCTGATCCGCGCTCGCTACCCGCTCATCTACATTCCCACGATCGAAGAAGAGCGGGTGGAGAAGTCGATCGAGGAAGTCGCCGCCCAGCTAGAAAAGCGCCCCATCTATACCTGGGACTTTGTAGATGGCTATGATGGCAATCCTACGGACAGAGGCTTTGGCAAGCGAAATCCTCTACAGGCACTAGAATTCATCGATAAACTAGCGCCTAATGCACCGGGCATCTTCGTCTTGCGGGACTTTCATCGTTTTTTAGAGGATGTTTCGGTGGCCAGGAAACTGCGGAATCTGGGCCGAAAATTCAAGGCCGAGCCGAAAAACATTGTGGTATTGGCTCCCCAAATTGCCATCCCTAGCGACTTGAGCGAAGCGATTACAGTCTTGGAATTCCCCTTACCTAGCGCCCCAGAAATTCAAGGGGAGATCGATCGCCTCCTCCAAGCCACCGGTCAATCCCTCTCCACCCAAACCCGCGACGAACTAGTCAGGGCCGGTCAAGGACTTTCCTTAGAGCGCGTGCGGCGGGTACTAGGTAGAGCCTTGGCAACGCACAGTGCGATCGAGCCAGAGGATGTGGAGCTGATTCTAGAAGAGAAGCGGCAATCCATTCGGCAAACTCAGATTCTGGATTTCTATCCAGCAACTACCCAACTAGAAGACATTGGCGGCTTAGATAACCTGAAAGATTGGTTGGTGCGTCGGGGCGGTGCCTTTTCGGAACGGGCGCGGCAATATGGGTTACCCCATCCGCGGGGGTTGCTGTTGGTGGGTATTCAAGGGACTGGTAAGTCTTTGACGGCCAAGGCGATCGCCCACCATTGGCATCTGCCGTTGCTACGCCTGGATGTGGGACGGCTGTTTGCCGGATTGGTCGGAGAATCGGAGTCGCGGACGCGCCAGATGATCCAATTAGCCGAAGCCCTGGCTCCTTGCATTCTCTGGATCGACGAAATTGATAAAGCTTTTGGGGGAATTGAAGGTAAGGGCGATGCGGGCACTGCCGGTCGGGTCTTCGGTACGGTGTTAACTTGGCTAGCCGAAAAGACCACGCCGGTGTTTGTGGTAGCCACAGCCAACAATATTCGAGCTTTGCCGCCGGAGATTTTACGCAAGGGCCGCTTCGATGAAATCTTTTTTGTGGGATTGCCCAGTCAGACGGAGCGCCGATCGATCTTTACGGTACACCTCAACAAACTGCGGCCCCAGCATCTCCGCCAGTACGACCTCGATCGGTTGGCCTATGAGACGCCTAACTTCTCCGGGGCCGAGATCGAGCAGATTTTAGTGGAGGCCATGCACATCGGTTTTAGCCAAAACCGCGATTTCACCACAGATGATATTCTAGAAGCTGCTAGTCAAACAATTCCTTTGGCGGTCACGGCTCAGGAACAAATTGATTTCATGCAAGACTGGGCAAAGTCTGGCAAAGCCAGATTGGCTTCTCGGCAAAGTAATTTGGGTAATCGGTAGTTACAAATGATCAACGCAATCAAACTTTTCCTTGGAATTTTGCTCGGTTTAGCAACGCTTGGCGTTTTGTCGGGAGCCGCTGGCTACTATTTTTTCACGACAAATATGAGCGTGCGCCCCAAGCGGCCGACCTTTGCAGAGGAAAGCCGGCCTAAGCCGGTCAAGCCGACTCCGAAAACTACGCCCAAGGCAGAGAAAGAGGAGAAGGAAAAAGAAGAACCTAAAGCCAAACAGTCGCCACTACCAGCAGGGGCCTATGGAGCTAGCGTAATTTGGGAGACCGGCGTATCCCTGCGAGATGAGCCTAGCGACAATGGTGGCAAGGTCGGCAGTGTGGGCTTCCGCGAGAAGATCACCGTACTCAAAGAAAGTCCCGATAAGCTATGGGTGCAAGTACGCAACTCAGACAATACCCAAGAGGGTTGGCTCAAGATTGGCAATGTGGAACGGGAAGCAGGGAACTAGCAACGCTAATCTTGTCAGCTTAGGTGGGTTACTAGACGATCGAGCGCTGACAAGCCGGACAGATGGCATGGATGCTCATTTGGCAGTCCAGGAGATGGTAGCCCTCTTTTTTAGCTGTCTTGTCGCCAATTTTGAGAATGGAGTCGTTGCGAAACTCGATCGTATTGTTGCAAGAAACGCAGATCAAGTGGTGATGATGGTGGGGCGAAGGCTGATTGATCTCATAATGCTTATGACCTTCGGCCAGCTCTAGCTCGCGCAAAATACCCATGCGCGCCATCATTTTGACAGTGCGATAGATGGTGGAAAGGCTAATGTTGTGGCCTTTGCCAGCCAGAAATTCTTGCAGATCCTCGGCGCTCAGGTGTTTGCCAGTTTCTAGCTCTTGAAAAACCTGAAGAATGATTTCCCGTTGGGGAGTCAGCCGCCAGCCTTTTTCGTGAAGTTCGGCGCGCAGGGAGTCGGCGGTGTAAGTCGTGGACATATTCGCTGCAATGCCTCTTACGTTGCTTCGCTAAGCATAGTCAATTTAGGTTCTCTTGGCAAGAAGCAAGGGATTATTGAGAATCGGGGGTAGCTCCGATCGGGACCAAGAAGTTGGATTAGGGGCCTAACGTCCTAGGTGGTATCCATATATCCTATGCTGGGAATCTATTTTTTTCTGAGGCCAGACCAAAACATGTCTTATTTGGATTGTCCGATAGCTATTCGCGATCGCCTCGCCCAATATCGTCAGTCACGTCGCCTCTGGTTGGATACGGAGGTAGCTGACTGCTTCACGCCCAAGCCTCGGCTGTCTTTGATCCAGGTAGCTACGCTGCCGGAAGCTGACAATGCGGTGGTTTTAGATGTGTTAGATCAGCCGGAGCTGGTGGAGGAATTTATTGCATCGATCATGGCCGATCGGGCGATCGAGAAGGTTTTCCACAATGCCAGCTTCGATCTGCGCTTTCTGGGGAAAGAACGGGCCCAGAATGTGACTTGTACGCTGAAGCTGGCTCGCAGCTTACCCAAGGAGTTGCTACCCGTGGCAAACCACAAGCTGAAGACGCTGGCAGAATACATCGTTCCGGCGGCGGATGTAGACAAGAGCGAGCAGGCTAGCGATTGGGGCAGAAGACCGCTGCGAGCGAGCCAGCTCCACTATGCCAAGATGGATGTGGTGTATTTGGGATTAGTTCATCAGGGTCTATTAGCAGTGCAGTCTTTGGTATCGTTATCTGCGGCGCAGCCAGGGGATATCGACCAGATCTCTAGCCGCTATCGGGCTGTGGAGGAAACTCTGAAACCGCTATTGGCGGAGCGCGATCGGCTCAAGGAACAGTTACAGACTTTGATGACGGCTCAATCACTGACGGAGACTAATGACTATCAGCTAAAAATCCAGCCCCGGCAGACAAAAAAATGCAGTCTGCGTCAGTTGGCGGGGGTGGTCGCCGCTGCAGACTGGGACGTACAGATCACGCTTTCTAAGGAAATGCAGCAGCAGTTGGGAGAGGCGATTGAGCAACTGGATATCCAAACGGAAGTCACCAACAGCCATTCTTTGCGACCTAGATTTTAGGGCTAGCATGATGGTTTTGGGGTCGAGTAAAGATCGAGGCTACTCCACATTATTTATGGCAGGGCTATTCGATCGCAAATCGATGCAGATCACCCACGATCGCCGTAATTATTACGACGCAAAAAGCTCCGGATCGCAGGCTATCTATCTAGGAATAAACAAAATAGAAAGATAGATAGATCGCCCCCCATAAACCTATGAAAATTTCCGCAATCTTGCTTGTGAGCATTGCTTTGCTGGGCACCGCCGCCACAGCGGTTCGTGCCGAAGAGCCAGAGACTGCTCAGCCCGAAGCCATAGCCGTGCCATATTACACTGGCTCGATCGTCATGCCCGAATCTGCTAACGATGCCCCAAAGCTTTCCGATAACATCACTGCCATCGATGTGGATGGCTCCGTGGGTTATGTGGATGCCAACCAGCATTTTGTGGGTTTGAGCAATTAGGGTGAGGAAGGAGTTGAGACCCATCCGATCCTAAGTTATTGAAAATATCAAGTCCGCGATTCTATAGTTTGCGGAATGCCTGATAAATCTCGGGCAGGCGGTTGATAATCGCTGAGGTTTTCAGCCACAGCTTATGAGATACGGCCGGATAGCCAGAAACCACCATACCGGGATCCACATCGCTGTGGATCCCGGTTTTGGCTGAGGCTTGCACCCCATTCCCAATTTTCACCTTGTTAGCAATCCCCACTTGGCCACCGAGCAGTACCTGGTTGCCGATCGTCACGCCGCCGACCAGACCCACCTGAGCAGCTAAGGCGCAGTTGGAGCCGATCACCGTGCCGTGGCCCACATGTACCAAGTTATCCAGCTTCGTATCCCGACCGATGCGGGTTTCACCCACCGCTGGCCGATCGACGCAGCTATTGCAGCCAATTTCCACTTGGTCTTCGAGGATGGTGTAGCCCGATTGGGGCATTTTGAACCAACCGGTGGCCGTGGGCACGAAGCCGAAACCTTCGGCTCCAATCACTGTCCCGCTATTAATCACACAACGATCGCCGATGCGGCTGCGTTCATGGATCGTGCAGTTGGCATTTAAGACCGTATCGCTGCCGATTTCCACATCTGGATAGATGACGACGTTAGGGTGGATGGCGGCGCGATCGCCAATTTTGACTGCGCCCTGAATTACCACATGGGCACCGATATAAATATCCTGGCCTAACTGGGCCTCGGGAGAGATGACGGCGCTAGGATGGATGCCGGGTTGGGGATGGAAGGGTTGATAAAAAAGTCCGATGGTTTGGGCAAAGAGCAGACGCGGTTCCGCCGCAGCAATCCAAGCAATACCCCGGTCTTCGGCTTGGGAAATGATTTCTGGCTGGGCAGGAATGACTAGAGCCGCAGCGGATGTAGTAGCAATGAAGCTAGCGAATTTGTAGCCTTCGATGTAGCTGAGAGTATCGGGGACAACTCGGTCGATCGGGCTGAGTCCGATGATTTCTGGGTTGGAATTTTGGCTGTGGCTGGCTACAGCGGTACCGAGTTGGCGAACAACTTCATTAAAAAGCATAGATAGTTAAGCCTGATTCAATAGTCTTTGACGAAGTCGATCGGGTGCACCACGATCCACTAGTTCTCCATTTTCGAGCAGGAAGGCTCCATCGCAATAATCTAATTCTTCGAGGCGATGGGTGACCCAGAGGGCGGCCAGGTGGCGATCTTTGACTAGGTCGCGGACTTGGGCTACTAGTTCCAGTTGGGCATCGGGATCTAGCAGGGCGGTGGGTTCATCGAAGAGTAAAATGTCGCTGCGCTGGGCAATGACACCAGCGATCGCGACCCGCTGTTTTTGGCCACCGCTCAGGGCATAGATCGGTCGCCGGATCAAAGGGGCGAGGTTGACCGCATGGAGGGATTCCTGGACACGCTGGCGCACTTCGGGGTGGGTCAAGCGCTCGTTGGCGAGGCCAAAGGCTACATCGGCCCCCACGCTGGGCATGACCAGCTGATGGTCGGGGTTTTGCAACACGAAGCCCACTTTGCCATCCACTTGAATGGAGCCGGACTGGGCCTGAAAGAGCCCGGCGATCAACCGCAGCAGGGTGGATTTACCGCTACCGTTGGTACCCAACAGCATCCACAGCTCTCCTTTGGGCAGGTCTAGGGAGCAATCTTGGAGCACGGATTTGCCGGAGGGCCAGTGAAAGGAGAGGTTCCGGATCTGGATGGCGGCGGTCATTAGCTGGAGCTGGTGGCGGTGGCACTGGCGAAGCCGGTGGCCCGACCGGAGGTGGGAGCAGCAGATTTGTTGGACATTTGGACGGCGACGACTTCGGTGGCGCTGACGGTGACTTTCTTTTCGGTCATCTGTTCGCAGGTCAGTTCGATCGTCTGGCCGGGGGCTGGCGCTTTGATGGTGTTGGCAATCTGGCTATAGAGCTGCTCGGCATCGGCAGCTTCTTTGCGCTGCACGGAAACGGACATGCTGACATTTTTGAGGATTAATTCGACAACGTACATGTTAGGAAGCGGGGATAGTCTTGCAAGGATCCATGATAGCGGGCAAAGGGAGAGATCTGTCAGGCCGGTTTCCTTGGGGAATCGTAAGATCTGTCGATCGCTTCGAAATCTGACACCACCCCGGTGGGTAGGGTAAACGCACACGTTTCTTCATATTTTGGGAGCAGAGCGGGAAGGTTGAACCAAGATTTTAAGTAAATACTGATCATCCCAACCTGCTTTAAGTCGCTTGGCATGAGTCCCACCCTTGGCCGACTTTTCCTCGGAGATTAAATTGACTGCTATGTGACGAATGACAGCTAAATTTTCACCCCTATAACCCTGGCAGACCCGCGACTGGTCTTCACAGTATTGTTGCAAAAATAGTCTAAGGTTTACGGAAAATCGCAAATAACGACTGTATCCAGCCTATTCATGTCTATTGAGTAGTGTGTGTACCAATGTTGAGTCATCGCTCTTTCAGTAAAGTTGTTGGCCTATCGGTACTCTGTTTGGTGGTGAGCTGTAGTGACAGCAAGACTTTCCAGCAGACGAACACGCCCGATCGAGAAACCAGTCTTTATGAAGATTCCGGGTTTCGTGAGATCAACCAGCTAGAAGGCTCGATCGGGATTATTGAAGTCCGGGGTCAAAGAGCTTATTTTGATCAAAAGCGCCAAAAGCTGCTGAAGCCCGTAGGTTATTTCCAAGATTTGCTGCCTTTCAAAGAAGGATTAGCAGCGGCTTCACGCCAGGGGCAACTGGGCTTTATCAATGAACAAGGGGAATGGGCGATTCCGCCGCGCTTTCCTGCCGACAACGTAGAAGTGGATTATCAACAAACGAATAGGTTTCACAACGGTATTGCTTTGGTGCGCGCTGGGGGAAAAGACCAATTTATCAACAAACAAGGTGAGCTGATCGGGCCAGCCTTCGAGTTTGCCAGACCTTTCGTCAAAGATGTCGCGGTGGTCATGGTTAATAATAAATATGGTTTCATTAATAAGCAAGGGAAATTCGTGGTCACCCCACAATTTACTGAAGAGCCTCAAGGGGACTTTACGAAAGGGGGAATGCTGGTCAAAGTGAATGGGCAAGATCGGTGTATTGACAGTCAGGGAGTACAGATTAAAATCGTTCATGGAATGTCTGCGGAGCAGAATCATTGCCAATATTTAGAAACAAGAGAGACTGAAGAAACTGTTTTCAAGATCAAAAATGGTTATGTTTATCGGCAAGGACAACGTTTCCTCAATCATAAATGGGATATAGTGATCAAATCACAGGAAAGTGATAAACGCACCTATAAAGGTCTTTATATCTATGTAGTTAACAAAAAATGGGGATTGGTGCATAAATCGGGAGAGGTGATTACCCCAGCTCAATTTGATGTTACAGAACCTGTGGGAGAGGGAGGTCTGTCGGCTAGAATGAACAACATTGATGACTTCTTTTTTGGCTATAGCTATTTTTACAACGGCTTAGCCCAAGCAAAAATCAATGGTAAATATGGCTTTATTGATGAAACTGGTAAGTTTGTGATTCCACCAACATTTAATGAGGCCCAGCATTTCAAATTTAGTGCTAATATCACTGCGGCTAAGCGAGGCAACAAATGGGGCGCGATCAACCGCCAAGGAAATTGGGTCATTCAGCCGAAGTTTGAGGCCAGCTTTCAGTTTGATCGCCGCTTTGGCTCCCTAGCCTTGTTCCAAGCAAAGAATAAATATGGCTTCATCGATCGGCAGGGAACCATCGTCATGCCTGCCCAAATTGATGAAATATACAACCACCGTTTTGGTGAATCGGTGGGAGTCGGTAACTTCTATGATAGCTTGCCCAATGAAGGATTAATCAAAGCGCGGATGGGCAAAAAGTGGGGCTACATCAATACCCAAGGTAAAATCCAGATTCCGATGAAGTTCGATGAAGCCATCGATTTTCGCTATGGTGTTGCCGAAGTACAACTGGGTTCTAAGACCCTCTACATCGATCGACAAGGAAAAGTATTACCGTTCTAAGGCGAATCCGGAATTGAGGCCAATGAATTCAATAACATCAATGGGTAGGGGCACGATGCATCGTGCCCCTACCCATTGATTCTGTGGTTGTCTTCCCTTAGCCAGCCTGACAACAACTCAAAATCACTTTGGTTTTTTTGGCCATCACCCAGCCATTGATACGCCGATCGGTTGCTTCATTGAAACCCACATAGTACCAACGATTACCAAATTTATCGATCTTGTGATCACGGCCAGCTTTACCCGAAACACAGCCTTTTAGGTCACTGTATCTGGTTGGCAATTTCAATAATACTCGGGAATTCTTACGAGGCTGGCTCATTAAATAAACGTTGGAGCCAACAACTTGTAACCGATCTTCATGACAAGCTTGTACCGGGGGTACTCATAACAGCAGCAAAGGAATCACGAATACAGAGGTACTTAAGATTTTCATGGTGGTTAAGTATGTGATGTTGTTCTCAGTGGGGGACAAAAAACTTGAAGTGTCTGGTACCACAAGGTTTGACGGAAGTTATGAAGAACTATTCTACCTTGTTCCATGAACCAGATTCACCCAGGCCAAATAACATGGATGCAAGGCTAAAAGCAATTTTACTTTCGGGTAGAAATCCTGGGGAGCAAAGCAGGTTGTAAGTAAGGGTATGATTAAGCCCAAGGGGTTGTTGAAAGCAACCAACCTTTGCACCTAATCCCTCTAACATCCCAACACTGGGAAACAGCCTCCATAGGGATTTCTATTGATTCTCGAGGATCCTCATGCCATCTCCATCTTCCGAAGATCGTCCAGTCATCAAGTCTCGCACCGGCAAATTCTTGCAGGGCATGTTCGGCAAAGACGAACCCGAACATGACAGAGAAGATGTAGCCAGCAACACCCCCGCCGAATTCCTGCAGATGGTGCCCGACCCAATTACCTGGGATGACAGCGAAGAAAGCAACTGGGATGACGACTTCATCGAGGCCCCCGCGCCCTTTCCGGTATCCACGCCCCCAGCTAGCCAAGTAGCTCCACCGGCACCACCAGCACAGCCTATTATCCCCGCAGAACCAGAGGATTCTAGCCAGCTTATGGCCGAAACCCTCCGGGAACTCAATGCTCCAGCAAATCTGCCCCCGCCACCAGCTCCCACCACCCCAGCGCCAGCCAGCGCAGTGCCTCGCCCACCGGCACCGCCCGCCCCAGAAACCCTAGCATCTCGCCCACCAGAGCCTCCAACAAGTTTCTCCGCAACCACTGGGCCGGTGACGGAGTCTCCCAGAAGGGAAACTGAGCCACCAACTCCGGCAGTCGCTCCTGAAAATAGAGAGCCAGCCAGAGCCGATGCTGCCGGTACGATCGCCGTGAATATCCCTCGACCCAGGAACATCAAATACAAAAACCAGCCCCCAGACAGCAGTGGGCGGGCTGATTTCTCAGGGACTAGAGACGATCGAAGTACATCAGCACCTCGGGCTAAATCCGAGCAAAATGGTGGTGATGACCAAGCCATCGAACTCAACATCAAGCGCCCCGCTAGCATCAAATACAAAACCAAAGCTCCCGAGCCAGTGGGGCCGATTGCCAAGCTACGAGCAGCGCTGAACAAAGTTTTGGGTCGCGGTCGGAGCCTCCCCGGCGGGGAGGCGGTACCCAACCCGGCTCCAGCAAACCTATCCAATAGCAACCCACCGAGCGCCAGCGAAACAGCGCAGCCCAAAGGTGGCTTTAGGCTTCCCCAATTGCCATCCTTGGCGATGACCATTGGCGAGGCCTTTCCTTGGGAAAATCGCAAACAAATCGTGACGATCGCCGCCGCCGTCTTCCTGGCCCTGACCGCCGCCTGGGCCACCATCAACTTTTGGCCCCAGTCCCCAGCCCTAGCCAAAGCCCCCCTGACCCAACCACAGGTCAATCCGGAGACAGAACTCGTGCAAGCCGTCCAATCTAAGCTCCAAGCGGTGGCCAGCAAGTATCCAGCGGGTTTAATTAGCAATCTCAATCTGACCCCAGAGCGCCAGTTAGCCACAGTCGTAGTCGGTAACCAGTGGTTCAATATGCCCCTAGCCCAGCGCCAACAAACAGCTCAGAGCCTGTGGCTGCAAGCCGTGGATTACAAAATGGCCAAATTGGAAGTGCGATCGACGGACGATCGACTATTGGCCCGCAGTCCGGTGGTGGGTGGTGAGGCGATCGTCTTAGACAATTTCTAGATCACCAGGCAGAAGCTGTGGTTTGATAAAAGAGTTGCCTTCCCACCAATTATTGCCATGACTGTTACCCCTGAATCTGTCCAGACCCTACTTGCCTCTGCCGACTTCGGCGATCGACTGCGGGGAGTCAACCAACTGCGGGAATTAGATCCGGCGGCGGCTTTTGGCATGGTGGAAGAACCGATCTCCGATGGCAACACGCGGGTTCGCTATGCGGCAGTCAGCATGATGGATACGATCGGTCATGTGGACTTGGAGCGCAGCCTGGAGATTCTGCGGGGCTGCCTTAAGGATCCCGAGTATGATGTGCAGGCAGCGGCAGCGGATGCGATCGGTGGTTTGCAATTGACCGCGGCGATTCCCGAGCTGATTGAGATGTACCATGGCACCAGTGAATGGTTGTTGCAGTTGAGCATTGTAGCGGCGCTGGGCTGCATGGCCGATCGACGGGCTTTGCCATTGTTTGAGGCAGCGCTGGTATCGGAGACGGAGTTAATTAGAATGACAGCGGCCCAGGCGGTGGGCGAACTGGGCGACCCAGATGGGGTGGCGCTGCTGAAGCCATTGATCCAGGAGCCAGACCAGCAGATTCGGTTCCGGGTAGCGGAAGCCTTTGGCAAGATAGGTGGCCCAGCAGCCCAGGCTTTGCTAGCGACTATGGCTAATGATCCTGATGAATTAGTGGCAGCTCAGGCCAAAGCTTTTCTAGTGTGAAACTATGCATTGGGTGGTTTAGTCATGGATCCCAAACTACCTAATGCATTCCCACCGACTTGGCCACGACCGATCTCCCTAGCCCAGCCAGAACTTTGACAGCCTCGATCGATTCCAGCGATAATCTTTGGGAGCAAAATATCGGCGATCTACTCTCATGGACATCAAGCGCGGCTTCATCGAAACCATCGGTAACACTCCCCTCATTCGCCTGAACAGCTTCAGCGACGCCACCGGCTGCGAGATCCTAGGCAAAGCCGAATTTCTGAACCCTGGTGGATCTGTCAAAGACCGAGCTGCCCTCTACATCATCGAAGACGCCGAACGGCGGGGGCAACTGAAGCCGGGTGGCACCATCGTGGAAGGCACCGCTGGCAACACCGGCATTGGACTTGCCCACATCTGCAACGCCAAAGGTTACCGCTGCGTCATTGTGATTCCCGAGACCCAGTCGATCGAAAAAATCGAAGCCCTCCGCACTCTGGGTGCCGAAGTCCGCACTGTCCCCGCCGTTCCCTATAAGAACCCCGATAACTACATCAAAGTCTCCGGTCGCCTGGCCGCCGAAATGGACAACGCCATTTGGGCCAACCAATTCGAGAACCTTGCTAACCGCAACGCTCACTACGAAACCACCGGACCAGAAATTTGGGCCCAGACCGACGGTCAAGTGGATGGCTGGGTGGCTGCTACGGGTACCGGTGGCACCTTTGCCGGGGTAGCGATGTTCCTGAAAGAAAAGAATCCCCAAGTGCGCAACGTCCTGGCCGACCCCATGGGCAGTGCCCTCTATAGCTATGTCAAAACCGGTGAACTCACCATGGAAGGCAGCTCGATTACGGAAGGCATTGGTAACAGTCGGGTGACCGGAAATCTGGCGGGGGTCCCGATCGATGATGCTCTCCAAATCCCCGATCAAGAATGTGTCAACGCGGTCTACCAACTGCTGCGCCAAGATGGTCTGTTCATGGGCGGTTCCGTGGGGATCAACGTGGCTGCTGCCGTCCGTCTCGCCCAGCAGCTGGGCCCCAGTCACCGCATTGTAACGGTCCTCTGTGATGGCGGTGCGCGCTACCAATCCAAGCTATTCAATCCGGAATGGTTGGCTACTAAGGATTTGGTGGTGCCTTAAGATCCATTGGAAGCCCTCACCCCAGCCCTCTCCCAAGTAGGGAGAGGGAGCAAGAGACTTCGCTTCCGGCTCCCCTCTCCCAGGTGGGGAGAGGGGTTGGGGGTGAGGGCCTCATGGATGCATTGAATTCCATTCCTTAGGTTGGATTGATGGGGTCATCATTTGAGCACTCGCTTCAGATATTTACCCGTGTAGGACTTGGGATGTTTGGCGACGGTCTCTGGGGTGCCAGCTACTAAGATCTGGCCGCCGCCCGCGCCGCCTTCCGGCCCTAGATCGATCACCCAATCGCTACAGCGGATCACATCCAGATTATGCTCGATCGCAATCACCGAATTGCCCTTATCTACCAAGCGTTGCAACACATCCAGTAATTTGTGGACATCATAGAAAGAGAGACCGGTGGTCGGCTCATCGATCAAATATAGGGTTTTGCCCGTAGCGCGCTTGGATAGCTCCGCTGCCAGCTTCATCCGCTGGGCTTCACCACCAGACAAGGTGGGCGCAGTTTGGCCCAGCCGTACATAGCCCAAGCCCACATCTAAGAGCGTTTGCAGCTTGGTATTGGCCCTGGGAATATTGGCGAAAAATTCTAGAGCTTCTTCGATCGTCATATTCAAAACATCGGCGATCGACTGCTCCTTGTACTTCACCTGCAAAGTCTCGCGGCTATAGCGATCGCCCTTGCAAATATCGCAGCTCACATAAACATCGGGCAGGAAGTTCATTTCAATCACATTCACGCCCTGACCGCTACAGGCTTCGCAGCGACCACCCTTGACATTGAAGGAAAATTGACCGGGTTTGTAACCCCTGGCCTTGGCTTCGTTGGTCTGGGAAAACACCTCTCGAATCAGGTCGAAGAGTCCCGTATAAGTAGCTGGATTGGAACGAGGCGTGCGCCCGATCGGCGACTGATCGATCACGATTACTTTATCGATCGCCTCGATGCCCGTGAGCACTTTGAGATCTGCCGGGAACGGGATTCGTTTGGTGAGGTGATGTTGGAGAGCTGGATAGAGCAGGTCGTTAACCAGCGTGGACTTACCGGAGCCGGAAACGCCGGTCACGGAAACCAGCATCCCCAACGGAAAATCCACATCTACTTGGCGTAAGTTGTGGCGCTGGGCTTTTTGCAAACCGATCGCTAACCCGCTGCCAGCCCGTCGTGACCGGGGCGTAGCGATCGCTCTGCGGCCCGCCAGATAGTCGCCGGTCAGGGAACTGCGGGCTTTCAGAATATCTTTCAGGCTGCCTTGAGCCACCACTGCCCCACCATGCACGCCAGCCCCCGGCCCAATATCCACCAAATGGTCGGCGGCCCTGATCGTGTCTTCATCGTGCTCCACTACGATCAAGGTATTACCGAGATCTCTCAGCTTAAACAGCGTGGCCAATAGTCGATCATTGTCTCTTTGGTGCAGACCGATGCTCGGTTCGTCTAGCACATAGAGCACCCCCGTTAACCCCGAACCGATCTGAGTAGCCAGACGAATCCGTTGGGCTTCGCCACCGGAGAGGGTGGTGGCCGATCGAGCCAAGGTTAAATAATCCAGCCCCACATCCAGCAAAAATTGCAGGCGCGCCTTGATTTCCATCACCACCAGCTCGGCAATTTGGGCCTGACGGGGATTGAGCTGCACATCTTCCACCCGCTGGTGACAAAGGTCGATCGAGCAATCCGTAAAATCCAAGATCCCATATTGGCCGATTTTGACCGCCAGAGCTTCGGGCTTCAATCTTTGGCCTTTACAGACTTCACAAGATCGATCGGTCAAAAAGGCTTCCAATCTTTGTTTGTGCAGCTCCGAACCTTCGTCGTACTGCCGCCGCAGGATTTTCAACAGGCCTCGGTAATGGCGAAACTCCCCTTGGCTCTCCATCCAGATTGGCTCCTGGCTGCCATTCAGGATCAGATCTCGCTGGGCCGCAGTCAGCTTCTGCCAAGGGGTATCCAGCTCGAAATCGTAGGCTTTGGCCAAGTTACCCAAGAGGGCCAGGTAGTAAGAGTTTTCTTTATCTGCCCAAGGAATAATTGCAGCGTAGAGGGGGGCTTGGGGGTCGGGAATAATCAGCTCCGGCGCAAAAATCCGCAAATTGCCCAGGCCGTGACAGTTCGGACAGGCTCCATAGGGCGAGTTGAAGGAAAACAGGCGGGGCGACAGCTCTTCCATCACGGCCCCATGTTCGGGGCAGGCAAACTGTTCGGAGAAAACCAGTTCTTGGCCAGCGGCCAGCTCAATAATGGCTACGCCACCGGACTGTTTGAGGCAGGTGGCTAAAGAATCGGCCAGCCGCGAGGCAATGCCTTCTTTGCGGATCAGCCGATCGATCGAAATCTCAATGGAATGCTTCTGATTTTTATCGAGAGTAATTTTGTCGGCCAGTTCGCGAATTTCACCGTTGACCCGGACTCGCACAAAGCCCGCTGCCGCCAAGCTAGAGAGCAGTTTTTGATGGGTGCCCTTTTGGCCCCGCACCACTGGAGCTAGGATCTGAAACTTTGTGCGTTCGGGCAAATCCATGACTCGATCGCACATTTCATCGATGGTCTGGGGGACGATCGACCGATCACATTGGGGACAGTGGGGAACCCCGGCGCGGCCAAACAGCAGCCGCAGATAGTCGTAGATCTCCGTAACGGTGCCCACGGTGGAGCGGGGATTGTTGGAGGTGGATTTTTGGTCGATGGAAATGGCCGGACTCAAGCCTTCGATCGCGTCTACTTCTGGCTTGTCCAGTTGGCCCAAAAATTGGCGGGCATAGGCACTGAGAGACTCCACATAACGGCGCTGGCCCTCGGCAAAGATGGTATCGAAGGCCAAGGAAGACTTGCCGGAGCCGGAGATGCCCGTAAAGACAATCAGCTGATCGCGGGGAATCTCTAGATTGATATTTTTGAGGTTGTGCTGCCTGGCACCGATAACCCGAATCTTGTTTTGAGCTGGTAAAGCCATGGTGGTCAGAAAAATCCAGTGCGGACATACCAATATAGCAGAATTTTTCCCTCCACAAAGGCAAAGGGAGAAGCAATTGCCTCTCCCTTATTTAAAAATAAATATTTGACATTCCGTCTATCTTGCTCCTGCACTGGAGTTTTCCGACGAACCTCGAATAATTCCCTAGGAATTACCAGAGGGCAAATAGACCATGGGGTTCACTACCGAACCAGTGCCAGTATGGTACTCAAAGTGGAGGTGAGGGCCGGTGCTGCGACCGGTGCTGCCCATTTCCGCAATGTTCTGGCCTTGCTTAACTTGCTGACCGACGCTCACCAACAGGCGGCTATTGTGGCCGTAGCGAGTGAAGCTGCCATCGGCATGTTGAACATCTACTACATTCCCGTAACCACCAGAGCTATAGCCCGAAGCAATTACGGTGCCTTCGGCGGCTGCGACGATCGGAGTGCCAACGGGTCCAGCAATATCAATACCTTGGTGCATCCGGCCCCAACGACGGCCATAGCGAGAGCTGAGTGAGCCCCGAGCTGGCCATACTAAGTCTGTTACTCGATCGCTAGGTGCATTAAAGGAACCTGTAGCCACGCGGGAGTTGGACTGAGCGGGAATGGCATTGGAGCGAGGAGCTGGTACCGGAATCACTACACCGTTGCTACCAGAACTAGTGTAGCGAGGCTGAACTGTGGAAGACTGAGTTTGGAGTTGGGCAATCACTTGTGGCCCAACTAAACCAGCATCGGTGCCGCTATAACTGTTGTTGCGCATGGCCGAAGCATCCTGGCGCAGTTGTTGCACGCTGGCATCTTCGGGATTTTGACTTGCAGGTGCAGAAACGGATGAATTTGCGAAGGTTGTAGTCGCCTTAGTGGCGAAAGCTTGGTCGCACAGGGGAGCAATCAAAAGGCTGCTCGCACCTAGGAAAAGTGACATTCTAGCGAAGATTGTCGAGTTGCGTTGACGAGAAGCATTCTCGGTCGCGGTCTGGGAAGGAACGGATAGAACCTTCTGAAAAGTTTCGGTCTTCAAAAATAATCTCCTAATTTGAGCTTAACAAGTTGACTGAAAAGAACCGAGAACTAAGAAAAAATTCTTAGGCTTGGTCTAGCCAAACTAGCCACTCCGATCACACCAAATTGACGATCTAGCACCACTGGAATTGAAAAACTTGCTGAAGAACAGCAAACTTTAACTTGAGCTAACATATCTGTTAGCGGAGTCCAAGGCGCTGGCAAAAACCAGCTTGGTCTGTTGACCTTGGCGCTCAGGAGTAACTCTAAAGGAATGCGTAACATTTTGCAAGCATTCGATACATTGCCGAGCTTCGGAAACTTGAAGCTAAAGTTCGAACCTTTGGCTAGCAAGGCTTGTGGACTTGTGATTGTCGGCAGAAAAGTTTGTTTTGAGCAAACCTCATTCCTCACATTTAGGTGGTCTTCAGCCAAATGACTGAATTGATTAGATGCGATTAGCTTGAATTTAACCAGTCCATCTGATTACCACAACCGTGAATTTGCTGAGACAGAATTCCGTGGAAACACGTAATTCAAGAAATTCTATTACCTCCGAACACCTGTCAACCTTGAGCCTCAGAATCTTAACCTAAAGAGAGATGGGGAGTAATGAAAATATCTGTGTCAACTCTGAGCCGGGATGGCAGTGAGATGAATATGAATTTCTTATGTTTTGAAAATAGTATTGGTTCCTTAACATTTTCGCAATAATTGCTCCTAAGTTAGACAGAGACAAGCTTTAGCTCCAACCAATCTGGCGATAGACCTCGGAGATGCCCATGGCGACGCTAACGGACAAATTGAGGCTGCGGACTAGTGGTTCTCCCATGGGGATGGTTAACAACGCATCGCAGTTTTCCAAGGCGATCGCAGTCAGACCATCGGTTTCGCTGCCAAATAGGAGCCAATCTTCCGGTTCGTAACTAAAATCTTGGAAGCCCACGGTACCTTTGGTACTAAATCCCAGCCAGCGTCCTTGCTGCTTCAAGGACAGTAGCTCTTCGATCGATTCGTGAATGTGCAGAGAGACATAGGGCCAATAGTCCAGCCCAGCCCGCTTCAGGTAGCGATCGGTAATCTCGAAGCCCAAAGGTTTTACTAAATGTAGGTCGGTTTTGGTGGCCGCGCAAGTACGGGCAATATTACCTGTATTGGGTGGAATCTGGGGATGGACTAGGACGATGTGAGGCATAAATGGGGCAAAAAGGGGCTGTGCTGCCAAGTATATGAAATTTCTATATGTCCGTGGAACCGATCGATCATCAGAGATTCCAATCATTGGACTTTACTCGGAGCTGTCGATCGAGTCCGAGCAAAGGTTTGAGGGGATAGATGAGTTCTGTTCTTGCCAGCGCTATATATATAGAGAGAGGAATTATGTTTACTCCGAACAAAATTTTGGTTTGCTGCTGGATCTTTTTTGCGGACTGGAATCTTGTAGGGGCTTGTAGTTGAATGTAGTTCGGTGGCGGAGCGTCTTTGCAAAGTCAGATGCTCTGTGTTGAAGCAGTCTTACCTTTGGCAATATGGAGCGAGCATCGAGTAGCTTCGCCTATCTAGGTAGAGTGGGAAAGTGGGATTGCTGATTTCCAGGTTCGAACTTTATGAAGGAAGCAATCCCTTGGCCCACAATCTTGAGAATTGACGGTGCAGCAGCGCGATGGATAGCAGTGGGAAAGTGGGGTTACTGTTTTCTTTAATGAATTATGAGAAGGAAGTAACCCCTTGGCCCACCAGCTTTAGCACGTTAATGGTGCAGTCGTCCGTATGACCGATCGAGATTTCGGCATCTGCTCTGTCCACCAATCTAGCATGGTTGGCTCGGGCATACCAGTCGGCCAAAAGGCCAAAGGTGGGCTTGGAATTGTGGTAGTCAGCGATCGCCTTGGCTAATGCCGGAAAGTGTGGATTGCCTTCGATTGTTCTGGTGCCTTTGTAATAGAGATCCACATAGATGATCTCCTGGGCCCGGACATCTAATAGAAAAGGCAGCCAAGATCGACCATCCTGAACGACATTGACCTTTTCTACTACGGTTTTGGCATCAAATGTCTGAATATCTGCCCCCACATCCTGTCGATTCATCCAGCCAGCATAACAAGCCTTCATTTCCGCAAATCTCTCACCAGTAAAGCGCAGTACCGCTGGCAACACATAGCTATCGGCCACAGCTGCAAAATTGAGGTCGATGAATTCTGCTGCACCCAGCGGTGCTGACTGAATATCTCCACTATGGACAATATCTGCGTCAGAGCCGTAGTTGTTCCATCCAATATGATCTACAAATTGGAACTCTCGATCGAGCGTCATGGCACTGAGATCTAAGTCAGTCCGTTCCTGGGTTTCTTGCCAGTAGACGAACAAGCGCAGCACTGGGCCAGTCATGGGCAGCCGCGAACCTCGGGCCAAATTGAGCAAGCCATCGGACTGTTTGCGAGCTTGCAAGGGTAGCACCAGATTGTGAATTGCCGGATCAATCCAAACGGTTTGCCAATCCTTGGTACCCCGCAGCTTGGTGAGGATCAGTGTATCCAAGGCTGCCAGCACGGCAGTAGGATTGTTTGCCGGAGGGCGTTTGTCGATTGTGTAAGGTTTCCCCTGTTTGTTGATGACTACCCGCTGGTCGTCGTAGTTAACTGCACAGTAAGCATTCAGTAACAGTGGTAGTGACAAAGCTGCCACCTGACTCTGTAGTTTCAGCAAGGCCACAGAGATTTCTAATGGATCGACTGCCTGGAGTAGCCAAGTCAATTTGCGCAGTAAGATCCCCGGTCGTTCTAATAGGGTATCTAACCTGCCATCTACCGGCCCATTAATTACTCTGGATTCGAAGCTCTTGATTCGATCGTTCCGCAGGTCATCGAAGGCCACGGCTACGCGGGGGAATTGCCGTGAAAAGTCGCCTGGATGCAGCCATCTAGAGATCGAAATCCAGAGTCGCCGATAACGCAGTAGATCTTCGCGAATTTTGGGACAACCATTCAGAAAGGTGATGATCGATCGCCGTTGGGGCTTAGAGAACTTCAAACCCTTCAAATCGATCGGCTGGGCCAAACTCACATCCTGCCCTTGGATAAAAGCTAGCATCCGCAGCAGATCCGTAGGAGTTTTGACAATGACTTCATGCCATTTCTGCCAGCGATCCGCTGCCAACCGGGCCAGGGTCTCTTTGATCGCCACTTTTGCCAGGTCAATTGGTGGCTGCAATTCGCCCAACACCACAAAAATGTCTGCCCACAGAGCTTCTTTGATTGGCGTGGTGCCATAGAGCAAATCGATCGCCCACTGTTGCAGTTTTTGTTTCCCTGCCTCTGGGGTAACAACGGTCAGATCGATCCACTCGGTGTGTTGATCGGTCAATTTCTGCGACTGGGCAGCGATCGCCTGTTGCCAAAGCTGTTCTTCTTGCATTTGGCTGATCGGATTGGCCCCAAAATCTGCTTTGTTGACAAAGCTATCCAGCCCCCAAAAGCCTAAGACCCGCCGCCACAGATATTCATGGTCATTGGGCAAGTCGTCGGGAAAGTTGCTAAACAGCGGCACATACTGGACGTCGCCACCTCTCATTTCCGTGAGCGTCGTGATCGCCGCCGTAAACTGTGCTTTGTCGATCGTCGTGAAAGCAGTAATATTGTTCAGCCGGAAACCGAGCTGACCCAGCTCCAAAGCCAAAACCTTAGCTTGGAGAGAATTGGCGGAGGTGTTTTGAGGTGCATCTATCCAACAACGCAATCGACGGAGAGCAATGGTGTTTAACATGTTATGTCCAACAGATTTCTAGGGCCACCTAGGAACAAGAATTTAAAGCTTTAATTCTAAGACATCCCTGGTATTCCGGCCAGCGCTCTCTGAACTGTAATGACCAAGAACTAGAATTCTTTGATAATGGTTTTGATGGGCAAAAAGAGGGATAGAGGCTGGTCTTGAAAGGGAATAAATTCATATTTCAAGTAGAAATCTCTGGCCGTTGAATCGATAGCTCCGCTTGCGCCAGGGGCGATCGCATCAACTCTGACAGCAAAAACAGCTACATCCTGAGCAGCTCTGACAGCGCGGAGTAGAGCATCAACAAGTAATTCTGTCCCCAATCCTTGACCTTTAGCAGCACTGTCCACGGCTAATTTTCCAATGAGGATCGCGGGAATCGGATAAGCCGGTAGCCCTTTCTGAGAGGTATCAGGTAAAGACTCAAATTCAATGGTGCTGGCACTAAGAGTATAGAATCCATCAACTCTCAAAGATGAAGAGTCATCGATCGCTACAAACGTTTTGGCGATTCCCTTCTCGTGATTTTGTTTGGCATATTTCTTGATGTAGTTGTCAAGCATCGGATAGCCGCAGTCAAAATGATCCCGTTGATATCTTTTATCGATTGGGACGAAATCCCACTGTTTCTCAGAGGCCATATTTCTCTAGATGTTTAGCGATCGCCGATTTAAGATCGCCTTGAAGTACAGGAGGATTATCCAGGGAGGCCATCAGTAAATCACGATCACGGTCAGAAAGAGTGAGCCTTTCCTGAGCAGCGATATCCTGTTGAGCCAAAGGTAAAAGGTGCATGATGGTGTAAGCGCTAAGAGAAATACCTTTCAAAGAAGCTGCTTGTTCAAGAAGAGCCTTCTGTTCTTGAGTTACCCTCAAGTCTATCCGGTTGTCTTTAGCGGAAGAGGATTTAGGCATAAGAGAATCCTGATATTGAATGCCGATATGTAGTAGTTTACCAACTTTAGGGGACAATGTACACACAATGGTCGATTGGATTTCCCCAGGTAGTTAGGGACGTTTTGTTTGGCCAGTATCTCTGCACATGCCAACGATCGATCGCCAAAAATGTAGCGTTCACTTGTTTGGATCAGGGTCAGAATTCTTGGTTGTTACGATCGCCCCCGCCGCTTCCACCACAGAGGCAGCAAGGAGAGCAAGACCAACAATAGGGAGGCGAAGATAAATTGTAGATAATCTTT
This sequence comes from Synechococcales cyanobacterium OTE_70_metabat_200, assembly GCA_031375385.1. Taxonomy (GTDB): domain Bacteria; phylum Cyanobacteriota; class Cyanobacteriia; order Cyanobacteriales; family Chamaesiphonaceae; genus JAAFHZ01. The sequence continues at coordinate 50,363 of JANMHS010000046.1, read as the reverse complement.
TGATTGGAGAGCAGTTTTGCCAGAGAAACCCAGCCAAGTATAAGCGATCGTGCCGGGAATCACCCCGAAGAAAGTCGCTAAACTGTAAGTCCTTAGGTCGATCGAGGTGAGTGCCAACAGGAAATTCACCAGATTAAACGGCGCGATCGGTGCAAACCGCAGAGACAATACCAAGTTAAAGGGATCTTTGGCGATCGCCATATTCCAGCGTTTCAACAATGGATGGGTGCCGAATTTGCCCAGCGCCCAATCTCCAAATAGATATCGAGTGCAGCCAAAAGCGGTCATAGCTCCCAATGTGGCGGCGATCGTTGACCATACGGTTCCCCAAAATAGACCAAAGACTACACCGCCAGTCAAGGTATGGACGGTGATCGGCAATCCTAGAACCGTGACCAAAATATAGGTGGCAATAAATAATGGAACGGCCCAGATCCCCAACTTCTGAAGGTAGGCTGATAGAAGTTCTTGATTCAACAAATCTCGTAAGGGCGTAGCAAAAAATATAGCGATCGCCCCAAGGATCGCTAAAACCTTCAATAACTGCTGGAAACGAGGGCTAATCATGGGCTGCACCGTTATCCTCTTTTAATTATGAGATTCCCAGCGGAGCGTTCGGCGCAATTTCAGGGCGTGGAAAACGCTCAGGATATCGCATTGCCATTTTGGCAAAATTAAAGTCATGATAATTTCTTCGAGGGTGTTGAGCAGGCAGGCTGCGATCGCTAACCACAGCGTATGAATATAACCAAAACCAAAGAGTCCAATGGTAGCCACTAACAGCATTAAGCCCCAAGCTTTGGCCGTATAAGTATGAAAGCTGGGGAATTTCTGGAACTTGATTAAGCTGATGGTAAACAGCATGAATTGGGCGGCGATCGCGATGAGCAGCGGTGTGCGGAAGGCCATAATCACTTGGGGATATACTAGCCAAGTACAGAGGGCTAGGCAGAGAAACAACCAAATATCGGCCCAGCTATCGGCCTGCCGCAAACGGGGAGTGCTGACCTGCCAGCGGCGGGCCAGGATGCCATCGAAAATATCCGAAAGAATGGCCAGGATATAGCCCATCAGGAACCAAGCACTGGTTTGCCGATCGAGGGCATCTAATAGCAGCATGGGAGCGATCGCCACGCGCAGCCCTACTAATAACCAAGGAATATATACTTTTTTTAGCATCGCTCTTTCCCAACCGGCCAAAGGACTTTCTCGATCCTACCGAAATCTTCGACTGGGCAGCGATCGACTCAAAATATTCACAGAACCTTAATTGTCTCCCCATTGCGGAGACAATTGCTTTATCGACATAAAACGCTAGCACAATGAATGAACCCGCGAAAATTAGCTGGCAAACTGCACTGGGACTAGTTCTCTCTAACATGATTGGCACCGGAGTCTTTACCAGCCTTGGTTACCAACTGCCCCAACTGCACAGCACCTGGACTATCTTACTGTTATGGTTGCTCGGGGGCATTCTGGCCCTGATGGGAGCTTTTACCTACGCCGAACTTGGTACCCACTACCGCCAGCGGGGCGGCGACTTCATCTTTATTAGCGAAGGCTTTCATCCTTTCCTCGGCTACCTTTCGGCCTGGACTTCCTTGATTGTCGGCTTCTCCGCCCCGATCGCGATCGGGGCGATCGCCATGGCCGACTACCTAAAGCCCTTCCAAATCCCCCACCTCCGCCTCGGCACCATCGCCCTGATCATCCTGCTCTGCGCCTTACACTCCAGCAGCATCAAAATCAGCGGCAAACTCCAAGACATCACCACTATTTTTAAGCTGCTCTTCATTGTGGTCTTGCTAGTACTAGGTATCCACTTTGATCCCGTCGCCAACAACGCCCTCAACTTTAGCAGCAACCCCACCCCCGAAATCTTTAGCTCCAGCTTCGCCGTAGCACTGCTCTACGTCTACTACTCCTACAGCGGCTGGAACGCCGCCGCCTACATTGTGGATGAGATCGATCGACCCATCCAAAATCTCCCCAAAGCGCTAATTCTGGGCACCATCATCGTCACCGCCATTTATATGGCTCTCCAGTTGATCTTCCTGAAATTTGCTTCTCTGGCCGAACTTACGGGCAAAACCGAAGTGGCCCTGATCGCTGGTCGTAACATCCTGGGCACCGCCCAATGGATTGGGATTGGCATTGCCCTACAGCTAATTGCCAGCATCAGTGCCTATCTGTGGATTGGCTCGCGCATCGTACATAGCATGGCCCTGCGCTATGACCTGTGGGCTTGGCTGCGGCCCACTAACCAGCAACAGATTCCGGTGCGGGCCGTCTGGGCTATTGGCGGCGTATCCATCATCCTGCTTTCCAGCGGCAAATTAGAACAGATCTTAGTCTATACTGCGGGCCTTTTGCAGCTCATGAATACCATCGCCGTCGCTAGTTTGCTCCGCACCAAACGGCAGCCCACCGACTTTCCTAGCCCCTGGCGACCCTACCTGCAATGGATTTTCATTGCCTTCAACCTCCTGATTCTGAGTCGAATTCTGAGCGAAAAACCCGTGGAAAGTTTGCTGGGCTTTGGTACCCTGGCGATCGGAGCGGCTACCTACGCCTGGGATCGGTGGCGGCGATAATTTCCGCAACTCGTACCTTTCCAGTACCCAAGAAAGCGATCTATACTGAACCGATACCGTCTCTAGCCGATCGCTATGCCCCTCGATAGCCTCCTTTCCACCCAAGGCATTATGGTGATGCTGCTGGCTGCCTATGCCGGAGCCATGTGGATGTTTCTGACCAGTGCCCCCAAAGTTCATACCCTGATGGTCTCCGACCTGGAAAGCGCCCGCGACCTGTACGAAGGGGTCTTGAACATGTCGATCGCCGAAGTGCCTTTGCATTATTACTACGACTACGAGCAAACCGTTGGCACGGCGGGCCTCGACCCCATTTATCTGTCCGCACCCATGGGGCGGGCCGCAGTGCGTGGCAACAAGCCCTCCGATGGACTGTGGTATCAGCTCAAAAAAAATACCCAGCTCCATATTGTTAGTGGAGCCAGTGTGGGCAATAAAAACCGAGATCGGCATGTGTGTTTCGATCGAGAATGCCTAGAGATGCTGTTGATGCGCATCCAAACGCGCGGCGTTCAGCACAAAATTCGTGGTGAGAAGCCTTTGAATTTTTTGGTTAAGGACTACAACGGTCGGATTATTGAGATCTCTGAAGTTGCTACATAGGGAGCGTGGGATCTGAGTGGCTGCTACTGTGCCCCCTAGAATCATTGGTCTCACTGGTGGGATTGCTACTGGCAAGAGCACCGTATCTAGTTACCTAGCCGATCGCTACCATCTGCCGATTCTCGATGCGGATCTTTATTCCCGAGCAGCTGTGGCCGTGGGTGGTGACATCCTGGCCAAGATTATCGATCGATATGGCCCATCAATCCTGCTGGATAACGGCGAACTAAATCGATCGAAGTTGGGCGAAATCATCTTTGCCCAAGTCTCAGAGCGCCAATGGGTAGAATCTCTGATTCATCCTTTCGTGCGCAACTGTTACCAGCGTGATCTAGCAGCCAGCCAGGCATCGATCGTGGTATTGGCTATTCCCCTATTGTTCGAGGCCCAGCTGCAATCTTGGGTCAACGAAATCTGGGTAGTCACTTGCGGCCCAGAGCAGCAGCTAGGCAGATTGCGGCAGCGAAACCCTCACTTGAGCATCACTGCCGCTCAGCAACGTATCGATAGCCAGATGCCCCTTGCCGACAAGGTGCGCCAAGCCGATCGAGTGTTGGATAACTCTGGGTCGATCGCCTCTCTCTATGCTCAAATTGACCGGGCTATGGCTTAGGGTGGCTACCAGGGGTTTTGCCTTCCCCTAACTGCTCGATGTCATCCAGTTCTGCAAGTAGTTCGTTCATTAACTGCGGATCGTTCACCAAATTTTGCCGGAAGCGTTCCACATTGGCTTGGCCTTTGTTAGTGGTAGAGTTCGGATCTGTGTACTCAGGAATAAATTTCTCCCAATCGTCCATGCCTGAATCTTCGCCCCTAGAGACTGGTTGCGCGAACCAGTCATCTTCTAGATCGGGGATTTTGGCTTTGGTGGCATCCTGGCTCACCTGGGATAGCTCGGACAAAATAGCGTCTTCTTCCAGTAGCCATTCATCCCACTGCTCGTTGGGGTCATTTAATAGGTCGATCAGTTCTCGGTCTAGATTGGCCGGTGGATGGTCGGTGTCCGCTGGAGTCTGGCGCGGCGAGGGAGACACTTCTCGCACCCGATCGGCCTGAGGGGAAGCTAGCTCCAGATCGAAAGGATGTTGCTGCTCTGCGGCTTCCGGTTTGACCCCTGCCGATCGCATGGCTTGGTCTAGCTTGTTGGGAATAGCGCTGGCTTCCGATAAATCCGGAGAACCGGCTTGGGCGATCGCTGCCGACATGGCACTAGCTGCGGCAATGGTGGCAGCTGCCGCAGGCATCTGCGGTTCCGCAACTGGGGGGGGAGATAGTTGCTCCACCTTAGCGACCATCGGGACTGATGGATTAATTGAGGGGGTTTGGGAGGTTTCTGCTGCCGGTGGATTCAGCGCATCGGCTAAGCTCAAAATTTCTACGGATGGAACTTCTGGAGGTACCTTGGTGGTGTCAGCGGGTAGGTGGGAGACGATCACCGGAGGTTCGAGATTGGGCGGTCGCAGCTCGATCGGTGGAGCTAGTACTGGCATCGTATCGGTACTGGCTTTTGGTGTTTCGATCGTCGCCACCATTGGTACGGGGGTGGCTAGTTTCTGTAAGGGCGGCAGCTCGATATCACCAGCATTACCGATGAGGGCCTGCAATCCATGCAGCTGTTCCCGAACTATTTGGCTAGTAGCATTGATCTGAGCCGTATGGAAATTCAGGAATTTGGCGTAGGATTTATTCTGCAAGAATTCCGCGCTAATTTCGTTAGTGATTTTGCCCGTTAACAGATCCACCTTAGTGCTCAAGGCGTTTCGACCGGCAGAGCCTTCGGTGGCCGGCAGCACCGTGACAATATCTAGCTCCACTAACCTACTGACTACCTGTGAAATAGCTTCGTTAACGCGGCCAGCCTGGAGGCTAGCCTGAAATTCTGAACTGGCTGTCATATTTTTTCCGAGGCCAACTGCCTGAAGATTGGAGCTAGAGAACTTCGTATCCAAGATCTGCGAACATCGATCGAAGAATCGGTAAGCTCAAACCAATCACGTTGGTATGGCAGCCTTCGATTCTATCCACTAATAGCCCACCGATCCCTTCTAGAGCAAATGCGCCCGCACAGTTGAGCGGTTCACCAGTGGCGACATAGGCCGCGATCTGTCGATCGCTAATTTGTCCGAAATAAACTGTAGTTATGCCACAGCGGACAATGGTCAGTCGCTTTTGGGGATCGATCATAGCATGACCGGTATAAATAATACCGCTGCCTCCGCGCATCTCTTGCCAGCGCTCAATCGCCGCTGCTCCATTGGGCGGCTTGCCTTGGATTTTGCCGTTCACCCAGAGTACGGAATCGCAGCCCAGCACCAGGCAGTGATCATAGGTGAGCCGATCGGCAATGGTTTTAGCTTTGGCTAAGGCCAGGGCTTCTACTAGTTGTTGTGGATCTGTAATCGCGATCGAGTCTTCATCGAAGTTGCTGACCCGGACGACCGGCTCGATGCCCACCATTTGCAAAATGCGGCGGCGGGCGGGGGAGGCGGAAGCCAGGATGAGGGCGGGAAAGTTAGGCGACATTGAAGGAGTGAATCATGTCCTGGAAGGTCTGTTTCATGCGCGGCCAGCGTTTGGCGGTGGCTGAAGCGTTGCAGGTGAAAAGTTTACCGCGGCTAACGACCACGCTGGCTAGGTTGTAGCGTTGCTGGTTGCCAATTTTCACCAGATACTCCAAGTAGTAGTAGGTTTTGCCTTGGACTTCCGCGGATTCGGCGCTGGTCAGCTCTGCTTCTCGGCCAGAATTAGGTGGGGCGATCGCATTGCGGCCCAGTTTGGCACCAACTTCCGTAGGACTTCCCAGCTCTGGCAGGGTTTTATTGCCCGGTACTTGGCCGATCACTACACTGATGTTTTCGGTGGGGTCGATCAGATCGTGGTACACCACATCTGCTGCATCTCTGACCGGCACTTCGACCCAGCCATTGGGATAGAGAAATTTATAGCCATCGCTGGTATCAATATGTCCTTTCAGGCTGGCTGCTTGGGCGGGAGCAATCCCAATTTGGATAACTAGTACTACAGCCAAGAACAGGCGGGCAATTTTTCCTAACATTTAGTTTTATGAAGTAAAATAATTCGTCTTTTAGTATAGTGCTGATGTCGCCTTCCTTGGTTTACCACCCAGACTACGTTAGTCCTTTGCCGATCGGTCATCGCTTTCCGATGGCTAAGTTTGGGCTGTTGCACGATCGATTGGTGGCCGATGGGGTGGTGGGCCAGGTACATCGACCGGCACTGCCCACCACGGACTGGCTGGAATTGGTGCACGATCGGGATTACGTGAGCAGTTATCTGGATGGCTCGATCGACTCTAAAGCGATGCGCCGTATCGGTCTACCCTGGAGTCCGCAGTTGGTAAATAGAACCCAGATTGCTCTGGGCGGGACGATTCTGGCGGCGCGGCTGGCTTTGCAGGAAGGGTTGGCCGGGAATGCTGCTGGTGGCACCCACCATGCTTTTGCGGACTATGGTTCGGGATTTTGTATTTTCAATGACTTGGCGACGGCGGCTAGGGTTTTGCTGGCGGAGGGTTTGGTGCGGCGGGTGTTGATTGTGGATTTAGATGTGCACCAGGGAGATGGGACAGCGGCGATTTTTCAGGATGAGCCGAGGGTGTTTACTTTTTCCATGCACTGTGGCATCAATTTTCCGGGCACTAAGCAGCACAGCGATCTGGATGTGGCCCTGGATGAAGGTCTGGAGGATGAGGACTATCTGCGGACGCTTGATCGGTATTTGCCGGATTTACTGAGTCAGTTCCAGCCGGACTTGGTGCTCTACGATGGCGGGGTGGATCCCCATGTGGAAGATTTGTTGGGGAAGCTAGCTTTGACCGATCGAGGTCTCTATTGCCGGGAGATGCAGGTGCTGACGGCCTGTGTGCGCGGGGGCTATCCGGTGGCCTATGTGATTGGCGGCGGGTATGGGGCGGATTTGGGGGCCTTGGTCGATCGACATGCTTTGGTGTTTCGGGCCGCAGCGGCGGTGCAGCGGATTTATGGGCTTTAGGCTAGGGGGGAGATGCCTGCTCGATCGAGGATTTGGGGGATGAGGTCTTCCCGTTTGACAGCCATCAAGTGGACTCCTTGGCAGATTTGATGTTCTTTGATTTTGCTGACCTGTGCGGCGGCGATTTCAATGCCGGTTTGTAAGGGGTTGGCGGAGGCGGCGAGGCGATCGATCGTGCTTTGGGGGATGTGAACGCCGGGGACACAGCGGTTGATGAATTCGGCGTTTTTGGCGGATTTCAAGAGAAAGATACCAGCCAGAATTGGTTTGTCATGGGCGGCCGCGATTTCTTGCATGAACCGATCGAGCAGATCGAAATCCGTGATCAACTGGCTTTGGAAAAATTGGGCACCGGCGGCAATTTTTTTCTCGAAGCGGCCTTTGAGAGCGGAGCGGCTGGGCAGTTGGGGGTCGATCGCGCCGCCTGGAAAGAGCGCAGTGCCACCATCAGGCAAGGCTTTTTCGTTATCATCCAAACCTTGATTGAGATTGCTGATCAGCTGGAGCAAGCGCACCGATTCTAAGTCGAACACCGGTCTGGCTTTGGGTGAATCGCCAGCTTTAATCGGGTCACCAGTCAGGGCTAAGACATTTTTAATTCCTAGCGCATGGGCACCGAGGAGGTCGGCCTGCAGACCGATGCGGTTCCGATCGCGGCAGGTAATTTGATAGATTGGCTCGATCCCCCGCTGTAACAGCAGTGCTGCCGAAACCAGCGGAGTCATCCGCATCACCGCTCGACTGCCATCGGTGATGTTTACTCCATGAACGCGATCTTTCAAATAATCAGCCATCGCCAGCATATGGCTGGGATCGCCACCTTTGGGGGGGGCGACTTCCGCCGTCACTAAAAAATCGCCTCTCTGTGCTGCCTGCTGAAAATTGTTCATGAATATCCTGAAGGTTCAGAGTGGTTGGGAAAAGCCCAACGCTGTTTTGACCGTAGCTAGGGTTTGATCGGCTATGGCTTCTGCTTGGCTCCGCCCATCTCGTAGGACTCCTTCCAGGTAGGAGCGATCGGCGACTACTTCGGCGTATTTGGCCTGAATGGGCGCGAGATGGGCGATGGTGGCTGCGGTTAATAAGGGCTTGAATTGGCCCCAGCCCATGGCCTGGCATTCGATCGCTACAGTGGCATGGGTTTGGTTGCTCATGATCGCATATAGAGATAGCAGATTGCGGCACTCGGGTCGATCTGGGTTATCGAAGGTCAAGCCGCGTTCCGGATCGGTTTTGCATTTTTTGATTTTCTGTTGAATCAACTCCGGCGGATCCAAGAGATTGATCCGGCTCAGATCCGAGGGATCGGACTTGGACATTTTCTTGGTGCCATCGGTCAAGCTCATCACCCTGGCTCCTTCCTGGCGGATCAATGGCTCTGGCTGCTTCAGCACCGGCTGATCTGGAGCATAGAGATGGTTAAAGCGAGCGGCGATGTCGCGGGTTAGCTCCAGATGCTGCTTTTGGTCTTCGCCTACGGGTACTTTGTCCGCTTGGTAGAGCAGGATATCCGCGGCCATGAGTACGGGGTAGTCGAAAAGACCCACGCCGACGCTATCACCTTGTTTGATCGCTTTTTCCTTGAACTGGATCATGCCCTCCAGCCAGTTCATGGGGGTGATGCAGTTGAGCAGCCAAGTTAGCTCGGTGTGGGCACGGATGTGGGATTGAATGAAGATTTTAGAGTGGTTCAGATCGATGCCACAGGCCAGATAGAGAGCGGCGATCCCATAGCTATTCTGGGCCAGCACCTGGGGTTCGTGGGGCACGGTGATGGCATGCAGATCTACCACGCAAAAGAAGTTATCGTAATCGGCTTGGCCGACGACCCAATTACGAATTGCACCTAAATAGTTACCTAGGTGTAGATTACCTGTTGGTTGTACCCCAGAAAGGACGCGCTGTTTGGCCATGAATATTGATGTGGGGCGATCTCGATAGTGAGGAATAGACCGAGGCTAGATGTCTGGAAGTCACTGGACTATGCTATTACCTGGGACGTACCAACAATCGGGCCGCAAAGGTCAAAAAAAGTAACACTCTGCTGGAGGTCGATCGCTGACATCCTGGCCAGGGTCGGTAAGGTACGAATTATACCAAAACGCCTGCGGGATCGATCGCCTCTGGTGGTGGTCGTGAGTGTCAGGAAATACTTGTGGCGAGAAGCGGTTTAGGAAAATTCGGCTGAATTGTTGGTATTGTTACTGATCAAAGCAAAAAATTGCTGAGAGTAAAATCTTATGAGTTTTGATAGTACCTGTCGGCGTTTGGCAGAGCAATTTCCAGAAGATTTTGCTAGTTGGTTACTGGGTCGCCCCGTTACCCTGACCACCCTCGATCCCACGGAGCTGTCGCTGGAACCAATTCGTGCGGATAGTCTTATTTTGTTAAGAGACGACAGGGAAATTCTGCACATTGAGTTTCAGACGGATCCAAAAATAGAGATCCCAATGCGTATGGCCGACTACCGCTTACGCATTTACCGCAAGTTCCCCGATCACACTATTCACCAAGTCGTCATCTATCTACGAGAAACCAACTCACCACGAGTTTTCCAAGACTTCTTCGAAATACCTGGGCTGTATGCGGAGTATCGGGTCATCCGGATTTGGGAAGTGCCCATCCAAGCGCTACTAAGTGCCCCCGGATTACTGCCTTTTGCGGCCCTCGGGAGAACTACAGACCCCGTTCAGGCTCTGCGGGACTCAGTACGAGCCATGGGGTTGATTCCCGATGCTCAACAACATGAAGCTTTAGGTGCAGCCTACATCCTCAGTGGGTTAAGATTAGGAATAGAGATGATTTCCCAAATTATCCGGAGAGATGTTATGCAGGAATCGGTTACTTACCAAGCAATTTTAGAAGAAGGCCGTCAGGAAGGCCGTCAGGAAGGCCGCCAGGATGAGCGGAAATCAATCGCCATTGATTTATTGAGGGAAGGAGTTTCGATCGAGCTAGTTGTCAAGGTCTCTCATTTGTCGATCAAAGAAGTTGATCAACTCCGAGCAGAAAACGGCTTGTAGTAATTTTGAGAGGTCTCTATGACTCCACTGGGGTTCCAATCCGCTGGGGATGACCCCAAATCACCTTCTCTTGCTTGTAGATGACCATGCCCGGCTTGGCTCCCTTGGGTTTGTAGACATGTTTGGGAGCAGTGTAGACTACGGGGACGGCTTCGCTCTGGCGGCCTCGACTGTGGTAGGCCATTAGATCGGCCATGTATTGGAGATCTGCTGGCTGGGCTACTTCTCCAGGGGGGATGCGAAGGAGTCCGTGGCTACCAGCAATTTCTTGGGCATGGAACCAGAGATCGTAGTCATTGGCGGTCTTGAAGGTCAGTAGGTCGTTTTGGCGGTTATTGCGCCCGATCGCCACCTCAAAGCCGCTGGGGCTAATAAAACTGCGGGGCTGAGTGGTCTGGGCTACCTTGGGCCGGTTAGTCTGCTGTGGTAGATAACCACTCTGGATCAGCTCATCTTTGATTTCAATCAATGTTTCTAAGTCACTGGGCTGCTGATATTCTCCCACTTGGCTCACCCCGATCTCCACTTGGCTCAGATAGGCTAATTCTTCATTGACGGTGCTTAACAAAGGCTCTACGGCCAGTTGGGCGCGCTTCAGCTTTTGATATTTGCGATAGAGCGCCTGGGCATTTTGACTGCCACTTTTTTCTGGATGCAAGGGGATTTTGATCGGTTCGCTGGTCTCGAAATCAGCCAGGATAATCTCGGTCATCCCCTGCTGCCAGAGATGGAGATGGGCCATCAATAAATCTGCCTGAGTCCGTGATTCCTCGGCGGCGGCGGATTCGGCCATCCGTTTCTGAAATGCTTGGGCTTTGACTTCTAGTTTGGCAATGATGCCTTTTAGCTTCTGTAATAGTTGCTGTTGGAGGGCTGCGAAACCATTGCGGCCTAGAATATCTCGGAAATATTCATCGAGGAGGATGCTAATTGATGGGGCTGTTTGGGGAGCGTTCCAACCCAAGACGCTATAACCGTTACCGTTCACCGCTGGTTGCCAGAGATGGTTTTCGATGGTCTCTAACCAGCGCTGCCAAGATCCAAACAATCGCTGCCAATCTAAAATCGATAGTTGCTCCGTTACCCGATCGCTGGGGATCTCTGCTGCTACTAATAATTCTTTGACCAGAGAGGTACTCAGCCCCCGATAGCTGGCGATCGCTCTTTTGATTAATGGCCCTGGAATCAAGGAAATCCTTTCTTGCCAATCCTCATAGGATTCATTTGAATCTGGGATGGCACTGAGCATTTTGGGTGGCAGTTCGTAGGGCTGGCCGGTCTGTACAGTGCGTACGGAGGATTGTTTATTACTTACCTGATGGGCGGTGGCAATGATTAATCGGTCGCCATCGGTCAAGGTGGCATTGCTATATTTCCCCATGACTTCTACGAACAAGTGAAAAAGCACCAGATCTCCCGGGCGCTGAGCGAACTGTAAATCCATGACCCGCTCCCAGGGAGCCACCGGTTCGATCGCTACCAAGGCTAAGCCGCCAAGCTGGGAGCGCAGTTGTTGGCTGAAGGTGAAGGTATCGGCTACCTTTGGTGGTGGTTGGGTTAAATGAATTCTGGTTGCTTCGGGATGCCAGGAGATGTTTAGCCAGCCCCGGTTGCTGAGGTTGCGCAGGCCGATCGCTAAGGTGTGTTTATCGAATTGGTAAACTGTCTCCACTTTGGCCGGTACCCAATCCTGGGCCAGTTCGTGGCTGGCGGCGAGGAGGGTGGTGAAATCTACTTGTTGCATGGCGGACAAAGATGGTACGGGCCGACCTCAGTGTAACCCACTCGTAAAAGCTAGTGGCTGGCCGCAACTGCCTGGGGGACTGTGCAGGCGAAGACTCGATCGCCGAAACTGATCAGCGCGGTGTTCTTCTCGGCCATAGCCTGTTTAGACATAGCGAGTCAGATTTATCCGAAATCGTTCTTTTTTGGTGACATTCACTTCGCCAATTTCGAGGCGACCCTTGCCCCGTACTGCCACCAAATCCCCGGCCTTGAGCTGAAACGCAGGTTGGGAAACATCCTTCCAGTTCACTCGAACCTCACCGCCGCTCACTAGATCCACCATTTTGCTGCGGGACATGCCAAAACCTGCAGAAGCGATCGCATCCAACCGCAAGGATGCCTCCGTTGTCACCATTTCCTTCTTCTTCGGCTCCCGAATTTGCAGCGCCCCGAACTCGATCGGCTTCACTTTCACTGGCACCGAGCGCACCTGGGTGAGGGCTGCCTGTAAATAGTCCAACATCTCTGGCACCACAATGGCCTGGGCCCCGCGCTCGCCTAGGACAATTAAGTCCCCGGTTTTTTCCCGCACGATGCCTGCCCCCAACATGGCCCCCAAAAAGTCTCGGTGCGTAGCTGCATCGAACAGAAAATTACCGCTGATCTCGATCGCCAACAAAGGCACAGCACTGGCCTCCAGCTCCAGCTCCGATCGACAGAGTCCCATCCGCTGCCGCTCCGCCTGGGGATAGCCGCCGCTGGGGACTAGCTTGATTTCCGTCAGCCGCTGAAAAATTCTGGTAATCTCCACCAGCTCCGGCGGCGACAGGAAATCTGTGACGGTCATTTCCCAGGTCTTGATCGCCTGTTCGGCCAAATCGATCGCCCGCGCCAAGGTCTCGCGATTTTCGGCTAATTTTAGTAAGTCTTCTCTGGGCAGCATGGCGTTGGGGTAGTAACTGTGGGTGGAGCATCGCGCTAAAAAACGTTGGTGCCACTTTCTCCAAGATAGACGATGGAAACGCTGGAAGTCCAACTTTACCGGCTGCTCTCCCCTCAGCTGCGGATCTAGCCATAGTGCGAATGTATTTTAAGTTCTCCCGGAATTTCAGTCTGTCGTCTTCCAGTACCACAAGGAACAGAAAATTTCTCTAGATGTTGCGTAGGGAACTGAACAAAGTTATTCTGTGGAACAGTGCTAAATCCATCGACTGAACTTTTACATAATTTCCAGGTTGTTTCTAACAAATAGCAGCCACGTCCGAGGAGATCGACAATTTATGAAGCCCGAACCAATTAAACCCCAAGCTGGCCAAGAATCCGTCTGGGATTATCCCCGCCCTCCTAAGCTAGAGCGGGTAGACCAAAGAATTCAGGTCGTCTACAATAGTCAGACCATTGCGGATACCGAGCGCGCCTACCGTGTCCTGGAAACTAGTCATCCCCCCGTCTATTACCTGCCCCCGGCGGATATTCAGATGCCCTACTTGCGGCTGACCGATAGTGGTTCTTTCTGCGAGTGGAAGGGCAACGCCCTTTACTACCATATTGCTGTGGGTAGTCAATCGATTAAAAATGCCGCTTGGGCCTACATGGAACCCACTGTTGATTTTGAGCCGATCGCTGGTTACTTGGCCTTCTACGCCCACTTGATGGATGCTTGCTATGTGGATGGCGAAAAAGTTACGCCGCAGCCCGGTGGCTTCTATGGCGGCTGGGTCACCAAAAGCATTGTTGGGCCGTTTAAGGGCGTGGCGGGGAGCTGGGGCTGGTAGTTAAGGATCTCGGGTAGGAACTCAATGCGGGACAAAAAACAACGAAAATCATTGAAAGCCCTCATCCCCCAACCCCTTCTAGTGCTGCGAGGGTTTCGCCTGTTCGGGAACCGTCTGCCTGCGCAGAGGCAACCTCAGGCGCTCGCCCTGCACGCCCAAGCTTGGGAGAAGGGGAGCCGGAGCCAAAAGCGGAGTCTCTGGCTCCCTCTCCCAAACTTGGGAGAGGGCTGGGGTGAGGGCTTTCAATGTGTCCCGGCTTAAAATGGTACCCAAGGATCTCCACCTACTACTATAGGAACCAAATGAGCGACCTAGATCTCACTGCCGAGCAGTACCAAAAGAAAATGCAGCGCCGCCAAGAGGTCCAAGCGGAGCGGATCGATCGGGCCATTGCCGAGCAGGGCTTGATCGTCGTCCACACGGGCAACGGCAAAGGCAAAACCACCGCCGCCCTCGGGATGGTGCTGCGTTCTTTGGGTCATGGCTACCGAGTGGCGATCGTTCAATACATCAAGGGGGCTTGGGAACCAGCGGAGAAGAATGTCCTCTCTCGCTTCTCCGACCAACTAGAATTCCATGCCATGGGCGAGGGCTTTACTTGGGATACCCAAGATCGGGAACGGGATATGCAGATGGCCCAAATGGCCTGGGCTAAATCTTTGGAATTCATTACCAATCCAGACTATCGGTTGATCTTGCTGGATGAGGTAAATATTGCCCTGAAGCTGGGGTATTTGAATATCGCCCAGGTATTAGATGGACTGGCCCAGAAACCAGCTAAGACCCATGTGATCCTCACCGGCAGAGGTGCGCCCCCGGAGTTGATCGATCGAGCCGATCTGGTGACGGAAATGCAGCCGATCAAGCATCCTTTCAAGGAACAGGGCGTGAAAGCTCAAGCTGGAATAGAGTTTTAGTAGCTTTAATAAATTAAGACTTGCTACAGATCTACAAAAACTGCTTCTTTAATTAATTCGATTGGGGTTATGATAGTTCATAGCTCCTTTCACTTTGGTGTTTGCTATGGTAGCGATGAATGTACAATCTACTTCTATGCTATTTGCTGTAGCTATTGCTGGAATTTCCTTTTGGGCCGAACCGGTTCATGCCGCAGCAGATGGGGTAGAAGAACCATACAGCTTGGAATTCTTGGGAACTGTTCAGCGGGCTTGTAAGATCACTGGTTTTGTTGATAAAGCAGCCTTGCCACTAGGATCTAAAGTTGGTGACTATGTATTTCTGAAGTGTAATTCTACAGAGAAAGTTAAAATAGTTCCATTTAGTAATAATTCAAAATTTTATGTTCAAGTTGACAATGGGGCGACGAAAACCCTTCAACTAGTGAATATGATTCCATGAGAAACAAGAATTGTTAAACTCCTGAAATTTAACAATTTCCAAAGCTTTTTCTTTGTCCAGAAAGGTTCCCTCTCCCCAGATCTGGAGGAGAGGCTAATGTGCACTCCGAAGGTAAATTTATGTGAATAAATTCAAAAGCCTTTTTTTCAACATGAGGAGGTGCGAGCCGCCTGTTGGTATTGGCTAAGGTTTCCTTTTTTATCTGAAGATTGTGAGTTGTTAAAGAATCAAGCCAAGGCAAGCTATTTACGGGCTTGACTTCAGGTTTCTCTTCTTTGCGAAGATTTGTTTTTGGCTGACTTTCAGGAATTTTTACTGTCAGATTAATTTCTTGATTAGGTGGAGAATTACTCTCAATCTTTAACAAATTGGGCGTGGCACTGATGCCCCCAACTGTGATTTGGTATTCACCCTGCTCCAGATTGTCTAGGGTGTAGAATCCGGCATCATTGGTAATAGAAACAATTTTAACTTTGGTCTTTGTATTAATTGCTTCGACTCTAGCTCCAGCGAGTTCCTCACCGGTGGTACTCTTCACAAAGCCCGTTACTAAGTAAGCAGGTATTAATGGTACTGCAATATTAGTAACACCACCAGAGACAATCTCCACTCGCAATGCTTCCATTCGACTACTAAAGCTAACTGGGTAGCCAGCTGGATCGATATCGATGCGATAACTGCCATTAGGAATATTCAACTCACCACTATTTTCAATGACTTGGGGCCGGAACTGGTTGATGGGTTTCTGATTAACTCTTATCAACAACGGATCCCAATAGCTATCTTCTCCAGGATCCTGACGGCCATTTTGATTACGATCGAGAAATGGTCGGATCACTACTTTACCTAAGCTCCGAAATTCTTCAATTCGATCGGATGTGCCGCGAATGCCGCCATTAGTAAAGAGGGTAGTGGTAAGTTCTACAGCATAGTTATCTTGGCTACCTGCATTGGTAGCTCCCCGGTAGCTAGCCCGCAGTTGCACCCCAGTCAAAAAATTCAAGTCAGCACTAGCAAGAATGCCTCCTCCACTATTGCCCCAGACATAGCCTAATTCTGTTTGCCAAAGAGATCGCCCATCCACTGTGCGCTCAGGCGATCGATAACGCCACAAAGCACTGGTGGATTGAGAACTGCTGCTAGTTTGATACCCCAATGCGATTTCGCTACCATTAAAAGCTGTGTTGTTAAGAGAATAAATAAGTTGGGCATTTTGAGAAACTTCATTACTTTGATAAGTAGCTTGCAAACTATCCCAACGTTGGTTGAAAGAAGTGCGGATTCTGCCGAGATCGTCCACATCTGCCTGGGCGAAAGTAGAAGAACCGGGACTGCTCGTAAAGTACTGCCCCCCGATCGAGGTTCCCCGCTGACTATCATAGCTACTGAGTGCGGCAAAATTAGTACCTAGTTGCCAGTAAGCATTGGCACTAGTGGAAAGTCGATCAGAAGTACCCTGAAGATAAAATTCATTAGAAGGGCGGTAACTAAACCGACCGAGATGATCCCATTGTTGACTATCGGTAACAGTCGCTAGGGAAATTTCTATGGAATTGCTGGGTTGCCAGAATACCTCACCAACACCACGTACTTCTAGATCATAGGCAACCCCGGCTCCAACGGTCAGGGCATCTGTGAGACCGCGCCGGTACAGCACCCCACCTTGGAGCCGGTCGAAGTCGCCAAAACTACCCCTGGTCACTCGATTGGCTCCGGCAGAAACAACCCATGCCTCTGCCCCCACCGGAATTTGGCCAGAAAAACTGCTGAACGTCACATTCCTAATAATTGGTGGGGCTGTCAACTGTCCACTCGGATATAGCAGCAACTGATAGTCTCTGCCGACAATAGTATCGTCTAGGTTGCCGCTGACCACAACGTTGTTAAATCTAAATATACCTGAGCTATCCACCAAAACTTCCTGTAATATCTGACTCCGATCGTTGCGAACTAGCTGCACAACCGTTCCTGGTGCGGCTTGGCCGGAAATAGAGCGACTAGTCCGTCGAGATTGCAAACGATCGTTGAGAGAATATTCGCCTCCGGTAAACTGCTGGGGTGGTTCAAATCCATGCCGAAATACGGTAGTCGTTCCCCAGTAAGTACCAGTGGGATTGCGGTTACCGCGCGACCAAAAAGATGTCTGAGAACCTAGTAGTAAATCTTGGTGGGCACGTTGGCGTAAAACAGTAAAATCGCTAATATTCCAAGTGTTGAGATTGGTAAAATCTGGCTGGTCAACACGTATATACCACCCGGCATCACCGACACTACCAACCCCCAGCAGTTCACCAATAGTCCGATTTCCACTATCACCACTGGTACTACCGCTAGCGTTGATCCGTTGCTGCAGGATCGTTAAGCCCAGGGGGTCGGGCTGAAGGACTGTCAGTCCTTCCAACACAACTGGTTGCTCGCTTGGGCTAAAAGAATCGGCTCGATCCTCTGGCCTGGAAATCTCAATGGCATATTGGTAGATATTAAACTTGAAAGTATAGCCAGGAATGGATTGCAGGTCTCGGACTGTAATGACCCGACCTAATTTAGGGTCGAGTGCTATTTTGCTGGCAGCCAAACGAAACTTTACTCCAGAGGAGGAAATCTCCAACTGACCATCAATTTCCTTGACTTTCCAGCCCAAGGCTTTAGATAGCTCATCAAATGGTAATAACCAGTCAGAAAAGAGAACTGCATTTTCGCCATTTTCTTGACCCAGAACATAAAAGCTCTCTAGTTTGGTGCGGCCATTAACTAGCAAACCAACGGGGATCAATCTTGGTGTAAACTGTTGGGCTGGAGGAGGCGCGACTTGCTGTACAATATCGGATGGCCTTGAACTAGCCGAAACTGCTGCTGAAAATACAAACATCACCCCCACCCATGAGAACATCACGATCGTCACTTGCGACCACTTGGGGAAGCAAAAATAAGCTGTTTTAATATTCACTGGTTTTATCTTGGAAATTCAAGTCTTGATGCCCAATTTGATGCTTTCTAAGGTTGGTGTAAAGTGATCTGGAAGTTGTATGAATATCTTCCTAAGGCACTGCCACCTTGATATTGAAAGGAATTAGTCTTCGATTAGAACCCGTATCTATATTGGAATCTATAATATTTCCCACTATGGAATAGTTGCCCGGTGTTAAAGGTTTTCCACCAAGATCCAACGGTAATTCTCGCTCTACTCCTGACTGGAGCAGAAATCCTGAAATTTGATCCTTAGCAACAACCTTACCATCTCTTTCCAAACGCCATTCGATGTCCGGATAAGCTGTTGTTTTTCCGGTGTTGGCCACGAGCATTTTAATTTCTCGCTTATTAGGATCCCAAATAGCGCCATTGACCTTGGGTTCACTGTTAATTACGCCTTTGTTAAAGTAAAATACCGAGGCTATGCGCACCTTAACATTTACGGATCTATTATTAGCTCCAGTCAGGATTTTTTGCTCTTTCAGGTCTTCTAGGAAGATAACAGCTCGATACTCCCCATCGGGGAGACTGCTGGGCAGAGTCGCTCCAATTCGCACATTGCGGGTTACTCCAGGCGGAACTACTAGCTCGCGAGGCGCAAATTGCAAGTAAGAGATCGCGCTCTGGGGATGACTGGTTGTACTAACAAAACCCTGCCGGTCGTATGTAAAATCTTCGGCATAGACTCGCACTCGCAGTGGTTCTTTACCACTATTGGTAATGGTGATTGCTCCCTTGGCTTGACTGTTCCGCATGCGGGTAATCGTCACCATTGGCGAAACTTCAAACCTCTGTGTTTGAGCTTGTGCTGGAGAGACCAAGGCAATTATGCTCATGCATAACAAGGCACTACCTGTTGCTAGTGAAAATCTCATGGCTGTAAATCACTTAAAAAAGACTGTACGTTACTATTGTTATTCTATTCTATGTAGAGGTAGATTATTTATAAGACTTGTTGCGAAATTAAAATCTAGAGAAGAAATATTTAAAAAGTTGCTGAAAGTATACTACTGAATGGGTGTAAAGCATCCTTATACCTTAGAAGAGACATTGAGATCATTTGACAACAAAGGTAAACACCAAGCGAAGTGCAACTGGCCAATTAGCCAATTGCACTCCACATAGTAGTCAGTGACTGTGGATAGATGGAATTAAATTTACCCTAAGGTGTTAGTGATGCATTAACAGTCATTGAATAACCGCCAGCATACAAGTCTTGGCCAGCATTAACACCGGTGGTGCTAATTTTGCCATTGATCGTAGCACTCGATGAGCCAGCTAAGGATGGGCCATCTGTTTTAGTGGTGACATAGCCTACCGAGTTGGTGATTGCGCCAGTTGCAGCCGTAACAGAGAACTCCCGTGCCAATGCTTGACCACCTGGATCTGCACCACCCGGTAATACTTTCAAGATGAGCTTGGATGTTTTTGAGTTACACTTAGTTTTAATATTCAAGCTACCTCCGATCGAGCTTGTAAAGTCCGATGGAGCAGTTAGTACTGCAGCTTTTTCGTAATCACAAGTACACTTCGGAGGAATCTTTCCTCTGAAAGTAAGATCTTGGATACATTCATTCTTTGTCTCATCGCAGTCGCCCCGAAGGCGACTATCATCACCTGACACCTGAGCACTAGCCGCCGACGTATAGCCCGTCAAAGCTGCAATGGTAAACAGGGAAACTAAAATTTTGCTAGCAGTCATGAGCTTTCTCCTGAAATTAAATCGTTTTTATTTAGTTCTCGAACAACACAGTCTAATCAAAATGAAAACCGAATTTCAACCAACAAAACACCGCTTTTCAACCCTTGTACAAAGCTACTCGTACTGATACAGAGTAATCACGAGCTGCCTGTAAAGGATTGCGGTCTGTTGCTACCACCCGTACCTGATAGAACACTTGCCCCTCTGGCAGGGTACCATTGAAGCTATAAGGAACTACAATAGGTGCCGTACCATACTCACCTGTAGGCAAATTTCCAAAAATACCGCTACCCCGAACTAAGCGAAACTGAACAGACCCATTATAGGTTGCAGATTGCTCGATCGAGAGGCGCAAAAAACCTTTGGAAATAGCAGTAATGGCCGGATTACCTCGGTTATTACCACCACACTTTACTACAACTAAAGCATCATTGGGATAAGATTCTAGCTTGGTCGAAAGACCACTATTGTTGGCAACCAATTCTCCACTTCTGCTTTGGGCTATAACACAGGATGAGCTGCGTGGTTGAGCCAGAGATTGACACTGTAAAACAGCGATCAATGTACTAACAATTCCCATACTCAAAACTAAGCGTTGCATGATTTGATTACCATTGATTACCGGATGATTCTCTTGCAAGGCATGCACTATTTTTAACTATACCCAATGATGCATTACACACCCGGGTCAAGAAAAACCAGCGCAAGCTAATGAAAAAGATGGCAGACCGCATTAGTCTCAGATCTGCACTTTACAGTGTGATACTGAGTGCGGAGGACTTAGCTTGGTGGCTGAAAAACCTTAGTCAGTTTGTTAATCTGCTGATTTATCAACTGAGAACATCATATCCCGAATATTGGCAACACAAATCACATACTGCTCACCACTCCTTGTGCCGGAAACAAGCTGAAATCTATAAATATCAGTGGTTGTATACTTGCAAAATGTTACGCAATATTAACAACACCTCAGCATAATGACGTGCAAAACACGGTTTTTTGCTGGGTTTTAGAGATAACAATCACAAAGAATTCACTAAAAGCCTACTGAACATTAAAAAAATCTTAAGCCAACCGAACATCAAAATGACAATCCTTGAACCACAAAGGAATCACAAAAATTGCCGAAAAATCACTTTTCTCGCACACTTGATCGCCGAATCATGGTTACTTGGTGGTGTAAACCTTTACCAGCAATTACTGGCAGGAGCGATCGCTAAGTCGCCTAGCAAAAATAAGTTGAACACTTAGAATCCTGAGCTAGAACGGATCTAAGAGAGGTCGAAGCGACCACTCATGGCGACCCTAAATCGCCTCTGCAATGGACTTGTAAGAGCATTAAACATCTGGCTAAGGCGCTGCAAAAATTGGGACATGAGGTGAGTGAGCGCACCGTTTGCACCCTGCTTCATGAGATAGATTATAGTCTTCAAGCCAATCGCAAAACCCACGAGGGCAACCAACATGAAGATCGAGACCAGCAATTTCGTCATATTGCGCAGCAGGTGAAAGCATTTCATCGGCGACAGCAGCCCGTGATTTCTGTCGATGCTAAGAAGAAGGAACTCATCGGCAACTATAAAAATGCTGGTCAGGAGTGGCATCCCAAGGGTGATCCTAAGATTGTCAATGTCTATGATTTTCCCGACGAGGTGCAGGGCAAAGCGGTGCCCTATGGGGTATATGATCTCCAAGAGAACCAGTAAGTGGAATAAAATTGAGCATCGGATGTTTTGTCACATTTCGCAGAACTGGCGAGGTCGGCATCTGAAAAGCCGCAGCATTATCATCAATCTGATTAGTCATACCACGACCAAAAAAGGATTGAAGATTCGCGCCAAGTTGGATAAGCACCAATACAAAACTGGGATTAAAGTTGGGGAAGCGGAGTGTAGCGACAGCTTAATGGAGAAAGATAAGTTCCATGGCGAGTGGAATTACCGAATTCAGCCTAGAGAGGGCATTTGAACTGTTCAACTTATTTTTGCGAGGATCCTAAATATTGATTGACGACCTCCAGACAGCGATTTTCATAGCCAGATACTGAGAGGAAGCGCGGCAACCGCTCGGAATCTGGAGGGATATTTTGGAGTCGGTTATTCATCTCGCTCTCGATCGAAGAAGGTGCGTTAACCAAAACAAAACAGCTATTGTGTACCATGGAGATGAGGTTCCAAAGTAGATTTATACATCCGGATGGAAGCTCCGGGGAATTGCTGGCGGGTGTTAGATCGTACTCCACAATAACTAAGCTAGGATTTTTTTGGAGCAATTCAATGAAGTGGTCGATCGCTTGTGGTTTGCCTGCGGTGAGCTTTTTGGTATAATCGGAACCGGTAGCACCAATTAAGCTGGTCATCAGCTCTAACAGTGGATCGTCTTTCCAGGCTTGGTAACAAAAAGTGCGGGCGAACAGCGGGCTATAGCTATTCAGTAAACTCAGCACCGAAAATGATTGACTGGAATCCAATTTATTGTTGATGGTCACTACCTGGCTGCATCCTGCTAAGACCCATAGATTAGTCGTCAAAACAGCCGTCGATTCTTGGCGGAAGCTTTTGGCCATCGCTTCACCGATCGCTACTCTGAAATTCTTGCGATCGACCTTAGTACACAACAGATAATCTAAATCTCGAAATAGCTTAGAAGCTGCATTTTGTAGCGAACCTTCCGAGTAGGCTTCCATCGAACCCACTTGCTGATAGGTGCGATCACTCAAAATTGCTTTGACGATGCATTTTTCCCTGGGCGTTATACTCTTAGCACGATTTGGGTGATGCTGTAGTATTAACTGTAAAAAATTGATTGCTCCTTGCTCATCAACCAACGCAAGACCGTTCATGTTCTAATCACTCCCCAACGTAGTTATAGTTAGAATCAAGTACTAACGAAAACAGTAAAGCGCAGGAACAGCATAGTACGTATGCTACAGGAACTCTCAATAGCTGTCAATAGTTAGAGTGATTGGGAACCATGAATTTATGTGACAAGCAACGTTATCCATATATTCCTATCCATACAAAAAATAGAGTATTAGACAAGTCTCAACCAAGGTGATTCCCTCGCAGCCTATCGTAGAAATTTGAAGAAAATTTGAAGAAACCTGGACTTTGATCAGCTTCCAGTACAATAGCTGTCCACTATTTGAGATTAGCAATCGCCAATATCAGCCTATCCACCTCTTCTTCGTTTGTCAGATAGTGAATGCAAGCGCGCAGGCTATCGGGATAGCCTAAGTTGCGAATGTAAATGTGCTCGGTCTCCAGTTTTTGGACCGTTGGCCCGGTGGCCACCCCATCTACCCGAAAAGAAACCAAGCCGGAAGCCGGGGGAGTGGGTAGGAGGCATTGCACCTGAGGTAAGGCTTGGAGCCGTTGCCAAAGATCGCTGGAGAGCTGACAAATTCTTTGGTAGCGCAGTGCTCGATCGCCCCATTGATTTTGCAGATCGATCGCCGCTGCTAACCCCGCATAGAGCGGATAGGCGGAGGTCGCTACCTCATATTGGCGGCCATCGGTCAACAATCCCCCCCCCGCCGTGGCTTCATAGCTCAGACTGCGCCAGCCAATAAACGTCGGACGCAACGCCTCCCGCGCCGCTGGCCGCACATAGAGTCCGCCCACTCCCTCCGGCCCACAGCACCATTTGTGCCCCGTAAAAGCATAGAAGTCCACCAAGGAGTTCGATAACTCTAGGGGCAACAGACCCACGGACTGGGCTGCATCCACCAGTACCAGGATTTCCGGCCCTCGGGAAGCAGCTTTGATTTGCTCGGTCAGTTCTACCAAGGGCAGTACCCGACCGCTATTCCAGAGCACATGACTGAGTACTACTAACTTAGTCCGAGGTTGTAAGTGTCCCAAGCAGAGATCCAGAATTTCCTCATCGGTCTGAGCCGCCAGCAGCGGCATAGTTGTGGTGATGACCCCATAGCGGTGCTGAATTTCTTGGATGGCGGCCACTACCCCCGGATGTTCGCAGTCGGTCAACAAAATATGGTCGCCTGCTTGCCAATCCATACCCCAGAGGGCAATATTGCAGCCTACCGTCACATTCTCCGTCAGGCTAATGGTCTCTGCTGCCACCCCGATCGCGCCAGCAAAGGCGGCTCTGGCCCGCTGACTAACTTGGCTCACCCAGGCATTAGTCCGTACTCCAAAGGGCCCTTGGCGCTGGATATAGCCGAAGGCTTCGACCATGGCATCCAGAGTGGGCTGGGCCAACACGCCTTGGCCACCGAAATTAAAGTAGCTTTTATTAGCAAGGGCTGGAAAGAGTTGGCGGTGTTGGGCCAGGGCGAATTCGTTCATGGATTAAAGGGCTGGGTGAAACCTCCGAATTGTAGAAGAAATCAGGATGACTGCGTTGGCAGTAACTTTTGTTAGCATAGATTCTAGTCAGATCCAGTCAATGCAGAGGTACACCATTGGAAGTAGTGACGAATTTTGGCCGAGCTTGGACCGATCGATCCTTGGCTCCTAAAGCCCTCAAGGTATCCCTAGTGGTCGGCTCCATCCTGTTTATGGTGAACCACGGAGCCGCCGCGATCGCCGGAGAAATGACTACAGAACGCTGGGGTAGTGCCCTCCTGACATATTTGGTGCCCTACACCGTCAGCATTCACGGCCAATGGCTGGCCAGCCTCCCCCACCCCCCGATCGAAATGGAAGAATGAGACGACCATGCTGGTTGTGAGCCATGGGTAACTACTGGGCATATTAGGAGCAATCCCAGCTACTATTTCTGCCAGCGTCACCATATCGATGACCGCTAACTACCATGCTTATTGTAGATATCAACGATGTGCGCATCACCCAGATTCCCGATGCCCAATCTCCAACGGGTGAAATATCCATTCTCTATTACCTGAACGACGTTTACATTCTGCTCAAGCAGTTTCCCGAGCAGCGCATCGATCTGGCCAAGAGCTTCTATCAAAAGACGATTGACGAGCGGGGTTGGGACTGCTTGATTTTGGACTGGGAACAGAACTACTCCCTCTGGGTGGCTCGATCGGCCGTGGCCTCTAGTGCTAGTCCGCAAAATTCCCTTTCTACAGTTTTTGGCGCACAAATGTACTTATTAGCCGGGATTAGTCAAGAGATCGCCCACTTTATGGGGGTAGCCCAGCAAGAATCATTCGAGCGAGCGATTCTGGCTGGCATCCCCAGTATTGGCTCCCTGCTGGAATTGCGCCAAATTATGATCACAGTAGTGCAAGATCCGCAAAAATCCTTGCAAAAATATCAGCCCAACGCCTCTCAGCTCCAAACTATCTACCAAAACCTGTTGGTGATTACCTCCCAGTATTTGGATAAGGGCTATACGACAGAATTGATCCAGGACTTGCGGACACAGATGCCACCTATTTTTGCCAAAGCTATGGATAGCTGGCTGAAGCGCTGAGTCTGCTGCTGAAAATCGGGGCATACTATGCTCATCTATCCATCTATCTTTAGCTGTTTACAAAGCGGCTTTCTGGATTATGTTAAATGCTACTTCTCGCTGGGAATGGATCTGGGGCCGTCGTCCGGTCATTGGCTATGCGATCGCTTGGTCTGTGCTTTCCGTAGTTGTCTACATCGCTTTTAGCGGGCCAATGGCCGGCAGCGAAAGACCTTTGTGGTATCGCTTTTTGACCGCCTACCTGCTCCAAGATTTCCCGATCTTCATGAGCTCATTGCTGTGTTTTCGCAATGGATTTAGCAAGCGGATGCCCAGCGGTCGGTGGCTATGGCTGCTGATGGGCACAGCGCTTGGTTCCTACTTAGTCGGCAATATCTTTTTTACTTCTTGGGAGCTACTCTGGCATCTGAATTCCACTGGCTGCCTGGGCGATCCATTTTTTGTGGGTTTCTACGTGCTGCTACTCTTGGCTATGGCTGGAGCCATTAAAGGCAAACGGATTCGCCTGAACATCTATCACTGGGTGGTGATTGCCCTCATTGCTGCCTACTCGATCGTGCTAGCCAATGTGATCATGTCTCCGGTGCATAACTCGTCTTCAACCCCAGCGGTGGTAGAGGCCGTCAAGACCGGTTATGAAGCCGGTGTCCCAGCTTGGGTCGCCTTCTTTGACCAGTTGATCAAGCCCTATGGCAAAAGTCTCAATATGTTCTACGTCGGCTGCGATATTTGCCTCTTCTGTATGTCAGCTATTATGATGTTTGGCTGCTGGGGTGGCCAACTGAGTAAAGCTTGGCGGTTCATTGCCCAAGCTGTACTCTTTATCTACGTAGCTGATACTTGGTATGCCTACGCCGGTGCCCAAATTGCCGATTATCAAGCCGGATTTATGCTGGAAGTAGGCTGGGTACTGGGGATGGTACAGTTCGGGATTGCGGCAGCGATCGAGTTCGAGCAGGCTACCCAACGCCGGATACCCCAGCCCACCACCGTTTAACTAACTAGCTGGCGGTTCAGCTTGCCGCTGATGAATCCCTCCAGATCGAGAGTGACATCCTGAAAACCGAATTCCTGAAGAGCCTGCACGATCTGTGGCAGGCTTTCTGCTGCTACAAACTGGGCAATTTGGCCCGCTGGTAGCTCGATCTTGGCCAGGTCGGCGATCGAACGCACCCGTAGCTCTGCGTAGCCCAAGCGCCGCAGATAGCTCTCTGCCCGGCCCACCCGTTGGAGCTTCTCGACCGAAATCTCTTCGCCATAGGGAAAGCGCGAACTCAGGCAGGGTTGGGCCGGTTTATCCCAGACAGTTAAACCCAAATGGTGGGCCATTTCGCGCACCTCTAATTTCCCGATTCCCAGCTCCGCCAAGGGCGATCTAGCTCCCCGCTCTTGGGCGGCTTGGATGCCGGGCCGATAGTCCCGTAAATCGTCCCCATTCACCCCGTCGAAAACATAGGGATAGCCCAGTGACTGGGCCAGGGGCTTGAGCGTATCGTGCAGCTCGCTCTTACAAAAATAGCAGCGGTTGATGGGGTTCGATCGGTAGTCTGGATTGTCCATTTCGTGGGTAGTCACGATCCGGTGCGCGATGCCGATCTCCGCCGCTTGGGCTTGGGCGGCCTCCAATTCTTCTGGTAATAGGGAAGGCGAGGCCGCCGTGACTGCCAAGGCTCGATCCCCCAGCATGTCTTGGGCTACCTTGGCCACCAGCGTGCTATCCACACCACCCGAATAGGCCACCAAAGCTCGATCGGCTGCGGTCAACAGGGCTTGGAGCGCGGTTAATTGCTGGGCGGTGTGAGTTGCTAAGGCCATAGAAGATTAAAACTGACGACGGGAGAAAACAGCGATCGTGATGCCCAAGAAGATGCCGGTATAGACCAACGCGTAGGCCGCACTAGTCCACAGCGTTTGAACGGGAGGCAGAACTCCATAGACTGCGGTATTTTTGAGATCTAGCTTAGACAGATCCGGCAGCACCATGAACAGCACATTACTAATATTTTGCATGCCGGGATTGTTGGCGATGCCGCTGTTGGTCAGCTTGACCATTTCCTGGGTAGCATGTCCGGCCAGATAGGTCATCACTGTCAGCAAGGTTGCCAGCAACGAACTGGTCATGGAACCAAACATCAGAGCCGCTGCCACGATCACCATTAATTCTAACAGCAGAAACAAGCTGCTGGTGATCAAGGGCATGACCGGATAGGAGATTTTGGCCAAAGAGAGAATAACGAAGTAAATAGATAGCATGGCCACTAGCATTAAAGCCAGCACCGCCACTAGTCCTAAATGCTTGCCGATAATAAACTCGGCCCGACTCATGGGCTTGGGAATTAGGGCCAAGATTGTCCGGCGATCGATTTCCCGATTGATCAAGTTAGTGCCCACAAAAATGGCGATCACTACGCCCAAAATCGTCATTGCACCGGGACCAAAGTCCAAAAGAATCTTGCCTTGGGCGCTGACGGCGATCTCTGGCAAGATCCGCCAAGCTGCCACCATCACTAGGGCAAAAAGACCTACTACATAGAGAATCCGCTCGCGGATAATTTCGCGAAAGCCGTTAGACCCAATCGCCCAGATCCGAATAACATTCATGGAAATAGTTCACTCACAATTTTTAGATACACTCGAACGTATTGTACCCATCGTTGGCACAGCCTTTCCACCGGAAAACCCTCTGCTGGCCCGTCAGATTTTCTCGGCTTTAAAACTGCTCCAACCATTCTAGAGAACGGTTCCAAGCCCACCAAGGATCTCGATCTCCCCACTGCTGTTGACAAGCGCGACTGCTCTGGTAAGAAACATGGCCACCGCGAGCGGTAATGCGCAGGTCGATGTGCTGGTTGTGAATAGCTGCTAACTCCGGCACCAAGCTAGGGTCAAAGAGAGGGTCGTCAGCAGCGTAGAGCAGTAAGGTGGGGAGGGCTAGATCTTTCAGGAAATAGAGCGGACTGGTGGCCAGGTAATAATCTCGGACGGTAGCAAAGCCCAGTGGGCCGATCACTAGCTCTCGATCGAATCCCTCGATGGTATTGGCCCGCTCGATCGCGGCCGGGTCGATCGCCTCGGGATGGCAGCTATGCAGGTGCCAAGCTAGTTTCTTCAGCTCTAGGGCAATCCGGCCCTCCAGGTGCTTTTTGATCGGATGTTTGACTAAGTAGGATAGGGAGCGATCGGATTCCAGAGAGGGGCAAATGACAAATCCCCCAGCGATATCTGCTGAGAGTTGTGGGCCTTGGCGGATGCCCCAGAGGGCCAGTTGTCCGCCTAGCGAATAGCCCGCCAGCCAAACCGGAGCCGGACAGCCGAGCGCCTTAGCCTGAGTGGCGATGCACACAAAGTCTTCACCTTCGTAAATACCATCGGAAGTCAGGGCTGGCGAAAGACGGGCCGTTTCGCCATGGGCCCGCCAATCGAACAGCACCACGGCCCAGCCTCGTGCGTAAGCTTTGCGACCCAAGATCCGGAGGAACCACTGGTTTTCGAGCGTACCCGTAATTCCGTAGGTAGCCACGATCGTCCCGCGGGGATTGGGCGGTACCGCCACAATGCCATAAATCGGCACGCCATCTGCCCCTTGGAAAATATGCTCCCCATAGGGCGGCTCTGGTTCGGTAATGGACTGCTGCCAGTTTTTACTGGCCTGGAGGGCCGTGTACAGCGTGAGGCTGAGACCATCGGCCAGCCACCAAGGTGCTTGATAGTCTGGCTGCATGAAACTACACGCTGAGGGTGCGGCGCTTGCTGACCATCAAGAAGGTTTCGATGATGTCTCCTTCTTTCCAGTCATTAAAGCGATCGAGCCTGATCCCACATTCAAAGCCTGAAGCTACTTCCTTGGCATCATCTTTGACCCGTTTCAGGGAATCTAGGATACCAGTGAAGACCAGCTCGTTGCCGCGCTTGACCCGGATATGGCAGTTGCGTTGGGCCTTACCACTCAGCACATAGCAGCCCGCAATGTTGCCCCGACCGGCTTGGAACACCGCCCGTACTTCCACTTGGCCTAGAGGTTCTTCGACCATTTCGGGGTCGAGCAAGCCTTCCATCGCCCCTTGGATATCATCCAGCAGGTTGTAGATAATATCGTATTCACGGATATCCACTCCAGCGCCGTCGGCTTTGAGCCGCGCGCCGCTGGCCAAGCTGGTATTGAACCCGACGATGACTGCGCCACTGGCCGCTGCCAGATCCACATCGGTTTCGGTGATTTCGCCGGCGGCGGACATCAGTACCCGCACCTGCACTTCTTTCTGAGGAAGTTGACGGAGCGATCCGAGAATTGCTTCCACGGAACCCTGTACGTCGCCCTTCAGAATCAGGTTCAGTTCCTTGAGTTCCCCTTCCTGGGCCTGGGCCGATAGGGTATTGAGGGTGACCCGCCGTGAAGACATCATCTGTTGGAGGTGAGACTGACGGTATACCTCCGATCGCTTATCCGCAACTGCTCTGGCATCCTTTTCTTGGACGTAGACTTCGAACTCTTCACCGGCAGCGGGCACATCGCTCATCCCCAGTACTTCTACGGCAAAGGATGGAGTGGCGGCATCTACGCGCTGTAGGCGATCGTTCACCATGGCCTTCACCTTACAGAAGACATGACCGGCGACTAGGGTATCGCTGATGCGCAGGGTGCCATTCTGTACCAACAAAGTGGCGACAGGGCCTTTGGCCTTGTCCAAGTGGGCTTCGATTACTGTTCCCTTGGCCGGTCGATCGGGGTTGGCTTGGAGGTCTTCCACATCGGTGACCAACAGGATCATCTCCAACAGTTGGTCGAGGTTTTCGCCCTTGAGGGCGCTGACCGGCACCATGATGGTGTCGCCACCCCAAGCTTCCGGTTGCAGACCGTATTGGACTAGCTCCTGCTGTACTCGATCGATCTGGGCATCGGGCTTATCCATTTTGTTAATGGCCACGATAATCGGCACTTCGGCGGCTTGGGCGTGCCGAATTGCTTCGATGGTCTGGGGGCGCACCCCGTCATCGGCGGCGACCACCAGAATGGCCACATCCGTAACTCTGGCTCCCCGTGCCCGCATGGCCGTAAAGGCTTCGTGACCGGGAGTATCCAAGAACACCACTTGCTCCATCACACCGTTGCGATTCACATCCACATGGTAGGCCCCAATGTGCTGGGTGATTCCCCCAGCTTCACCTTGGGCCACCTTAGTTTCCCGAATGGCATCCAGCAGGGTGGTTTTACCATGGTCTACGTGACCCATGATCGTCACCACTGGCGGACGGCGTTGGAGGCTCTCCATATCGGAGAATTCCAACATTTCTGAAACCTTGGTTGCGGGTGCTTGCTCTTCCTTGGTTTCCACTGCGATGCCCAAGTCTTCGGCCACCATGGTAGCCGTCGACACATCCAAGATCTGCGTAACGCTGACGGCGATGCCCTTGAAGAAGAGTTGGCGCACGATTTCGGTCTCGGGCACCATCAGCATTTCGGCTAAGTCGCGCACGGTCAAGCTGCCGGTGAGTGTAATGAACTCCGGCTTCTCAATCACCACCTTGTTGTCCTTCCGCCGATCGTTGTTGCGTGAGGAATTGTCGTTGTTGCGACTGGGTTTTTTGCGAGCCGGGGCCGAAATAGTACTGGCGGCTTTGTTGGCGCTCTCGGGCTTGGGCGGACGGGCGATCGACAGGCTAACCATCACCGTGGTGGCCTTGTTTAGATCGTCATCATCATCGTCGTCATCGTCATCTAGCACCACCTGAGCTTTGCGCTTGTTTTTGGTGCCAGCCTTCGCGGCCTTGGCCACGTTTTCGGCTTCTTCTTCTTCTACCTTGCTCCAAGGCTTGGGCTTTTTGGGCTGCTTGGGTAAGTTGGGGCGGCGTAGTTCTAGAGTGTCTGCGTTATCGATTACATCGATCGAGTCATCCGTATCCGTTGCTGTCCCCATGGCTGGCACCGTGGAGCGCGGCGTTGCTCTTGCGGGCCGGTTCAGCTCTGGCAATGGATCGCGCATGGGCGGACGGCGATCGCCTCGGGGCGGACGGTCTTCGCCAGTACTGGGCCGACTGGGCGCACCGGGTACCTTGAGGACTGGGCGATTGACCGTCGACTTGTTGGAAAGATCTGGTTTGGCTCGCTCGATGCGTGGCCCCCCAGCACTTTCCGCTGTTGGGGCGGGTCGACTGGGAGCATCTTCGGTGGTCCGCCGCGGGGGTGGGCCAGACCCTTCTGGCTGGCTCGGGGTTGGGCGAGAGGGGCGATCAGGCATGCTGGGCTGCATAGTTCCGGCATTGGAGGATGAAGGTCTGACAGCTTCACCTGCACCTTCGTGCCGGGGAGCGGTAGGAGTATGGCTATTCCGAATTTGCAGAACGCGCGGCTTCTGCTCGTTGCTGACCTTGGGCGCTTGTCTTTCTACGCGCTCCGCTACGGGCGCTTTTTTAACGGCAGTAGCAGGTCGAGGCGAATATTTCTCAGCAGCAGACCTAATCTTACTGGCCTCCGGCTCAGAAATGGTACTGCTATGGCTCTTCACCGCAATCTCTAAATCTTCACAAATGGCCAATATATCTCTATTTTCCAAATTCAATTCCTTAGATAAATCGTAAATCCTGACCTTGTTGTTGTTCATCCACTATCCCCCTTTTAACTACCAACTTTAATTAATGTTTTTTCTGAGGCCAGCATGGTCTGGCCCAAAATTATTGTTCTAGCGATTTCTAGATAAGCAAATGTGTAGAGTCAGGATCAGCTACACTCCAATCGGTAGAATGCCTGTACCGGGGCGACCAAAACCAACAGAGAGACCACCCCTTTCTAACCAAATTAGAGTATTGATTGTAAACAAGCAAATCATGTAGATTTCAAAGTTGTAATTATAACTCATTGTGCCATGGATTTGTCCATTGGCATCAGTTTCAGCGAACTTCAACTGTTGCCAAGACGCTGATGGAGACTTTTGTAAATGTCTTCGGTGACGGTCGCTTTTAAAGCTCTCGCCAAAGTGTTTTTTTTGCGGGCGGCGGCGAGACAGTTGGGATCGGGACAGAGATAGGCCGATCGACCCAGGCCCTCATCTAATTGCGCGCTACCGTTGACCCGCACCACCCGCCAGAATTCCTGTCGATCGGCCACCCGCCGGCAGCCTACGCAGCGGCGGTAGTTTTTCAATTAGGCTTCTCCTGGTTGCTCCGGTTCGTAGTCCTCATATTCGTCCTCGTACTGGGCGCGGGCTGCTGCATCGGCCTTCATTTGGGCCTCCACTTCGGCCATGGCCGCTGCGGGATCATATTGGGCGATGTCTTTAATATCGATCTTCCAGCCCGTGAGGCGGGCAGCCAACCGGACATTTTGGCCTTCCTTGCCGATCGCCAAGCTGAGCTGGTCTTCGGGCACCAAGACGTGGGCTTGGCGACCTTCGGGGTTCACCAACCGGACTTCGTCGATGCGGGCCGGACTGAGGGCGTTGGAA
Source organism: Synechococcales cyanobacterium OTE_70_metabat_200 (assembly GCA_031375385.1). Classification (GTDB taxonomy): domain Bacteria; phylum Cyanobacteriota; class Cyanobacteriia; order Cyanobacteriales; family Chamaesiphonaceae; genus JAAFHZ01. Next base: position 17,756 of record JANMHS010000046.1, on the reverse strand, counting down.
ATATAGGTAGCCGGGTCTGGAGACCACCGGATGACGTCGATTTTTTCGCCTTGCAGCTCTTCTACTACCACCTGAATCCGTGATCCCCGCGAACCGATACAGGCTCCCACGGGATCCACGTCTCCTTCTAAGGTATCCACCGCAATTTTGGTGCGCGGGCCCACGTGGCGGTAGGGCGGATTGGCTTCTCTGGCCACGGCTACGATCCGCACGATCTCTTCTTCAATCTCTGGTACTTCGGTGGCAAAAAGTTCCACCACCAGACCAGCAGCTGCTCTGGAAACTAGCAGTTGAGGGCCGCGTTGGGAGCCGTCCCGCACTTTTTTCATGAACACCCGAAAGGTGCGACCGATCCGGTAGTTATCTTTGGGTAACTGTTCTTTCGGCGGTAGCTCCGCTTCTACTTCCGGCTGGCCAAAGCCGCTGCTGACCGTCAGGATTACCGATTGGCGTTCGAAGCGCTGCACCTTGCCAATAATCACGGAGCCTTCTAGGTGCTCGAATTCTTCTTGGACGATGCGGCGCTGCTGATCCCGAAGTTTTTGGGCCAGTACTTGTTTGGCTTGGATCGCGGCCATCCGCCCGAAATCCTTTTGGTCTGGAGTCACATCCAGATCTACCTCGCCCCCAATCCGCAGCTCTTCGGGCAGTTCCGCACCTTCCTCTTCGATGCCGAGGAGTTTCTTGACTTCTTCGATCGCAATTTCGTGATCCCCATCGGTGACTTCTTCTACGATCACCTTAGTGGCAATCACTTGGAAGGATTCTTCTTCCATATCTAACTGCACATCGAAGTTATCAAAGTATTCTTCTTCAAAATGCAGACTATCTAGGTGTTGGGCGCGCCGGTAGCGCTCGTAGCCTTTCAGCAAGGCTTCGCGCAGGGCCGTTTGGACGGCAGTTACTGGCAGGTTGCGGTCTTGGCTGATCTCGTTAATTAGGGTGCGCAAGCCGGGGAGGCTGACGGTTTTATTATTTTTTTGCTCGGACATATTCAGTTGTGAGTAATGGTGAGGGAGAGCGGACTATTGATGAGCAGTAGTAGCTCAATCGCTGTCGAGAAGCACTGCAGCGGCTAGTTCGCGGGGGATGTTGACGACTCGACCTTTTTGAGTGAGGTAGATGGTGGTGTCATCGCGGTCTTTGAGCTGTCCTTTTAATTCGGTTTTGCCCTTGAGTGGGTTCAGGAGCTGCACCGAAACCGTAAAGCCCCGAAAAACCTCGAATTCTCGATCGGTTGTCAGGGTAGTGGCTGCGCCGGGGCTAGAGACTTCCAAGGTATAGGCAAAGGGAATTAGATCTGTGCTATCCAATGCTTCATCCAAGGCTCGACTCATCCGTTCGCAATCTTCCAGGCTGGTATCGCCGTTGAGATTGCGGACATCGACCCGCAGGGATGGGGGCCGATGGTGGGTAAACAGCGCAGCATTCACTACTTCTAAGCCCAGTTCGGTGGCTACGGGCGCAGCCAGTTCGAGAATTGGTGGAATCAGTGGGTGAGTCATGGCGGGTCAGGAAAAACAGTGCGGCATCGATTTGCTTAACGCAACACTTCTCTACGAGACGCTGCGCGAACGTGAACGCCGACCCTAGAGCATAGCTCTTTACATGAGATCCAGCAAAGCGCAAAAAAAGCGGGTACTTCCCACTCTCTGCCTCAATGCGGACCGCAATCACGGCGTTTGCGAACAGCAAACCCAGACAAAAAATTGACTGGCCGATTAGCAACCCACTCATCCTAGCAGAACTCCGTCCGGGCTGAAAAAATTCTGGCAGGCTTAACTGCTACCCAGCATTTGTAACTGATGCAGACTGGCGTACAGACCACCAGCAGCCATCAACTGATCGTGATTGCCCGATTCTACTAGTACCCCCTGCTTCAACACAAAAATCCGATCCACATAGCGAATCGTCGAAAGCCGGTGAGCAATGATAATCGCCGTCCGCTCCACCAACAGCCGATTCAGCGCTTCCTGAATTAGGGCCTCCGTGCCCACATCCAAATTTGCTGTGGCCTCATCCAGCACTAGCACCTTGGGATCCCGAATAGCCGCCCGGGCAAAGGCTAACAACTGCTTTTGGCCGCCAGATAGGTTCGTGCCTCGCTCCCGTAGTTGGGTATCGTAGCCCTGGGGCAGTTCGGAGAGCAGACCGTCAATATTGGTCAACCGGGCTGCTTCTTTTACCGCTGCCAAGTCATAATCTTCGCCTAGGGTGATGTTGCTTTTCACATCCCCCGCAAACAGAAAGCCATCCTGCAAAATCACACCCAAATAGCGACGCAGTTCCCGCTGGGGCAGATGGCGAATATCGATGCCGTCGATCAGAATCCGCCCTTTCGTCGGCTCGTACAGGCGACAGAGCAACCGGATAATCGTACTCTTGCCCGCTCCCGTAGGGCCAACCAGAGCAATTTTTTCACCGGGGGCGATCGTGAAATCCAAATCCCGAATCACATAATCATCATCTTTGTAAGCAAACCAGACCCGATCGAAGCGAATTTCGCCACTGGAGCCCTGGGCCGATTGGTTCAGGTTATCTTGACGACCGACCGCATCCTGGATCTCGATCGGTTCCCGCAGAATGTCGCTGACCCGCTCCACGGAAGTAAAGCCGGCCTGGATGGCCGTGAACTTCTCGCCGAACTGCCGCAAGGGTTCAAACAGCCGCTGGGCAAAGACAATAAAGGCCGACACCGTGCCGATATCTGCCTTGCCGCCCAGGATTGTGCCGGCCCCCAGCCACAGCACCACGGCGATCGCCACCAAAGAAATCCATTCCAAGGTGGCCGAAATGGCCGAGTCATGGAAATTAGTGCGATCAATTTCGCCCACATAGCGCTGATTGATGGCGCGAAACTGCTCCGCATTAAAACGCTGCCGCCGAAAAAGCTGCACCACATTGATGCCGGTGATGTTCTCCTGCAAGCTGGCATTCATGGTGGAAAGCTCTTCCCGTGCCCGGTAGTTAGCCTTGCGGTACTCATACTGAAAATAGACAATCAGCAAAGTCACTGGAATCAGCATCAGGCTCAGGGCTGTAGCCAACTGCCACTGGTACCAAAACATGGTGGCCGTCAGAATCACCAGCGAAAAAAGATCGCTGACAATCCCGATCGCACCAGTGGTAAATACATCGCCCAAGGCTTCCACGTCGCTAGTCAGGCGGGTAATTAGTTTTCCCACGGGGGTATTGTCAAAAAAACGCACGCCCAAGGAAGTGACATGGTCGAATAAATCCTGCCGAATATCGGCAGTCATTTGCTGACCGATCCGCTGCACTGTGTAGCCCTGGATGGCGGAGAGCACCAAGCGCGTCACCACCGTTACTAGCAGCAAAATAGTCAGCCAATTGAGGGCCATCCCCAACTCCATGGCCGCCAGAAAGTCCCAGCTATGCTCGCCCCGAATCCGGGAAATGGCCTGTCCGATCAACATGGGCTGGACGGCGTTGGCGATCGCCAATGGAAAAAGCTGGAGCAGGGAAAAAAAGAGCAGCCGACTGTTGCGCCGTGCATAGGGCAACAGTCGCTGGAACAGTCGCCAGTCGGTTTCCGGCTCCGTGGATTTGACTGGGCGCTGGGTGTCAACCGGGGAAGTGGTCATATGAAAGTAGTAGATTCCGGCCCTGGAAATTATGTGGCAGAGCTTAGCATTGTAGCGTGGGCCATCATTAGCTGGTTTTATTTATGCTACGTAAATTTACTTAGGTTAAGATCTCGATCGCTGCCAAATTGGTCAGTTTAATCTATAAACATCTCAGGAGCGTCATTCTTTCAAGGACTCTTGGAAATTCATCCAGTTTTCTGACACCCATTGCAGTATAGATTTATAAATGACCGTGGAAGCTGTTTTGCCTGAAATCTCACCAGTCATCGCCCTAGAGCACCATTCCCCAGCCGCGACAATGATTCGCATTCTGATAGTAGACGACCAAAAAAGCATCCGCGAATGGCTCCGGTATATTCTAGAGTCAGAGTCGGACTTGGAGATCGTTGGGACTGCCAATAGTGGTTACGACGCGATCGAACAGGTCAAAAACATTGAGCCAGATGTGGTGTTGATGGACATGGAAATGTCAGACATCGATGGGGTGTTGGCCACCAAGATTATTGCCCAGAGCGAACTGGGCGCAACAGTCAAGGTTTTGGTGCTGAGCAGCCACGACTCTAACGAATATGTTTCTAGATCGATTCGGGCTGGGGCCAAGGGCTATTTATTGAAAGGTGCTTCTGCAGAAGAAATTTGTGATGCAGTGCGCTTTGTCCATCGCGGCTACACCCAAATTGCCCCTGGACTCTTCGAGCAATTCATTCCAGCTCCCACCGGTCAACAAACGCCCCTCACGCGCACGGCGATCGTGCCCTCCCGTTCTTTGCCCAACGAGCTGGATGTACTGGGCAGCAGTGAGCTAGTGATTACTGGTTTTAATATTCAGCGTCGGGTGCCTGCCTCCGCACTCTCAACTACCCCAGACTTAGACCCGGGCCCACTGGTTTTAGATATTCAGCCCACCCACATTGGGAGCAAGTCTCTTAGTTGGTTCCAAGTAGGAGCACTTTTGCTCTCTGGCTTGGGATTGGCCGGCTTTATCTACTTTGTTCGGCAAGGGCTACGTCAGCCTTTGCCAATGATTACTACGGCCGAACAAACCAAGCAGCTCCAAGAAACCCCTTTTACAGGCAAAGTGGAAGCGCTCCAAGTCGGTAGGATTAACTCCACCATCCCTGGCTTTGTGCAAGAAGTGAAGGTCAAGGTCGGTCAGCAGGTGCGGGTTGGTGAAGTCTTGATGACCTTGCGCAATGTGGAAGCGGAGCGCAGCTCCCAAGAAAAAGCCCAGCAACAGCAGCAACAGGCCATCAACCAGCAACAGGCTACTAGTCAGCAGCAGCAGTCCCAGCAGCAGACTTTGCTCCAGCAACAACAAGCCATTATTCAACAGCAACAGCAATCCCAACAGCGGTTGACTATTCTGGAGCAGCAAATCAGTAGCTATAATCAAACCATGGGTCCCTTGCGTGCCCAAATCGCCAGTGCCAATTTGAAGATTTCCCAAGGACAACTACAAAATAATCAGGCCGAGCTGCTGCGGCAAAAGCGGGAAGCTGTTCAAAAAACTCAGTCTCTATACGAACAACAGCGAATTCAATACAGCAGCAAAATCAGTCAGTATAAAAAACAACAAATCCTCCAAAGTGAGGGGGCCGGATCTTTGGCTCAAGCTGAAATTGCCAAGGCCGAGGCCGATACGGCTAAAGTGGCTATGGATTCAGCTCGATCGGACTATGAAAATGCCAAACAAGCTCTGCTAGCCACCCAGCGTAATCGTGCCGATAGCCAGCCCGCCGAGACCCAAAAGCTCCAGCTGCAGCAGCAGTTAGAACTAAAAGAGCAAGAAGATAAAGTCAAAAAATTGCAGGAGCAGCTCCAACAGGAAAAACTGAGTTATGACCAGCTCAGCGGGACGTTGCAAGCCCTGCGTCAACGCAGCCTGAATATTGTTAAGCCCAGTGTTAGTAAAACCCCCAGCAATACTACAGTTTCGCCAGCAATTATCGAAATTGTATCGAATAGCACAGGCTATGTGGTAGAGCTGCCAATGAATAGCGGTGATCAGGTATTCACGGGCACCAAATTAGTTGGTATTGCCAGTGGTCAGCAACTAAAGACGGTAGTGGGAGTTGATGAACGGCTGGCATCCAAGCTAGAAGTCAATAAACGAGCATCCATCCAAATTAAGACCGGCAATGAAGTACGAAGTTTCATTGGGAAAGTTGCAAATATTGCTACTTCCGTAGAAAATAATCAAAGGAAGGTCGAAGTTGAATTTCAAGCTCCATCTGAATATCTAATAGGCCAGACAGCGACAATTTATTTTCCACCTCAATAAGTTCTGACCAATGAAAAGACCCTGTGTTTTACTGACGACTGAAGGTACTTACCCCTTTCAACGGGGAGGGGTCAGCACTTGGTGTCATGAACTGACAGAATCCCTCGGTAATGTGGAATTCAAGATTTTGGCCCTGATAGCCAATCCCTATCTCAAGCAGCAGTACCAATGTGCGAGTAATGTGAGCCAGGTGATTCCGGTGCCCCTGTGGGGCACCAGCGATCCGGCAGAATTCAGTTGGCGGATGCCCTTTGTTAAGGCGATCGACAGCAAAAATGCCACGACCAAGGAAGTAATTACTGATAAATTTCTACCGATTTTTCAAGAATTCATACATGGAGTGGTTTACGATAGCCAAAATACCCGGCGTATGGGTAAATTGCTGGTGTCTCTCCATGAATACTTTTTAGTCTATGACTACGATCGCACCATGAATTCCCAAATGGTTTGGGAAAGCTTTCAGGAAATTGTCCTCCAGCCCTGGCAGGATCGCTGTCCGGTGAGCCTGGTGACCGTGGGCGAAATGACCGAAGCACTGCGCTATCTATATCGCTTTTTGATTCCAATCCACATGCCGGTGCCCCAAGCCGACCTCGTGCATTCTTCCGCTGCTTCTTTCTGTGGCTTACCAGGGGTGATCAGCAAAATCAAATATGGGATGCCCTACATGCTGACGGAGCATGGGATCATCGTGCGTGAGAACTATTTACGCCTAATCCAGACGATCGATTCTCTGTTCGTGCGGTTGCTCTTGAACCGATTGGTGGGTGCGGTGGTGCGCCTTAACTACTTTTTTGCTGATATTATTGCACCGGTCTGTGCCTACAATGCTCGCTGGGAAAAATGGTGGGGCGTATCTCCAGACAAGATCAAAGTAATTTATAACGGCGCTGACCCAGAAATTTTCAAGCCGGTGCCACGTTTGGCTCCTTCTCATCCCCTGGTGATGAATATGGGCCTGATTTTTCCTCTGAAGGGGCAGTTGGAATTGATCAAGGCAGCAGCGATCGTCCGCGATCAAGTGCCCGATGTGGAGTTTCAGCTCTATGGCAAGCCTTCGGACGATCGCTACTATGAACTCTGCCAGCAAGAAGTACAATCTTTGCGCCTAGAAAAGAACGTCACCTTTGCGGGTTTTACTAGCGAACCGTGGCAAGCCTATAGCAATTCTGATGTGGTAGCCATGTCCAGTATTTCTGAGGGTTTCCCCTATGCGGTGGTGGAGGCCATGATGTCCGGTGGCAAGATTGTGGCTACGGATGTGGGTGGGGTGAGCGAAGCCTTGGGTGAAACTGGCATGCTGGTGCCCGCAAAGCAGCCCAGTGCGATGGCTGCGGGAATTCTACACATGCTAAATCTGCCCCCAGCGGAACGAGATAACTATGGTACCCAAGCTCGCCAACGGGCTTTGGAGCTGTTTACCAAGAGCCTCTTCTCCCAAACCCATATTGATGTCTACCACCAGTTAATTCGCCAAATGCGGATCGAGATGATGACTGCTAACCCCGCATTGAGCCTAGCGACCACCGGGAGAAATCAACACCATGAGTGATGGGCGAGGACTAGCGGACCCCAAACTCCAAGCGGTCATTGCAGAAGTACAGGCAATTAGTCCCCAGCCAGCGGACCGCTGGGAAATTGCGGCTATTTTAGAATCCTTGGGCTACACCGATCGGCAACTACAAGGGGAGTTTAACTATCCAGATTCCCTGGCTCTGGGCTCGGAAATCTATGCCTATCTGCGCGAAAATGGTTATTTACATCCGGCCCCGGCCCTGCTGCTCCAGAGAAAGCGCCAGCCTTGGTTTGGGGAAGTAGTATTTTTCATCAACCGTTTTGCCCAAAGTTTTCTCTACGCGATTCCTTTTATCGCTTCGATGTTGCTAGAGAGCTTTTTTCCTCGACATGATGAGGCGGTGGTGCCATTGCAATTGAGTGCTTTGATGACCCCCGCCCTCATGGCCAGCCTGATCGCTAGCGGTGGCTTTGTGCAAATGATTCAGCGGCGGGGTTATTTCTATAAAAATATGCAGGAGCCAATCCATGTGCAGCGTTCCTGTCGGCCTATTTTCTTGATGGGAGTAGTGACCAGTATCCTGACGGGATTGTTGGGCGTGGCCTTCGGTTTCTACCGCAGCTATGCCGGTGATAACGATGTGATTATTGGGGCCTTTTACTACGTGGTGCTCTGTATCATGTGGCAGACCTTTGCGATGGTATCTTTGCGCTACAACTGGTCAACACCGGTGGCCCTGATTGGGATTGCGTTACTATTTATTATCTGCCGAGAAGTATTGCAATTAGATGCGGTCACTTGCCAGATTATCACGATGACTTCGGCCTTGGTAGCCATGACGATCCTGTGGTGCTGGGTCTATTTCCAGGCCCGCCGTCAGGAAAAGAAACAGGGGGTCTTACCAGACTTGCCCCCAGCCGCAGCCGTTACCTATTTGCTGACTCCCTATTTTCTCTATGGTGTGGCCTACTTTGGATTTCTGTTCGCCGATCGGTTCGCGGCGGGCTGGGTGTTAGAAAAATATAGCAGCTTATCTTTTGCGGTGGATACTCGCTACCAAGGCCCCATGGATTTGGCCTTGCTGGATTTTTTGGTGATGATCCCCTTTGTGGAATACTTCGGCGATAAGTTCTGTCATTGGTGGTATCGCCAAACTAAATTGGCCACACCGCAGTCTCTGGGTAACTGCGCTCAGCAACTAAAGCGTCGCTACTTGATTTTTTCCCAATCTCTGTTGGCGATCGGGCTACTAGTGGGTATTGTGACGGTGGGTTTGATGGCGATCGCCCACCAAACTCCGGCCTCGATGCTGCTGACCGCCTTTGGCGTGCTGGGCTATGCCATTTTGGCGGTGGGTCTTTGGAATGCCATTATTCTGCTGGTGCTCGATCGCATTGCGGTGGTGCTCAAGCTGCTATTGCCGGCAGTGGTGCTGAATGTGGTTTGTGGCTATATTGTTGGCAATCTTTTTGGGGTAGTTTGGGTGCCGAGCGGTTTGGTGCTGGGTAGTCTGGTTTTTGCCTTTATGGCCAGCCGTCAGGTGCTGGGTGCGATCGAGCAACCAGACTACTGCTATTTCTATAGTGGCTATTAGGTTACTCTGACTTGCGAGAGGGCCCGACTGTTGCGTTAAGCTAGTAGGCGATGTCCTTCCTTCAGTGTCTCCATGGCTCCCGCCGTCGTCGTCAGTAATCTTCAGAAAAAATATGGCAGCACCATGGCGGTGCAGGACGTTTCTTTTGAGGTGATGGCCGGGGAGATTTTTGGTCTGCTCGGCCCGAATGGGTCTGGGAAGACCACGACTATTCGTTGTCTTTGTACGCTGAGCAAGCCCGATAGTGGTGAACTATCGGTGGCTGGGGTCTCGGTCTTGCAGGATCCCCGTGGAGTCCGGCGGCGATTGGGCTATGTGGCTCAAGAGGTAGCTTTGGATAAGATGCTGACTGGCCGGGAGCTGCTGGAGCTCCAGGCTGCTCTGTACCATTTGCCGCGCGCGATCGCCCAGGAACGGATTGGGATGCTGACGGAGGCCTTAGGTCTCCCAGAGCACATTGATAAAAAGACGGGGGGCTATTCGGGGGGATTGCAGCGGCGCTTGGATCTGGCGGCGGGGCTGCTCCATCGGCCGGAGGTGCTGATTTTGGATGAGCCGACGGTGGGTTTGGATATTGAGAGTCGGTTGGTGGTCTGGGATTTTCTGCGCCAACTGAAGGCCGGTGGCACGACGGTGCTGCTGACGAGCCATTATTTGGAGGAGATCGATGCGCTGGCCGATCGGGTGGCGATTATCGATCGGGGCCGGACGATCGCGCTGGGGACGCCGGGGGAATTGAAGGACAAGTTGGGAGGCGATCGGATTACGCTGCGCATCCGGGAGTTTACGACGGTGGTGGAGGCGGAGAGTACCAAGGATTTGCTGGGGGCGCTGCCTTTTGTGCGAGAGGTGATTATCAATGCCAATCAGGGAAATTCGTTGAATTTGGTGGTAGCAGAAGGGTCCAATGCGCTGGCCGAGGTCCAGTCAGCGCTACAATCCGCCGGTCTCCCGATCTTCGGCATCGCCCAGTCGCGGCCTAGCTTGGATGATGTCTATCTAGCGGCTACGGGCAAGACTTTGATGGATGCGGAGATCACTGGAGCGGGGAGTCGAGATCTGAAAGCGGAGAAGAAACAGCGCATGAAGTAGGGTTGGCCCTCACCCCGCCAGATCCTGCGGCTCTGGCCCCCCTCTCCCAAGCTTGGGAGAGGGGTTGGGGGTGAGGGCAAAATCCACCTAAGTTTCCAGGGGGTAATGGTGACCTAGAAAATCCAGGGCGCTCTGTCGATCGATCACCACCCCATCCCTAGTCGCCCCCAACAAATCCTGCAAGATCATCTTGTAGGCTGCTCCCGGTGGATAGCCCAGTTCCTGCAGATCCTTGCCATCTAGCGGAGCCGTGACATTCGACCAGTCCGTGAGATATTGCCAAATTAAGGCGGAGTGTTCACCGCGCATCCTGAGCATCGCCTGAAATAGCAGGGCGCTGGAGTATGTTGCGAGCGCGATCGACACTGTACTGGGCTGACGGTCAGCCACCGCTCCCAAAACTCTCTCCACTACCTCTAGCTGACTCAGCCGCTGGATCGATTCCATGGGCATCTGCAACTGCTCAGCGGCTATCTGCCGATCTAATAGATTCAATTCAGCCAAAATTGTCTCCAGCCGCATCAACCAATCCGGTGGTAGCTCCAGCTGCTCCCCTTGCAGCTCCAGCCGTCGCAAACGGTCATAGGTGTCTTCATTCATCTCTAGGTTGGGATGGAGACAGCGCCAACCATTAATGGCTTGCAGCTGATCAACGCCCGATCGCCACCGATCGTGGGTCAACATGTACTTCAGCTCCGCCAACAACCTGGTTTGGAGGGAAGGCACCTTCTCGAAGCGATCGAGCGTAGCCCCGAATACTCCGCTCGCCAGCGTCTCTCGCCACTGCTGCTCCGTCTCCGGTGCCCAACCCAGATCCAACCGGGTCAAAAAACGCACTCCGCGCCATAGTCGGGTGGGGTCATCCTGAAAACTGCGATCGTGCAAAACCCGCAGCAACCGCGCCTCCAAATCCACCATGCCCCCAAAGAAATCCACAATCTCGCCAGCTTCCGCGCCGGTCAAGCGTAGGGCCATGGCATTGATCGTAAAGTCTCGCCGTTGGAGGTCTTGGTAGATAGAGCCAGCGGTGACTGTGGGATGGGAACCGGGATATGCGTAAGTTTCGATGCGCGCCGTAGCGAGGTCGATGACCGGGCCGTCCGGGCCGCAATGAAGTGTTGCTGTTTGGAACAGGGGGCGATCGGCCAGTCGGCTGGTGGGATAAAAGGCTTGGAGATCTTGGGCTAGCTCGATCGCCGCGCCTGCCGGAGTCACTGGTTCGGCACTAACCACTAAATCCAAATCGGGAATGATCACAGCGCGATCTCTAGCCAGCAGCAAATCTCGCACCGCACCGCCCACCAAGTAAAGATTCCAACCGCGCGCTTCCGCAGACTGTGCTGCCCTGCGCCAAAAGATCCGCAGATCCTGAGGCAGGGCTTCATCTAAATGCTCTAGGACAATTTTTGTAGTGTTTTTCAACAATCCTCCTTAGCAGCTACCCGAAGAGGGTACAGAGATGATAAATTCTTGGTAGTATTGTCAATTTTATACCTAACTTTAATTTTTACATTGGGAGAATAGTAATGGTTGTTGTATTCGATCTGGCACTGTTTGCTTTGGTATTGTTGTCTTTCGTCATGATCGTTGGCGTACCCGTAGCTTACGCTGCACCCCAAAACTGGGATCGCTCCAAGAACCTGCTCTTCTTGGGTTCCGGTGCTTGGGCGGCGCTCGTAGTATTGGTAGGCGTGCTGAACTTCTTGGTGGTCTAAGAAGCCTAGTTATTTGGTGGTTTTGGGGGATTTGAGATCTGGTGAAACCAATGGGAGGACATGATATGTAGGGGTAAGATTGAGACCTGTTCCTACGTATCATGTCTGTTTTTATTGGTTTTTTGGGGATTTTGGGGTTCACTGCCTGGCTTGAAATTGCGTTAAATTTAGACTGCTTGTTTTTGACTGGAGCTACCATGACTGTTTTTGAGGGGAATTTCACTCCCGATGCTTCTCTGCGCTTTGCGATCGTCATCGGTCGGTTCAACGATATGGTGACCACCAAGCTGCTGGCCGCTTGCCAGGATTGCCTGAAGCGCCATGGCATCGATGTGGAACCAGAGGGCACTCAGGTGGACTATGTGTGGGTGCCGGGCTGTTACGAAATTCCTTTGATGGCCAAGCACTTGGCCTTTTCCCAGCGCTACGATGCGGTGATCTGTCTAGGGGCCGTAATTAAGGGCGATACGCCCCACTTCGACTATGTTTCTGCTGAAGTATCCAAGGGTGTCGCCGCTGCTTCTTTTCAGAGCGGCGTACCGGTGGTCTTCGGCGTGCTGACCGTAGATACCATGGCCCAGGCCTTGGAGCGGGCGGGCATCAAGAGCAACCTCGGTTGGAACTACGGCATGAGTGCCCTAGAGATGGCCACCCTGATGCGGCAAATGAAGCCCATCTTGAATCCGGCTTTGGCCCCAGCCCTGAGTCCGGCATGAGCAGGCTCGATACGGGAGTACCCGTCCTACGGGATCGCGACAGTGAGAATATCGACATTGCTCCCCTGATCGACCATACCTTGCTGATCGCCACGGCTACCACCGAGCAAATTACCCAGTGGTGCATGGAAGCCGATCGCTATGGCTTTGCCTCGGTCTGTGTCAATCCGCGCCACGTGCGGCTGGCTACTGATTTGCTGAATGGCAAACAGCCGCAGATTAGCACGGTGATCGGTTTCCCCAGTGGAGCTACCACCTCTACGGTCAAGCTCTACGAGGCCCAAGAGGCCGTAGATAATGGTGCGACGGAGCTGGATGTGGTCATTGACTTGGGAAGTGTTAAAGAAGGCAAACTAGATGCCATGCATCGCGAACTGGCCACCATTTGCGAAGAAACTGGCAAGACCGTTAAGGCGATCCTAGAAATGTCTTTGCTGACGATCGAAGAACAGCGGATCGTGGCGGAGATTTGTATGGAAGCGGGGGCGAGCTATCTGAAAACCAGCACCGGCTGGAATGGCGGAGCCACGGTGGCCAATATCAGGCTGTTAGCCGAGATTGCCAAGAATCGGGTGGGCATCAAAGCCTCCGGCGGCATCCGCAGCCATGCCCAAGCGATCGAGCTAGTCCAGGCCGGCGCTACCCGGCTGGGCACTTCCTACGGAGTAGCCCTGCTGCGAGAGCGACATAACCCCGTTGAAAAGGATGAGTAGAACCTATCAAACTACTGGTATTAATCTAAAATCCTCGCCGATCGGGGAGGCCGATCGACTGGTGACTATTTTGACCAGCGACCTTGGTCTAATTCGGGCGATCGCCCCCGGTGCCCGCAAACCCAAATCCAGCCTTGGTGGACGGGTGGGGATCTTTGTGACCAATCAGCTCCTGATTGTCCGGGGCAAGTCCTTGGACCGGATCACCCAAGCGGAGACCGTGCACAACTACCGCTATCTCTCCCAAGACCTGACCAAATTGGCGATCGGTCAATACTGGGCCGAAATCGTCCTGGATCAGGCTTTGACCGGGCATCCCCAGCCAGAGCTATATGAACTGCTCAATGTCCATTTAGGGCGGCTAGAGGAGACCTCCATCGATCCCATGGCCCACCTCTGCCAAGGGATTTTCCATTTGTTGGCCCAAGGTGGCATCGCTCCCCAGCTTTATAACTGTTTTGCCAGTGGGCGTGCTGTGGAGCCAGATCTGACTAATTCCCGCTGGCGGATTGGCTTTAGCATCGCAGGTGGCGGTACGGTGGACCCACTCACCCAAGAAGATAGTAGTGGGAAGCTATACTACTTGACCGGCCTAGAAGCCTGGCTTTTCCAGCAACTTTCCAGCCCAGATTTAGATCGTCTAGAATCGATCGGGGCAGTGGATACCAAAGCCGCCTGGATCAAGCTCGAAGCTATTCTGCGCCGCTATATCCGGCACCATTCTGGCCGGGTGATTCGATCGGCGGAGTTGCTCTCTATTGAGCCTTAGACTGTACATCCTCCCCGCTCTTTGGCAAAATGGTTTATAGATAAGTTTTTTCGATCAGCTTTATAATTTGGCGAACTTCTGCCTTCTCACACCCTAGCTAAATGCGACTACCCGAAGAATTCGATCGAAATGTACCGGAAAACAAAGTGGTGCTCATCAATGGTGAAGCTATACCAGTACTGGATCCATTGGTGACCGAAACCCCTGGGGTAGAAGAATCTAGGGGTTTCTCATCTATCCTGAAAAACACCAATTTTCTGATTTTGTGGAGTGGCCAGATCTTTTCCCAGTTGGCCGATAAGGTCTACTTGGTGCTGATGATCGCCATTATCGAGAGCCAGTTCCAGACGGAGAACCAAACCATCAGTGGTTGGGTCTCGGCGATTATGCTGGCTAGCACCATTCCGGCCATTCTGTTTGGATCTTTCGCTGGGGTTTATGTAGATCGCTGGCCCAAGAAGCGGGTACTGGTGGTTACCAATGTGATCCGGGGCTTACTGGTGCTAGCGGTGCCCGTGCTGCTATGGCTGACCAAGGGACAAGTATTGGCGCAGCTCCCGGTTGGGTTTGAGGTATTGCTGCTGGTTACTTTCTTGGGTTCCACTCTCACCCAGTTCTTTGCCCCAGCGGAGCAGGCGGTGATCTCCGGTATTGTGGAAAAACCTGACTTGCTCTCGGCAAACTCTCTCTATACCACTACCATGATGGGTTCGCTGGTGGTGGGCTTTGCCCTGGGAGAACCCTTACTCGGACTCGCCGATAGTTGGGCAGCCCAGTTTGGCTGGGGGGTAAATATTGGCAAAGAGTTGTTGGTGGGCTTCAGCTACACGATCGCCGGGATTTTGCTACTGCTCATTAAAACCAATGAATCGCCAGAATCCATGGGTTCATCGGAATCCCATGTGCTGGAAGACCTGAAGGATGGCATTCGCTATCTGCGGGATCAGCGACCGATCCGGGTCGCCCTGATTCAGTTGGTTTGCCTCTTTTCTGTTTTTGCCTCGATTACGGTGATCGCTGTGCGGCTGGCGGAAATTTTGCCAGAAATCAAGGCTTCCCAGTTCGGTTTTCTGCTGGCAGCCGGTGGCATTGGGATGGGCCTGGGGGCATTGCTGCTGGGCTATGTGGGCAAACAATTTACCCACGAGCGCCTCGCCCTATTTGGTTCTTTGGGGACGGTGGTAGCCTTAGTGGGGATGTCGTCTTTTACCAATAGCCTGACTTGGACAGTGTTGTCGATCGTGCTGATGGGAATTTGTGGTGCTACGGTGGCGATTCCGATGCAGACCACCGTCCAGTCAGAAACGCCGCCGGAAATGCGCGGTAAGGTCTTTGGCTTGCAGAATAATGCGGTGAATATTGCCCTTAGTCTTCCTCTGGCCTTGACCGGTGTCGCCGAAACTATGTTTGGTGTGCCCAATGTATTGCGGGGGCTGGCGGCGATCGTTTTGCTAATTACTTGGTTTCTGTACGGTCGGCTCGGTACGAAACCCGGTTAGAATGTTCAGAATGTAGGGATTTACACCTGCGCAATGTGTTACTGGACGGCAATCGAAGATGCATATCGCTTGGCTAGGCAAAAAATCACCATTCTGTGGCAATGTCACCTACAGTCGAGAAATTACCAGTGGCTTAAAGCAGCGTGGTCATGAAGTTAGCTTTATGCACTTTGGTGAAACTGATAGCCGGAGCGATGTCCAACTGCCTTTTCTGTATAAGTCCCAGATATTTACGATTCCTACTTTGCGGGCCAAGAAGGTGCTGGTGCGATCGCTGAAACGCCGCCGCCCAGATGTTGTTCATGCTTCGCTGATTTTGTCGCCTTTGGATTTTTTGTTGCCAGAGATCTGTCAGGAATTAGATCTGCCTCTGGTGGCCACTTTTCATACCCCCTACGATGCCAAACGCCGCAACCTCACTTCCGGGACGCAGTTTTTGACCTACCAGCTTTACGCTCCGTTGCTGGCTAAGTATGACAAAACGATCATTTTTGGCCAAGAACAGAAAGACCTCTTTGTGAAGCAGGGCATCCCAGCGGACAGGATCGTGATCATACCCAACGGGGTGGACGAACAGAAATATTCTCCCGGTATCTCTAAGATCAAGGAAGAATTTAAGGCCGAACAGCTCTATGTTTATCAGGGCCGCATTTCTACGGAGAAGAATGTGGAGGCCTTGCTGCGGGCTTGGAAGAAGTCTGGGATGGGTGCAGATGGGCGCTGCAAGCTGCTGATTATGGGCGATGGGTCATTGCGTTCTTCCTTGGAGCCTTTCTACGATTTGGAAGATGGCATTGTGTGGCTGGGGGCGATTACCGACAGCGATCGACGCATTGATATTTTGCGCGGTTCCGATGTATTTGTGTTGCCTTCCCTGGTGGAAGGACTGTCCCTGTCGCTGCTGGAAGGCATGTCCTGCGGTTTGGCCTGTGTGGCTACGGATGCGGGTGCCGATGGTGAGGTGGTGGCCAATGGCGCTGGGGTGGTGATGGATACCCAAGGAGTCTCTAGTCAACTGCGCACCATTCTGCCCCTGCTGCGGGATCATCCGATTTGGCGGCAGAGCTTGGGTCAAGCGGCCAGAGAAAGAGTGCTTTCCACCTATACGCTTAAGGGTAACCTGGATCTGATTGAAGAAATGTATGGGTCGATCGTCCGGCCCAAAGCGGTTTCCAAGGTTGGCTAGAGCGTCGGTCGGTTTGACTGTTGAGCTTGAACAATTTCTGGCAATCCAGCTAAAATTAGATTAAACATTGCTGAAGACCATGATCACTCCTGAATTACAAGAGCAGCTTCTTTCTTTGCCTAATAACCAAAAAAACGAAATCATTCAGATGTTGGTTCACAGTATTGACGACGAACTGGGAATCAGAAAAACTCCTGGCGTGATGGGTGGCGAAGCCTGTATCCGCGAAAGCCGGGTTCCAGTGTGGCTAATGGTCAGCTATCGACAAATGGGGAGTAGTGAAGCGGAGCTTTTGGAAAACTATCCGATGCTCTCGGCTCAAGATTTGGTTAATACTTGGCATTATGCTGAACAACATGCGGCGGAAATTGATGGGGCGATCGCTCGACAGGAAGAAGAATAGCAGATGGCCAGATTCTATGCGGATGAACAGTTTCCCCGAGCTGCAACAAATTATTTACGGCTGCTTGGTCATGATGTTTTGACGGTACAAGAAGCAGGCAATGCTAACCAAAAAATTCCTGATGATCAGGTGCTGGCATATGCTACTGCTCATAGCCGAGCTGTTTTAACCATTAATCGCCAAGATTTTATTCGCTTACATAAAGAGCAAATAGATCACAGTGGTATTATTGCCTGCACTGAAAATAGAGATTATCAAAGGCTAGCAGCCAAGATTGACGAAGCCGTTTGCTTGGTGGAATCATTGCATGGTCAATTGCTGAGAATTACTAGAGACGCGAAGCCATCTGAAGAGCCATAGATTGGCATACATAGTTTGATGCAGATATAGCAGGAGCAAAAGAGACAATTTGAGGCTTATCGACCAGGATGTGTTGGAGGCTCCGATAGAAATCGACTGAAATGAAGTCAATAAGATTGCTAACGACAGAATGAGGGTTCTAGCCTTTCGTAAACTCATTGACTAAATAACGTCAGTTCGGGTTAAGAAACCGACAGGATAAGCTTGCAGTCTACAACCTTTCTAAACTGATCCCTCTAAAATTCTCATTCTTCTCCGGTTCCCCCCAGAATTGGGGGGTTAGGGGGGCGAAGTTGACCGGATA
>JANMHS010000141.1:0-10073 GCA_031375385.1 Synechococcales cyanobacterium OTE_70_metabat_200 | reverse complement strand
AAGTAAGCTTTTTTGCTCTACACTGAGATTGATTATGAGTTTTGAAGTTCTTCCTCGCATGACAATTTCTTCGCTACAATTACCTCATAGTAACATTAAATGAATTCCAACCCCTTTCAGTAAAGAGGTGTACTTAGGGATTCCTTAAGCCCTCACCCCCAACCCCTCTCCCAGGTGGGGAGAGGGGAACCGGATCGGAGCCATTATTAAATCCTCGTTCCTAAGCACGGAGATTCTCGACTAATGTATAGAAAGCTTGCCAATCATCGTTGGTGGCGATCGCCTCCCAGGTATGTTCAATGATCGGTCGCAGGGGGACGGTGCGGGGCGTATGGAGTTGGAGATTTTCCCCAACTCTCTGTAAATCCGGTGGGGTGAGACCATACAGCGATCGCTGATAGAGCTGTGCCCAGACTGGTAACTGTTGGCCACCACCTGGCAACCAATCCAGGTCAGTCAAAACTTCATTGAGATCCTGGTGCCAGCTAGTCAACCACCGATCGGTCAACCGGTGAAAGAAATCATGATAACCAACTTGGGATTTTTCCAACAGCTCTAAAGTGGCATTGAGCAACGCCAGACCTTCTTCACCAATGGGTCCAGATAGTCCTAGCTTTTGCCACATCAGCTTTTGATACTGTGTGTAGTAATGACTGTTAAAGGCTTCCAAAGCTTCGGTCATGGGCGTTGCATCGATCGCCGCACCCAGCGGTTTTTGTAATAATTCAAGATTCAGCTTGCAAATTCCCGGCTGGTTGCTATAGCTATAACGGCCATCATGATCGAAGTAAGCCGCCGTAAACGATGGCTGATAGGTCGGCAAAAAAGCAAAAGGGCCATAGTCAAAGCTCTCGCCAGTAATAGACATATTATCCGTATTCAAAACCGCATGACAAAAGCCAGCGGCCATCCACTGGGCCACCAAGGTAGCGACCCGCTCCACTAGTTCCTGATAAAAGCTGAGATATTTATCCTTGCTCTCTTGTAAATGGGGGTAGTAATAGGCAATGACGTGGTCCAGCAACCGCCGGGTTAAATCTGGGCGCAGCAAATAATGGAGACGCTCGAAGGTGCCAAAGCGGAGATGAGAACGACTAAAGCGCACCATCACAGCCGATCGAGTGGGGGAAGGTTCATCACCGCGCCAGAGCTTGAGACCCGTTTCTACCACCGAAAAACAACGAGAAGTCCGCACGCCCATGCGGTGCAGAGACTCCGCTGCCAAGACCTCGCGCACGGCTCCCTTGAGCGTTAACATGCCATCACCCCCCCGCGAGTAGGGAGTGAGACCGGAACCTTTGGTGCCAAAATCGTATAGCTCCCCATCCAGGCCCCGCACCTGACCGTAAAGAAAGCCACGTCCATCGCCCAGTTGGGGGTTGTAATAGCCAAACTGATAACCGTGGTAGCGCAGGGCCAGCAGGGGCTGGGGCTGACCGGCAAAGCGGCCAAAGGCTTCGACAAAATTTTCATCACTAACGGAGCCGGGTTCCAGTCCCAACTGCGTTAAGATATCATCATTGCGCCAGCGCAACTGATGTTGCGGGAAATCTGCCGCCGCCACGTCATCGTAGTAATCATTGCCTAGGGAAGCGAGTGCTGCTTCGTAAGGAAGATTGAGAAGAGGATTCATCGCGACCTATGACAGATTCACTAATGTTTCAAGAAGAGGACTATGTAGTGCTCAGAGCCGGACAACCGGAAGAAATCTGCTCGGCAGCAGAGGTTGTAGCTGAATTAAAGCATCTATTGGAGAGCCGTAGCCCCGATCTAGATCTCCCTGCTGATGTGATCCGAAAACAGCCAGTCGATCAACCTAACTATCTTTTGACTAATTATTGCGAGCTAGATCTAGGCAACGGTCAGTACTTACAGTGGTACGCCATCCGCCTAGAAAAGGGCTAGAAACCAATCAACTGGCCACCACTGGCTCACGGTCAACCTGCTCACCCACCACCAGAGCTAGTTCCAACTCTTCTTCATTGGTGGCCGTGATGATGGTGTGAATGCCGGGGCCAAAGAAGCGAGTAATTTTATCTTGCTTTTCTTGCCAAGTCTCGATCGAAATCAAAGGGCTGTAGAACTCTAAAATCAAAGCATAGGACCCACCTATCTCCAATTCCCGCAACCCCTTAACCACGGGTCGCTCTTCATCGGTGGGTGACAGTCCCAGCTTTTCCAATGCCAGATCTAGGTGAGCTTCCTGTCCATAGCGAAAACGGGTCAGATCTTGGCGAATTTGCTTGAGCGTGGGGGTTTCCTGTTGCTGACGCAGGGATAGCATTGCTTCTTCGGGATCCTCTAGGGGCACTGGCCGCAGTTCCGCAGATTTCAGGGCCAGACCACCCAGCAGCAAGGGCACACCATAGAAAAAACCAACGAGGTTCAGGGTGGGGTTGTCCACGGCATAAGCGCCGAAACCAATTAAGGTGAGCAGAGCACCAATACTAATGAGGGTGGGCCCCAAGGGAATTCTACGCAGCAGTGACATTTCGATCGGAGGATATTGTGTACAAATATCTTTACATTATCCACTACTTTCTCGAAAAACAGGGAGAGATCACAGCCGGACATGCAGTTGGGTAAAAGAATGCCACCAAGACAGGAAGAGTTCGATCAACTACATCCAGCTTGATGGCATTTAATCCGTTTTCAGGGGTTTATCCGATGTTTTTAGCAGCTTTGACCGTGGCCAGACGAGCCTTGATTAGTAACAAGTTGGCCTGTTCGATGTTGATGCTAAAGGGTGTAACTTTGATGCTGGAAGGAATGTTTTTGATAGCTGCCTGTGGGACGCTACTAGAAACAATTGCCACCATGGATTTGTCGATCGCCTGAGGCTTTTGCGCCAGCTCCTTAGCGGTTACAGTCTTGTATTTAACATGGGTAACGCCAGCTTCCATTAGCACCTGTTGCATCATATCCGCTTCATTGGCATCCGTAGCTACCATTGCGACTTGCCCGTGCAAAGGCAATGCCGAAACATCGGCTAGTAAGAGCAGATTTGGTTTGATATCCAGGGCAATTACTTCCTGATCGTTCTTCGCCACTCTTTCCACTGCATCTAGATGTCTGGGCAAAGTGATAATCAGATCGATTTCAGTCAAGCTATTTGCACCTGCTTTGCTTTCTACGGTAGTCAGATCGACTAGTTCTGGATCAATGCCTAATTCGGACTGTAATACGGTGTGCACCTTAGGCAAATGCTGCAAGTTATCGACAAAAGCAATGCGGATTGTTTGCACCTGTCTTTGGCTGACCATCACAGCCTGAGCATAGGCTGCCGAGCCGAAAGCAGAGGCACTCATCCCCAAGCCACTGGCGGAGCTAAAGGTCTCTTCCAACAGTTCGTAAACTTGGCGGTAAGTGACGATGCTTTGCACCACCTGGGTATTGGCCACAAAGGTGCCTTTACCCCGTTGGGCCATCAAGTAACCGGCCACAATTAGATCGTTATAAACAGCAGCAATTGTGTTGTGATTGACGCTGAGTTGCTTGGCCAATTGAGTCACTGTGGGCAGGGCATCGTTGGCCTTCAAAACACCGATCGAGATGAGCAGTTTGATCTGCTCAGCAATTTGAGAATTGATCGTAATCGGCACATGAGCGTCTACGGAAATCGGTAAAGCGTTAGAGTCTGGAAATAGCATATTTTTTTGGAGCGAGGTAAAAATTGTGAGCGGACAATGTCATCTAAGTCTAGAACTAGAATTCAATCTTTCACCACACAAGTAAATCTATAGTGAAGATTCTAATTCAATAGGGGATTGTTTTGATAGCTTAGACGATGTACTAAAAGTTAAATTTTGTTTTAAGTAGAGACTAGTCAGCTTTCACTAAAAGACCAGACCCGATCTGTCAAACGTATTTATTCAAGCTAGTAAACCAAGTAAGTTACTTTTCTTCCCAACTAAATTCTAGACCGATAGATGTATTATAAGCAACAAGATATCGTTAATACAGTAGAATCTTAACAATACTGCAATAGTTGGCTAGAGAGCCTTCCTTACAAAAACTTAGTTCCCTACAAGACCAATGTAGTAGATTTTAGGGTGATAGATAGTGTTGCATATCACAATCCAAGATGATCATCTACCTAAATAGTATCAATTCAATTCCCCTATGATATTACAAAGCGAAACCATTATGAATTACCAAGATGAAAATAGTGTGAAATCTCACGGTTTGCTTTAGGTCTGTCAGCTTGGTACGACAACGGACTATTCCCCGATCGGTTAGCTGGGATTGCCGAAACTCAGCCATCCGAACAAAGAGACACCTGTGAACCCCCACAAGTGCCCCAACAATCCCAACCTAGCCGCCCTAGCCTAGCGCAGTTTACCCCTATAGATAGCCGAGCTACCCAGCTCATCTTCAATCCGGAGTAAGCGGTTGTACTTGGCTACCCGCTCGCTGCGACAGAGGGAGCCGGTTTTGATCTGGCCCGCTCTGGTGGCCACAGCCAAGTCGGCAATGGTAGTATCTTCAGTTTCGCCAGAGCGGTGGCTGATAATCGAGGTGTAACCATTGCGGGTACCCAGATCGATGGTAGTCAAGGTCTCCGTGATCGTTCCAATCTGATTCAGCTTAATCAGTACGGAGTTGGCAGCCGATCGCTCGATCCCCTGGCGCAGGCGTTGCTCGTTGGTCACAAACAGGTCGTCGCCCACCAGCTGCACCTTGCTGCCAATTTTCTGGGTGAGCTGCTCCCAGCTCGTCCAATCTTCTTCATGCAGGCCGTCTTCGATTGAGATAATCGGATATTTGGCGGTCAGCTCGGCCAGATAATCGATGAATTCCGCCGGACTGTGTTCGGTGCCATCGTACTTGTAGTTGCCATTGGTGTAGAATTCACTGGCCGCCACATCTAAAGCTAGGGCCACCTGTTCGCCCGGTTTATAACCAGCTTGCTCGATCGCCAACAGGAGTAAATCCAGTGCTTCTTGGTTGGAACCCAAGTTTGGGGCAAAGCCGCCCTCATCACCCACCCCAGTCATCAGCCCCTTAGCAGACAAGACCTTACTGAGGGAAGCAAAAACTTCCGCCCCCCAGCGCAGGGCTTCCCGGAAGGAAGTAGCTCCCACGGGGACGATCATGAATTCTTGGAAATCGATGTTGTTATCGGCATGGGCACCTCCATTGATCACGTTCATCAATGGCACCGGCAACAGGTTGGCCAAAGGGCCCCCCAAATAGCGATATAGGGGCACACCTAAGGCATTGGCCACCGCTTTGGCATTGGCCAAGGATACGGCCAGAATGGCGTTGGCTCCTAGGTTGGATTTGTTCGGGGTGCCATCCAGGGCGATCATGGCCCGATCGATCGATTCTTGCTCGAAGGCATTCATGCCCTCTAGTTCCGGCGCGATCGAGTCATTGACATTCGCAACTGCCTTTAGCACACCATTGCCACCGTAGCGCTGAGCATCCTTATCCCTTAGTTCATGGGCTTCGAAGCTACCAGTAGAAGCACCGCTGGGTACTTGAGCAACGCCGATGCCGCCGTTCACTAAGTAGACTTCTGCTTCAACGGTCGGTCGTCCGCGCGAATCGAGGATCTCCCGCGCTAGGATCTGGTCGATCGACATGTCATGCATATTCATCATCTTGTTTAGATCACCTTGCCAATGTTGGCCGAAAACGAATGCCAAAAAGTATAGTACCTTGCGGTGCCGCCTTTGACTGTAGTCCAGGTACATTTAGTCCTGATCGGAAATTTCAAATAGATCGGCCAAAACCTGGTTGGAGTAAAGAAATCCCTGGGGATCGGTCAGGCGGAGTTGGCCAGAATTCTCTGCGGACAAAGGTTCTACCCAGTGAGGCATATGGGGGTGGAGTTTAGCCACAGCTCGCTGCCAGAGTTCTGAGCCAAACGCTGCCACCAATTTTTCCACATCGATCCCCTGAGCCGTGCGCAAGCCCAGCATCAAAGTCTCCAGAAATCGATCGACATCCCCGAGCAATTCTGCCGGATAAATGGCTCCCACTGCCACCCAGTCTAAATAAGCTTGGGTAGTACGGGGTCTGGTGAAGCGGGTACCGGCCAGATAGCTGGCGGCTCCCATCCCAAAACCATGGTAGGGAAGGTTTTGCCAATAAACTTGGTTGTGGGCACAGGCATGGCCCGATCGAGCGTAGTTGGAAATCTCGTAATGTTCGTAACCCGCCAACCTCAGCTGCTGCTGGGCAGTGCAATACATCTGGGCCGTAATGCTATCATCGGGCAGCGGGAACCGATCGGGCTGGTACTGGCGAGCAAAAGGCGTACCGGCTTCTACAATCAGGTCGTAGACCGAGAGGTGGGGTGGGCCATAGGCAATTGATCGCGCCAGGGACTCTACCCAGTCGGCCATGGTCTGCTGGGGCAAACCGGAGATCAGATCCATGCTCCAGTTAGTGACTTTAGCCCGATCAAAGATCTCAATAGATGCCTCAATTTCCAATACTCGATGGGAGCGGCCAGCGAGGGCCAGTAAAGGATCTTGCCAAGCCTGAACGCCCATACTAAAGCGGTTCACCCCGGCGGCTTGGTAGCCCTGTAGTCGCTCCAGATCGAAGGTGCCCGGATCGATCTCCATGGAGATTTCCGCCTGGCTGGCTAGGCCAAATTGTTGATCTAAAGTCTGGAGGAGTCGATCGATCTGGGCCGCTGTCAGCAAAGAAGGCGTACCGCCACCAAAAAAGACGGTGGTCAAAGGCCCGCTCGGCGACCGGGGACTGAGCTGGATCTCCCGCTCCAAGGCGGTTAGATAGGTCGGAATAAAATGGGAGTTCTCGCCACTGCGCTTATCACCCACCACATAAACCGGAAAATCGCAGTAAAAGCAGCGGCGGCGGCAGAAAGGGATGTGTAAATAGGCCGCAAGGGGCTGTAGTAACATGGGCAATTTTCAGCCAGAGACTCTTTCCGAAATCCCAAGCCCTAGCTAGTGCGAATATCGAAGCTATTGATGTAATCCGTAGGTGCTGATGGGTCGAAGGCCAATTTGTCGATAAAGACACTGGGCAATTCCTTGCGCATGGAGTCGCTGGGGATGCCTACGCCCACAGCCTTCGCTACTTCCCGATAGGCCCCCAGCCCATAGGCGGCTTGGACTAGTTCATCACCATTTTTGGGATAGGTAAACAAATTGAGCTGATTCCAGCGCACCATCTGAGTCAACAGCCAAATACCGTGGGATTGCCAGAGGTAGTTAGCGTGGTTGTAGTCGCCCAGATAGTTGGTGTTATCTACAAAGTGGAAGACGGTGAAATCGTTCATGTCTACTTTGTTGGGCTTTTTCTCCAGATTGTCATACTGGTATTGGCCGGTCAGCAGGCTCTTGATCCTGGCCCCATCACCATCGGCTAAATAATTGCTCTGGACTAATTCCTTGGCCAGAGTAATCGGGGTCTTTTCTTCTTCCTTACGGAAGCGCTCAATGTCGCAGAACTGGCAAGCTGCTAGTACCGCAGCGATTAATCCCTTAGTAGCGATCGGGTTTTGCTTGGCCCAGGCCCCAGCGGTGGCCAAGATCTTGTCCGGGTGACCACGCCAGATATCGCGATCCACATAGGCCGTAAAGCCCTGTTTGTCTTTGAGTAGCTTTTGGGCGATCGACTCTTCCACCGCATAGGCTTGAATTTTTCCGGATTGCACACCGGCAGCCAGATCTTTTTCGTTGACTACTTGGAACTTGAAGCGGCGATCGGGCGAAATTTGCATCGATCCCAGCCAGTAGCGAGCCAGGTAGTTAGACATCGAATCTGGATGATCGATCCCAAAAATGGGAATCTCTTTGGAGCTGCGCAGGTAGCCGCCATAGAGTTCGCTAAACTCTCGGCGATAGTTGAATTTAGTACTCGGGCGCAGGCCATTATCCCAGGATTTCTTGCCCATCCCAATGCTGCCACCGTTCATATTCAGGCCCATCAGGGCAATCAAAGGTAGCTTTTCTTTCGCCACCTGAGACCTTAGCGGTACGGCAAAGTGGGTGGCGGCCACATCTACTTTGCCCTTGGTCAGGGCTTCCTTCAGAGCATCCCAGGTGGGAAATTTGACCAGAGTAACATTCAGTCCCTGATCCTTGAAAAATCCTTTGTTTTTGGCTACCACTAGGGGAAGACATTCGATCGAGGCCACGAAGCCCAGATTAATATCGGCCTTTTCTGGTTTACCAAAGGCCACTGGGTTGGCTTGTTTAACGGCCTTACTGCATGAAGCAAAGGTCAAACTGGTGGTAGCAAGAGCACTGTACTGTAAGAAATCGCGACGCTTCATAAATGGCGGCAGTCTGAGGCCGACAGCGAAATTTTAATCGAGGTTCGATCCTACCCGATTGGGAGATCGTCGGTCAAGCAGCCTCTGCCCCCGTGCAAACTTCACGGAGATTTGCGATAATTCTTTTATCAAAAATCACCGGATTGGTGCAAAATGGAGTACCCATGCAACGGCCCTAGTGAAAATCCACACATGTCGTTGGAATTGGAGTGCTTCGTCTACCTCACCCGGTAGTAGAGAAGGCAATGGTTTGCTAAGACTCTTAGGAGTTAGCAGCTATTTTTTTATGGATGGATGAATTACGTAAATCTCTAGATTTTTCAGAAGGTTGGGCTGTGAATATTCAGATTGGGAGAGGCAAGTCGGCTCGCCGGGCCTACGGCATCGATGAAATAGCCCTGGTACCAGGTGGTAAAACCCTGGATCCCAGCTTGGCTAATACTAAGTGGCAGTTGGGTGGCATCGAAAGAGAAATCCCAATTATTGCCAGCGCGATGGATGGGGTGGTGGATGTCAAAATGGCCGTGGAGCTATCTAAGCTAGGTGCCATGGGGGTCATTAACTTAGAAGGCATCCAAACGCGCTACGCCGATCCCAACCCAATTTTGGATCGGATCGCCGCCGTGGGTGTAGATGGATTTGTGACTTTGATGCAAGAGCTATATGCTCAGCCGATCGATCCCACACTGATTGGGCAGCGCATCAAAGAAGTCAAGGAACAGGGGGGCATCGCGGCAGTTAGCGTCACTCCGGCGGCGGCAGCTAAATATGGCGAGGCGATCGCCGCTGCCGGTGCGGACATTATTTTCATCCAGGCCACGGTAGTTTCTACGGAATTCATGGCTCCCCCTGGGATTAGCCCCTTGGATCTGGCCAAGTTCTGTGCAGAAATGCCCATACCCGTAGTGTTGGGCAACTGCGTTACCTATGAGGTGACCCTGGAGCTAATGAAGGCCGGGGCCGCTGGGGTACTAGTGGGCATCGGGCCGGGGGCGGCCTGTACTTCGCGGGGGGTTCTCGGGGTAGGTATTCCCCAGGCCACTGCAGTGGCAGACTGTGCGGCAGCACGGGATGACTTCTTTAAAGAAACCGGCAAGTATATTCCAGTGATCGCCGATGGCGGTCTGGTGACCGGTGGTGATATCTGTAAATGTATTGCCTGCGGTGCCGATGGGGTAATGATTGGTTCGCCCTTTGCCCGGGCGGCGGAAGCACCGGGGCGGGGCTTCCACTGGGGGATGGCTACGCCCAGCCCCCTATTGCCCAGAGGTACCAGAATCAAGGTGGGTTCCACCGGCTCCTTGCAGGAAATCCTGATTGGCCCCGCTAAGCTGGATGATGGTACCCACAACCTGCTGGGTGCCCTGAAAACCAGTATGGGGACCCTGGGGGCTAGCAATCTCAAAGAGATGCAGCAAGTGGAGGTAGTGATCGCGCCTTCGCTGCTGACCGAGGGCAAGGTGTATCAAAAAGCTCAACATTTGGGTATGGGCAAGTAACAAAAAGTTGTAATTAGGCAGCTCAATGGGCCACATCCCCATTGCTCAACTGTTACAATTAATATCGACGGAAACGATTAAGTATCCGTTCACTCCTCACACCACTACTCCGCCTGAAACTTAGGTTTCAGGCGGTTCCTTGTCTACTCCCATGGGCTTTCCCCCCATCGACCCCCATCTAGACCTCCGAGGTACTCCCGCCAGAGTGCGACAGCACTTGGCGGTGTTGGCGGAAGCCTGCCGTAGGCATTGGGGGATAGGAGCGCGAGACGACGATTGCAGCTTGCAGCGATTTTGTAAGCGCAGCGCCAAAT
>JANMHS010000130.1:0-58541 GCA_031375385.1 Synechococcales cyanobacterium OTE_70_metabat_200 | reverse complement strand
ACCCCGACCCATCCCGAACTCGGGTGTGAAACGATACAGCGGTGACGATAGTTGGGGGGTAGCCCCCTGTGAAAATAGCTCGCTGCCAAGCTTAATATTGAAAACGAAGGAGCCTCTAACTAGTTAGGGGCTCCTTTGTTTTAGGGAATTAACCCACCGTTCCAACCATATCCGGTTGGTGAAGACGGTAGCCTAGGCTATGGACGGTTTCAATGAAGTTGTCTGCGGCTCCGGCAGCCTTGAGCTTTTGGCGGAGCCCTCGAATGTGCACCTTGACGGTGTGCTCTTCTGGCGGGGATTCCAGGGACCAGATATGCTCGATCATGACGCTGCGGCTGAGCACGCGGCGACCATTGCGGAGCAGCATTTCCAGGAGCGCATATTCCTTGGGGGTGAGATGAACGGGGTGGTTGGCGTAGCTGACTTCAAAGGTGCTGGGATTTAGTTGCAGAGCGCCCCATTCCAAAATTGGCGATGGATTGGCACTGCCTCGTCGCAATAAAGCTCGGATCCGGGCGAAGAGCTTCTGGAGATCCACTGGCTTTACTACATAGTCATCGGCTCCCACGTCTAAACCCATGACTTCATCGTTGATCGTGTCGCAGGCCGAGATGATCAAAATTGGTAACTGATACCCATGAGAACGCAGTCGCCGACATAGATCTATACCGCTTAATTCTGGTAGCATTACATCCAGCAACATTAAATCGTAGTCTAGGACATTCGCCTGATGCCATCCCGCGGTACCATCTGGCGCTATATCAACGATATAGCGCTGGTCGGTCAGGGCTTCGGCTAAGGTTTCGGCCAGACGTATGTCATCTTCAACCAGAAGAATCCTCATGGCACAGTGGTTGGGGGGGGAGTAGCATTGTTGGGAGCATCCAGTATTTCTTGCTCGATGAGTGCGATTGATCGGCACGAGGAGAAAGACCTACCAATCTACAATTCTACAGGGATCTGTTCGTCGGTTTCTGCTAATAGGCAACAAGAAAAGGCTATTACCATGATGTGGAAGTTATTTTCTTGAATAAATATGACGAAATCTCAAGATTTATTGATTTCATTAATTCTTTCCGTTTTCTTTACCATTCCTTGACCAGTTTACTTACTTTTAATGTGGGATTCTGAGGTGTCTGTGTCTTCAGCCAGCATGGCTATTATCGAACCAGTCACATAATTAAGGATAAATATATGACCAGTACTTTCATCAATCCTGTTGTTAATCCGGATGCTAAATTAGGGATGGGTTCCTTTGATGATACAGCACCTGTTTGTCTGTACCGGAATTCATCGGAGGCCGAGGTGGCGATCGTCATCCGGGCCGTTTATCGTCAGGTGTTGGGCAATGCCCATGTGATGGAAAGCGAGCGCTTGGTAGTGACTGAATCTCAGCTGCAACGCGGAGAAATTAGCGTGCGAGAATTTGTCCGACAGGTTGCCCTCTCGGATCTGTATCGGGTGAATTTTGTAGAGTCCTGTTCTCGAATGAGATCGATCGAGTTGAATTTTAAACATTTGCTCGGGCGTGCTCCAGAAAGCAGAGAGGAAGTTGTAGAGCATGGGCAAGCGCTGGATCGGGGCAGCTTTGAGGCGGAGATTAATTCCTATATTGACAGTGAGGAGTATTTGGATGTTTTCGGAGAAAATACCGTACCCTACTACCGAGGCCATAAAACCCAAATGGGCCGGAAGATGGTTGGCTTTACCCACATGTTCCAGTTAGTCCGGGGTTCTGCTAGTAGCGACAAGGATCTGAGCTACCAGAACCGCTCTCGCTTGAATGGTTCGCTGATGACCGATCGGCCTAGCTCGATCGCACCAGTGGTGGGTGTTTCTACAAGTTGGAGACCTCCGACGGTGCCGACGGATATCAACCAACTGGTATCTAGAGCTTTGGGTCTCAAGACCGATGCGGCGGCGACGCCCACTACGGTCAATGCCTATAAGGGGGATGCCGATCGGCAGTCCCAGTTCTACGAGGCATATCAACCCTACAAGGAAACAGCCCCGGTGGAATTATGTCCCGGATATAGCAGCAGCGATGCGGATGTGGTGCTCCGAGCTGTTTACCGTCAGGTGCTAGGCAATGCTCATGTAATGGAAAGCGAACGGTTGGTGGTAGCCGAGTCCCAATTACAGCACGGTGAAATGACGGTGCGAGAGTTTGTGCGTTGTGTGGCCAAATCGGAACTATATCGCGCCCGTTTCTTTGATAATTGCTATCGCTATCGGTCGATCGAGCTGAATTATAAGCACCTATTAGGACGGGCTCCGGACACCTTAGATGAAATGCGCTATCACAGCGGTGTTTTGGATCGGGATGGCTTTGCCGCTGACATTGATAGCTACCTAGATGGCGACGAATATCAAACAGCCTTTGGTGAGAACATTGTGCCCTACTATCGAGGCTATCGTACTCAACCGGGCCAATCCATGATGGCATTTACCAATATGCTCCAATTGGTGGCCAGTGCTTCCAGTAGCGATCGGGATCTGGCAACGAACAATCAACCTGTGTTGGTGCGATCGATTGTGCAGAATTCTCCCTATGGCAAGCTGCAAGTCAGCAATGTGGAAGATATCCTAGCTGAGGTCTTCAAGCGGTCAACAACAGTTAGCAGCCAAGCCCCCATAGCCAACTCTGTACCTAACTCAGTCAAATGGGCCGCCGACGCAGCTTTACAACAAACACTGCGAGAGCAAGCCCAGGAGATCGCGCAACTGAAGCAGCAACTGGCCGATCTGCGACCACTGGCCGCAGTTGGTGCGGCCTATCTCAAAAGCGATTGGCAGCCAGCCAGTGTGCCGACAGCTGGTTCCTCTGTTTTGGTGCAGCAGCAAGCCGCCGATCAAACGGCGCTGATTTCTGCCTTGCAAGAGCAGATTGCTGATGCTCGCCGTTATAGCGCGATCGGTGATGCCCGTCTGAACAAGTGGCGGAGCCGGTCTTTTAAGAGCTAACAGCCCAGGCGGAGGCCAAATCCCTTTGGCCTCTGGCAGATCGCCATATTATCTATTTTCAAATCAATTAATTTATTGGAGAAGATTTATGTCAATTCCTTTATTGGATTATCAACCTTTGTCTCGGAACGTGCGGGTTAATGGGTTTGAGATTGCTGGTGATGAGCATTCTCGCATTTACAACAGTGACAACATTCTGGCCAGTATGGAATGGGATACGCTGATTGCATCGGCCTACCGGCAGATCTGTAATGAGCAGCAGATGCTAGAACACTATCGGCAGTGGTTTTTGGAATCGCAACTGCGCGGTGGTCAAATCACCGTGCGGGACTTCATTAGGGGCTTGGCTCTATCCGATTCTTTCCGCCGACTGACCTATGACAGTAACAATAACTATCGATTTGTAGAGATCTGTATCCAGCGGCTGCTGGGCCGCAATGTGTATGGTGAAAAGGAAAAAATAGCTTGGTCGATCGTCTTGGCCACCAAGGGTCTAAATGGCTTCATCGATACCCTCCTGAACAGCGAAGAATACCTAGATAACTTTGGCTATGGGACGGTACCCTACCAACGGCGGCGGATTCTGCCCCAACATAGCCAGGGTGAAGTGACCTTTGCCCATATGGCTCGCTATGGTACTGACTACCGCGATAAGTTACCCAAGACTGGCACCCTAAACAGTACTGACGGGGCTGCCAAGTTGGATTATGTCCGCTGGGAATGGCAAAAGACTCCGCCCCAGGCTGTGGTCAAGGTCGGGCAAGTGATTGTGCTAGCGGGAGCTGCTACAATCTCACTACTGTGCGGAGCCGTGCTGTTAGGTCTGTAGCATTGATCCAACCACTTAGGATTGGAGGCAATTGTGGAGTCGATCGCAGGATCGCTGGCGACCGAAATGGCCTTGGGGGTCATTGGTTTGGTTGTGTTGTTATCGGTCATCGCCTACTGGTATGTTCAGCGGGAGGTGATTGAGCGGCAGCGAGCTGAAGAATCCTTGCGTCAACAAACCGAGTGCGCCGAGCGCAGGCTCCGCCAACGAGAGCGGCTAGTCAACCAAATTGCCCACCAAATCCGCCGCTCCCTAGATCTGGACGAAGTGCTGCGCACCACGGTGCAAGAAGTGCAACGCTTTTTGCAGGCCGATCGAGTACTCATTTATCGACTATGGGACGATGGGACTGGCAGTGCAATTCACGAAACAGTTCTGCCACCCTATCCCCGAATTTTAGGCCAAATTTTTCCAGAAGAGGTTTTTCCCCAGGCATATCACCAAGCCTATGCAGTAGGAAAAAACCTCTCCATAGGCGATGTAACTAAGGCTGATTTGGAGCCTTGCCTAGTAGATTTTGTCAAACAATTTAACGTTCAATCTAAGTTGGTAGTGCCGATTATTCAGGAAAACTGGCAAAATCGCGAGCACGACACCAACAACCTGCCCGGTGAGACAACAAACCCCACTCCATCATATCTATGGGGATTATTGATCGCCCACCAATGCAATCAACCTCGCCAATGGGAAGTTTGGGAAGTGGAGTTGATGAATCAACTTTCCACTCAGGTAGGAATTGCCATTCAACAATCGGAACTGTACGATCGGCTCCGACAACTCAATGCTCAGTTAGAACAGCGCGTCCAACAGCGCACTACGGAGCTAGCTACCGCCAATACGGCTCTGCGAGAAGAAATTAACGAACGACAACGGACGGAGGTAGCCTTGCGCCATACCAATGAAACCTTGCAAGCATTGGTAACTGCTTCACCGCGGGCTATTTTGATGTTGGATTTGGCGGGCCGCGTAAAAATTTGGAATCCGGCGGCGGAACGGATGTTTGGCTGGAGTGAGGCCGAGGTGCTCGATCGACCTAGCCCAATTAGTCTGAATGACGAAATGGAGGACTGCAATACGATCCTCAATAGTCTGTTGCAGGGTACTAGTTATGCCAGGGTAGAACTATGTCGGCAGAAAAAGGATGGGACGTCCATTCATATCATTTTTTCGGCGGCTCCGTTACCCAGTAGTGATGGTCAAATCAATGGAATTGTGGCAGTCATTGCAGATATTACGGCCCAGCGGCAACAAACGGAGCAGGTACGTCTATTGCAGTCGGTAGTGGTAAACACCAACGATGCGGTAATTATTACGGAGGCCGAACCGATCAATGGACTGGGCCCCAGAATTCTATATGTGAATGAAGCTTTCACGCGGATTACGGGCTATCGGCCGGTGGAGGTGTTGGGCAAAACTCCCCGAATTTTACAGGGTCCTAAAACCGATCAAGCAGAACTGCAGCGGGTGCGCGCGGCCTTGGATCGTTGGGAATCCGTAACGGTGGAAGTACTGAACTACCGGAAGGATGGATCGGAGTTTTGGAATGAATTTAGCTTGGTGCCAGTGGCCGATCAGAGGGGGCTGTATACCCACTGGATTGCAGTACAGCGGGATACGACGGCCCGCAAGCGGGCCGATGAGATTCGCTTGGCTTTGGAGCGAGAAAAAGAACTGAGTGCGCTGAAAACGCGCTTTTTCTCCATGGCCTCTCATGAGTTTAGAACTCCGCTGAGTACGGCGCTGGCTGCTGCACAGGTGCTGGCAAACTCCCCCAGTGAATGGATCGATAACGAGAAACGACTGCGCAATTTATGCCGCATCGAGGATGCGGTGAAAAATATGGTGCAATTGCTGGACGATATTTTGACGATCAATCGAGCCGAGTCGGGCAGCTTGGCTTTTAATCCTAAACCTTTGGATTTAGTGGTCTACTGTAGAAATTTTATCGAAGAAATGCAGATGAGTGCAGGCGATCGACACCACCTGGTTTTTACAATGGAGGGACTAGCTAGATCGGTACCGATCGATGAAAAGCTAATGCGTTCGATGCTCGCCAATTTGCTCTCGAATGCTATTAAGTACTCGCCCCAGGGTGGCGATGTGGATGTGTATTTGGAGTTTCAGACTGCACGGTTGCTGCTGCGGGTGCAAGATCGAGGCATTGGCATTGCGCCCGCAGATCGGCAGAAGTTGTTTGAGCCGTTTTACCGGGGCAAAAATATTCGGAGTATTCCCGGTACTGGTTTGGGGTTGGTCGTGGTGAAAAAATGTGTGGATCTGCATCGAGGATCGATCGAAATTACCAGTGAAGTTGGCCGCGGGACTAGTTGTTTGGTGTCTCTGCCGTTCGCGGAGCGTTCCGATTTGGAAATGGCGGCGGATGGTTGAGATGAGGTTCACCAGCCCTCGGTTTGGGGTGATTGCATCGGATCGCCCCAAGCAGTTAAGGTGGTCGAAGATCCCTATCCAGTTTACCGACCATGCCATCATCATTACCTGCTTTGAGCTATCGAGTGGCGATGCCTTGCCCACAGAATCATTTGTTTGAGGTGACGGCCCGGATTCAAAATTGGTCTGAGGCAACGCTGGATCTGCAAATGCCGGTGTGGACACCGGGATCTTATTTGGTGCGAGAATATGCGCGACATATCCAGAATCTTAGGGCGATCGATCGAGCTGGTCAAGCTCTACAAGTCCAGAAAATTGCTAAAAACCATTGGCAGGTAATGGATACAGCAGATTGGGTGGAGGTGCATTATCAGCTTTTTGCCAATGAGCTAACGGTGCGCACCAATCATTTGAATACCAGCCATGGCTACTTTAACCCGGCAGCGCTCTGCTTCTTGATTCCGGGCTACGAGCAGCAACCGATCGAACTGGCGATCGATGCTCCCCCCGGCTGGCAGGTCACCACGCCGCTGCCCGGTGACGGTCGGATCTTTATGGCGCAGAATTTCGATGAATTGGTAGACAGTCCTTTTGAGATAGGTACGCATCAAATCTATGAATTTCAGGCTGGTCAACGTCCCCATCAATTGGCGGTGTATGGCAGTGGTAACTTGGATGTGGCTAAGACGATCTCGGATATTCAGAAGATTGTGCCGGTGGCAGGGTCGATTTTCGGGGAATTGCCTTACGATCGGTATCTCTTTTTGCTGCATTTGACGGCGGGGAGCTACGGTGGCCTGGAGCATAAAAATTGCTGTTCGCTAATTTATCCCCGCTGGCAGTTGGGGAAAGCGGAGCACTATCGGCGCTTTGTGCAGTTGGTGGCCCATGAATTTTTTCACCTTTGGAATGTGAAACGGATTTTCCCGCAGGGCTTGGAGAAATTCGATTATGGCAATGAGAACTATACTTGCGGTCTATGGTTTAGCGAAGGGGTGACAAGTTACTATGACTTGCTGATTCCCCAGCGGGCGGGGATTTACGATCGAGCCATTTATTTGGCGGAGTTGAGCAAGGAAGTGACGCGCTACCTAACTACGCCGGGGCGGTTGGTGCAGCCTTTGATGGATTCGAGTTTTGATGCTTGGATTAAGTTATACCGATCGGATGCCAATAGTAGTAATTCTCAGATGTCTTATTATCTGAAGGGGGCGATGGTAACTTGGCTGCTGGATCTGAAAATCCGGGCGCTGAGTGACAGTCAGCGGTCTTTTGACGATGTGTTGCGGCGGTTGTGGCAGACCTGTGGCCGAGAGGGGCGAGGTTTTACGGATGCTGAGGTGGAGCAGGTGATTGCGGAGATTGCTGGGGTGGATTTGAGCGATTTCTATCGAGACTACCTCTATGGCTTAGTGGAGTTGCCTTTTGATGAATATTTGCAGCCTTTTGGATTGCGGTTGGTGGCGGCGGATCAGGAGCCGGTGCCTTTTTGGGGTTTGACGGTAAAGAGTGAGGGGGGCAAGGAGATGATTAAGGCGGTAGCGGCGGGTTCTCCGGGGGCGATTGTGGGCATCGATCCGGGGGAT
Organism: Synechococcales cyanobacterium OTE_70_metabat_200; assembly: GCA_031375385.1. Lineage (GTDB taxonomy): Bacteria > Cyanobacteriota > Cyanobacteriia > Cyanobacteriales > Chamaesiphonaceae > JAAFHZ01. The sequence goes on along the minus strand of JANMHS010000130.1, from coordinate 50,774 downwards.
GAGTTGTTGGCGATCGATGGTTTTCGGGTGACGGCGGAGAAGATTGGGGAGCGGTTGGCTAACTATGAAGTGGGCACTGAGATTCAGGTGACAGTGTTTCAGTCCGATCAATTGGTCACCTATGGGTTAAAGTTGGCTGCAACCCAACCTAGTAAGTACGAGTTAGCGCTGTTGCCGGAGGTGACTCCTCGACAGCTCTATAATCTTCAGACTTGGGCTGGCAATTGAAGCCCAGATCTTCTGGATATTTGTATAATTGGAGAGGGTTGTCCCAGCTAGCCAGGAATAACGTTCTTGGCAGTCAGATATTCCAGATCCTATTCCACCTATTCCCCTATCCAATATGTCTGACCTACCCAACAAATTTGAAATCACCAAAACCGATGAAGAATGGCGCGAGATTTTGACGCCCGAGCAGTTCAATGTGCTGCGGAAGCACGGTACGGAGCGGGCTGGCACTAGTATTTTGGATAAGGAATATGGCCAGGGAAATTTTGTCTGTGCTGGTTGCGACTCGTCCCTGTTTGTTTCGGATACCAAGTTTAATAGTGGGACGGGCTGGCCCAGTTTTTACGATCCGTTGCCGGGGGCGATCGGGACTTCAGTGGATCGATCTTTGTTCGGCACCAGAACCGAAGTCCATTGCCAGCGCTGCGGCGGCCACCTGGGTCATGTTTTTGAAGATGGGCCGAAACCCACCGGCTTGCGCTATTGCATGAACGGGATTTCTATGAAATTCATTGCGGCGTAGCGATCGGCTCCATCAACTATGATTCAGATCACAATTGTCGGTGCTGGCCCAACGGGTGCAACTTTAGCACTGCTGCTAGTCCAGCGCGGTATTCGAGTCAAGCTCATCGAAGCTGCTCGCAGCTTTCGGCGGATTTTTCGGGGAGAGGCCCTGATGCCCAGCGGATTGGAGGCGATCCAGCAGATGGGTCTCGCCGATCTGATTACAAGAATCCCCCACCGCGCCTTAGATGCATGGGAATTCCATATCGAAAATCGCCGAATCTTTCGGGTGAATGAACCAATGGTAGCTGGCAGTCGTCCCTGCACGCTGGTTTCCCAGCCCGCTTTCTTGGCCGCCGTCATCGAAAAAGCCAGTGAATATCAGGAGTTCGAGCTGATTCAAGGCAGTGCAGTACGAGAGTTATTGTGGCAACAAGATCGAGTGACCGGAGTCCAGCTAGCCGATGATAGGGAGATTCTGGCCGATTTAGTGATCGGGGCCGATGGCCGTAACTCGGTGGTGCGCCAACGGGCTAATTTATTGATCGATACCGCTGCCCAAGATTTTGATATTCTGTGGTTCAAGCTAGCCAATAGCCCCAGCTTTGCAGCAGAGAATGTATTTCATTCGGTACTCCATGGTCCCAATGCTTTCGGTATCTTTCAAGGTGCCGCAGGCGACCTGCAAGTGGGCTGGTCACTGCATCGGGATGACCCAGATTGGCAGCAGGTGAATTGGCCAGAGCAGTTAGCCGCTGCCGCTCCACCCTGGTTGGCAGCGCATTTTCGGGCCCAGCGGGATACCTTGGAGCGGCCTTTGTTGCTATCGATTGTGGTCGGACGTTGCCCCCAATGGCATCGATCGGGATTGCTGCTCTTGGGGGATGCCGCCCATCCGATGTCACCGATCCGTGCCCAAGGCATCAATATGGCCCTCCGGGATGTGGTGGTGGCAGTGAATCATTTAGTACCAGTGTGTCAACAACAAACGATGGATTTGGTGGCAATCGATCGAACTTTAGGCCAAATTCAGGCGGCCAGAGAGCCGGAAATCATCCGCATTCAGCAACTACAAGCGGACGAAGTAGCCCCAGCCAAGTTGTTGCGCAAGTTTGGAATTTTACGCCAGGTTGTGAGCCGGATGGCACCAGTAATTGGGTGGAAAATCAGGAAAGACTGGCTCGATCGGCAACTCCAGCTCCGCCAAGGATGCACCAAGATTTCGCTACTTAGCTCCAGAATTTCAGATTCTCGCTGATTCAGCTATCTTAGGAAACGAGTCTAGTAAGCAGAGCATTACCCCATGTCGATCGTGATCGCTGGAGAACGTAGCGGTAGCGGTAAAACCACCGTCACCCTCGCCTTGCTAGCCGCATTGAGAGCGCGGCACCAGCCAGTGCAGTCCTTCAAAGTCGGGCCGGACTATATCGACCCCATGTTTCATGCCCACGTCACCGATCGACCATGCTACAACCTCGACCCCATCCTGACCAGTCCCGCCTATCTACCCCAATGCTTTGATCGGCATACCCAAGATCGGCCCTTCGCGATCGTCGAAGGTGTGATGGGACTCTTTGATGGAGCCGTAGAGCCCCCAGGCGAGGGCAGCACCGCCCAAGTTGCCAAAATGCTCCGATTACCCGTGTTGCTAGTGGTCAATTGCCAGAGCATGTCCCACTCGATCGCCGCCCTGGTCAAAGGCTACACCACCCTCGACCCGGACATTGAATTTGCCGGACTAGTCCTGAACCGAGTCGGCAGCGATCGCCATCTGGAAATTCTCCGCACCGCCCTTGCCCCCATGGGTATCCCAATTCTGGGCGTATTTAAGCGTGAAGATCGGATCAGCCTGCCCGATCGACATCTAGGACTGATTCCCACCGATGAATTACCGGAGTTGAAAGAAATCGTCGATCGACTGGCAACCCTCGGTAAAAAATGTTTCGACTGGGAAAAACTAACTCCCCTGCTAGCTACTACGCCCAAACTCACCCCAGCCAACATCAAATTGCCAACCCAAGTCCGGATCGCCGTCGCTCGGGATGCGGCTTTTAACTTCTACTACGCCGAAAACCTAGAATTATTGGAGCAGATGGGAGCCGAGTTAATTTATTGGAGTCCGCTCCAAGACTTCGCAGTCCCCGCCGAGGCCCAAGGACTCTACTTTGGCGGCGGCTTCCCAGAAGTTTTTGCCGCCCAGCTCGCCGCCAACAGCTCCATGCGTCAATCCGTAGCTGCCAAAATCGCCTTGGGCACCCCCACCTATGCCGAATGTGGCGGCTTAATGTTTCTGACCCAATCCGTTACGGATTTTGAGGGCCAGAGCTACCCAATGGTCGGCACTATCCCCACCAGCGCCGTGATGGGCAAAAAATTGACCCTGGGCTATCGTTATGCCACGGCCTTAGCCGATAGCCCCCTGTTGACCGCTGGCGAAACCGTGCGCGGCCACGAATTTCATCGTTCTACTTTGACTCTGGAATCGCCACAGCCTCTCTTTACTGGTCTCGGGACTGGCGAAGGTTGGCATCAGCCCCATCTCCATGCTTCCTATCTACACCTCCACTGGGGTAGTAATCCTCAGTGGGTACGGCGCTGGATCGATAGGTGCTATCGCACAGGCTAGCGCCAACGATGTGCAGTTAATGCTCCCCAGCACAAACCTCCGGCCGACAGGCCACAATGATTTTGCCAATTTGGGCTTGATCACTATATCGATCGGTTTCCAGGGCCGATGGTTCGTTGCTGTCGGGGTAAACACCCGCAAAATCTTTCCCTCCGGGTAGCACCCCATAAAAAGTGATCTGGGCCGGTTGTTTGGCAAAAAATACGATTTCTTTGGATTCTTGGTCACGATTCAGGCGGAGCTTGGCCACGCCATAGATCTGCGCCGCCTGCTTAATGGTCATCCCCGGACTCACCCCCTGCTCCGTCTTGTAGCTAGGGTTATCAGTGACCAAATAATGAATAGGCGCTTCATCAGCTAGCTTACTATTCCGTTCATAGGGAATATAAAACTGCACCTTGCCCTGCTGCTTCACGGCGATCGCATTAAAATCCACTGCAAAATCATTAGTAACTTCAAATGTCGTACTTTGGCCCAAGGCTTTCTTCAATTCCCCAAAAGTCATGCCAATCCGCGCCTTACCGATACTTTCGGTAGTAATGGTATTGGGCTTACCAGCAGTCTGTGCGCGGGGTGTCCCGGAGGATATCGCTTTAGGATCTTTCTCAGCACCTTTGGATGCGGTGGTAACTGTGGGCAGCGCAGAATTTGGTGAGGATTGGACGCCCTTAGCTCCTACCCCGGAGCCAGTCGAACTGCCGGGAAAAATACTCGCGAAGGGATCCGGTGTGGGGCTAGCCGGCTTGCTGGCCATGGTACTGGGCGCGGTCGCTGGACTGCTCGGACTATTGCTACTAGGCATCGGCGAAGGCTTTGGCCCATCGTCGTTCATGGGCCCAACATTGGCCGTACTGGTAGGACTGGGATTCGAAGCCACTGGCGAGCTGGGTTTGCCACTATCGCAAGCAGTCAGGGCTAGGAGCAAACATAAAGCAACGGAAATCTTCATCGCACAAAACAATGGCTTGACGGCTTCTATTCTAGAACGTCAGCGTAAACCAAATTCTCCCAGAGCTGGTTGAAAATTGTTTTGCTCATGACTGGATTGGCTGAGCTTGATCAAAGCAAAGCGCTGTAAAGGCGATAAGCCTTGCCATTGCTCGATCGACAGCTCCCTTCCCAAGTCAGCAGTTTTCTTCTGGAGAGCCACCGGTACTTGCTCTTGATCCAACCATGGTGGCAGCGGCTCGATCCGTAACTCCGTGGGCAGTTCGCCGCTGTGCTGTTGGATCAGTTGCGTGAGGATCGATCGATAGTGCTGAATTGCCGCCGCATCTGCTACCCCCGCAGTCACCAACAGCTCCCGATCTGCCAGAGTAAACAGATTCCACTGGGCGAGCTTTAGCTTAATTCCACAGGTATCTAGCTTGTACCGCACCTGCATCGGAATACAGCGCAGGGAGGCCACAAAGTCTTGCTCGAACTGAAAAAAGTCTGTCATCGCTATCTATCCTTTAATGCCATTGCTGGCGATCGCCCGCATCAGTTGTTTTTGACCGATCGCAAACAACAGGGCCACCGGCACCGTAGCAATGGAGATCGCGGCCATCAACAATGGCCAGTTATTAGTGTACTGCTCCTGAAACTCCGTCAGCGTCAGCTGCACCGTCCGCAGCTCTGGCCTAGTGGTAAATACCAAAGGCTTAAAGAGATCGTTCCACTCTCCCACAAAGGTAAACAGAAACAAAGTCCCCAGGGCTGGCCGACAGAGAGGCAAAAGCACCCGCCACAGAATCTGCCAGCGGTTAGCACCATCCAAAGCCGCTGCTGCCTCCAGCTCCGGCGGCAAAGTCAGGAAATGCTGGCGCATCAGCAGAATACCAAAACCATTGGCTGCCGAAGGCAGAATTAGTGCTCCATAGGTATTCAGCAAATGTCCCCACTTGAGCACCAGGAAAATTGGAATCACTAATAATTGGAAAGGTACGACCAAAGTAGCGATCAATAGCAACAGCAAAGCTTGACGACCGGGAAACTGCAACCGGGCTAAGGCATATCCGGCTAAGGAAGAAGTCGCAATTTGAGCGGCGGTCACACCCAGCGCCACCAGCGTGGAATTAGCAAAGGCCCGCCAAAAATGTCCTTGTTGCCAAGCCGATCGATAGTTCGCCAAAGTCCAAATCTGAGGCCAATGCCAGCCGGTGGCCACGGTTTCAGGGGTCGTAAAAGAGGTGATCAGCACTAGAGCTAAGGGAGCCAGGACGATCGCCGCGGCCAGAGACAATAGGAGGACGATCGGCAAATTGCTAGAACGCATCGGTTTTCCACTAAATTCTTCTCCAATCTACCAGCGGACGACTCACCCGCAGAAAGTTCGGAAAAGTTGGCTGGAGCCACGCCTTCTGCTAAGATGTATGAACTCAAGCATTAAGATATGTCTCAGGTCTAATGCGGAATCTCAATAACAGAACTTGTCCGGCCATCGGAGCTAACGCCAAAGCCTCAGAGTCCCCATTGTCATCCCGTAACCCGCGAGGCAGATCTCTAGCCAGATTTCAGCATTCCTAGGAGAGACACCGCCCATGTTGCAGGCCGCAACCAGCTTAGAACTTGACTTCCATAGTGCAACATACAAAGATGCCTACAGTCGAATCAATGCCATCGTCATCGAAGGAGAAGATGAGGCACATGACAACTATGTCAAGTTGGCAGAGCTGCTGCCGGAAAGCCACGACCAACTGGTGAAACTTTCTAAAATGGAAATGAAGCACAAGAAAGGCTTTGAAGCCTGTGCTAAGAATCTGAGCGTCACTGCCGATCTACCTTTTGCCAAACAGTTTTTTTCAATCCTTCATGACAATTTCCAGCAGGCAGTACGGGAAAACAAAATAGTCACTTGCCTATTGATCCAGTCCTTAATTATTGAGTGCTTTGCGATCGCTGCCTACAATATCTACATTCCAGTAGCCGATGAGTTTGCCCGTAAAATCACCGAAGGTGTGGTCAAAGACGAATACATGCACCTGAATTTTGGAGAGGAGTGGCTGAAAGCCAACTTCGGTACGGCCAAAACTGAGTTGCAAGAAGCCAACAAGCAGAATTTACCGATCGTCTGGAAAATGCTTAACGCCGTGGCCAAAGATGCCAAGGTACTGGGCATGGAAAAAGATGCTTTAGTGGAAGACTTTATGATCGCCTACGGCGAAGCCTTGAGCAACATTGGCTTCAGCACCGGAGAAATCATGCGCATGTCTGCCTATGGTCTAGTCGGAGCCTAGATTTTTCAGCACCGTACTATTACCATCTTCAACCCCTGCCATGTTTGGTCTCATCGGTCACCTCACTAGCCTAGATCACGCCAAAGCTGTCGCTAAAGACTTGGGATATCCAGAATACGCCGATCAGGGCTTGGATTTTTGGTGCAGTGCACCACCCCAAACCGTTGATCAAATTTTGGTCACCAGCGCCACCGGTCAGCAGATCGAAGGCTGCTACGTGGAATCTTGTTTTCTGCCAGAAATGCTGGCCCACCGTCGGATCAAAGCAGCTATTCGGAAAATCCTCAACGCCATGGCCCACGCCCAGAAACAGGGCATTCATATCACGGCCCTCGGCGGTTTTTCTTCAATTATTTTCGAGGAATTCGATCTCAGCCAGAACAAACAAGTGCGCAATGTGGAACTGGACTTTGAACGGTTCACCACCGGCAACACCCACACTGCCTACATTATCTGCCAGCAGGTGGAGCAGGGAGCCAAAGAATTGGGTATCAATCTAAACAGTGCCAAGGTAGCCGTAGTCGGCGCTACAGGTGATATTGGTAGCGCCGTCTGTCGTTGGCTCCAAACCAAGACCAATGTGGCAGAACTACTGTTGGTAGCGCGCAATCAAGAACGGCTCCAAAATCTCCAGCAAGAACTGGGTGGCGGTAAGATTGTAGAACTTCAGGCAGCTCTGCCCGAGGCGGATATCGTGGTGTGGGTCGCTAGTATGCCAAAGGGCGTAGCCATAGACCCGAGTCAGCTCAAGCAGCCTTGTTTGTTGATCGATGGTGGTTACCCCAAAAATCTCGGCAGTAAAGTCCAGAGCAAAGGTGTTTACGTGATGAACGGCGGCATCGTGGAGCATTCCTTGGATATCGACTGGAAGATCATGAACATCGTTAATATGGATGTGCCGGCCCGCCAGCTCTTTGCCTGTTTTGCTGAGTCCATGATTCTGGAGTTTGAAAAGTGGCATACTAATTTCTCTTGGGGTCGCAACCAAATCACCGTGGCCAAGATGGAGCAAATTGGGCAGGCTTCACTCAAGCACGGTTTTCGGCCCTTGCTATCGCTGGTGAGTGGCTAACTTTCTTCTCCTCATAAATTTTTAGTGCTATGGCCGATCGCAAACCCCTATTGCTGGATTTTGAAAAACCGTTGTTCGAGCTGCAACAGCGGATTACTCAAATTCGCGAACTTGCGGAAGAAAATAACGTCGATGTTTCTAGTCAAATTCAGCAACTAGAGACAAAATACGTGCATTTGCAAGAGGAGATCTTCAGTAATTTGACTCCGTCCCAGCGATTGCAATTGGCCCGTCATCCCCGGCGGCCTAGCACCCTGGACTATATCCAGACGATCGCGGACGACTGGATCGAGCTACATGGCGATCGCGGTGGCAAGGACGACCCAGCGATGATCGGGGGAATCGGTCGCCTGGATGGCCGGCCGGTGATGATGATCGGCCACCAAAAGGGCCGAGATACCAAAGATAATGTGGCTCGCAACTTTGGGATGCCCGCCCCCAGTGGCTACCGCAAGGCCATGCGCCTGATGGAACATGCAAATCAGTTTGGGATGCCAATTCTGACCTTTATCGATACGCCAGGGGCTTGGGCTGGCCTAGAAGCCGAAGAACTGGGGCAGGGTGAGGCAATCGCCTACAACCTGCGAGAAATGTTTTTGCTGTCGGTGCCCATTATTTGTACGGTCATCGGCGAAGGCGGCTCCGGTGGTGCCTTGGGCATTGGAGTGGGCGATCGGCTGCTGATGCTAGAGCATTCGGTCTATACGGTGGCCACGCCCGAAGCCTGTGCAGCCATTCTCTGGAAAGATGCCAAAAAAGCCCCCCAAGCCGCCGAGGCCCTAAGGATTACGGCCCAAGACCTCAAGAGCCTGGGCATTTTAGACCACATTTTACCGGAACCCTGGGGCGGTGCCCATGCTAACTCGATTAAGGCCGCTGGCATTCTGCGCGAAGCCCTGATTGCCAATCTTCAAGAATTATCCACAATTCCTCCGGCGGAGCTACAAGAACTGCGCTACCAAAAGTTCCGAGCCATGGGCAAGTTCATTGGTGAAGAACACCTTGCAAGCTAGAGCTGTGTTATTATGAACGAACTTAACATTATTTAACAATGTCTCCGTTTGGAGAAAGTTGTTAGTTTTCACGGACTTTGATGGCCAACAAAATAGCAATAATCACTGGTGCCAGCAGCGGCATTGGCAGGGCTACGGCTCTAGCTTTTGCAGCTGCTGGCATCGATCTGGCCCTAGTGGGTCGGTCGACCGATCGCTTGCAACCGGTGGTAGAAGCAGCTACCCAGCTAGGGGTCAAGGCCCACAGCTATGCAGTGGATCTGGCAGAGCTAGCGACAGTGCGTGATCGGATCAGCCAAATTGTCGCCGAATGGGGGCATGTGGATATTTTGGTGAATAATGCCGGGGCTGCTTACACCAGTCAGCTAGCGGATATTCCCTTAGCTGGTTGGCAGCAGACCATTGACCTGAACCTCACCAGTGTGTTGCAAGCCGTGCAGGCGGTGCTACCTCAGATGCGCAGCCAAAAAGCTGGCACCATTGTCAATCTAATTTCGATCGCCGGTCGCCAGACCTTTCCAGACTGGGGAGCCTACTGCGCGAGCAAATTTGGATTGGTAGCACTTTCCCAGGTATTGGCCGCCGAAGAACGAGCCAATGGCATTCGGGTGACGGCCATCTATCCCGGCTCCGTGAATACGGCCCTCTGGGATCAACCGGAAGTCCAGGCAGATTTCGATCGGGCAGCCATGCTCGATGCCGATACCGTAGCAGCTGCTATCCTCTATGCGGTCAATGCTCCAATGGCTGCCACCATTGAAGAACTGACCATTATGCCCAGCGCTGGCGTTTTCTAACCTTGGCCCTTCGGGCTGCTCATCAACTTTTTACTTATCCTCTATGACTACTTCCAAACCATCTGTCAGACCCGATCGCAATACCCACAGCGGTCAGCCAGCGCAAGTGCATTCCGCACCTGTAGACCAAGAAGCCATGATGGCTGCGGTACGCACCATGATCGAAGGAGTCGGCGAAGATCCGGAGCGGGAAGGCTTGCTCAAGACGCCCAAGCGAGTAGCAGAGGCCATGCGCTTTCTAACCAGCGGCTACGAGCAGTCTCTAGATGACATCATTAATGGTGCGATCTTTGACGAAGGCCACAATGAAATGGTGCTAGTGCGGGATATCAATTTCTTCAGTCTCTGTGAGCACCACATGTTACCCTTCATGGGTCGTGCCCATGTGGCCTATATTCCCAACCAAAAGGTGGTAGGGCTGAGTAAGTTGGCCCGGATTGTGGAAATGTATTCCCGTCGCCTCCAGGTGCAAGAACGTCTGACTCGTCAAGTCGCCGAGGCTCTGAACGAAGTATTAGAACCCCGCGGCGTGGCGGTGGTGATGGAAGCTTCCCATATGTGCATGACCATGCGGGGCGTGCAAAAGCCCGGTTCTTGGACCGTGACCAGTGCCATGGTGGGCTCTTTCCAAGACGACCAAAAAACCCGTGAGGAATTCCTCAACCTCATTCGCCACCAGCCCTCCTTCTTTGCCTAACAGCTAAGTTAGTGCCGCTGACAAAGCCTAATTGCAAAAAGCCCCGCCTAGACGGGGCTTTTTGTTAGAAATTAAGGCGATTCTGCTCCGCAGACACTTCTCTGCGAGACGCTGCGCGAACGTGAACGAGTTAAGCTGGAAAATCAATCCACTGCTAAATTTATGTCCGACCTAGCCAGCCAGCCCTATCTGCCCTATTTAGACGATCGCGGAGAACTCCCCCAGCAGCTCCAGCGCCAGATTGGAGTCTATGCCATTTTTGATGAATCCCAGATTCTGCAATTAGTAGACTATTCGCGGGATATATTGCTGAGCCTCAAGCAGCATTTAGTGCGCCAGCCCGATCGCTGTCATTGGGTGAAGGTGCACATTATCGATCGACCCAACCGCACAGTCTTGGAGGACATCAAAAATGCTTGGCTAGCTGGTACCACGCCACCGGGGAATGGTGGGGAGGCCTCAGCTTGGCAGGAGCCGATCGACTGTCGCTTTGCCATGACTACCGCCGAGCAAGCTGGATTCACAGAGCTGGAAGAACTGGCCCAAAGCAAATTACTCAAGCAAGTGGCTCGCCGGGTGGAGGCAGACATCATGACCAAGCTGGAAGGGCGCGGACTGCGATCGGAGATTCGCTTTAATCCCAAAGCCAAAGACCGTGGATTATTAGACCTGGTTTGACAGGTAGCTCTGCTGTGGTTTATAAGCCTGTTGCTGGGTACTCTAGAGATGAGTCTTCTACAAGTTGCAGACTAAAATAATGCCAACTTCTCAGCCCAGTCATGCCAATAGCCCCAGCTCGTCCTCGGCGATCGCCCTGCCATTGGCTTCTTTAGCCTTGGTTGGCGGCCTACTTGTCTGCGGGTTGGCCTACCTGATTCGGAAAATGCTGAAGGAGCAAAATGCGCCGCAAGGGTTGAACTTGCCAGCTAGAAAAATCGCTCGGATGCTCAAGAAAAAGGTACCGGAGAGAGAGCTCAACCGACACAAACGGGATCTGAACAGTCTGAAAAATGTCGTGCGTCATGCTGAACTGCTGGATAGCGAAAAATTTCAGAACCAAGAATTTTCCATTTTTTCAAAAATCAAGACTTACATCGCTCACAATGTGAACGAGTATGCAGACCTGAACCATGTGGTCGATCTGCTGAATGTAGCGATGGATGCCCAGAAAAGCTTTGCGACTATCTATCAAATCGAATCCCAGTACTACAGCAAAAACCAGCAAGAGTTTTACAATCTGGTGACCGAATTGCTCAATCGAGAAGACATCGATCGGGCTAAATTGAAGAAACTAGTCACGCAGCAGGCGGAGTTGGTCTGCGAGCTGCTCAAGACGGATGAAGGTAAAGAAGCAATTTTGGCCTATGCGCAAGAAGTTGCCAAGATCGCTGAGCACGATTTTGGCATCAGTCTCCTGCGACTGTTCAAGAAAAATCAGATGTCCGATTATGGAATCATCGGTGGCATCCGAGAATCGGTGGACCGGATGGATAACGTCAATCTTTTGGATATGGATGGATTGATGCTGATGGTGCTAGAAAAATCCCATGTTTTTGAAAAAATTGGCAAGGTGTTAGATCTCAAGGAAGAAGCCAATTCTGCCGAGACCCACAGACAAGTTCTCCAGTTCATCGGTCTCAAGAAACGCTATCAGGACTCCTACGTCAGGTTTCAACAACTATTGTCTGAAGTAAAAGGATTTCATAATTACTATCAATCAATTACAGCTATCCGAGAGAAATACCCAGCCCATGCATATCGAATACCAGCAGAATTTGGGGTGGAACTGCCGGGGCTAAAACTATACAAAAAATACATGGCCATGCAAGACACCTACCAAGCAGCACCCGTAGACCGCTTGAGCCAAATGGCTACGGCAGCCGCCACCCAGAACAAGGAAGAACAAAAGCTCTTCAAAAACAGCTGGGATCGACAGAAAATCGCTCAAATGACAACTTCACGTTAACCATATTTGATTTCCACTTGGCTAGCTGCCTGGCAGGCTTTGGTGCGGGCTTCCTCGATCGAGCCACCCTGAGCCAAGGCCACACCCATCCGTCGGTAGGGGCGACTATCTGGCTTGCCAAAAATTTTAATATCCACATCTGGGGTGGCCAAGGCGATGTCTAGGCCACAATAGGAGAGCTTTTCTGCCTGGCGATCGGCCAGGATCACCGCACTGGCTGACGGGCCACGCTGATGAATGACCGGAATGGGTAGGCCCAGAACCGCGCGCAGGTGCAACTCAAATTCGTTGAGATTTTGCGAGATCAAGGTCACCATGCCGGTGTCGTGGGGACGCGGCGATAGTTCGGAGAAGATCACTTCTGTGTCTGTAATGAAAAACTCCACCCCAAAGATGCCAGCGCCTCCCAGCGCATCCGTAACTTGGGCGGCGATCGCCTGGGCCGACTGCAATTGCTCGGGACTGAGGACAGCAGGCTGCCAAGATTCTTGATAGTCGCCCCGCTCCTGGCGATGCCCGATCGGCGCACAGAAAATGGTGGGAGCCTGCCACTGTTTGATGGTCAGTAAAGTAATCTCTAGCTGGAAGTTGATAAATTCTTCCACAATTACCTTGGGGCTATCACCACGGGAGCCTGCTAGGGCATATTGCCAAGCTGTTTCGACTTCCGTAGCAGTAGCGACCACCGATTGACCTTTGCCAGAGGAGGACATGACTGGTTTGACCACGTTGGGGAAGCCGATTTGCTGGGAGACGCTCACCATTTCTTCTAAGCTGGTGGCGTAGCCATAGCGGGCCGTGCGCACGCCTAGTTCTATGCTGGCCAGCTCCCGAATCCGATCTCGGTTCATGGTGTAGTCCGTGGCTTTGGCGGTGGGAATCACTGTGATGCCCCGCTGCTCGAATTCCTGAAGTTTCTCGGTGCGGATGGCTTCGATTTCTGGCACGATGATGTCCGGCTGAAATTCTTGGACGACTCGTTCCAGATCCTCGGGGTTCAGCATGGAAATGACGGCGCTGGCATCGGCTACCTGCATGGCTGGCGCATTGGCATAGCGATCCACGGCCACTACTTGTAAGCCCAGTCGCTGAGCAGCAATGACAAATTCCTTGCCCAGCTCTCCGGCTCCCAGCAGCATGATTTTCTTAGGTAGTTGCATGGATTCTTACCTTACTTCTAGTCAAATTTGCTACCGATTGTCCCACAAGCTGGGAAAGGTTGAGTTGCCAGAATTTCTTTAGATCCTAAAATAGTTTCCCAAGGGTGCTAGTATGGTATCCAAGGATAAATATCGGTCGAAGCATTTGTTTCTAGTCTCAACGAGTTTTCACGTTTTTCAATTGACAGACTTCATCTCCGAAATTTCGCTTTTCACATTTCTTTAATTTTTGAGACAATCTATGTCAATTTATGTAGGTAACCTGTCCTATGAGGTTACAGAAGCCGATCTGACTTCTGTTTTCGCTGAATATGGATCGGTCAAGCGGGTTCAGTTGCCCATCGATCGTGAAACTGGCCGGATGCGCGGCTTTGGTTTTGTAGAAATGAATACAGATGCAGAAGAAACGGCTGCCATTGATGCGCTTGATGGCGCAGAATGGATGGGTCGTGATTTGAAAGTGAACAAAGCTAAGCCCCGTGAAGAACGTGGCGGCGGCGGTGGATATGGCGGCGGTGGTCGTCGGAACAACAGCAGCTACTAGTAGCTTTGGTACTTAAAGTAGTCTAAAACAGCTCAGGCCCCGTGGTCTGAGCTGTTTTTTCATGATCAGCCTAAGAATCGCTCTCTTCTAATGGAGATTGCATATTTTTGTCGAATTGTCTTACATAGGTAGGGTCTTGGGTGCCGAGCAATCTATCCCACAATGTGAAGTACAGCCCGTAGTGCATGTTGTACCGCAAATGGTGGATGGAATGGTGAGCGGGCCCAATGAACCAGCGACCCAGCCAATGGTGGGGGAAGGCGACCGGCAGTCGATCAATGCCCAAATGGTTCAATACTGCCCAGACAGTCATGGTTGTTAACACGGCCATCAACGTCACGAAATGCAAAGGCAGCAGAAAGACAATGGCTACGAGAAATAAGGACTGGACGATCGCCTCTAGGGGATCGAAGGCAAAAGATGTCCAAGGGGTGGGGTTGCGCGATCGATGGTGGCCCTGGTGCAGCCAAGGAAAAAGCGCCCGGTGATGAAACCAGCGATGGGTGAAGTAGAAATAAGTATCTTGAAGCACCAGTACGGCTAGGTAGCTAAAGATCACATACCAGCCTCCATACTGGTTGAGCTGGTCATATATACTAGTCCAGCCCATGCTGTAGGCGGACATGGTGATGGCAGCGGCGAGGGCAAAGATGCCTGCGGATAGGCAGGAAAGATAGATATCTTGGAGAATCGATCGGCGAGAGGGTGATGGCAACTCCGGGGTTCTACTTAAGGGTACAAAGTAGAAGAAGAGATAACTGCCACCAGCGATCAGAAAGTACCGAAACACGATGATCCCAAAGAAAGCAATCAAATAATACCCAAACAAATAATCGATCAATTTACACATCTCCCCAGATCGGCCAGCTCTTTATAGGTTAACGGTAATTCTGTGCAATGCTGTCATCGGATTACCAGTACTTGCCCAAAAAAGCGAGTCTTGTTCAGAGAGATTTCGTCGACGGCTCGATCTGCCAGGCGTTGGCAGAACCTCCCAGCGGGATAATCCTCAAGCTGCCAGAGAAATGTTAAGATTTCCAAAGTACTATGGGCATTAGCCCAGGTGAACACCCAGATCGGAATCGACCCAGTCCTCCCACAGCTACCTTCCTCACTCCCCAACCCCAACATGAAGTGTGTAATCAATCGGCGGGCCCAGTTCTCGGCCAGCCATCGCTATTACCTCCCAGAGCTGAGCGCCGCTGAAAATGAAGCGCGCTTTGGCTTAGGAGCTTTGCCCACCGGCCACGGTCACAACTATGAACTCTTCGTGCGCATGTATGGCGATATCGACGATCAAGGCATGGTGCTGAACCTGTCGGATGTGAAGCATGTGATCCGGGCGGAGGTGACGGCCCAGTTGGATAGTCGCCTGATCAATGATACTTGGCCAGAGTTTCAAGCAACGCTGCCCACCACCGAAAATATTGCCAGGCAGATTTGGCGGCGGCTGGCTCCTCACTTGCCGATTGTGAGCATCACTCTCTACGAACACCCGGAACTTTTTGCAGAATACCTAGGTAATGATATGGAAGCTTATTTGACCGTTGGCACTCACTTTAGCGCGGCTCACCGGTTAGCGCTGGATAGCTTGAGTTTGGAGAAAAACACCGAAATCTATGGCAAATGTGCGCGGGTCAATGGACACGGCCATAACTATCATTTAGATGTGACGGTGAAGGGGGAAATCGATCCGCGCACTGGTATGTTGGTGGAGTTAGTAGCTTTGAATCAGCTGATCGATGAAATTGCGGTGGAGCCTTTGGATCACACTTTTTTGAATAAAGATATTCCTTTCTTTGCCACAACGGTACCGACTGCGGAAAATATTGCGCTATATATTGCCCGGCTGCTTGATGGCCCAGTTCGGAAATTGGGTGCAGAACTCCATAAAATCAACCTGATCGAAAGCCCGAATAATTCTTGCGAAATTCTCTGGAGCCAGGATCGGGATGGCCAAAAGGTAGCAGCGGTTCCAGCCCTAGCTCAGGTTTAGCCGGATCTAGGCTATAGATTGGGATGCGATCGGCGCGTTCCAGATGGTAAATCCCTCGTCCTTTCCCAATCTTCCCATGGCCTTGCAGCGCACATCTTCCAAGCAAGTGATTAGCTTCACGCCCTATCTGTTTCTGCTGCCGGCGGCGATCGGTCTGGGACTTACGGTATTTGGGCCGGCCTGCCAAGCCTTTTATCTGAGCTTTACCAGTTTCAATATTTTCACTGGCAGCGCTCCCTGGGTGGGCCTAGAAAATTTCTCGAAGCTGATGCAAGATGGGGTCTTTTGGCAGACCGTGGCCAATACGCTGTTCTACTTGGCGATCGTGGTGCCGATTCTGACCATTTTGCCCCTGCTGTTGGCGATCGCCGTCAACCAAAAGCTGGTAGGCATGAGCTGGTTCCGGGCCGCCTACTATGTGCCAGTGATTATTTCCATGGTAGTGGCCGGGATTGCTTGGAAGTTTATCTATGCCGAAAATGGATTATTGAATCAGTTGCTAGGGTTGGTGCATCTACCGCCGGTGGAATGGTTGACCAGTCCCCGCTGGGCTTTATTGAGTGTGATGGTAGTAACTATTTGGAAAGGTTTAGGCTATTATATGACCATTTATCTGGCTGGATTGCAGGCGATTCCAGCGGATCTCTATGAGGCAGCGGCGATCGATGGGGTGGATGGCTGGGCCAAGCATTGGGATATCACGATTCCGCTGATGGTGCCTTATATGGCTTTAGTCTCGGTGGTATCAGCGATCGCGGCTACCAAGGTCTTTGAGGAGGTCTATGTCATGACCCAAGGCGGGCCGCGTAATAGCTCCAAGACGGTCATCTACTATCTCTACGAACAGTTCAAGCAACAGAATCTCAGCTATGCCTGCGCGATCGGGCTAGTGATGTTCCTAGCCATTCTCGGATTGTCTTTGATCAACTTGAAGTTGTCCAATCGCTCTTAATTCCGTTGAAAACTATGCGATCAAAAGATCTCAAATCCGAGCCTACCGATCAAGATGCAGCACTAGAGAATTCTCCAGCAGTCGATTCGTGAGTGTTTAGCCCAAGCCGTCGATCAGCCAAAGGTAGCGAAAGTGTGAAGCAAGAGCCTCGCCCAATCTCACTGGTGACCATCACATCACCACCTAACATCCGGGCAAATTCGCGGGTAATAGCCAGACCTAGACCAGTTCCACCATATTGACGTGTGGTGGAATTATCCAATTGAGAAAATGGTTGAAATAAATTGGATATTTTCTCTGCAGGTATCCCAATGCCACTATCCTTTACTTGAAAAAAGACCGTCGACTGCCGCACGCCAATTTGTAAATCAAGCCGGCCATTATTAGTGAATTTACAGGCATTACTGAGTAGGTTAAGCAGACATTGACGTAGTTTAAGAAGATCGCTGCGAATTGGGGGGATATCCTGATCCCAAGTAATCACTAGATGATTTTGATTTTTCTGGCAGAGTGGCTGGACGACATCCGTTAGTTCGAGAATTAGTTGCGATAGCTGAATTTCTTCTATGTACATCTCCATTTTGCCTGCTTCGATCTTAGATATATCCAAGATATCGTTAATTAATGACAAAAGATGTTGGCCGGAAGTTTTGACTTTACCTAAATCCTGAAAGATTTCGGACTGTCCGATATCCGCCGCTTCTTCTTGGAGCATTTCGCTGTAGCCAATGATCGCATTCAGAGGAGTCCGCAGTTCGTGGCTCATATTAGCCAAGAACTCACTTTTAGCTCGGTTGGCTTGCTCTGCTATTTTCTGGGCATTTTCGGCCAAAACATGCAGCATTTGCTGATCGAACAAAGCTTTCTCTAGTTCTGCGCTTTTACCTTGTACCGATCGCTCGGAATTTTCTAGATCTTGGATGATTTTCCGCAAAAAGAAGGATTTGTGATCTAGTTCAGATTCCATCATGGCGCGATTTTGCTCCGATCGATCCAGTTTTTTATCTAGAATCCGATTGGCTTTCTGCAAAGCCGCATTTTCGGCCCTCAGAACTGCAAGCTCATCAATATCCACCATTGCCATTAACTTTCCCCTATTAACAGAGTCACAAATGTTTCGTTATGAAAATAGCTCTGCTCCGATCGAACAAAAGGCGAGATCTCACCATAGGCATAAAAACCACAACAGGGAATCATTTTGGGAAGTTTTTCGCGGAAAATCTGGAATTCTTGTTTGGCTTGGGTGCCCAAAACGATCCGCCGCGCAGCGCAGGAAACCAATAGAGCTGCTTGGGGATCTGTACCTTCATACTGAGCGAGGGCTTTTTCCAAAGAAGTGGCAGTGGCTTGCAGCACACTTTGGCGCTGGGCTTCGGCCATCTGTACTACAGTCCCTTCGGGAATGCTGGTAGTGAACAACAAACTATCGGTAGCCTCCACATAAGTTAGGGGAGAGCGAATATAAAATTCCTCTTCGTTCTCAGGGAAAATAACTAGGGGATAATTCACATATTCGTTAAATGTATCCATTACACCTAGTTGCTGTCGATAGAATTCGATGGCTCTTTGCCCACCAATTTCATAGATAGATACACCATCAGCTTTAGTGACAATTGTCTTCCGGCCAATGGGCTGCCAGCCACTAGCTACTCCAAAGGAAAGCTGTAACGATCCTCCAATCAATAAGATGGGTACGGTATTGGAGTACACCCGATCATTGAAAAATTGGTAGGTTCGATCGAAGGTCAGGTTGTCGGCGGCGGTACCACCGAAGATCGGGATAGCTGTTCCCAATTGTTGGCTGAGCACCCGCACAACATTGTCACCATCTACTTGACTGCTTTCCGGGAAAGTAATGCAGAGTTTGGGCGCGGTACTAAGATTGGCAGTAGCCATGTCTAGAGCTTCTTGTAAAGCCCGCTCTGGGTTTTGGCGAAGATCTTTGCCTAAGCCAATCCCAATGTCGATGCTATCGCCAGCAAATAACATCAAGCTGACAGAATCCTCCTGAAAATCTAGGACGGAAGATAGTTCTGCGTTAGTGGTGGTGCCAATGAGAGCTAATCCTGGAAAAGTGGCTTGAATTGCGGCCAAGATCTGCTCATATTCAAAGTCAATCGCTGCAAATAATATTCCGGCTTTGGGCCTTAAGCCTGCTAATTCTGTTTGGCACTGCTCTAAGATCTCGGCGATCGCCCCAGCTGAATCGGGGTCGTTACTGTGGCCAACACTAACTTTCAACATAATAGAAGCACCTTCAACAAAAACATAGCTATTGTTTTTAAGGTACCCAGAATGTCGGACTATCTTTCACAAGCCTTAGACGATTGGCTTAAGTGTTGAAGTATTTGGGCTTGCTCGGCGGGAGAGAGTCGATTTGCCAGAGCCGACGCTACGCGAACGATCGGCGAGATGTTCTTGGTCTGGAGGTAATTTGTTGTTCATCGGGCTATCCTTGACTCGCGTAAAAACATTCAATCGTTTCCGGATGAGGTTCGATCGGCTGTTTGATATGCACTGCAATTAGTACAGTCTGGGGAAACACCAATTAGTGCAAAGCCTTTCAAAGGGGTCGATAGTGGAGTTTATGAAATTGTCAAGCACTATGATACAGATACATACGGTGCCGTTTATGCGGTCAAAATAGGAGAGAGGATTTATGTGCTTTATGCTTTTCGGAAGAAGTCTAAGCAGGGGATTAAGACTCCGCAGTCTGATGTGGATTTGATTCAACAACGATACAAAGATGCTGTTATTAGGGAGCAAGAAATTTATGGATAGGGCAATATTCGAGGAAAGTAGTGGTAACGTATTTGCTGATTTGGGTTTTGATAATGCCGATGAAATGCTGATGCGGGGGAAGATTGGGATTCAAGTGTTGCGTTTACTAAGGGAGCGCAATTTGAAGCAAAGAGAGGTGGCAAAGTTATTGGGGATTTTACAGCCAGAAGTTTCTCATTTAATGAATGGTGAGTTTCAGCGCTTTAGTGAGGGTAAGTTGCTGTTGTTTCTCAAGCGATTGGATACAGAAATCATGCTACATATTCGTCCCCACAATGTGGCTGCTGATGCCGTAGCTTGTTCCTCTAACCAATCCACTGAGGCTTGGATATCACTATAATAAATATGGAGATAACTGGGAACGATCGATCTGTTGCAAAATTTGCTCTACTACAGGACTCATGATTTTACATTGTTGTTGAGTGTTTCTATTTTAGCTTTAGGTGAAGCGATCGATCGCTTCCTGTATGGCTGATTCAACTTCCCAGAACCACAACCCAGATAAATAACCGCTAGCGAGATGGCAGTCACCACCCTCGGCGATCGCCCTCGCTAGCAACCCCCTCATCAACTCCAAAAAATCCCCAGAAAACATCATGAAATTCATCGCCACCCCCGACCAAATCCAAACCCGCCAAATTTAGCAAGCCACCATGCAAAGCCGGGTTCGCCATCTGCTTGCCCAGCTTGATCGAAGAATGAAGGTAGCGATCGATCACCAGGATCACTACCTGCTCCACCAACTCCAAACCGAACAAGAATTCCTCAGCAAACAACTGTAATCATTAAAATTATCGCAAAGATTGGGCTGCTAAATAGTCCAGTCTTCCGTTACCAAACCTGGAACCTGATCAAAATCACGATTGTTCCGAGTCAATAGTATTAGTCTCCGAGATAGCGCAATTGCTGCAATTCTCAGATCCATAGTAGCCACTCGAATCTTTTGCTCTCGCATCTGATCAAAAACCATGATCGCTTCAGCATCAAATGGTAAAACAGGAGCCAAAGAAAAGCCTTGAAGTATTTCCATCAGCAGAGTGTATCCTCGAATCGTATCTTGATTTATTCGAGCACGATTAATAAAATTGTGGGCACCAAGAGTCTGCTCATGAAAGCTAACCGCAGATAGCGCAAAGTCTTTTGCACTGTACCGATCCATCCGTATTTTTAATCGAGCAAACTCCAAACTCGATCGACGTTGTAAAAAACTAATATGGTCGGTGTCAAGCAAATATCTCACGGCTACTCTCCATTCTCATCAATCGGTCTATCCGATCGACGAAAAGCAGACCCATACTCCATTGCTTCCAGAAAAACTGCTTCATCAGAAATTGAACCAGTCAGCTTTTGCAACCAATCCTCCTGAATAGGTTTATTTTTAACTCTTAGTTGTAGATCGGAAACTATTTGCTCAAGACTTACCAAACGTCTTTCAATAGTTGTTTCATCTAACATGAGGATACTCCTGGCAATCGGTTGATGAGGTAGTTAAAGATTACATTATATTGCCGCACTATCTACGAATGCTAACCCTCTGCTGCAAATTAGCAAAAATGGACTCTTCTACTGACAGTATACCTAAAGATTCCGCCGCCTTGATCCGCAATTGAGCATTAGGCGACTACTGTAACAGAGTGCAAAGCATTTGGATAATAGCCCGCCGGTTCTATGAATTCACAATCTGCTAGGCAACAAAATGTGCAACAGCACCATAGCTACCAATCTTACCCGGAACTTAAGATTGGCCAAGACACTACTGCCCGTCTAAAGGTTCAAGATTCGTGCCACAATGATCCCAAACCCCATTTCGACGGCGACCATGACTACGCGACGGAAATTCGTTACCTACTCTGGCATTGGCCTCTTTTCTTCAGTGCTGACTAGCTGTGTTGGTGGACAAAAATCCAGCGGCAGCGGCCAAATCGAGTTCTGGACGATGCAGTTGAAGCCCAAGTTTGTGGGCTACTTTGAGCAGGCGATCGCCCAGTTCGAGACAGCCAATCCCGGCTTGAAAGTAAACTGGACCGATGTAACCTGGGGTGGGATGGAGAGCAAAATCTTAGCTGCCATGCAGGCCAAGACGGCCCCGGACGTAGTAAACCTCAATCCGGACTTCGCTTCCCAGCTAGCCGCCAAAGATGCCTGGTTGGAGCTAGATAGCAAACTAGCTACCGGCACCAGCCAAGAATTCATTCCAGGAATGTGGAAGGCCAATGGTTTAGGTGGCAAGACCTTTGGATTACCTTGGTACATTACTACCAATGTCACCATCTATAATCAAGAACTGCTCAAAAAAGCCGGTTTAGCCCAGCCCCCCAAGACTTACCAGGAACTGGCCCAAGCTGCGAAACAGATCAAGGAAAAGACTGGCAAGTATGCCTTCTTTGTGACGCTACTATCCACCGATGCCAGCGATGTATTGGAATCCTTGATCCAGATGGGCGTAGAGCTAGTCTCCGCCGATGGCAAAGCCGCCTTCAATAGCCCAGCAGGTAAAGCGGCCTTCCAATATTGGGTAGACCTCTACAAACAAGGTCTGTTGCCCAAGGAAGTCTTGACCCAGGGACATAGCCAAGGCTCCCAACTCTATCAATCCGGAGAGACGGCCATGCTGTTTGCCGGTGCGCCAGCGGTCAATGACATTGCCAAGAATGCGCCTACCATTGCCAAGATTTCGGCGATCGCCCCTCAGATCTCTGGCCCGAATAACAAAATTGGGGCAGCAGTCATGAACCTAGTGGTACCCCGCAGCTCGAAGAATCCCGATGGGGCCGTCAAGTTCGCGCAGTTTGTGACTAATGCAACTAATCAGTTGGCCTTTGCTAACGCTTCCGACGCCCTCCCTTCCCAAGTCAAAGCGATCGCCGATTACAAGGCCGGTCTAGAAAAAGTCGCCAAAACGCCCCTAGCCCAGGGCAAAATCATCAGCGCCAGCCAACTCGATCGGGCCGAGGTGCTCGTTCCCCCCATGAAAGATCTGAATATCCTGAAGAAGGCGCTCTATGAAAATCTCCAGGCCGCGATGGCCGGCGAGAAAACAGTGGATGCGGCCTTGCAGCAGGCTGCCACGACCTGGGATAGCCGGAGTAAATAGCCATGACTAAGACCCACCGAGTTAGGATCATCGATCGCCAGCACCAGCGGGAATATACGGTGCAGGCCGCACCCGATCGCTATATCCTGCATACGGCAGAGAATCAGGGGGCCGATTTGCCTTTTTCCTGTCGCCAAGGTGCCTGTACGGCCTGTGCCGTCCGAGTGATTTCTGGGGAGCTGGAGCAGGATGATGCTATGGGTCTATCGCCCCAGTTGCGCCGGCGGGGTTATGCGCTCCTCTGTGTCAGCCATGCTCTGTCGGATTTGGTGGTGGAAACCCAGGATGAGGATGAGGTCTATGAGCAGCAGTTTGGCCGCTATTTTGGCAAAGGCAAAATTAAGCACCGTCTGCCCTTGGATGAGGATTAGGCGGGTAGCGGTGTTGTTGTTGCTGCTGACTTTAACGGCTTGCCGATCGGGTTCCGTAGCTTCGGAGCGGGTGGCGGTGAAGGTTGAGCGGGCGGTCACTGGCAATACGGTGGAGATGGTGGCTCTGGGGGGTACGGAGCGCTTGCGCCTAGTGGGTATCGATGCTCCTAGTTTGGGCCATAAACCTTGGGGCCCAGCGGCTCGCGATCGGCTCAATGAAATTATTCAGGAAGCCAATCAAGATTTTATGCTGGAGCTGGATAATAAGGGCACGGCGGCTCCCGATAATTATAAATATGGCTATCTCTGGCGCGGCGATACGCTGGTGAATGCTCAGCTCATCCGGGAAGGTCAGGGGATAGCGGTGACTAAGTATGCTAGATATGAGCAGCTATTGGTGCGATCGCAGTACTATGCCAGGATGATGGCTGTGGGCATCTGGAGCCATATTTCACCAATGCGGAATGAGCCTCGCACTAAGGTCGATTGATTGCCATGTTTCCTGCCCCACCCAATGCAGCTTTATTGGGATCAGGGTCAGGTGTTGGTGAATCGATCTCACAAACCAAAATTATGATCTAAAATTAGAGATGTAGTTTCACACTGTGGACATGTTAAGAACACTCTGGGCTACGGTTCGGCAGGGCAAGATTGAACTTCTGGAATCGACGGAGCTGTCGGAAGGCGTGAGAGTGTTGGTAACACTCCTCCCTGACGATGAGGATACGTTTTGGTCACAAGCTAGCCAAGTGTCGCTTGATGCCGTTTGGGATAATACCGAGGATGATGTATATGCCGAGCTACTTAAAGCATGATGTTGTTCTGGTGCGCTATCCTTTTTCAGATCTGTCGAGTTCAAAAGTAAGACCTGCTGTTATTGTGAGTCCATCGCACGTATCTCAAGACCTGATGATTACCCCCTTAACAAGCAAGACAAGTTCATTGCTGGAGGGGGAATTTGTATTATCTGAATGGGCAGGAGTAGGCTTGAATGTGCCTACTGCGGTTAAAAGAGGCATTTACACAGTGCATGAAAGACTGGTAATACAGGTACTTGGTCAGTTAATTGATGTTGATATCCAATTGCTTGAGCAATCGTTGCAAGGCTGGTTAGGGTTGTAATCTGATTGACCTTGCTTTTGGCTCAGGCTGGGTTTACCCAAGAAAATCTGGAAGCTTTGAAGTTAGCCATCGAAAAACAGGCAATGGGCGAAGAGGCGATCGAACTACTCCGGCTGCTAGGAGTAACTAGGAGATTCTTGGGCGGTTGTTTCATTATGTTGCAGATAGGTGGACAAATTCCGCCTATTCCTCTTGAATAGGATAATGGACGGAATGTTTTTGCCTATCTAGCCGAATTTGGGTGGATAGGTGGAAGGTTTTTGCCTAATCAGTTGTTAGACATCATTATTTATTTGGTGATATTGTTTTGTTGAACAGTAACTACCCGAAAGCATGGTCACGCTTTATCTCTATTTTTCGCGACAAAGACAATGTGATGCCCAAAGAGCTTAGCGATTTTGCTCACTTATCTAGATGGTCTGCTCGTTTTCGGTTGGCAAAAAGTTTTAAGGCATTAGATCTTGGAGATCACTATTCCGGTTCGGATACCCCTGATCTGTATTCTGCAATAACTAGAATTTTTTTGGTGTATTCAGCATTTGAGACGTACTGTCGCATTCTTGGCTTGAATCCAAAGTATGAATCTCAAGTCAAAGTTCTTCAAGACAGCCAATTGCAGAAAGGTGTTATCAAGTCTATTCGTGAGTTGGATCCTAAGAATTCATTTTCTGGCTTTCTTTATGAGCATTTGAGTGGCTCAGAACTGAAAAATATGATGAGTGAATTTATGAGTGGTCAAGATGTGAATATCAGTTTTTTGGCACGATGCACACGTCATATTTTTGCCCATGGTGTTTTAACTGCAAATGCACCAAATTTATCCGCTAAAAAATTTGACCAAGTATCTCAGCTTCTTTCAGATTTCTTATTGACTTCTATGGATCAGGATTTTGAAAACCGTGTGCCATGAAGTCTGGCAAGCGCGATGCACCGGAACTATGGAGTATAAAGTGGTGACGTGTGGAGCGTTCACAGCGACTCATCTTGGAGAATTCCAGGGTCTTCCGTCAACGGGCAAGCAAATCAGCTTGTCGATCATGCACATCGATTCTCCACAGGAGAGGCTTTACCAACGAGTCGAGGATGGAAAAATCGTGGAGCATTGGGGGCAGGGCGATGCACTCGGATTAATGCAGCAGTTGGGGATTGTCTTCTTGCCAGGTCCGAAGCTATTGCCTTTTATTCTGAAAGGAGTCGTATCCAAGCTGTTTAGGAAAGCCTGAAAGTATTTGACAGCGGCAGAACAACCCGCTTATACCCGACTGTTGAGAAATGGCTGGTTGAGTCCGAGCGGTTACTAGTTGTGGGTTCAGCGGAACATTATCTGCTTAAATCTCGGTTGGAGAGCAACTTGACTACTTGTTGCAAGAAAATGAATAATAGTGTAAAATATTCATTATTCATTTTCTTGTAGAGATGACCTATGTCAGAAGCTAAACCTTCCGCAGCCTCAGGCAAACGCAATGTCCCAAGACGAGCGGGCGATCGCCAGTTACCGCCAGGGCCACGCCGATACGCGCTGCTCAAACTGTCGGAATTTCAACACCAGCCCATTGAGTATCTTGGCAATTTGTGGCGAGAGTATGGAGATTTGGTGCGACTGCCGATCACACCAGGAGTGACATTTTTCTTGGCGGCTCATCCAGATCACGCCGAGCATATCCTGTCTCAACACCAAGAACGATACGGAAAGCCAGATATATTCCTAAAGTCGATGGGTCTAATGCAGGGGCAAGGGCTTTTTACCAGTGAAGGAAATATTTGGCGCAAACAGCGACGCTTGATGCAACCTGCATTTCATCAACAACAACTTTTGCATCTTCATACTGTGATGCTGAATTCTGTCGAATCAATGTTGCGTGAGTGGGAAGAAAAACCTGCCGGTGAGGTGATCGATATTGCGGCAGAAATGACCCGACTGACCCTCAAAATTGTCAGTTTGGCCCTGTTTAGCATAGATATCAGTGATGAATCAAACCGGGTGGGGCAGGCATCTAGATCGGCTTTAGAATATGTTTACTCCCGCATCATGAATCCCCTAGCGTTACCTACTTGGGTGCCGACACCCAATCTTCTTAAATTCCGTCAAGCCAAACAGACTTTGGATAGTACAGTTATAGAGATTATTCGCTCCCGTCGCCAGAATCCCGCCGATCGCGTCGATCTGCTTTCCATGCTGCTCGCTTGCCGGGATGAGGATACTGGAGAGGGAATGAGCGATCGGGAGCTGCAAGATGAAATCATCACGCTGATCAATGCTGGACATGAGACGACAGCTACAGCACTGGCTTGGACATGGTCTTTGCTGGGAACACACCCTGCTGTGATGGCCAATCTGCAAGATGAGGTCGAAACCGTTTTAGGTGGTAGTAGTCCAACGGTGGAAAAATTATCCCAGCTTCAATACACTCGGCGCGTGTTTGACGAAGCACAACGCCTTCGCCCGATTGCCTTAGGAATCCCCAGAGTTGCCCTCGAAGATGACGAAATCCAAGGGTATTTCATCCCGAAAGGATCGATTTTTACCATTTCCCAATATTTCATCTTTCGTCATCCGGAGTTTTGGGACAATCCCGAGCAATTTGACCCCGATCGATTTTTGCCAGAGCAAGTCGCTCGCAGACCAAAATTCGCCTATTTTCCGTTTGGGGCAGGCCAGCATATTTGCATCGGTAAAAACTTTGCGCTGATGGAGTCCACCACGATTCTGGCAGCGATCGCTCAGCGGTTTCAGATTGAATTAGTGCCCAATCAGTCGGTCGAAGTCGATCCGCGTTTTACCTTGCGTCCTAGATATGGTGTTAAAATTACGGTACGCAAGCGATAGTACCTGAATTTATGCAGCGACCGGATGAAACAAAACGAGCCGCGATCTTGAACGCGGCTCACCAACGACTCAGTCAATATGGGGTCAAGAAAACAACGATGCAGGAAATCGCTGAGGATGTGGGAATTGCCGTTGGAACTTTGTACCTGTATTTCAAGAACAAAAATGAGATTTTAATTGCAGTGGCTGAAGCTGATGTACAGGGACATTTGACAGATATCGAGAGAATTCTACGATCGTCAATGTCTGCACCTGAAAAACTTAAGAGTTATTTAGTCAGCCGTTTTCGTTCAGTTCAAGCCCACCGTCTCAGCGGCTCCCATGCTGCGGAGCTGGCTCGTTCGGTGATTCGCTTAAAACCACAGTTATATGAAGAACAATCTACAGTGTTCAGAAATAATGTCTTGGAGCTGCTCCAGGAAGGGATCCAGTCACGGTTATTTCAAATTGACAACCTAGAGCAAGATTTTAGAGTGTTTTTGTGTTCGATCGGTTACTTTTTCCCGATGCCTACTACTGAGAAGTATTATGAGCCGGAAGAAGACGATCTCTGTATGGTGATTGATTGGTTTGTCCAGAAATGGTGCAGCCAGATGCTGTTGGAGTCTGGTGGCGATCGCAGCATAACCGGTCGATGAAGCGGACAGTCGCAATATCTCTTATCGCCGAGCCTCAACTCGGCTGGCTTGTTTATATTGATACATTTCTTGATCTGCATAGTGGAGCAGATCGCGCAGCGTTTTTCCATCCTGTGGAAAGCAAGCAATCCCAATACTGGCTTCCACTTGCAGTAAATTATCTTGGAACTCCACCGGTTTTTGGAGATGAGAACGGATGCGATCGCTCACCCTATCGGCTGCCGATCGATCTGCCCGGAACAACAACACGACAAATTCATCCCCACCCAAGCGCACCACCAGATCCTTAGTTCTGACGGATGTTTGCAAACAACGGGCCACATGGTTCAGCACCAAATCTCCCGCCTTATGACCATAGTTATCATTGATTGGTTTAAAAGCATTGAGATCCAGATAAATTAAGGCGATTGGCCAATCACTTTGGCCTTCAGGCGACAGCACATCCAGTGCCGTAATTTCCAGTTGCCGCCGATTGCATAGCCCCGTTAGTTCATCTAAATAAGCAATCCGTTTGAGTTCGCTCTGTTGTTGATGCTCTAGCGTGACATCGCGAATAATGATCGCCCAGCCCACTGCCAGTCCGCCAGGACTATTCAGTGATCGCACTTTCACCTCCTTGGTTTGCGGAGAACCATGAACATTGATAGCAAATGTCTTCGTTAATTCTCGCACCGGTAATTCTGAAATCAAGGCACTATAGCTTGGGAATGCTCATGCAAGGGTAGTTACATCTGAAGTATTCCCAATTTAAGCTGCCTGGGTAACGATTTCTGCTGGACATGGAATCGTGACCAAATCAGTAGCCTATAACCGTCAAATGGAGTGATGTTCTGGCGGGAGTATATCTTATTGTTATAATGGGTATGCTAAGGACAATCTTGCTC
This sequence comes from Synechococcales cyanobacterium OTE_70_metabat_200, assembly GCA_031375385.1. Classification (GTDB taxonomy): domain Bacteria; phylum Cyanobacteriota; class Cyanobacteriia; order Cyanobacteriales; family Chamaesiphonaceae; genus JAAFHZ01. Next base: position 22,284 of record JANMHS010000130.1, on the reverse strand, counting down.
AATGTTCCGAGAGGTAAAATTATGTTTTCACTGGGTATGTTACTCGGCGCTGGGGTAATGGGATTATTGTTTGGCGCGATCGCCCAATCCTTTGCCAAGCGCAAAAACCAGGTACAACTGGGAAATACCGCACTGGTAGTCTGCACAATCGTGACTGTTTTAGCAGCCTTTGTTGGGTGGCACTATGTTGCTGGTTTGCTAACCATGGCTGGATTTATTGTGGCCGCTAATATTCAGAATTAATCCATGTCCGGTAAATGCCGGAGCCTGAAGCGATCACTTAACCATTTTCTCTCCGGGGCACTGTATAGCTCAAGAAATCCTGAGCCATTTCCGTGTTGGGGAAGATCGATCGCGCCGCTTGCAACAGATCCTCCAGCCCGATCGAGTTACCGGGAGCATAGCGAGGACTGAAGTGAGTGAGGATCAACTGGCGCACCTGGGCATTCAGGGCCACCTGAGCGGCCATCGTACAAGTGGAATGCAGCCGATCGAAAGCCATCTCCGCATCCTCATGGGCAAAAGTAGATTCATGGATCAGCAGGTCTGCATCCCGAGCTAGCTCGATCGAATTTTCGCAGAACACCGTATCCGTGCAATAGACCACCGACCGACCCTTTTGCTCCGCACCACAGAGCGTACTGCCATCAATCACTCTGCCATCAGGCAACGTCACCTTTTGGCCATTCTTCAGTTGACCGTAGATCGGGCCGAACGGAATTTCCAGCTCCTGAGCCTTAGCCACATCGAACTTCCCCGGTCGATCGGTCTCCTCGATCCGATAGCCATAGGCTGGCACCTTATGCTTCAGCGGCATGCAGCGCACCGTAAAGCCCTCTTCCTGATAGACGATGCCTGGCTGGATGGTATGGATCTTAATGGGATAATTGAAATGTGTATAGGAATACTTTTGGGAAGCATTGAGGTATTGCTTAAGACCGTCGGGTCCATAGATATCTATTCGATCTGGATTCCCAGCCATGCCATAGGTGGCCAACAGACCCATTAAGCCAAAAATATGATCGCCGTGCAAGTGAGTGACAAAAATACGGCGGATTTGGCCGATCTTGACATCACAGCGCAGAATTTGGTGCTGGGTAGCCTCACCACAGTCGAACAACCACACCTCCCCCCGCTGGGGCAGATTGAGGGCCACACTGGAGACGTTGCGATTTCTGGTTGGCACCCCGGAGGATGTTCCTAAAAAAGTTACTTGCACGGGGTACTCTCAACGAGCTAACTAGCCAAATTTTAATCGAGTCTGAGGGCCACCGACTACTTACCAGACATTTCCAGCGCCCACTGCACCGCTGGCGGTAAAAAGTGCGCGCCAGTATCCTCTAGGTCACCGGAGACGGAATTGATTGAGAACTTGCTGTGGGTATATTTACCCAGCTTGCCGTGTAGACGCTGATTTTCCAGAGCCTCAATCACCTGCACCGTAGATTGGTAGCGATCGGCCAAGGAGACCCGAATCATCCGATTCAACACTTCCGCAAAATAGTCACCCACCTGGACTTCCTCGCGCCAAATCACTTCACAAGTTTGGGGATCCACCTTCCAGGTGAGGGGTTCATGGCCCGTCAGCATAAAAATACAGGTCATCCCCAGAGCATAGAGATCGCTGGCATAGACGGGCTGCTCCGAGACTTGCTCCGGTGGTGCATAGCCCGGAGTGCCGATCGCCTTAGAGACCAGTTTGTTGCTGCCGGGGTTCAATCCATCCCTACCTTGCAGCAGCGGCTCCGCCGCATTGGATACCGCCCCAAAGTCGATTAACACCAAGCGATCGTCTGTTTGGCAATGAATAATGTTCTGGGGCTTAATATCCCGATGAATCAAGCGATGGCTGTGAACGTGGGCCAGCAACTTCAGCATTGCCAGCAAAAACTCATGCACAGCAGATTCAGTGAAACACTGACCCTCTCGCACCTGCTGAAAAATGGTCTCACCAGGAATATACTCCTGTACCAAATACATTTCTCCATCTTTGCGGAAATAGTCGATCAGTAAAGGGATTTGGCTATGACTACCCAACTGGCTTAGGGTACAGGCTTCCACATAAAACCGCCACTTAGCGATCGTCAACAGGGCCGGATTATTGAACTTAGGGGTGAGGTGCTTAATGACACACAGGGGCTGACCGGGCAAATAGACATTACGCGCCAAATAGGTGACCCCAAAGCCGCCCCGACCTAGTACCTTGAAGATTTGGTAGCGACCAGCCAGCATTCCTTCCAGTTTTTTTTCACCAGCATCCGCGCTGGCCTCCTGGGCTTCATCGGTCAGTGGTTGGGTCGGAAATTGGCTGGACATCAGAAATCACCTCTGTTGGTGGGCGGAACTTAGCTCATTGATTAATTCAGTGGATGCAGTGGATTCACAATGTAACTGATTTTGACACTCCCTGCTCTAAAGAGACGGGGATTCTTCTTTCAGTGAGCCAACTTACTCCAACAGGTTTTCACCAGCTGGAATAGCGGTCGATTCTCCAGAAGCGTTGCCAGTGTAGAACACTGAAGTTAGGACGTGCCCCGCCCTACTCAATCCCAAGTTCAGGATATTTATTCCGGCGTTGTGGTCTCGATCCAGCTTGCATCCACATTGACAAACGTGGGTTCGAGTGGAAAGGGATTTTTTAACCACAGCACTACAGCTAGAGCATTCTTGCGACGTGTAAGCAGGCGGAACAGCAATTGTAATCCGACCAAAGATCTTACCAAAGTACTCTAACCAGACTCTAAATTGATACCAGCCAGCGTCGTTGATCGACTTGGCTAAGCAATGATTTCTAGACATGTTCTTAATCCGCAAGTCTTCGTAAGCTACTAAATCGTTAGATCTGATTACGCACCGCGCCAATTTTATGGCGTGGTCTTTACGCTGCCTACTTATCTTTTGGTAAACTCTGCCTAAGCGGATCCTAGCTCTTCGTCTATTGCTAGAACCTTTGATCTTCCTGGAAACAAGTCTTTGAGCTTGTTTAATCTTCTTTTCTGCCTTGCGGTAGAACCGAGGATTTTCGACTTGAGCGCCATTTGAATCAGTATAGAATTGACTCAATCCTACATCTAAACCAATGGTTTTTCCAGTCGGAGCTAGCTGTTCTTCCCGGTCTACTGCGATGCAGAACTGCACATAGTAGCCATCTGCTCGTTTAACCAACCTCACTCGCTTAATTTGGTCTGGCTGGTAAAAGTTTAGGTCACGAGTACCTTTCATCTTTAACTGACCAATGCCATTATCGGTGAATTTAATTGACTTACGGTCGCCAGCTAACTTCCAGCACTGAGTTTTGTACTCAATTGAACGGTTGTCTTTTTGGAATCTAGGAAACCCTTTTTTTCCAGTGACTTTCTTCCTACAGTTATCGAAAAATCTAGTGATTGCTGTCCATGCTCTTTCCGAGGCAGCTTGTCGGCTCATGGCGTTTAGCTGACCGGCAAAAGGAAATTCCTTAGCCAAGACGGCGCTGTACTTACTCAGGTCAGCTTTAGTTACTTTGGCATTGTCCATCCAAAAATGAATACATTTGTTCCGAATGAACTGCACTGTTCTAATGCCTTCGTCAATTGCGCTAAACTGCTCAGATTTTCCGTAAGCTTTAAACTCAAGAACTAGCATGAGAATCATTGATCTTCGATGACCATACTCTAACATGTTCAGAGTATAATTACGAGGCGCACGGGAAAAGCATTGAGATTGACCGCAGATAAATCGGCCCGAGTCGCTTTTCCACCCCAGAATAAAGTCACTGGACTATCAAGCTGCCGTACTCTTTTCGTATCGCGAAATCCCGCCGCTCTCGTGCAGATCGTAACCATCTGCAAAAAATCCTATTCGGAGCGCGAAAGTCGGTTAAAATGCGGTTCCATATCAATTACTTGTAAGGAGCCGAGGCTCGTGAAAAATTTGAACTCTCTGCATGTGGCCTTTGCACAACGGCAGGCATTGAAGGCGATCGCTGGCCTGAATAACTTCGATGCGGCCAGCGTGGCATCGATCGTCAAGGCCGCTACCGCCGGTGGCGCAACCTTCATCGACATTGCAGCCAGCCCAGAACTAGTGCGGATGGCCAAGCAGCTCACCCACCTACCCATTTGTGCTTCGGCAGTAGATGCAGAATTGTTGGCAGCGGCAGTGGCGGCCGGGGCCGATCTGGTGGAAATTGGTAACTTCGATAGCTTCTATGCCCAAGGCATTCGCTTTGAAGCAGCGGAGGTCATGGAATTGACCGCAGCCACTCGTCGGTTGCTACCGGATACCATGCTATCGGTCACGGTTCCCCACATTCTGGAGCTAGACCAACAGGTGGAACTGGCCCAGGCTTTGGTCGCTTTGGGTGCAGACATCATTCAAACCGAAGGTGGCACCAGCAGCCAACCAATCCATGCCGGTACTTTAGGCTTGATCGAAAAAGCTGCGCCCACCTTGGCTGCTGCCGCTGAAATCTCTCGGGCTGTGTCCGTACCGGTACTCTGCGCCTCGGGAATTTCTAGCATCACGGCCCCACTGGCGATCGCCGCCGGAGCAGCGGGCGTAGGTGTCGGCTCGGCCATCAATAAGCTGAACGACCCGATCGCCATGGTCGCCGCCGTCCGCAGCCTGATGGAATCCCTGACGACTTCCAGCTACAGCGTCAAGGCTTCCTTCAAGGCATAGACTACTCGCTGCTGTTCCTCGATCGAAATCTCGGGGAACATCGGCAGGGAAAGTACCTGGTGACTGATTTCTTCGGTCACGGGGAAATCACCGGCCTGGTAACCCAGATCTTGATAGACCTGTTGGCGGTGTAAAGGTAGGGGATAGTAGATCATCGAAATCACCCCGGCTGCTTGGAGCTTCGCGCGCACCTTGTCCCGACGTTCGCCCCGATCCTTGCCTAGAATTCTGATGGTGTATTGATTCCAGACCGCATCACCACCAGACTCCTTTTGGGGTAAGGATATTTCCGTTACACCCTGCAGCAGCTCATCATACTGCCGCGCCACCATCGATCGCTGCTGGTTCCATTTATCCAGATAGCGCAACTTAATCGATAGAACTGTTGCCTGAATAGCGTCTAGGCGACTGTTAATCCCAATTACTTCATGGTAGTAGCGCACTCGGCTGCCATGCTCCCGATACATGCGCAAATCCGCTGCCAAACTGGCATCATTGAGCGTCAAAGCCCCTCCATCACCAACACCGCCCAAGTTCTTAGTGGGAAAAAAGCTGAAGCAACCAATGTGGCCGATATTGCCGGTCTTGCGCCCCTGCCAAGTGGCTCCGGTGGACTGGGCACAGTCTTCGATCACCTTGAGATGGTGCTGATTGGCGATCGCCATCAGGGCAGTCATATTCACGGGCCGTCCAAACAGGTGCACGGGCATGATAGCCTTCGTGCGGGGTGAGATCGCTGCCTCCAGCAGATCTATGTTGATGTTGTAGCTCTGCGGATCCACATCCACTAGTATCGGCTTAGCACCCACGGCGCTGATCGTTTCGGCGGTGGCAATAAAGGTGAAGGGCGTGGTGATCACTTCATCCCCCGGGCCGATGTTCAGGACTTTCAGAGCCAAGTACAGGGCATCGGTACCCGAGTTGCAGCCCACACATTCTGAAGTGCCAATGTACTTGGCAAATTCCTGCTCGAAGTTCAGGACATTTGGCCCACCAATATAAGCTCCAGAAGCCAGTACAGCCGCAACTGCCTCATTCACTTCCGCACCAATTGTTTGGTATTGTCGCTTGAGATCGAGAGGGGGAATATTGCTCACTGTGGGGTTATGCCGAATAGTTTTAGATCATTTTAACCCGAGTTCGAGCTGTTAACAAAAAGCGAGTTTGCGATGTCCCAACTACCCCTATTGAACTTTCGAGACCTAGCGATCGCCATCGCTCCTGTCTTTCTGGCAGCGGGACTACTGGGCTGGCGACGTTTACCAGCCAGCCAGCAACTACTAGTGGCCATGCTCCGAGCAACACTGCAACTACTAGTATTGGGGATTTTCCTGAACTTTGTGACTACCGAGACCAGTTTTGGGTTGCTGGCTCTCGGCTGCGGTTTGCTGATGGCAGTAGCGATCGTGGCCGTCAGCAGTCGGCTGGGCAAATCTTGGTACCAGTTATTGCTGCCAGTGGCGATGGCAATGGGGATTAGTACTTTGTTGGTGACTGGCTATGCCTATCTCTTGATCGGATTGCCCCTGCGCTACTTGCCGATCATGGTGGGACTATTGATGGCCAGCTGTCCGGGGGTGCTGATGACTGCCGGACAACAGTTTCTCCAGACCCTGCAAGAGGAACGCGGGGCGATCGAAGTACATCTCAGCTTGGGAGCCAGCGCGAGCCAAGCAATGCAAGATCGTCAAAGACTGATTTGGCAGCAGTGCTTGCAACCACCGCTCCAAGCCATGGCACTGACAGGATTTGTGACGATTCCCAGTTGTATGGCGGGATTGGTCTTAGCCGGTCTGCCGACCTTGCAAGCCGCTGCCTACCAAATATTGCTACTGGCGATGATCGTCGTCCAGCAAGTATTGGCGATCGGTCTGCTGCTCCTAGGGCTCACTTGGACATCTTTCGATGCCCAGGCCAGACCGTTGGCGTAGCATCTCCTCTGGAGCATCGACTTCAGCTAGTGCTCCTTGTTTTTTTGCTTGCTCTGGATGATGTGGATAATCGAAGGAATGAAAGAGAGCAGCATCACGCCCAGGGTGGCTAGTACCAAATACTTTTCCACATTATCTTTACCCACCAGGTCTTCCAGCTTTTTACCAAAGAAGTAGCCCAGCAAGTTGAGTCCAGCAGCCCACAGAAATCCGCCAATTACGTTGTAGGTAATAAAGACCCGATAGTTCATGGCAGCGGCACCGGCCACGATCGGGGCAAAGGTGCGGACAATCGCCAAAAAACGAGCTAGGACGATCGCGATCGCCCCTTTCTTCTCGTAAAAATCTTGGGCGGCCAGTAAGTACTTCTTCTTGAAAATCTTGGAATCTTCCTTCTCGAACAGCTTGCGACCATAGCGCCGCCCAGTGTAGTAGCCCACATTGTCGCCCATCACTGCCGCCACAAAGCAGCCAAAGCACATCACCCAAATGTTCAGAGAAGGGTTGGTAAAGCAGAGGAAGCCCGTGGTAATTAACAAACTATCGCCGGGTAAAAAGAAGCCAAAGAACAGCCCAGATTCTGCAAAAATCACGAACCAGATAATTAGATAGCTCCAATAGCCCGCGCCTTGGATAAGATTTTCCAGGGTTTGCTTGACGTTTATATCAAAGATGCCAGCAATGAGACTACTACTCAGCCAGCCATGTCCTGACAAACCGGTCAGGAGATTTAAATCGAGATGCATTACATTCCTCACACAAAGTTTGTTTTCCAGCTGTCCTAAATACTCAGAAGGCCCGCAGGCAACTTAGCATCCATGATACCGCCTTCGACAACTCTGGTGAGAGGGATCCCGCTGACGCTTTGGTAAAGCGCAAGTTACAGGCGGCGGACGCGCTTGATCGCCTCTTGGTAATCGCTAATGCGGCCCTGCTGCTGATAGAGCTCTGCGGCTTTTTGGAAATCCTGTTTAGCTCCAGACCGATCTCCAGCCCGCTCTCTGGCATCGCCACGATTGTAATAGGCTCGCCCATATTGGCTGTTCATTTCGATCGCCTTGGTAAAGTCAATCAGGGCTTGGGAGCTATTGCCGCTGCTGAGATAGGCCAAGCCTCGGTTGTTGTAGGCTTTGGCATAGCTGCTATTGAGCGTGAGAGCACGATCGAAATCGGCGATCGCCTTGGCCCAGTTGTTCATTTCCCAATGGACGGCCCCCCGATTGTTGTAAGTAACTGGGTCGTTGGGGTTGAGTTGGATCGCTCGCCCGAAGTCCGTGAGGGCACCGGCTCGATCGCCCCGCTCGGCCTTGGCATTACCGCGATTGCTGTAAGCCGCAGCGTAGTTTGGGTCGATCTGGATAGCTGCGTTGTAGTCGGCGATCGCACCCAAATAATCGTTCTTTTGATATTTGACTAGCCCTGACTCCAGCAGTTCGTCGGCCCGATTGTTACGGGCGGAGCTGACTGAGGTTCCTTCATTATTTTCTTCATTGGCTAGCACGGGCATGGCCAACCACACCACCACGGTCAAACCGAGGAAACATCTACCAATTACCTTCATTGCCATGCCCTTCTCCCAAATTTAGATTTGCAAGATTTGTGACTGTGGGAGCGAATAAGAAGTGCCCCGCAATTTTTCCTTGACAGTCCACTAAAGAAGGTCTTATATTGGTTATCCGGGCATCAGCCCCAATTTGCGGGACTGGCGGAATTGGTAGACGCGCTAGATTCAGGTTCTAGTGTTCGCAAGGACTTCCGAGTTCGAGTCTCGGGTTCCGCATAAAAATAGAAAGAAAGGGAGAGAGCCATGGCTCTCTCCCTTTCTTTCTATTCGACCCGCACCGTCACAGTCTAGCTGTCTTGTTTGATGCGAATTCCCTCTCCCGCAATAGCCTCGGATTCCGCAGCAGCTTTGGTGCCCGTATAATAGTAATCGTTGTACTTCTTGGATTCCATCGGAATACCGTTGAGGACCAAGCCCAAAACATTTTGCTCCGATTGTTTGAGGACTTCCTGGGTTTGAGCTACGGAGTCCTTGTCGGCCACGTTGGGGCGGAGTACCAGTACCAACCCATTCGCCTGCTTGGACAGCAGAGTGGCATCGGCAGCTACGGTCAAAGGTGGTGCATCGATGATCACTAAGTCGTAAGTCTTGGCCCATTCTCCCACCAACACACCCATCTGGGAGGAATCGATCAGAGCTACGGGGTTAGGTGGCGAGACCCCAGCCGTCAGCAAGAAGAGATTTGGCTCCACTTCAATGATTGCTTCTTCGGGGCGACTTTGGCCGGTCAAGACATTACTCAGACCCACATCGGGGTTTTGTCGCCAGATCCGGTGTTGGGAAGGTTTACGCATGTCCCCATCCACTAAGAGGACGCTGCGGCCCAGTTCTGCAGAAACTAAAGCTAGGTTGGCGGCAACGGTAGATTTTCCTTCCCGAGGCAAGGAACTGGAAATTACGATCACTTGGACTGGGCTATCTGCATTCAAGAAGCGCAGGTTGGCCTGCAAGGAGCGGAATGCTTCGTTTTCTTGGTCGCTGCCAGTATTGCGGCTCAAGAGGCGGCCCGGAGTCCGAGAGGATTTGCCAAACATCAGCTTGCTGGTAACCACCATTTCCTTTTGTTGGAAATCTGGAATCCGGCCCAGAATTGGGTAATCCGGTAGCATTTGTTGGGCTTCCTGAGCAGTCTTGATCCGTCGATCGGTGCTATCTAGGATAAAGGCAGCCGCAGCACCTAAGAATAGGCCGAGGAAACTACCGATCGCAATATTTTGAGCATTTTTGGGCGATACTGCCTCCAGATTGAGGGTGGGAGGAGTGACGATCGCCACGTTACCGGTGGTTTGGTTCTCGGCAATTTTGAATTCTTCCAGTTTGGCTCGGAGAGTTTTGTAGGTAGTCAAGGATACCTCTAGCTGCCTAGAATAACCTCGCTGCATCTCTTCCAGCTGCGGAAGTTGGGTGGAACGGTATTCATAGGCATTGTAAACTTGCATTAGAGCACCAATCTGTTGCTCTAGGCCAACCTTGTTTGCTTCCGCCTTAGTATAATCCGTGATCATAGATTCTTGGATTCCACTCTTCTGGATTTCCACTACGTCATTGCTGGATACTTTGGTCGGTGTTCCTTGGGTGGACTGTGCTCTGGCGATGATCGTTTTTTGGCGGCGTTGCTGAATTGTCGATAGCAACACCTTCTCTTTTTCCAGCAAATCTTGCATGGCAGGATTGATAGTGGTAAAGCGAGTGCGCTCTTGGGCAATCTTCTTCTGGACTTCTTGTAGTGCCGCAATGGCATCTTTCACGCCAGGATCTTCACTGATCAGGGCCGATTTGACTGTCTCTTGGAGGTTTGGCCCGAGTACAGATTTCAGTTGCTCAATGCGGGATTTTTCCGCGGCCAACTGGGCCGTGGCCGTGGTGATTTCGCGACGCAGAGCATTGACCGTTTCCACGGTCTTGGTGGCTTCCGAAGGTAGATCTACCACCCGATTTTTTTCACGGAAGTCGCGAATTACACTTTCAGCACCCTTCACCTTAGTTTCAATCTCAGGCAGTTGCCGCTCGACGAATTCCCGTGCTGCTTTGGAGTCCTTCCGTTGGGACTCCACATCTTGAGTCCAGTAAAGATTGAAGACTTTTTCTAAAACTCGCTTGGCCTGGGCAGCATCCTCATCTTGGTAGGAGAAATCCAAAATATCAGTGTTTTTGATATTATTCACTTTCAGCCGGGTTAGGAATATTTCGGGTGTCAGCTTTGCACCCTTTTTATCCTTCAAATTCAAGTCAGTGACCGTTCTTTCGACGATCGGTAGAGAACGAATAATTTCCAGCTGGTTATTCAACGGATTACCACTGCCACCACCATCCAAAGAGGCAACATTCAGATTTTCCAAGAGGTTAGAAGTTTTGTTAGCTTTCTTGTACAGCAGTTGTCCCTTCGACTGGTAAATGGGAGTCTGCCGCATAGTATAGGCGGCCGCCAGTCCGGTAATCAGTAAAAATACAAATGTTGCCGGGAGCCAACGACGCTTTAGAATTGAGCCGTATTGTGCAAGTTCTTCCATGAGCAGATCGGGTTTAGGGCCGTATTAGGTCTTTAGTGGGTTTTTGTCAATTCACTACCGCCGCCGGGTGGACACTTTGTTTGGTACCCAACTGCATCCGCGAGCTTTGGTCATTTTAATCCGAATTATAGCCTAAAGCCCCTGAATGCTGGCATCATAGATCTTGCTGAACCACGACGCTTCCAGCGCCTTTTATGTCTACCACTTCCAGCCAACATCACCTAATTTCTCTGGCCAAGCAGGGCGACCCGACCGCCCTGACTACCTTGATCAACCAAACCTTGTCGCCACTGGGAGTGGTGGTCACTTCCGTGCTAAATGCAGAATGCTTGGTGGTCACCGCCGTAGTTCCTGATACGATCGATCGGCAGTTTCTGATTCGGTTCATGCGCGAAGGTATGGAACGCCTGCAAGCTAACTCTATTCGACAGGTAATGCTGGTAGGCCGTGATCGAGAGCGGGTCACCCCCGACTGGCAATACATTCTGAACCTATACCAGGCTGACCTGCCGCCAGCTAGGATCAAACGTCGGCGGCAGCGCCTCGCGCCGCCAGTAGTGACGGTTTCCACTACAGCGCAGCCCACTGAAGTTCGATCTCCGGTCAGAAGACGTCGCCACTGGCTAGTAAATAAGCCCCTGAATTGGGTTTTAACCTTGGGCGCGATCGCTCTCTTGGCTGGTGGGGCCTTTGCGGCCAAGGTGGTTTTCTTGGTGGATCACAGCGTCGATCGCCACCTGGATTTTGCCCAGGAAATAGAGCAACTGACGGCCCACACCGCAATTACTAGTGTGGATAAATTGGCAGCAGTCTCCGTAGACCATTTGAGGGGTCTACAGGGAACTTGGTGTGCTTCTGCCCAGGGTTGGGAGACAGTGTTGGCCAAGGCTGTCAGTTTGGGCTTGTTAGAGCGCAAGCTATTGCCAGAAGACCACCAGGAGCTATGGATTGCAGCCCAGCCCAGTCGCCGCTTCCAGATGAGTCCGAAGGTTAGTGGCAACGTCATTCAATCTTGCATTCAGCCAGTGAAGCCCTAGAGAAAGCGATCATAAATGTGTCTGCTCAGTCATCACAATTTTCCCACCAGCTGACAACCCGTCACTAGTCCGGAGGCAATGTTACGAATGGGAACGCAGTTTGAGAGTGAGTAGCGATCAACTGTGTCATTTTGTTAAATTCTTGAAAATAAAAGACTCCCAGAATGGATGATCGATCCTTTGTAAGGATTTTCTTTAATTTCTTCTATTTTCTTCACATCATTATTTAAGGCAATAACCGAATGACTGGCGCTAATCAAACTCCCTTGCTCTTGCGGGCGGCCCGTGGCGAAAGCGTAGAGCGTACACCCGTTTGGATGATGCGGCAGGCCGGCCGCTACATGAAGGTTTACCGCGATCTGCGGGATAAAAATCCCTCGTTCCGAGATCGATCGGAGAAGGAAGATTTGGCCATTGAGATTTCGCTCCAGCCCTTCCGGGCTTTCCAGCCCGATGGCGTGATCCTGTTCTCGGATATTTTGACTCCCCTGCCAGCGATCGGCATTCCTTTCGATATCATCGAGAGTCGCGGCCCGGTCATTGAGCCAGCCATTAGATCCCAAGCACAGATTGATGCCCTCCATCCTATCGATCTCAGTCAAGTGGGCTTTGTGGGCAATATTCTCAAGGCGCTGCGCTCGGAAGTAGGCAACCAAGCTACGGTGTTGGGTTTTGTGGGTGCGCCCTGGACTTTGGCAGCCTATGCGATCGAAGGCAAAAGCTCTAAGGACTATGTGAACATCAAAACCATGGCTTTCCGAGAGCCGCAGATGTTACACAGTCTTTTGACCAAATTGGCCGATGCCATTGCCACTTATCTGAGCTATCAGATCGAAAGCGGTGCCCAGGTGGTGCAGATGTTCGATTCCTGGGCCGGACAGCTTAGCCCTGTGGACTATGCCAATTTTGCCCTGCCCTACCAAAAGATGGTGGTGGAAAAGGTCAAAGCCAAGCACCCAGATACGCCGATGATCCTTTATATCAATGGTAGTGCCGGCGTACTGGAGCTACTCGGACAGTCCGGCGTAGATATCGTGAGCGTGGATTGGACTGTGGATCTGGCGGCAGCGCGGCAGCGGATTGGTACCCATCTAGGAGTACAGGGCAATATGGATCCCTGTGCGCTCTACGGCTCCCAGGATTTCATTCGCGATCGGATTCTCTCTACCATTCGCCAAGGCGGTGGACAGAAGCACATTATGAACTTGGGCCACGGCGTTTTGCCCACCACGCCTGAGGACAATGTGCGCTTTTTCTTTGAGACTGCCAAGAATGCCAATGAGCTGCTGGGTATAGCGACTACCTAGCAGAACTAATGGGTCAGGGCACAATGATTGCGCCCTGACCCGTTGTTCTGCTAGGGAATTATAGAATCTATCGAAACATTTTGGTACCCCGATCCCTTCGGGTTCTAGAATGTTTTTGTACTTTATGGTTGGGCAGTATGCGGATTTTGGTTACTGGAGCGAGTGGTTGCGTTGGTCATTACGTCAGCGAAACCCTCATTGAGAATAGCGACCACGAACTCTTTCTGCTAGTGCGCGACCCGGCTAAACTGAAGATCGATACCCATGTCCGGGAGCGGGTGCATGTGGTCACTGGCGACATGGCCACCATTGGCGACTTGGCCGAGCTACTGCCAACCATTAATGTGGCGGTGCTGACTGCCGCTGGCTGGGGGGGCGAGAGTGCCTTTTTGGTCAACCATACCAAGACCCATGAGCTGATTGGTTTGTTGAATCCGGAAGTTTGCGAACAGGTGATTTACTTCGCCACCGAAAGCATTCTCGATCGCCAGAATCAGCTTCTACCCGAAGCAGGAGCGATCGGCACCGATTATATTAAATCCAAGCACCGCTGCTTTTCTGGCCTCGGGGAATTGGCTCTGGCCGATCGAATTACCACGGTCTTTCCTACACTGGTATTGGGTGGCGACGAGCGCAAACCCTACTCTTTTCTTTCAGCCGACTTGCCCAAAGTCGCTCAGTACGCTAATTTGCTTCGCTGGATTAAGGCCGATGGCAGTTTCCACTTTATCCACGGTCGAGACATTGCAGAAGTAGTGCGGTACTTGATCGAACATCCGGAAGTTGCCGATCAGTATGATCGAAAGCTGGTATTGGGTAATGAGCTGGTGCAGGTGGAAAAGGGGATTCAAGAAATCTGTGATTATCTAGGCCAGAAAGTGTACTTCCAACTGCCCCTACCCACGGCCCTGATCGATCCGATCATCAAAATCTTCAACATCAGAATGACCGAGTGGGATTACTTCTGTCTCAAAAATCGCCATTTCCGTCACGATCCGATCGTCAATCCGCAGACCTTTGGGTTACCCAGCTATGCGGGTTCCCTGAGCGAAATTCTGCGCACGCGAGGAATTCCCAATGGCACTGTGGGAAGCTAGAAGATTGCCGGATTGGCTGTAGAAACGTTCTGCCGGATCGATCAAGTCTGGGACTTCCACTAAAGTAATATTTCCAGCCTCCACATACATGAGTAGTGAAGTAGCCACAACTAAGGTACTGCGGCCAGTCTGAGCAGAGATTTCGCGCAGGCTCCGTTGGCCATCCAAAAGACTGGAGAGAGCCTGGTAGGCGGCGGGAGACATTTCCTGGCGCAGCCGAGCCGATCGAGAGATCACTGCGGCCCGATCGGGAAACACAGTAGCCAATTGGTTCTGTTTCCATTGCCGCCAAGCCTGATGGGCCATAGCCCAGAGCTGCTCCGTATCGAACAGAACCAGTTGCGGGTTGAGCTGTTCTTGGCCAATAGTATCTTCAATGAGGGCATCAGCTTGCTGGATGTCAAACAAAACTTCCAGTAAAATTTCTTGCACAATCGCGGTTACTTTTTCGCGAGATATTTCTTGATTTTGTAAGGCGTCTCGGAGCAGAAAATATTCCCAACAGGAGAATATTTCGAATTCATTGAGATGGGAAATATCCGTCAGATTCTGAATATTGTCTGTTTTGTAGGGATCGGAAAAGTCCGGTGAGTAATGTAGCGAAAGTTGTCGCAACCAACGCCGCATGGCATGATGTCCGCCAGTGGCATAGAGCAATCGCCCTAGATAAAAATGCAAACACCAGCGCTGATTTGCTGAACCAACTAGAGTCACCCGACCTGTAAATAGATTTGCCTTCAGTTTTTTAATGTGTGGTAGAGGTAAGGAAGTACCACTAGGCTCATCAAACATTTTTTTTTCCTATCCAATATCATTTTTTTGAAGATTTTGACAAATTAAAATACACTAGAAAATTAGTAATTATTTTGGTATCTATATTTAATTCTTTGGATATGCACTTCCGTATCCTAAGAGTCGCCGATCAAAATTGGCATCCGTGAAAATACGATCGAACGGTCGATGCATCAAAACTGTGCGATCGCGATCGCACAGTTGAGTGACAAAGATCCTACTTTTTGCCGATTCAATGTTGGGAGTCTGCGCCAGAATGCCGATTCAGTGAGCTTTTTAGACCTTAGCGTCAGAGAATAAACATAGTTCATTGCCTGCTCTTCCCACCGGGCTAATGTTTGGTTCCTACAAACAAAACGATAGTTGGACGATTTTTTCATGAGTAGTCACCCATTTTCCCCAGGGCGATTCTCCTCCGGAGACGCTTCTCGCACGGGCCAATATCTTTCGGAATCTCAGCAACAGTCTTTAGAGTTGGCTTTGCAGGGCCAGTTAGCACCGGAGTACCGCCAGCGCATCGAGATTATGTTGTTGACCAATGAGGGCCGCACCCAGGCCCAAATCTGTCGGCAGGTGGGTTGTTCGCCCCTGACAGCTAGGCACTGGATGCTGATGGCCAAAACGTCTCAGGCGCACCTTTGGCAGGAGCAACCAATCGGCCGCCCCAAAATTGTCAGCGATGCATACATCAGAAGGCTGCTAGAGGTTGCCCAGTCATCGCCCCAGCAGTTTGGTTATCCTTTCATCCGCTGGACTGGTGAATGGCTCAGTAAGCATCTAGAAGCGGAAATGGGTCTCAAGATTAGTGCTCGTCATATCAATCGCCTGCTGAAGGAGACGGACAGGGAAGCTATTAAAACC
The DNA here is from genome assembly GCA_031375385.1 of Synechococcales cyanobacterium OTE_70_metabat_200. Lineage (GTDB taxonomy): Bacteria > Cyanobacteriota > Cyanobacteriia > Cyanobacteriales > Chamaesiphonaceae > JAAFHZ01. The sequence continues at coordinate 6,523 of JANMHS010000130.1, read as the reverse complement.
CTCAGTAGCAATCGATCGGATCGCACCCAGCTCAAGCTTGGCGATCGCTATCCAAAGCTGAGTGCTTCCTAAGAGGCGAACCTTGGGCCTGCTAAGTAAGCGGCACTGCCGTAATCCATTCGCTATAGCTTTCGTGACGGCCTTCGCAGATCGTGGTCAGTTCCTTGGCAATGTGCTGAGAAATGGGACCTGGAACCTGTGGCACTTGGTAGTTTTCGATCCGACTGACCGGCGAAACCTTGGCAGCGGTACCACACAGGAATACTTCGTCGGCAATGAATAGTTCGGATTTATCGATCGGCCTTTCGATCACTTCAATCCCGGCAGTCTTAGCCAAGGTCATAATACTATCGCGGGTGATGCCTTCGAGGATGTCTTGGTCGGAGCCGGGAGTATAGAGCTTGCCATTGCGCACCATAAAGATGTTCATGCCGCTGGCTTCGGAGACTTTGCCTTGGGAATTGAGCAGGATTGCTTCGTCGAAGCCGGATTGGACTGCTTCAGTTTTAGCCAAAGAAGAGGTGATGTAAGCACCGCTGATCTTGCCACGTAGGGGCAAGCTGATATCTTCTTGGCGATGCCAGGAGGAAACACGGCAGCTAATGCCCCCTGGTTTGCTCAGGTACTCGCCGAGGTAGAGACCGTAGGCAAAAAAGTCTTGTGCAATATCGTGCAGGCGGGGGGCAATGCCCAGTCCGGAGGAATAGACAAAAGGCCGGAGGTAGAAGGGTTTGGTGGGCCGATTCTGGCGAACAAATTCGACCAAGATTTCTTGGATTTTGGCCGCTGGTAGGTCGTAGTGCATGAAGCGGGCACTGTTGCTGAGCCTTTGGGTATGCCGATCGAGGCGGAAGAGAATGGCTCGATCGGGTTGGGATTCATTCACCCAGCCGCGCATCCCGCCAAAGGCACCGGTGCCGTAGTGAAGTGCATGGGTAGCGATCGAAACCTTGGCATCGGCAAAGGGGATGAATTGGCCTTCAAAGTAGGCTATCGGCAAAAAGTCTTCCATGGCACTTCGCTCGCAAACAGGGGTAATCGGCAAGCTCCCATCCTACCAGAAAATTTGTAGCCAGCTGTTCTAGCAACACTCTGAACCACTTAGCTGGATTCCTAGCGATAGATCTTTCCCTCCTCTTTAGATCAAGCCGAGATACTTCTGTCTCAGCTAAAATTCTTGGTTAACGATCGCCTGCCCCTGGTCATAAATAGTTTGGGCATAATCAGTCCAAGCACCCTGTCCCCAGTAGCGAAAACAACTGGTTTGCAGCAGCAAGTTATAGAGCAAAGCTTGACGATAGCGACTTTCTTTAGTTAATTCCGGATGTTGCGCTACCAGCGGTGTCACTTTTTGGTGAAAAAGAGTACTCAGCCGACTCATGGGCGTGAGCACGTTTTCATAGCCTTTTACCCAACTCAAGTCATTAGTCCAAGAAGCCCCATCCATATGGAAGTTGGGGTTTTCCTGCTGCAGATCTTGAATAGCCTGTCGAACAGCCTCTGGCGTAGCATTGCTCCGATCGACTTTTTGCCAAATTAAATATTGGCCGATCGCCTGACAGGATGGATAATCCGTTGGTTGACAACCAGCTGCTGCCATTAACTCTAAATATTCGCTGCCAGTCATGCCTGGCACCATCGAGTCTTGCTTCACCTCCTGCCAAGTGCGCTGAAAAGCACTAGGAAACTCATTCATCATCACTCCCCCATTTTCTCCATCACCGATCTGGGTGACTAAGGGTGGGATCGAAATCCCATTGATTTCTTGGCGGGTGAGGGTCTTCGCTGCGTAGTAAGGCTGCATTTGACCCACTAATTTGGTGTCTGAGCCTTGGGTTTTGATCAGAATTGTGATGCTGACTGTTTCCCCACTGGCATTGCAGGCCACCAGCCGGTGGGGGATATGCTGGTTAGTGATCGGTTGTCCAGTGAGAGTTTCGATCGAATGCTCCTGCACCATCATCCACTGATAGCCACAGTCTAACAAGGCTTTCACAAATTCATACAGGGTATCAGGGTGGTTGGGCAAATGCATTTCGGGCGGCGAGAAGCCCTTCACCCGCGCCAGGGCTGGCCAACCAAAGATCGCCGCAAAATGTTGCTGCCAGGCTTGGATGTGCAGCTTGATATCCGGAATCGGGGTAGAGGGAATCACCGCATGACTCCAGGTCGTACCCAGCCATTCGATATAGGGCTGATAGGTCTCATCGGTGGTAATGGTGCGCAGGTGATCGAGCGCTCCTTGGCCAATTTGTTCTAGGCCCCAAAACAAATTCCCAGAATAGTCCAGCATCACCTTGGGCTGACAGCCTTGGTTCACTAATTCTGGAATGAATTCCGCCATGCGGGTATAACACCACAGGAAAGTCCCAGCATTATGGTTGTCTCCATCATGGGGATGCTCAAACATCTGTTGCAAGTTGCTGATCAGCGCTCCCTGCATCCCCGCCGGAATAGTGGGTTGGTGCATGTGCAGGGCGATCGCAAACCCCGCCGAGATCCGATCGAATGGCACTGTGGTGCGGCTCAGCCAGTGAGCCTCTGTGTTCTGAGTGACGGATTTGACGGTTGCTTCATCGCCCGAGAAGTTAGGTAAGCCTTCAATCGTGCTGGACAAGTTGGGCAACTCTGCTAGAGTAGTTGGTGCTGTTGCGATCGACATAAAAAATCACCAAAGAAGGCGGATATGGTTCTATTCTCAATGAGAGAACTAGATCATTCACCAATCTGGGTGGAATCTTAATTTACGCTCGCGCCAAGGCGACCACAGCTACCCCGATCGCATTAACTCCAGCAGCTCGCAACGGCACCAGCGCCGAGCTAATGGTTGCACCGGTGGTGTAGATATCGTCGATTATTAGAACTGGCCTTTGGCCCCAGCGGTTTTTGCCCTCTAGCCGAAAGGCATCCTGCAAGTTTTGGCGGCGGGATTGGGGCGAGAGGCCGAATTGAGCTTCGGTAGATTTAATGCGTTTCAGCGATCGATCCACTTTTCCTACCTGGCGAGCAAAGCCCTGGGCAATCAGTTCTGCTTGGTTAAAGCCGCGCTGCTTTTGTTTCTCCTGATGCAAGGGAATCGGCAAGAGCAAAGGATTCATCTTGGGGTCGTTGTGGGCCAGCCAATCCCGACCCAGGAGTTCGCCCAGGTACCAAGCGATCTCGGGATGGTTTTGGTATTTGCATTGGGTGATCGACCTTTTTAGGGCACCACCATAGCTACCCCAAGCCCAGACCGGGAGTTCTGGCCGCTCGAAGAGGGACTGCTCTAGTTGTTCTGCTAGCAGTTGCCGCTGGCAATAGATACAGAGGGTGACTGGGGTGGATCGATCGCACAGCGGACAATGGGGTTGCAGAAAAAAGTTCAGAACGGGCCGTAGCAGTTGTACCACGAAATTTTCAGAAGAGAGACCGATCGCAATTTACCCTAGTTGTCAGGGATTAGGCTATGGCCAATTGTCGGAAATTTTCCCGAAAACGGGAAATCCAATGAGGCCAAGAGGAAGCCCTCCACCCGCTGGCATTGGGTGAAGGGCTTCTGGAAAATGAACATTATGTTCTTCGTGAGTAGATGCAATTAGGATGATTTAACAGGATGAAAATGAAATCCAAATGAAATGTGCGGGATGTTTTTAGTCAAATGGCGTTCTTGGTAGTAATGCTATGATGTCAAGCTGACGAACTTATTGGTAGCGTTAATTTCCAATGTCATTACCACCAGACTTTGCAGCAGCACATACTCCGTCACCAAATGCCCCCGATCGCTGGCATGATCTGAAGGAACATTTAACCGATGTGGCTAAAGGCACCGCAGGATTTGCGCGGAAGCTAGGAGCTGAGCGGCTAGGTCACTATGCGGGGCTATGGCATGACTTGGGTAAATATAACCCCGAGTTTCAAAGGTATCTCAGGAATTGCTACGTATCTCAGCAAGCGGGCAAGTCCCCTAAATCAGAAAAGATTCCTCATGCTGTGTATGGTGCGATTTTAGCCGATGAAATTTGTCCCAATCTTGCTCCCTTGATTTATGGACATCATGCCGGACTACCTAACTATGAAGAATTGGAAAGCAAATTAAATAAACCGCAGTGGCGCAAAATCTATCGGGAAATCATCAAACAAGCCCGAATCGACTTCAATCAGCTAGAGCCTCATATCGATCTCAACGAGACATTGGTACAGAAACCAACAAGTCCACTCAGCGAAGATGTGTTCACCCGATTTCTTTTTTCTTGTCTAATTGATGCAGATCGTCTGGATACAGAAAAATTTGCTAACCCCGATCAATATCAACAGCGACAGCAAAGAGCGAATACTGTATCAATTAGTCAGCTTTGGGAGACTTTCCAGGAAAAACAGCAGGATTTTATTGAGAAGTCTAACAGATCTAAGTCCGGTGTGAATCAGGTGCGTGCTGAGGTCTATCAGAAATGTCTGGAAGCTGCTGAATGGGAACCAGGTGTATTTCGATTATGTGTTCCAACCGGTGGTGGTAAAACCAGAAGCGGTCTAGCTTTCGCTTTAAAACATGCGGTCGAAAAGAAGTTGAATGGTGGCAAGGAATCAAGAGTGATCTTCGCAGTGCCATACACCAGTATTATTGAGCAAACGGCGAAGGTCTACAGAAGGGATATCTTTGGTGAGCTAGATAGTGCGGCTGTGTTAGAGCATCATAGTGCTGTTCAGCCCGAAACTGTGAGAATCGATCAGGAACAACTAGAATCTGAAGAAGTTGGGGTGAATTCTCAAGTGCAATCAAAGTTGGCAACCCAGAATTGGGATGCTCCATTAATTGTTACAACGACAGTGCAGCTATTCGAGAGTTTGTTCTCTCATAAAACTGGCAAATGCCGCAAGCTACATAATATTGTCAACAGTGTAATTGTTCTGGATGAGGTGCAGACTTTGCCTATAGGGCTTCTTACCCCAATTCTCTCAATGCTAAAGGAGTTAGTCGATCGATATCAAGTAACAGTTGTTTTATGTACAGCAACGCAGCCTGCGCTAGAAGGTGATACACCCTATTTTAAGGATGGGTTTCCGCTGGATTCAGTTCGGGATATTATTGATCCGGATTTAGCCGAAATGCATTTCGAGAAACTGAAACGGGTGCAATACAAGGTGCCTAAACTTGGTGAGACTTGGACATGGCAATCTTTGAAGGAGCAGATTCCTCAAAAACAATCTTCACTGATAGTATTGAATACTCGACGTGATGCAGTTGCTGTTTTGGATGTTTTGGGTGTACAGCCCAATAAATCGGTTGGTCTACAGAGTGAAAAGGTAAGAAATATTTTAGAGTCCGAGCAGCCCACTTCTATATTGCATTTATCTACTTTATTATGCGGTGAACACCGACGGGTGATTTTAGAGGAAGTACGACGGCGGTTAGATCGGAAGCAATACTTTACATTAGTCTCAACTCAAGTCGTTGAAGCCGGTGTCGATCTAGATTTTCCAATGGTGTTTCGGGCTTTGGGGCCACTTGATCGGATCGTCCAAGCAGCAGGACGATGTAATCGGGAAGGCAAATTGAAAAATGAGCAAGATGAACCGATTTTAGGGCAAGTTGTGATTTTCGATCCGGCAGAAGGCAGTAAGCCACCTAAAGGTGAATATGCTCAGGCTATGCGAAAAGCGACAAGTATTTTGCAAGATGTCGATTTCCAAGAATCTCAGCTTCACCAACCAGATATTTTTCAGCAATATTTTCGGCATCTCTATTCTGTATGCAAACCAGATGAGAAAGGAATCCAATCAATGCGGCAATCTGGCAGTTTCCGCGATGTGAGTGATGCCTTTAAGCTAATCGAAGACAATACTGTGCCAGTGGTTATTGAATATGATGAAATTGCAAGAGATCTACTGAGAGAAATTGAGCGACGGGGACTGTGGTCGAGTGACCGTTCCAAGCTTCAACCCTACATGGTAAATCTTCCAAGGTATTTATTTAGCCAAACCAAGGCTAAAAAGGAGATTGCGACCGATCTTTGGCAATGGATGGGAAGCTACGACCCAATCTTTGGTATTTCTTGGGAGGAGAAGGATGATGTCCCTGTTTACGGTTTTTTGTCAGCTTAGCGCTTATGTCATGACAAGCCTGTTCCTTCCAATGTCACAATGATGACTAGCTCTCAACCGAGAGAGGATTGGAACCACGTTAGCGTAAAGCAAGAATGTGATTGATCCAGCGATTGGGAGATCATCTTTTGAGGCGGTCTCCCAATTGCCTAGTTGCATTTTAAATTCCACGTAAGCGTTAGCAAGAATAAATTAGTTGACAAACTATCTTCGGCTCTGATATATTTTACCTAGGTTATAGATGACTGGTTCAAATTATATCCCTAAAGGAATATTATGAGTTCTCTGACTGTAAAAGTTCAAGCTCATGGTTCGCGCAAAATATAAGGAGATTGAAGAATTACCCGGTGAGAGCAAGATAGACTGTATCAGAGTGGCCCAGTAACTGCAAAATACGATGTTGCAAATCCGACAAAGGAGAAAGAAAGCGTTGGATAACGCCATT
>JANMHS010000114.1:0-21843 GCA_031375385.1 Synechococcales cyanobacterium OTE_70_metabat_200 | reverse complement strand
TTATAAATCCTCTGAAGCAAGCGAGTTGTTTCTGGGCTAATTTCTTGAATAAACCGCATCTAAATATAGCTGAAATCGATACTCTCCAGTATACTATCGAACCACCTAGAAGTATGTAAATATTTGTGCATGACTACTTATTTTCCCGATCGGACATTGTTACTCTACATTGCCCCTTGACTCCAGAAACTCGCCATTTGATCAATGAGCAGGCGATCGGCCAAATGAAACCTCACACCATGCTGATCAATACTGGTCGAGGAGCCTTGATCGATACTAGTGCTATTATTGCTGCCCTCAAATCAGGACAAATCGGCGCATTAGGGCTAGACGTATATGAACAAGAATCGGAGCTGTTTTTTGAAGACCACTCTGATCAAATCATTCAAGATGACACATTTGCCCGCCTGATGACTTTCCCCAACGTGATAATCACTGGGCATCAAGCCTTTTTTACTGAGGATGCCATGGGGGCGATCGCTGAGGTGACATTATTAAACATTAGCCAAGGAGAACAGAGGCAAGTCTGTCCAAATGAGATTTTACTTTGAAAATCGACCAGCGTCAAAGCAATACACCTTTTATTAGAAACTCAGCGATACTATAGTTGCAAGTACTGACCTTGCCTAAACAGAGCAGACAATGCCCTTAAGCTAATAGTTAAACTCTTAAGTTGTCTCTATCAATAGGAAGAGATTACAGTTGGCAAATGGTAGCTAAAATCTGTCCGTTGGGTGATTTGTTTACTAGGTGGTTTCGATTATAACTAGGGTTTCAGATCACGACAAAATTTGTCACCAAGGTCAATACTTTTTAGAGCTAAAAATTAGCTATAAAGATTAGGGAGATAATTGATGAGAACCAAAGTAGGGCTGTGGATTGACCATCGCAAGGCTATCGTTGTAGCTGTAACTGAGACAGTGAGAAAAGATAATTGAGATAACCTCAGAAGTAGAAAAGCAACTGCGACGGACTAGCGATGGAGGGTACCTTTGAATCTCATCAAATACCTGCTAATGATAAACACCAAAGAGTTCTTACCGGACAACTTAATATCAGAGTCAGTGTGCTTACCGTCTGTTTTCTGTAGCAATAGCGTTTCATGGACAATCACAGAGTTACAAGATCATAAGTTTCGAGGAGTCAATTCATGCCGAAAAGACAGCCGCATCTCATTGTAAATCGTCGTCAAGTTCTGCAACGTCTGGCGATTGCTGGTATCACATTATCAGGTGGATATATTTTGCACGAGTATCAACCGTGGCTCAATTACGATCAACAAGCCCAAAATACTTGGAAATCCCTGAAACAGGAGTCAGTTATGTCAGCACAACTACGCGAACTCGTCCATTCAGCTACGCTAGCTGCAAGTGGTCACAACACCCAGCCGTGGCTGTTTGCAATTAAAGAAAACACCATTGAAATTCATCCGGATTACACCCGTCGGTTGCCAATTGTCGATCCTCGAGATCGAGAACTTTGGATAAGTTTGGGCTGTGCGCTGGAAAACTTGCTAGTTGCCGCTCGTGCATCTGGATATGTCCCAGAAGTTACCTATCCAGATCCGGCAGATTTTATTCAGGTTCGGTTAATACCAGATACCGCCCAAACCAGCCCATTACTAGCCGCAATCCCCTTGCGCCAGAATACTCGCTCCGCCTATGACGGTCAAACCATCAAGAGTGATGCTTTGAAGCAAGTGCAGTCTGTCCCATTAGAACCAGGTGTGGTAGTGCGCTTTATCCTGAATCCTAAGGAATTAAATACGGTGGTGGAATATGTCGATCAAGGCAATCTGAGCCAGTTTGCAGATCGAGCGTTTGTCAATGAATTGACTACTTGGATTCGGTTCAACCAGAAAGAAGCTTTAGCCACTCTCGATGGCTTATATTCACCCTGTTCGGGCAATCCGCAAGTACCGCGCTGGTTGGGGAAAATGGTGGTAGGTGGCACCAAGCCGCAACAGCAAGCCGATACAGATGCCAATAAACTTCGCAGTTCCCCTGGTGTCGTTGTAATTGCTGCCGAGTCGGACAATAAGACTGTTTGGGTGCGAACTGGACAGGTTTACGAGCGATTGGCATTGCAAATGACTGCGGTAGAAATCAAGTCAGCATTTCTAAATCAACCGATCGAAGTAGCCACTTTACGTGGGCAATTTCAAAGGGCGATCAGCTTGGGGAATGCTCTCCCACAATTATTGATTCGTTTTGGCTATGGGAAATCGATGCCACAGTCTTTGCGTCGATCAGTAGAACAAGTAATCATCTAACTATCGATAGACTTATCTACTTCAAAGGAGAGGGTGAAAGATGAGAAAATATCCCATTGCTTGGTTCTATATTTTAGCCTTTGGTATTTCATGGCTTGGCATGATATCAGCAGTCTTAGCCTCGCGAGGCATTGCTCCATTTTACCGTCCTTACTTCCTGTTTCTTTCCATCTTTTATGCCATTGGTCCTGCGCTTGCGGCTGCGATCGTGGCACAGGTGACGCATGGTAAGACAGGAATTGGGGACTTGTTCAAGGGACTGATTCGATGGCGAGTGGGACTAATCTGGTACATCATAGCGGTGTTCGGGCCTGTAGTTCTTATCACAGTGGCACAAGTCGTCACGAAATCACTAGGTTTGACCGTAACAATCGCAGTTCCACCCATCAGTCCATCACCCTATATCATTCTCAGTTTTGCGGTAAATTCCCTTGCCAATACCTGCGAAGAAATCGGGTGGCGCGGCTTTGCATTACCACACTTGCAGCAACGATACAACGCCTTGATTTCCACTTTCATTGTGGGTGTATTGTGGGGTTTATGGCATTTACCGCTGTTGTTTTTGGTGGGCAACTCAATGTCCGAGCTTCCTTTGTTCTGGTTCATCACCATCGTGGCAGATACTTTTATGTATACCTGGATTTACAACAGTACTAAAGGCAGTATTTTGATAGTGGCACTTCTGCATGCTTCGGGGAACATCGTTGTAGCATTTATAACGGGGGTGTCTCCTATTGCCTATGCTCTTGTGAATTGTGTGGTGGCGATCGTCATAATTGCAGTGTTGGGGAAAAAGAATCTCTCACGCCAAGAACGGTTGCGGGCGGGCTAACAGCAGGTATGGCAAACTCATAGGAAACAAGTTTCATCGATTTTCACACAGATCCCTAATTTCACCTTGAAGTTTTTTTGGAATCATCTTGATCGTCACACTCTATCAAACCCTAAATCAATAATCACAGGCCAGTATTATGTGGATAGAATCGCTCGCAATCATTACTGCTTCAATCATTATTTTGTTTGGGCTTGCAAGTCTTCATGGTAGATATCAGTGGCAATCAAGCACTGATAAATTACGCGCCAGATTAATAGATGGAAGGCAAGCTATTACCCCCAAAACCTATGATTCAAAAGAACTTGAAGGCTTACCAGACCCGGTTCAGCGATATTTTCAGGCTGTACTGAAGGATGGACAACCGATCGTGGCGGCGGTCAATCTCTCTCAGCAAGGACTATTTAATATGAGTGAGACGAAAGCAAAGTGGAGTCCATTTACAGCTACTCAATTTGTGACAACTCAACGGCCAGGGTTTGATTGGGATGCGTGTATCCAGATGAGTCCAGGAGTGAGTGCCTTTGTCCATGATGCCTATATATTAGGAGAAGGCAGCTTACACGCATCATTACTCGGTCTTTTCACCGTTGCCGATGTGCGAGGTACTCCTGAAGCTGCCCTAGGCGAGTTGCTGCGATTTTTTGCCGAAATGCCTTGGTATCCGACGGCGTTGTTACCCAGTCAGGGTGTGTGCTGGGAAGCCATTGACAATACATCTGCTTGCGCTACGTTGAGCGATGCTCAAACAACCGTCTCCCTCGTGTTTCGGTTTAATGCTGAAGGTATGATCGAGACCATGCGGGCTGAAGCGCGTTATCGTGACAAGCTAACTGCCATGCCTTGGGGCGGAAGGTTTTGGAACTATTCAACTTGTAATGGGATGCTAATTCCTTTAGAAGGCGAGGTGGGCTGGGAGTATCCAGAAGGCATTCGGCTCTATTACAAAGGAAAAGTTACAGAGATTAGCTATGCATTTGCAACCTGAAGAAGTGACAACGCAGGTCTAATTCCGAAGTTTTTGAATGCTCCCCACAAATTCCTCATAGTATTTCCTTAGGCTGTGGAAAGAATCAATCAAACCGACAATCGAAGTAACTCAACGGTGCTAAAAAAATATGTGCAAAACAATATATAAAGTTGGGTATTGGTCGGGACTTATTGCAACTGTTTCAACAATTGCATTTATTGTTGTTCAGATGCTACAGCTTTTCGGCGCTCTCAGTTACCCATGGGATGAAATTTTGATTTATGGATTTTCTCTTTGTATAGTAATACCTTTCTTATTGGAAATGCTTGCATTTCACCATACAGCTCCACCTGAGAAAAAATTCTGGAGTCATGCGGGTCTTGTATTTACAGTCTTATACGCAGCATTCGTCACCGCCAATTATGTTGTCCAACTAGCAACGGTAATTCCGATGACACTGCAAGGAGCTTCGGACGAGGTTCTGATGTTGAAACAAACTCCGCACTCTCTCTTCTGGGACTTTGATGCGATCGGATATATATTCATGGGACTTGCAACCTTGTTTGCTATCCCTGTATTTGAGCGGCAAGGATTTCAAAGGTGGGTCAGGTATTCTTTCTTAGTTCATAGTCTTGCTACACCTCTAATTGTATTTGTTTATTTTTATCCAAATTTTTCGGAAAAGCTACTGCTAATTGCAATTCCGTGGGGGATTACAGCTCCCATGTCAATGTTACTGCTTGCCATCATGTTCAAGAAAGATTCTGAAGTAATTACTAAAACAAATGAAATATAAATGCGGTGACACTATTATCATTATTGGGGCGGGGATTGCTGGATTGGCGGCAGGTTGCTATGCCCAGATGAATGGTTATCGATCGCAGATCTTTGAGATGCACGATCGACCAGGTGGACTATGTACGGCATGGCACCGACAGGGGTTTGTATTTGATGGTTGTATTCATTACTTGTTTGGCTCTGGAAAAGGACAACCTTTCTACCAGCTCTGGGAAGAACTTGGCATTGTGCCACAGCAGCAATTTGTCCATCACGACGAGTTGCTGCGGGTAAGTGAACAAAATGGAAAAACCTTAATTGTTTACAGTAATCCTGATCGACTAGAGCAGCATTTACAAGAATTATCACCGATTGATCGACAGTTAATTAGTGATTTCTGTACGGGGATTCGCACTTTTACCCGCTTCGATCTGTCACTACTTCAGCAGCAGCCCAAAGCATTAATGGAATTAGGTGACTGGATGAAGTTAGCGCAGCAAATGTTGCCATTTATCTGCCCACTAGCCCGATGGGGAAACCTTTCGGCAGCAGAGTTTGCCACAAGATTCCAAGATCCCTTTCTACGCCGTGCCATCCCCCAAATGTTTGCTTGGGACAGTATTCCTATGATGGTGGGAATTTCTTTGCTAGCTTATATGCACACCAAAAATGCTGGATTCCCGCTAGGAGGATCACTGCAATTTGCCGAAAAGATTGCCGATCGCTATCTGGAACTAGGCGGTGAAATTCACTATGAGGCGCAAGTAGAAAAGGTTTCAACAGAGAAACATCGAGCGATTGGCGTGCGGCTATACAACAATGCAGAATACTATACTGATCGAGTAATTTCGGCCTGTGATGGTCACAATACGCTGTTTGGGTTACTAGATCGGCAATATGTCCCCCATGAGATCCAAAGTTATTACGATGGGCATTTGCCGATTCATTCTCAACTACAGGTATCACTGGGCGTTCATCGAGACCTATCAGCCGCACCGCATTGGACTACGCATCTGCTTGATGAACCTGTAATGATTGCAGGAGAAGAGCGGTATGAGATTGGGGTCAAACACTATTGCTTCGATCCCTCTCTAGCACCACAGGGAAAATCCGTACTGATGGTCATGTTGACAACTAATTATGATTATTGGCAACGTATTTACGGTCGTTCAATCTATGATGCAGAAAAAATTCAAGAGTCACAAATTCTCATCGATCTTTTAGAGCAATTCTATCCTGGGATCAAGAATGATATTGAGTTTGTAGATGTGGCTACACCGCTTACCTACGAGCGTTACACCGGCAACTGGCAAGGATCGAGTTGTGGTTGGCTCTTAACCAAACAAACCCTCCCATTATCGATCAAAGGCTTTCCCAAAATATTACCCAAACTGCGAAATTTTTATGCAATCGGTCAGTGGGTTGAACCTGGTGGTAGTGTGCCAGTGGTTGCCATGTCGGGACGCAATATTATTCAGCAAATTTGTCGAGAAGACAAACGAGCTTTCAGGGCAACAACACCTATTTTTATTCAAAGATGATAATGCAAGACCGTCCCATTATCCTTGCCTAGCCCGCAAATCTCTGCTCACAGCAACTTTCAGGGCTTCTACATTCTTGATCATTCCCCGACGATATACCTGCAACAGTTCATCCAACTACTCTAATTCATCCTGCTGTAACAGGCTTTCCCGTTGCTTCTCTAGCAGCAACATACCCAGATTGTCTAAATCCAATTCCACATCTCCCCGACCTGCTGCCAGAGAGCTTGGCTGAACAACATGCGCATGGAAAGTTCGATGCGGCTCAGGGGTAGACCCAGATAGATCGGTAGCCACCAGACGAAAGCAGCCGCGATCGCAAAGAGCAACGAAATCCCAATGCCCCGCCAGCGCTGACTGTCCCCATGGAGCCAGCGATCGAGCATCCAGGCTAAAGCCAGCACCGCGAAGACCAGAGAACCCATGTAGTGATAGATATACACACAGCGGGTCACCCGCATCCAAGGAAACAGATTCGCGCCATAGTTAGCCAAAAAGAAAATCGGCAGAGCCAGCGTCGGCGAATTGAGATCCCACTCCTTCATGGCCCGAAAAGGCAGCTTAAAGAAGCGCCAAGTCATCGACACAATCACCCCAAACGCCGACCACCAGAGAATTGGGTTACCGATCGCATGGACATCATGGATCACGTCTTGCCACTGACCTTTAGCAGAAGTCTCCACCACCTGATAGTAATAGGCTAAAGGCCGCATCATCAGCGGCCAGGTATACCAATTAGCACAGTAAGGATGAACTTCCTTGCCATTCTTGATGCGCTCATGATAATGCAGAATCTGGCCCTGCATATTCAAAAAATCATACTCCGGATTCATCATGATATGGGGAATCCAGGAGAGGCTATAGACTACCGCTGGTAACACCACTAAGAATATCAAAATTTCCCATACCTTGAGCCAGCTCATTTTCACTAATACCGAAGGCTCAGTATCTGCAGGAATATCGGTAATTGCAGTTTTACTGCGGCCCGTAAGCAACTGATGCACCACCAGAAAGCCCAACAGCAGCCAAACTCCCAATAAAAACCACAGACCATTCCACTTACAGGCGATCGATAAACCAAAGAACACCCCACTGCCAAAAAAGTAGCTCCAGCGCTTAGTCCCGATCGCCGTCAGACCCAATAACAACAGCAACTGACCCAAGATCCCAAACAAAACCAGAAAAACATTGTTCAGGGCATAGCGAGAATCCACCAAAAAAAGTCCATCCAAAGCTATTAGCAACGAAGCCAACACCATATAGGTAGGTCTTTTGGTGAGCTGATAGGCCACAAAACCCACTACCGGTGGAATAAAAGAGCCAAAGATGGCATTGAACCAGCGATAGCTAAAAGTGGTACGCGAAAAATTGTACTTGGCATCGGTATAGATCGTATCGTGACCGATCGGCAGCTTCTCGCCCAGCCAAATACCAATAGCAATAATGTACTGACTGAGGGGCGGGTGGGCATTGAAAAACTTGGTATTGGTCAGATAATTATTACCGAAGACCGCATAGTAGACCTCATCAAACACAAAGGCCGGAAACCGGCCCAACCCCCAAAAACGAATGGCAATCGAGAAAACAAAAATGCCAATCATGGCCCAGACGTACCAGGGCAGGATCAATGGCGACTTTTTAGCGGATTGGTCGATAGCAAACATAGCGGCAGAGTTCTTTAAGGACGAGTAGCAAAAAACCGATCTTGGAGCCAATAGGCTGCCGCTACTAGGCAGATAATCATAACCCCTCCAATGCCCAAAGGATTCAGAATCCAGAAGGTGGCTTGAGGATGATGGAGTTCATCGATCGGTAGTTGCCAATGTTGACTGAGGCTCCAGGGGCGAGCTGGCACTTGGAGTGCTAAGTCGAAAAATACGTCCGAGAATTTATCGGGAGCCAGACCATTAGTGAGGCTACGGAGATCCACCTCATAATCCAGGTGATAGCGACTAGCCAACAGAAAGTTGCTTTCCTGCAAGCGGAGCTGGGGAGCAATGGCCGCAGCACTGCTCCCACCCTGAAAAAAGGCTGCAAACTTATCGGTCAGTTCCTGGGCCGTATGGAAAGGCAACGTAGCCGTCAGATCCAGCTGGCTGGAATGCTGCAGCTGGCCACCGAGGGCTTGGGTGCGCTGCTCGATCGAGGCCAACCAGCGATCGACCGCTGGCCGATCGAGCTGATAGAGCTGAGGATCCAGCTGGATATGTTGCACCAGTTCGCCCGCGTTGAAGCTTTGGAACTTGATGGTAGTTTCGGACCGAACGCAACCGCTGAGGGTGAGGAGCAGAAACAGACCGATTCTCCACCGGAGACGCGCTGCGAACGATAATAGGCTGCGCCGGAGGATGGCGCTGCCGTGGAGCAATGGATTCGTCATCGGGATATTTTCCTTGAGACGTGGAGTTTAGGCTGGCGACCACCCCACTCTAGCAAAAAAAAGTGGCCGGCTTCTTGGATGAGTTTGCGGTCTGCATCTTGCGCTAACCTAGAGATCACCTAATTTGCCCAGACCTGCGGCAGTGCCCCCAAATTATGAGCAGTCCCCAGAACTCCCCCCTTCTTGATGTTCAGAATCTCTCCGTCACCTATCCCAGCGTGGGCAATCGGAGTGAGACCAGAGCCGTAGATGATGTTTCTTTCCAACTGGCGGCTGGGGAAAAATTGGGATTTGTGGGTGAATCTGGGAGCGGTAAATCCACGATCGGGCGGGCTTTGGTCAGGTTGATTCCACCCCAGGCCAAAGTCGGCGGGCAGGCGCTTTTCAATGGCAAGTCTATTTTCGAACTGAACGATGATGACTTGCGGAAGTTTCGGGGAGAAGCAGTTTCGATCATTTTCCAAGACCCCATGACCAGACTGAATCCATTGATGACGATCGGTCAGCACTGCATGGAAACGTTGCTAGCCCACGAACCCCATTTGGATAAGGCCACAGCCCGTAAACGCACCCTCAATGCCCTGGCGGCAGTGAAAATCTCCGAGACGCGCTGGCAACAATATCCCCATGAATTTAGTGGTGGGATGCGGCAGCGGGTGGCGATCGCCCTGGCTCTAGTCCTAGACCCAAAGCTGATTATTGCCGACGAACCGACCACTAGCTTGGATGTGCGGGTCTCGGCGGAGATCCTGCAAGAGCTGACCCGGCTCTGTACGGAGCGGAATATGGGATTGATGCTAATTTCCCATGACTTGGCCATGATGGCCGAATACTGCGATCGGATGATCGTGATGAAAGACGGGCAGCAGGTAGAAACGGGCACGGTGCAGCAGATTTTTGAGGCCCCCCAAGAAACCTACACTCAAGAACTGCTGAGATCGGCTCTGCATATCCAAAGTAGCAGTGGGGCGGCAGCCAAGACTACCGAGAGTAAGACTTTGGTAGAATTGACCAAATTACGCAAACATTACGATCTGGGTTCTGGGCTGCTCCAGCGGCTGTTCGGTGGTAGTAATACCATTAAGGCCGTAGATGATATCGATCTCCAAATTTATGAAGGTGAGATTTTTGGCCTGGTAGGTGAGTCAGGCTGTGGCAAAAGCACTCTTTCTCGGACAATTCTGCAACTGGTTCCAGCCACGGGCGGTAGCGTGATGTTTGCCGGGCAGGAGTTAACTTCCTTATCCGCCAAGGAAATGCGGCCGAAGCGACGGGAAATGCAGATGATTTTTCAAGATCCTAGTGCTTCTCTGAATCCTAAAATGACGATCGGGGATAGCATTGCCGATGCGCTAGCGATTCATAAGTTAGCGACGCCCTCAGCAGCCCGTCAACAGGTTTTGGCCATGCTAGAACGAGTGGGCTTGTCTCCAGCCCAAGAATTTATCGATCGCTATCCCAATGCCCTCTCCGGCGGCCAGCAGCAGCGGGTGGGCATTGCCAGGGCCCTAATTACCAAGCCCCGGCTGGTAATCTGCGATGAGCCGGTGAGTATGCTAGATGCCACTATTCAGTCTCAGGTGCTAGACCTGATGCTGGAGCTGAAGGAAGAATTTAAGCTGACCTATCTCTTTATCACCCACGATCTCTGGCTGGCCAGGTTTCTATGCGATCGGATTGCGGTGATGAACCAAGGCAAGATCGTAGAGGTTGGCGACACCAAAACCATCTTCAGCAATCCCCAACATCCCTACACCCAAGAACTACTCTCTGCCGCCCCCTTGCTAGCCAAGCAGGCATAACAATCCCACTACACCAATAGGTACTGGGAAATGTATAGAAATTATCCTGAGGATTGATGGATTTAGTGGAATACATAGGTGGTAGATGCACCCTGATTAATCGTCCCAGAGCCAGTGATGGCTTTGGGGCTTTTTTTATCTATAGAAGATATGTCGCGCACAAAAAAGCAGCAAGATCTAAAATCTCGCTGCTTTCTCAGTTCTAGGAACGCTGAACCGAAAAATACTTATTGAGTAGAGCAGCTATTTAGTAGCTATCGTTGCGGAAACCGCCGCGACCACCGCCGCCGCCGCCGCCACCACCACCGCCCTCTTTGGGACGAGCTTTATTGACTTTTAGGGTTCTGCCCATCCAGTCTGCGCCGTCTAGGTTTTCGATCGCCTTGTCTTCGCTTTCATCGTCGGCCATTTCTACGAAAGCGAAACCACGCATTCTGCCTGTTTCACGATCGGTGGGTAAAACTACACGCTTAACAGCACCATAGTCTTCAAAAACGGACTTCAGATCTTCTTCGGTGGCTTTGTAGGAAAGGTTGCCAATATAAATGGTCATGTGAATCGAGATAGCTGAGATTGAAATAGATTACAGTTCAGAGAACAGATGCCAGCTATACGTTACAGATAGTGACGAGATAACGGTCTGAATTTACCAATGCCGAGAGACTAACGATCGGAACCTACCTACTGGGCAGCTTTCCACTCTATAAAACCTTCACGATTGACCAAAGGTAACCCTGAATTATGTAATTCTTGTCCCCTATCATAACCTACTTCAATGTATTTGCAGAGTGACGAAAGTTACAAGACTACAAACTTGACGTTCGAGTTTTACCATCTTTCCCACGCTGAGCGTGGGAAAGATATGTTCTATTCAATGTCGATCGATTGGGGGGCTTTGGGATCTGGGGAGGCTGCCGGGGGTTGAAAACCTTTGCCATTCTTTTGGAGCCAGCCTTTGACCGGCTCATCATTCAAGTTGAGCCGCAGAACGCCAGAGGCAAAGCCACCAGCAAAGGCGATCGGGTTAGCCAGTAATTCTTTGGCCAGGGGACGCAATTCATCTAAAAACATCTTTATGGATCTGTTACTGAAGGCTAAACGCTTCCCATCTTAGCTCGGATTTATGGGGATTCCAAGGGCAGCTGTTCGTCCCAGCTAGCGGCTAATTTGTCGGCAATCCCGGCAATCCAGGCTTCATCCTGGCCCGTATAGCTGCGGGGAGCTTGGGCAGCTAGAATCATTGCACCTCGATCGCCGATCGGTTGACAGATAATGCCCTGGGTATTTTCTGGTAAATAGTCAAACTCGATTCTGCCGGGGTAGACCTTGAGATCCACTAGGTAGACTGGTTTCTGGTTTTTCAGCACTCGTTCTAGGATCGGCCCAGGAACCACGATGTGCTGGGGGGCCAACACACCACGCCGCATTACAGTCTGGCCATCCATATAGAGAGCGATCGACCTAGTGACAGTGTTGGTGAGCAATAAATAAGAAGACCAAGCCAGCTCCGTTTGCAGAGATGGTGGCAGCTCCGGGGATATCTCCAAGCCTTCCTGACCAATCAGGGTTACGGCTTCTGGGGTTTTGGGCTGCACCCGCTGCCAAAGCAAACCGACCAAAATCATCACCGCACAGAGAACTACCCCCAACACATCGGAGCGGGATTGGGCGGAGGTCAGTTCTGGGGTCAAGAGCCGATTTAATAACAACAAGCAGCCCGCGACCGAGCCCACCCCCAAAGGCAGTAGGCGCAGAATAGCATTCCGTTCGCGGAGCGTTCCTGTAAGGAAATCGCCTTTAGCGCTGTCGGACATATTACATCTCGTCTGGTTCGATGATCCGTTGGAAAAGGTAGCCAGTGCCCCGCGCCGTCAAGATCAGCTCCGGATTGCTGGGGTCTTCTTCCAGCTTAGCCCGCAGCCTGGAAATATGGACATCCACAACTCTGGTATCCACATGGCGCTCGGGGGTGTAGCCCCAGACTTCCTGCAGGATTTCCGATCGAGAGAAGGCTTCGCCGGAGCGGCTGACCAGGAGTTCCAGGAGGCTGAATTCCATGCCCGTGAGCCGGATCCGTTCGTCGCCTTTATAAACTTGGCGCTTATTGGTATCCACCCGGATACTGCCGATTTGGATCACCCCAGAGCTGGGGATGCCATTCAGGTTGCTCTTATCCACCCGCCGCAGCACAGAGCGAATCCGGGCTTCTAGTTCCTTCGGCGAGAAAGGCTTAACCACATAGTCATCAGCACCTAGTTCCAGGCCGGTGATCCGATCGGCCACATCGCCCAAGGCCGTCAACATGATGATCGGCACATCCGATTCCTTGCGCAGCTCTTGGCAAACACCGTAGCCATCTAGCTTGGGCATCATCACGTCCAATACCACTAGGTCTGGGATGGTATCCCGAAAGGTTTCCAAAGCTTCTTCCCCATCCGCTGCTGTCACTACGTCGTAGCCAATCATAGACAGGCGGGTTTCCAGAATGCGGCGAATGCTGGCTTCATCATCAACGACTAATATTCTTTCCTTATTGTTGTCCAAAACAGATTGCGCTCCTAGTTGGGTAAGATTTTAATACTTCTTAACAGAATGAATTTAAATATAATGAATTTTATCCTCGGACATATTATGATTTGTTTTCAACAGTTTTTAACAATTAAAGCATCGGAAAATCATAGGCTTAATCCTTTTTTAACAAAGTGAGCTGGGCCTGCCAGGTGATCACTACGAACGCAACTCGATATCAGATCGATCGCCTTTTGCCCGATAATGGCGGCACAGATTTTATCCAGGTCTTCCCGTGAGTCTTTACAGATATGTGCGCAATCCCCTGAAAATCGGTCTAGTCGGGACGGGGTTTGTAGCTAAGGTGCGTGCCCAGTCTATCTTGGCGGATGAGCGCACCCAATTAGTCGCCGTAGCCAGCAGCAGTCCGGAGCGCGCCCAATCATTCGCCACGGAATTTGGCTGCAAACCGGTGGCTAGTTGGCAAGAGCTGGTGGCGATGCCAGAAGTGGATTTGGTAATGATTTGTTCAACCAACGACAACCATGGGCCGATCGCGAAAGCAGCGATCAAGGCCATGCGCCATGTCATTGTGGAATACCCCCTATCACTGGATCCCCAGGAGGCAGAGGAAATTATTGTGCAGGCAGCCAATAAACAGGTCTTTTTGCATGTGGAGCACATTGAGCTGTTGGGAGCTCTACATCAGACCATGGGGGAATGGTTGGGGAAAATCGGACAGCCCCACTACGCACGCTATGCCACCTTAGTCCCTCAACGGCAGGCTCCGCGTAAATGGACTTACCATTGTCAGCAGTTTGGCTTTCCTTTGGCAGCGGCGCTCTCCAGATTGCATCGTTTTACTAATTTATTTGGCGAAGTAGAGCGGGTCAGTTGCCAGAATCGCTATGGCGGGCTGGAAGATGGCTGGTTTAAGACTTCCCTCTGTACGGCCCAGCTGACTTTTCGGAATGGCTTGTTTGCGGAGGTGGTCTATGGCAAAGGCGAAGAAATTTGGCTACCAGCCAGACGCTTTGAGATCCAGGGCGATCGAGGTGGGATGGTTTTTGATGGAGATCATGGGACTTTGACAGTGGGCGATGAAACCATGTCGATCGAGCTAGGTGCCCGCCGGGGTATGTTCGCCCAAGATCTCAGCATTGCTCTAGCCCATTTCTTTGATGGTCGCCAAAACTATGTCACGCCCAGCGCCAGTCTCAACAGTTTGCGGGTCGCCAATGCCTGCCGCGCCGCCGCCGCCAATGGAGCGATCGTGATCATTCCCTCTGATGGGAGCGAAACCTAATCTCGCCGACAATCAAGACCCAGCATCAACCCGGCAAGTAGTTCTTGGAGGATGTTGGGCGTAACTTGGCCCAGGCGATCCTGGAAGCGATCAAGAGACAGAGATCGTACTTGTAGCACAATCGCCGCCGATTCCTTCTTGAGGCCAGTCTCTTCGCTGGCTGGAATCCGCACCTTGAAAAACTTGTCCTGGAAACGATCCTGCCATGCGGAGCAGGGAACTACAATGCGCATTTTCCAATGGGGGGAATTGAGCGAATCAGAGCTGACCACGACCACCGGTCGAGCCTTCTTGATTTCTACTCCCACCGTTGGTTCTAAATTAACGTACCAGATTTCCCCCTGTTTGGGGCTAGTCATCCTCAAGCTCCCAATCTGAGCCATCTAATTCAAATTCTCGCAGCTCGGGATGATCGTTAAAGTCAGCTACGATACCAGGCAGACATTCTTGGACGATCTGGTTTCTTTCGGGCCAGGAGAGGGAGAGGAGTTCTTGGAGGGTAATGGCTGGCGGCAGGTTGAAATTTGCGGAGAGTTTTTCAGCTATGGCGATCGACGGTTCAAGGGACAGTGTCTCAAATCGGGAGATGAACACTGGTTCTGACGGCGCGATTCCACTCATAAGCATCTCAGAAAAATTTTCTTATTATCGTATCTAGTGTAGTACCGGAAGTCCACACTGGACAATAGTAACACTAACTATTTATTAAGATTCCCCAAGTGATCCCGCCAACTACCACCGACAATGATCGGATTGGCATCTCCCAGCCAGTGATAATTAGGTTGGCCGCGGAGGAGGGTGCCGTACACAAAGACAGCGCTGGACAAATGCAGTAGAACCCAAAAGTACGGGAACCAGTATGACAAACCTTGACGGATGCTGGGAGAGACTTGCTACACTGGAATTGTTGAATTATTACACACCCAAACACCATGGCTAGAATGCTGAAGCGCTGGGAATCTCCGCGCAAGGAAGGTCGCAATGACAAGGGCAAAGGTGGCTCGGCCCGCCGTCGCCAACTCAAGAAGCAAATGCAGATGCTGCGCAAGCAACTGAAGAGCAAGGGTTCCATCGACCAGCAACAAAGTGACAAGGGCAGCGGCCCACGCCGAGAGCTAGATAGCTCTCTTTTTTTGGGGATTTTTCGAGACTGGCATAGAATGGTCTAAACCCCCTTAGGAGAATGAGTAACATGGGTATTGGTGATGGTTTCAACAAGTTCATGGGCAAGACCAGCTATGTGGTCACGCGCATTTTTCTGCATTTGAGTGGCACGGAGGTAACGCCGGTATTGGGGGTATTGAACCAAGCCGGTCGCCAGATTATTGAAGCCGATGGAGATCTGACGATCGCTGGGGAATGTTTGGGCGAGGTTTGTCAGAATTTGTTGCAGTACGAGCACGCTTGGCGATCGGCGGGCAATGAGGGCGACCTGATCTGGGATGAGGGGGAAGCTGGGGGCTTTGTGAATGAGCTATTTACGGATTCGGCCCAGCGATACCTCAGCGAGCCGGACCCGACGGCGAAGCCCGAGGAAGATCTGACCCTGGCACCCACGCCGAATTTGGTGGTGATGATTACGGTGGCTTTCACTGGTGAGGATAATACTATCCAGGCTAATTTGTCCGATGTGGGCCGGATGCGGATGGCCCTGAAGACGATTATCAATCTTCATTACCAAAATCGGATAGAGGCGGTGCAGATCCATTTTTCGCCAGCTCAGCTTGGCGACCAACTTTCCGACGACCAAGTGCTCCAGAACTTTCCGGAACTCATGCCTTTATAGGATCTATTTAGAGACCATGTATGTGCTGATGCTTGCCATTATTCGACATTAGACCACTATTGCAGTGATGAATATGACTTTAGGGATTCCTTCGATCGCATCACCGGTGCGGCTCATCACTATTCCGGTGAGTCACTACTGCGAAAAGACTCGTTGGGCTTTGCTGCGGTTGCAAATTCCGTTTGTGGAAGAACGGCACATGCCGCCTTTTCATCGCTTTGCTACCCGCCGAGTGCCCGATCGATCGACCAATAGCACGGTGATTCGCACAGAAGGCAATCTGTCTCCGCTGAATCGCTTTGTTTCTCGGTTGGTAGGCGGTCAAGCGGTGCCTGTATTATTTACCGAGACTGCTGTCTTGAAAGATTCAGCGGAAATTTTAGAATGGGTAGATGAGCTGGCTCCAGTGCAATCGAAGCTTTATCCGAGTGAACCCCACCAACGGCAGCAGGTAGATGAGCTGATTGGCATGTTCGATGCAGAACTGGCTCCCGCTGTTCGTCTGTGGCTATATTTCCATATCTTTGATCGTTCGGAATTAATCAAACCGCTCTGGTGTCAGGGGGTTCCTTGGTTCGAGCGACTATTGTTCCCTGTGGTTTTCCATTGGATGCGCTCCAATGTTTTTCAGATGTACGTGATCGATGAAGAATCTGAAGCCAAAGCCCATGCATGTATGTGTAGAATCTTTGAGCAGGTGGATCACCTGCTAGCCGATGGGCGGGCTTATCTAGTGGGCGATCGATTTTCGGCAGCAGATTTAACTTTTGCGACCTTGGCTGCTGCCGCTGTTCTTCCCCGAGGCTATGGTGTGACAATGCCAGGCTTGGATAGCTTGCCGATCCCAATGGTTGCCAATATCCAAGCTTGCCGCGAGACCCCTGCCGGGAAATTTGTGCTGCGGTTGTATGAGGAGCATGGCTTATCTGTGAGTTAGCGCATCATGCCCACCTGGAACTACATTGCCTGTCAAGCTTACGGATTCCCAGGATTGTCACCTTCCAGGCGGAGCCGGAATCTATGGAAAAGACGATTGATCGAATGGTGGATAACTATGAAGCAAGCTACAAATCTCAATGGCACAGTCTATCCAGCAGCTATCGAGAGGGCATGATGAAAGGTATTGTTGGGTTTGAGATGGCAATCGAGCGATTGGAAGGTAAATACAAGCTCAGCCAAAACCGTAGTTCTGCCGACCGCCAAAGGATCTCAGACACATTGCTCCAGAGTCCCGATGCAATCGATCGAGCTATGGGCACAGAAATGCAGCAAAATTCAGGAGCCGAGGCGGATTCATGATCAAGCTTTACCCTATCGAGTGGAGACATGGAAATCATGCATTTTAGTACCGAAGAAAGGCAGATAATGCTTCAACTGAAAGGGGTGAGGCCAACGGTAATCGATCGACTGGAGCAGATCGGCTACGGTTCTCTAGCGATGCTGAAAGACAAAGATGCTGCCGAGATTACCAAGGAAATATCGATGATGATGGGTTCTACCTGCTGGCACAATAGCCCGCAGGCTAGGGCATCGATTCAGGCCGTGATCGATCTAGCTCAGCAAAGAGCCAATCAATAGAAATCCGCAGATATGCTTGACACAACAAAAGTATTGTATCATAATGAATCTCATGCAATACTTTTGTTGTGTTGCTTGTGAAGTTGAGTCGTATTGATCGATGCTAACCCTGTAAGAAATCGATGCTCCAATTTTCAGCGAATGGTAACTTGCCACCCGGCATTCATCTAGCGACTTGGCAAGAGGTCGAAAAGCTTTTAGCTTTTAACGATCGCCGTCAGGAATTGCTAGCTGGCTTGAGTAGAGCCTGCATCCCTTTGCGAGAAGTGGGTTGTCGAAAGATTTACATAGATGGCAGTTTTGCGACGAACAAAGAGTTCCCTGGGGATTTTGATGCTTGTTGGGAGGATGACAATGTGGATTTTGTGAAGCTGAAGGAACTTGATCCGGTTTTACTGGATTTTCGAAACCATCGGGCTGCACAGAAGGCCAAGTATGGTGGGGAGCTGTTTCTAGCTAGTTCGATCGCAAACTTTGATGGAAAGACATTCCTAGAATTTTTTCAGCTAGATCGAGATGGTAATCCCAAAGGGATTATTGCGATCGATATTTGAAATTCAACTCGTCGAGCTGTTCCATAAACAGATTCATCATTTGGGTATTTGAAAATCATGATTCTCCTCTTTGTGATAATACTAATTCCAGTATTTATGTTAATACCAATAACAATGCAAAAAGCAGTCTTCCCTAAGAGCAAGGTAGCTTTGCGACTGATTTCAAATTTCAACAGGATGAACAATCACTATGGAAATGTCAAAAGAACCATTGGACTTATTGCACTTTCACTGTTGTCCTCCTATACATCAATGTTTTCCAGCTATTCAATGTTGACGGAATCGA
Source organism: Synechococcales cyanobacterium OTE_70_metabat_200 (assembly GCA_031375385.1). GTDB lineage: Bacteria > Cyanobacteriota > Cyanobacteriia > Cyanobacteriales > Chamaesiphonaceae > JAAFHZ01. The sequence continues at coordinate 3,251 of JANMHS010000114.1, read as the reverse complement.
TAGAAATCAATCGACCGCAGGAAGATGATCGAGGTGCAAATTCAACACGAGTCACCAAGGAAGTCCATTGCCCCAGACCCTTAGTGATATTAAAAAAACTTAAACAGACTGCCTGTCAAGAGTTCAGGCTTCTTTTGTGGATTTCCCTATGCAACAGAAGTGCCTTTGATCGATCTTGTGTAACTTTTGGGAACCGAAAACTCATCTTCAAGGAAATCCATGAGTTCTTGCGGCCCAAAACTTCACTGGGCGAACAATACATTGGTTTACTACATAATCGAGGCCCTAGAATGCTTCCGAATGTAGAAAATAGGCTGAGGGATGAGGGTTTTCAACGGTTGCCAGTAGCTTTAGGGATTGCTGTAGACAACATTCGACAACAGCAAATTCCTTGCAATATTCTTTTCGTGTAAAGTCAGTGGTGTTTTATGATTTTCAATGAAAGGCAATATGGGATTACTCAGGCTCAACTGCGGAAATTTCAAACTGTTGTGCAAAAATTAGCTGCATCTGAAATAACCAATGCAGACTTGAATCATCAACTGCGGCATCAAGCACATCTCGATTCAATGAATAGCCAAATTGAATCTTTGCAGCAAGAACTAAAAGAGTATCAAAATCTTAAGGAAGGTAAGGTCGATCGACTACAGTTCGATTCATTTGCTCAATTACCAGAAGCCTTGATCAAGGCCCGGATTGTGCGGGGGTTAACCCAAGAGCAGCTAGGTGAACTAATGGGGCTTAAAGCACAGCAGATTCAGCGCTACGAAGCAACCTACTATGCCGGAGCTAGTTTTACTAAAATTCTAGCTGTCCAAAAAGCTCTAAATATTGAGATCAAAGAGGAAGTGATTTTCCTCAATACAGGACAAAAAGCTTGAAGTAGTTGGTTACTGGGCGATCACCTCATCGGCTTGGGTGATGATTTTGTAAACTAGGCGAATTTCGGTCAGGCGTTGGCGTAGCCTCTCCTTTGGAGAATCGACTGGCTCCGCCGCCGAGGGCATCACGAACCAGCCTAGCCGGAAAGAATAAGCCACTCTGGCCCGCACTTGGGCTTCCGGAGCCGCAAAACCCAGTTGCCGAAAGAGGCTTTCTAGGTACTCCAGGCGCTGTCGATCGATCTGGGCAATCTCCATGGCGGCGCGATCGTCGTTAGCAGCCCAAACGCGCATGGCTTTCTCCAGTTGATTGTCATCTTGGGCAGCGATCTCAAACAAACTCCGTAACTTTTGGTCAGGATTGGGGCCGATCGCTTCCACTTCTTCGATAATCTGCTGGGTATTGATAGTTTTCCATTCTTGGAGCATGGCCACCAATAGTTCCTCATGGTTCTTGAAGTGCCAATAGAAGCTACCTCTGGTCACCTGGAGCTGCTTGGCTAGCGGATCGATCCGCACGGCGTCAATACCTTTGGCCACCAAGGTTTGGAGGCCCAATGTTATCCAGGCTTGACGATCCAGCTTGGCCGTTGTGGTTTTTTCCATACAGTAGTGTATTGACATTCTCAAATTACCTGGTTAGAATCCTACCATACATCACTGTATGGAGAGTTCCAATGCAAACCACCGAAACTTGTAAACACATTGCCATGCGTTTTTCCCTAGAAGCATGGGGTACCGAAGCCAACTGGGAGCAGGTTTGGGACGAAGTCGTCGACCCAGATGTGATTTTTCACCATGCTGCTTTGCCAGAGCCAATTCGGGGAACGGTGCCAGCCAAATCTTTTTATCGTCGTCTATTTGATGGATTTCCGCAGATGGAGCAGACGATCGAATCGGTGGTGGCTGATCACAGCCAAGTGGCCCTGCGCCATCGGTTAAAGGGCGTCCACTCCGGTAATTTTCTGGGCATTGCCCCCACGGGAAAAATAGTGGAAGGAACTGGCGCAAGGTTCTTCCAGATATCCGCAGGCAAAATTGTAGAGACTTGGTACGAGATTAATCTATTAGCCGCTATGCAACAGTTGGGTGTCATTGCCAAGCCATTATGAATAACAGTAATTGCTCAACTGGGGGGTTGACAAAATGGCAAAATTGTCTAGAGTGGAGTGATGAAAGAACTTCCGGCCCCCGAACAGCTAGCTGAGTTAGACAAGGATGAGTTGATCAAGCTCATCCAAAAGCTGTGGGCTGATGTCCAAAAATTAAAGGAAAAGAAGCCAAAAAAGACATCAAAGAATTCTAGTTTGCCCCCCGCAAAAGGTTTCAAAGCTAGTGTTAAGAAGGGATTAGATGGTTCTCCGGCGAAACGGATAGCGAGTCTAGGTCGAGTGGGTGGGGGTCGCCCCTTAAGTGAAAATCCAGACCAAGTCCTAGAGGCGAAACTGAAAAGTTGTAAAAAGTGTGGTTTAGACCTGTCCGAAAGCTTACAGAAGCTGGTGCAGAAGTACGACAAAATAGATATCCCACCGATTCGCCCAGTGGTGACTCAGGTCAAGTTGTATGGCTGTACCTGCCCTGATTGTGGTGAAGTACAAGTAGCTCCGGCAGCAGCAGGTTTTGAACCGGGAAGTCCCTACCAAGATGGGGTAGTAGCACTGGTGACAGCTTTGCGGTATGAACATGCCATCGGTTACGAGCGGCTGAGCCGAACGATGGCAGAAATCTTCAATCTACCGATCTCAGAGGGAGCATTAAGCAACATCTGGATGAGTGTTGGAAAGCGGTTGGAACCAACGATTGCTGAAATTGAGCGACGCCTGCGCAGTGCCCGTCTAATCTGTAGTGATGAAACAGGAGCCCGAGTCAAGGGCAAAACACAGTGGGAATGGGTGTTTCAAAATGACCAAGTTTGCTTACATGTAATTCGTCCTTCTCGGGGCGGAGATGTGATTGAAGAAGTGATGCAGGGTCATCGGCCAGAGGTTTGGGTGTCAGATTTATTTAGTGCTCAGAAAACCCATCCTGCGGAGAATTGGCAGGTTTGCTTAGCCCATCAACTTCGTGATTGTCAGTATGGAATAGATGCCGGAGATAAAATCTTCTCAGCTCCAATGAAGCAACTAGTATTACGTGCTTGCGCCGTACATCGCCGCTGGGAGAAGTTATCGGCTTCGACCCAATATCAATATCGGCGAGACATTGACCGACGGCTGGAGCGTTTGTTAGCACTATCTCCGACCCACAAAGATGGCATCCGGCTACAGAAACGCTATCGAAAGCTCCGCGATAATCTATTTCTATTCCTGGAAGACACGACTATTCCCCCGACTAATAATGGGAGTGAGCAAGCGATTCGAATGAGTACTA